>JAGLCJ010000005.1 GCA_023146255.1 Alcanivoracaceae bacterium
CGCCCTTTTTATTGGCCGTCATTGATCAGGCAGCAGCAGCCTGATCCAGCACGTCGCGCCATTCATTGATCAGGGCGCTGTTGTCATGTTGCCAGGGATGAAAATCCGGGCGCAGATATTGCAAATACTCCGGAATAATCGGCAATAGCAAGCCATTTACCCCGAACAGCTTCCACAACCCCTTGGCGATGGTCAGCGGTTTGCGGTGCAGCTTGTCGTGTTTCAGGAAGGCGGCGGTATAAGTGCTGGTGTAGCTGGCCAGTGCCAGCGTGGCGCTGAGAAAAATCCGTACCCGCATGGCGTAATCGCCGGACACGTCCTGATAAAGATCAAATGCCACGCCCTTGTGTTCGGTTTCTTCAATGGCGTGCCAGGCCCACAGTTCGCGCACACTCGGATCGATCTTCTCCAGCAGAGCAGGATCGCTCAACAGGCGGTGGGCAAGAATGGCGGTAAAGTGTTCGAGCCCGGCAGTGGCAGCCAACTGTTGCAGTTTCGACAAGCGCTTGCGGCCGATGGCGATAAACTTCTGCGCCAGTGCCTGACCGCCTTCGGCTTCCTCGCGATATCCCTGTTGCGCCAGCATTTTGTTAAAGCTGTCGTGTTCAAGTGAGTGCATCGCTTCCTGACCGATAAAGCCGGAGATTTCTTTCTGCCGCGCCTTGTCGGTGACCACGTCGCGGAACTCGCGCACCGAGTCAACAAACAGCCGTTCGCCATCCGGGAAAGTCAGCGACAGGGCGTTGAGAAAGTGCGTCAGCACCGGGTCATTGTCGAACCAGTAGCGCGGCACATCCCTGAAACCGAAATCCTTGCGCTGCGGTGTGATCTGCACATGGCCCGGTTTGCCGGCGGTTTTGCGACGTGTGTTCAGCAGCATGGTTTGCTCCTCGGTTGACTGGTGAGACGGACTGGTCGGGCACTGCGGGTGCCGACCAAGCGCCTGCTTGGTCTATGCTTGGCAGTCTGACAGCGGCCGCTGCCAGCGTCTCGTCGTGGAGGGCCATGGTTTGGTGAGTTTGGGCCAGAACAAGCAATCCGGGGTTGCCCCGGTCGGTGTGCCGGGCATCTATCTACTACTGCTATGCGACGTCCTGCGGCGCTTTGGCCATGATGACAGCCGTATGCTGGCGGAACTGGGGATCTCCCGTTCTGGCCTGTTATCACCGGACAGCCGTATCCCGGTAATGCTTGCTCACAGCGCGGCCCGGCGCGCCATTGCCCTGACCGGCGATCAGGGACTGGGGCCGGCCTTTGCTGCGGCCCTGAAGGTCACGTTGCACGGCCCGCTCGGCATGATGGCGCTGTCCAGCCCGACTATTGGTGCGGCCATGGATGCCGCCGGCCGCTATCTGGTGCTGCGGGCGCCGTTTCTGGCCATGAGCCACCGTATCGACGGTGAGCGGGCACGGATTCGCTTCGAGGCCCGCGATGATCTGGCGGATCTGCATGGCTTCATTATGGAGATGATGCTGATAGGCATGGCGCATATGGCCGAACAGCTGCTTGGCCAGCCGTTGCAGGATGCCGAGATCACCATGCCCGGTGACCCGCCCGGCTGGTATCGCCGTCAGCGTGTAAATCTGCCGGTGCCGATCCGCTACGCGGCGGCGGATCACGAATTGATTGTGCCGCTGTCGGTTTTCGAAGCTGCACCGCAGTTGGCCGATCCGGCAGTGGCGGCATTGGCCCGGGAACAGTGCGAGCAGGAATTCCGGCAGCTGTTTCGCGAGGTCAACCGGCTCAGTGACCGGATTGCCGGTTGGCTGGCCGCCTGTCCGGATGCCACGGCGCTGCCGGACCTGGAAGCCATGGCGAAGCAGTTGCACATGTCCGGACGAACGCTGAAGCGGCGTCTGCAGGATGAAGGCTGCCAGTGGCGGCAATTACTTGATGCCGAGCTGTGCCGACGCGCCTGTGAGGCGCTGCGGCGACCGGGCGCCAATATCAGCAAGGTGGCGTTCTCGCTTGGCTATCAGGATGTCTCGAATTTCTCCCGTGCGTTCCGGCGCTGGACCGGGGTGACGCCCAGGGCATGGAGTGCCGACCCCCCTGTTTCGGGGAGTGTGAACTGATTCTCTGCGACGTTAGGGTTAGGCAGTCACTTATCGGTGTCTGCCAGATCCCAGCCCAAGGAGAAGTTCACTATGCACGTCAGGATGAAACAGTCATTGCTTGCCGCCTCTGTGTCCGCCGTTGTCATGCTGGCCGGCTGTGCCACCACGCCGCCGCCGCCGCCCACCTTCAATCCGGCGGATACGGCAGCCAGTCAGGCCGCGACCTTTGTTGGCAGTAACAAGCCGGCAAAAAACATGCAGAAGGTCAAAAAAGTTGCTCTGACAGCCTGTAACGTGATGTTTGCGGACAAGTCCAGCGCCAGCGCGTCCACCGGCGCGGGGCTGTTTGGTGATCCGGCCAGCAGCAACACCAGTCGCGTCGACGAAAAAGTTATCGTGGTCTATAACATGACCGGTCTGGATGATGCCGTCATGCAGAAGATGACGGACGATATCTGTATTGATGCCGAAAAGCGCATGGCCGCATCCGGGCTGCAGGTGGTATCGCGCAGCGAGCTGGCGAGCAATGAGCACTACCAGAAAATGCTTGAAGCCGGCCGCAAGAGCCCGTACGAGTTCAAGTCCGGACAGAGCACCTACAAGGTCTTCTCGGCCTCTGGCAGCAGCATTTTCGATCCCCGCTACATTGGCACCCTGTCCGGGCTGGGCCAGGCTTTCAAGCAGGCCAAAGGCAGCTCCGCGATTCAGCATGAAACCCGCATGATGAACGAGATGGGTATTGATTCCATGCAGATGAACATGCTGGTGGATTTTGCGCAGCTTCAGTCGGATGGCAATACCAAGGCCTTTCAGCTGAGTAACAAGAACAGTGCCAAGGTCAGTGGCAAGGTGCAGCTGGCTGTCAGTGGTGATATCAAGGTGCAGCCGGCGAGTGAGCTGAAGTGCTGGAAAGCACTGGGCGGCCGCACCGACTGCATGATGAAGAACAATGCGTCGCCAGTATTCTTTACCAAGATCCCGGTGCTGGCCGGTGAGCAGTTCTATCGCCAGATCAGCGATGCCACCACCACCGGGGACAAGGCCGCTGCGGGCATCACCAAGGGTCTGGCGATGTTGTCGGCCATGGGTGGCGTGTCCAGCTCCTCGACCAGCGTGACTCGCTATAACGTTGATGTGGTGCCGGAGCAGTTTGCTCAGGTTGGGCGCAAGTATATGGACGGCTTTATGGACATGCTGTTTATCAGTGCCAGTCAGGCCAGAGAGGCAGGCAAATAACGGCAGGATTTCTGGTTTTCCTCAGGGGCGACTTCGGTCGCCCTTTTTTATGCGTCGCTGTCAGCAGGATTTTGCCGCCGCAGCTGTTATATTCCCGCGCTGATTTTTCTGATTCGGGGGGTGGGCATGAGAGTGTGGTGGGCATTGCTGGCAGTGTCAGGTCTGGTTGTGATGGCCTGGCTGGGGACAGCCTGGAAAATCGGCGCTGATATCGAAACCCTGACCCGAGAACAGCTGGAGCAGGGCAATAGCCAGTTGGCCCGTTACCGCATGCTGATGCGGATTGATGATTACCAGCGTGGCCTGCTCGGATCTTCCTACCGCAGCTGTCTGGCCATGCCGGCGGATGATCCGACCAGCCCGCCGCTGGATATCTGCTTCCGCAACGAGCTGGGCCATGGTCCGCTATTGATCACCGATGGCGAGGTGCGCATCGGGCTGGCGGCATTGCACAGTGAGCTGGATCTCTCCGTTTATCCGCAGGAACTTGCTTCGGTGATTTCCGGGTTCTTTGCCGGCAAGCCGCCATTGCAGCTGAATGGCTATGTCACGCTGGAAGGACGTACGCTCGGCACGCTGTCGATGCCGCCGGTCAAGGTCGAATCGCCGATGGGCAACGCCCAGCTGGACGAGCTGCGTCTCGACATGGACGTCAGTCGCGATCTGGTTCTGCAGTACAGTACGTTGCGCGCTCGTGGCCTGATGCTGGACGCCGTGGAAAGCCGTTTTGATCTGGCGACACTGGAATCGACGCTGACACCGTCCGGGATGCTTGCCGGAACCATGCCGCTATATGAAAGCATGACATCGATGACCGGGCTTGCGGTCGTGTCACCGACCATCAGCATCAGTGGTGATCTGTACATTCAGGGCCGCAGTCGCGATAACAATGGTTTGCTGTTCAGTGATGCACGCATCTGGCTGGAGAATCTTGCTGTTGCCGGGTTTCCTGCCAACAAGGGTTATCTGGGCATTACCGTGGATGGCCTGGACAGTGCTGCCATGTTACGTCTGTATGAGTTGATCGACGAGATCAATCAGCAGATGGAAAACAGCATGAGCATGGCATTGGAGGGTAGCACGCCCGCCCCGGCCGAACTGGCTGCCGCCAGCACCAGGATGGAGACCGCCATGGCCGAAGTGGCAGTGCTGGTAACCGGCAAGTTATTGCAAAGCGGCAAGAGCCGGCTCGTTGTCGAAGCGCTTTTTGAAGATAACGCCCCGCTGTTGTCGGCGAGACTGGATACAACCTATATCGGCGGTCTGGAAAATGTTTCCGATACTGCAACACTGATGACGTTGCCCGCAGAACAGATGCTCCGGATCAATGACACCCGTCTGAATCTGGACTGGCAAGCGTCGTTGTTGCCGCCGCCGCTGCAGCCTCAGTTATTGCCACTGGAGGAGGCCGGCATTATTCGCCGTGATGGCGATCGCTGGCGCCTGGACTTCGCTGTCCTGCAGGGGCAATTGAGCCTCAACGATCGCCCCATGTCGGTGGAAGACATGCAGATGCTGCTGTTGTCATTGCGACCGCAGGATGCCCAACAACAGACCGGTGCTGAAGATGAAATCAGCGAGCGCGAGGGCTGGTACAACGAGTATGACCGACTTGCCACCCTGGTCGCGGCGGTGGACGGCGCGGCCTGGTACCTCAGTGAGCATTACAGTGAGAACAAGGCTTTCCCGGCTGCGGAGCAAAGCGAGCTGACCGAGTTGCTTGAGGGCGTGGTATGGCGCTTTGATCAGGTTTCCGGGGAGCTGCTGGTGGAGATGCCGGAATACGGGGACTTCCGTCGCCGGGCGGTGCGGATGAATCCACAGTGGTTTGACGATGACGAGACAGTGTACTGGAACTGTCTGGTGGTGGGCGGTGACATCGAGGAGTTTCAGGGCTGCGAGTTTATCTCGCCGGTGCGCCCGGATACGATGCCGTCGCTGTCGCCCTGATGACACGACCTTGACCGGCTGAGGCTATACTCGGCCTTGGCCATTCAGGAAAACGCGGTGATCGCTTGGAGACAGGTTATGCAGTATCAGGGACAACCCGGCTTTCGCCATGATCAAGCAGCCCGGATCGGGGTGCTGATTACCAATCTGGGGACTCCCGAGGCGCCAACCACGCCGGCATTACGCCGTTATCTGGCCGAGTTTCTTGCCGATCCCCGGGTGGTGGAAGTGCCGCGACTGCTCTGGTTCCTGATTCTCCACGGCATTATTCTGCGTGTGCGTCCGCGCCGTTCGGCCCATGCCTACCAGAGTGTCTGGACCGATGCCGGCTCACCGCTGATGGTGCACACTCTGGCCCAGCGCGACGCCCTGCGGGCGGCACTGAAGCCGGTCTGGGGGGACGATCTGGTTGTCGAGTGCGCGATGCGCTATGGCCAGCCGTCGATTAGCAGCGTGCTTGAATCAATGCAGCAGCAGGGTGTGCGTCAGTTGCTGGTGTTGCCGCTTTACCCGCAGTATTCCGCCGCAACGACCGCCTCCACTTTTGATGCCTTGGCGGCAGATTTCAGCCGCCGGCGCTGGCTGCCGGATTTGCGTTTTGTCAGTCATTACCATGATTTTCCCGCCTACATCGAGGCGCTGGCAGGGCAGGTCGAGCAGCAATGGCAGCAACATGGGCGCCCGGACAAGCTGGTGCTGTCCTATCACGGTGTGCCGCAACGTTATCTCGATAACGGTGATCCCTATCACTGTGAATGCCACAAAACTTCACGGCTGCTCGCTGAGCGTCTTGGCCTGTCCCGTGATCAGTATCTCACCACCTTCCAGTCCCGTTTTGGCCGGGAGCAGTGGCTCAAGCCCTATACCGATGAAACCCTGAAGGCGTTGCCGGGGCAGGGCGTCCGGCATGTGCAGGTTTTGTGTCCGGGATTTTCTTCAGACTGTCTGGAGACGATCGAGGAGATCGACGTCGAGAATCGTGGTTACTTTATGGCGGCGGGTGGTGAGCAGTACCACTACATTCCGGCGCTGAATGCACTGCCATCCCATATTTACGCGCTGCAGGCACTGATCGAGCAGCAGCTGACGGGTTGGCAGAAGCCGGATAATTCTCCCGCGGTACTTGCCGCACGAAAACAGAGATCCAGCCTGTAGAGCCGTCGACCGACGGCGATATCCCGAAAACAATCGCGGCCGATCGGCCGCTCCTACAGCACGGATTTCAGAACTTTTCTCACCGCGTTCCAGCGATTCACCAGCAGTGCAGTGAAAATCAGCAGGCAGCCTGCCAGCTGCATCGGCGCCATGGTTTCACCAAACCAGAGCGCCGCCAGCAGCGCCACCCAGACCGGCTCGACAATCATGATCACCACGCCATGACTGGTGCTGGAAAGGCTCTGTGCCCAGGTCTGGAGAAAGAACCGGGCCGAGGTGCCGATAATGGCGCTGGCACCAATCCAGACCGTCAGCATCGGATCGAAATTTTCGAAGCTGGACTGCCATGGTTCCATGACCAGTGACGCCAGCCCGGTTACCACAGAGACGGTCAGCACCATCAGGGTGGTCAGGGCCAGCGGTGGCACGCCCTGTTTCTGCAACAGTTCGCCAGACTTGCTGCGTGACGAACTGACGTTGGCAGCGCGGGTATTCAGGGCGTAGTAAAAGGCAAAACCGAATGCGGAGATGAAAAAAAAGATCTGCCCCGTCTCCGGACGAAAGCCTTCCTTCAGCGCCAGCAGCGCAAGCCCGATCAGGGCAACCGGAATGGCGATCCAGGTGCTGACCGGCG
The DNA here is from genome assembly GCA_023146255.1 of Alcanivoracaceae bacterium. Taxonomy (GTDB): domain Bacteria; phylum Pseudomonadota; class Gammaproteobacteria; order Pseudomonadales; family Alcanivoracaceae; genus PGZG01. Next base: position 7,033 of record JAGLCJ010000005.1, read on the forward strand.
GCGTTTCGGCAAACAGCAAACGGCCAATCACCGGCACCATCAGCACACCGAGAATGGTCAGAAAGGCACCTTCGCCAACGTGGCTGGCATGGGTCAGACCCAGCACCCAGAAACACATGGCAAAACCGAATACCAGACCGACACGAATGGCCCGCCAGGCCTGATCAGCATTGATCCGCGACAGTTGTCGACGGCCGAGTACTGCCAGCAATGAACCAGCCAGCAGAAAACGCAGGCACATGAACAGTAGCGGCGGCATCAGCTGTACCGCTTCGCGGGAAAAAATCCAGCTCAGCGCGGACAGAATGGTAACCAGTACCAGTAACAGGTCGGATTGACTAGCCTTGGACAGCGGCACGGCAGCGGCTCGGCGTCGGGAATGGAATGGCCGCGAAGCATAGCATGCGGCACAATCGGCCAGCAGGAGTGGCTGAGCCAATTTTACAAGGCGGTGTGGATGGGTGGGGCATTGCAGGCGGTGAGCAGTGAAGTGCGGTTGCTGGAGGGCAGCATGGATGCCCTCGGCATGCGTACCCATCTGGCCGAGGGCGCACAGCGCAGTCTGGATATCCAGTACTACATCCTGCACGACGGTCTGACCACGCGGATGCTGATCCAGTCAATACTGGATGCGGCCGATCGCGGAGTCAGGGTTCGTATGTTGCTGGATGATATGACCAGCTACGGACAGGACGCCCGTATTGCCGCGCTCTCCTGTCATGACAATGTCGAGGTGCGCCTGTTCAACCCGCTGGAGTCCGGCCGACGTCTGGCGTTTACCCGGTTTGTGGTCTTTGTTGCCCGGATCCAGCGGTTGCATCGGCGTATGCATAACAAGCTCTGGATTGCCGATGGCGCGCTGGCGATTACCGGCGGCCGCAATCTGGGCGATGAATATTATGGCGCCTCCAGTGAGATGAATTTCAGTGATCTTGACCTGCTGGTGCGTGGTCCGCTGGTAGACCAGATGCAGGCAAGTTTCGAGCTCTACTGGAATAGCCCGTTCGTTCAGCCGATTTCCCGGTTCCGTTTATTTGTGCCAAGTATCGAGGAGCATCGGTTGTGGCGGCTGCGGGTTAGAGACCGGTTGAAAACCGCCATGCGCGAACGCGAAGACTATGTGTCGTCACTGCGCCAGTGGCAGAAGGACGGCTGTGGCCAGCGCTTGCTCGAGAGCATGCAGCAGTTGCAAGCGAGCCTGCTGGTAGACAGCCCGGAAAAAATTGGCACACCCGATCCTCCGGCGGTGGAAGAGCTGGTGTTTGCGCCACTGATCGAACGGGTCAAGGCGGTAAAGAAGCAGTTGACGCTGGTCAGTGCCTATTTTGTCCCCGGTGAGTTGGGCATGGAGTTGCTCAGTGACCTTACTGCCCGTGGCGTGCGAGTCCGGGTGCTGACCAACTCATTGGCGGCCACCGATCTGCCGCTGGTTCACGGTGGCTACACGCTGTATCGGCAAGCCTTGCTGGAGGCGGGCGTGGAACTTCATGAAATGCGCGCCACACCCAACGCCGCGGGACGCTGGCGGTGGCGATGGCCGTGGCGCGGCAAAGTCAGCCTGCATTCGAAAACCATTATCTTTGATGATGACAGTGCCTTTGTCGGCAGCTTCAACATGGATCCGCGTTCGGCATTCTGGAACACCGAGATTGGTGTTCTGATGGACAGCCCTTTGCTGGCGGCCCAGCTGGCCCAGCTGGCGGAGCAGGCCATGCTGCCCGAGATAAGCTACCGTTTGCAGTTGAGTGAGAAAAAGCGGGTGCAGTGGCAGTTTCAGGGGCCAAGAGGCCTGCAGGTCAGGCGGATCGAGCAAGGCTCATTATGGCGCCGGCTGATGGCCTGGTTCAGCGCTCGCATGGCACCGGAAGGCTGGCTTTGAATGATCGGCACAATTAACAGGAGCAACATTATGGTCTGGGTCAAAGCGTTTCTTGCCGGGTTTCTGGCAACACTGCTGTTTCATCAGGGTGTGGTCGCGCTGTTCTGGTTAGCCGGAGCAATCCCCGCCGCCCCCTGGAACATGAGTCCGGTGCCGCCGATGGGCGTGCCGAAGGTGATCTCGCTGGCGTTCTGGGGTGGTGTCTGGGGCCTGCCGGTGTGGTGGCTGATTCGTCGCTGGAGCGGTGTCAGGCAATGGTCGGCAGCGTTGGTCGCCGGTGCTATTGGCCCCACAGCCGTGGCCATGCTGGTGGTGTTTCCGCTCAAGGGGCTGGACGTGAACAGCACCACCGTAATCGGCGGGCTGCTGGTAAATGGTGCCTGGGGTATTGGCGTTGCCTGCTTTATGCGCTGGCTATTCCGACTCTGAGGGCATGCCCAGATAACGATCAATAATTGCCTGCAGCCGGCCGCTTGCTTTCATGGCGCGCAGGCCGGCATTGAAATGATCGCGAATATCCTTGTCGATAAACGCAGCGTAGCGCGGGGCGGGCGGGAACAGGTTGTGAATCCGGTAGTTGCCGCCGATCTCGCCGTTGCTACGTAACTGGTTGTGGAAATACTCGAAAATTCGCTGTTCCATGATAATAACGTCGGCTCGACCGCGGAACAGCATCAGGACCTGAGAGCGCTGATTGCTGACTTCGGGGAAATCGTGGCCATCACTGATCAGCGTCGCGAATTCCGGGCCAAGGAATTTGGGCGCATTCTGGAATACCACCACGCGCAGATCATTGAGGGCAGCAAGAGAGTCGATTTCACGAGGGAAGTCCTGCAGTGTGATGGCGACGTTGTGATAGTCAATCACCGCATCACTGTAAAAAACATTCTGCAGACTGTCGGCGGCCAGGTTGTAAACGCCATCGACCTTTCGTTCCTCAATCATGTGTTCGACACGCCGGTTCGGCGCGTAAACAAATTCAATCTGATGGCCGCGTGGCAGCAGCGCTTCCTGCAGTATCTCGACAACAATACCGCGATGCTGGTCGGTAATGACGTAAGGCGGGATGGATGAGGAAGTGGCGATCACCAGATCGCGGCCGATGGCGGGCATGGCCAGCAGTATCAGGCTGGCTAGCACGGCCCGGCATGACAGGCTGCTGACTGGCCGCCACTTAATCATCGCCGAGCACACCCAGTTCGGTGAGAATCGTTTTGCTGACAAAGCCATCCGCCACCTGTTGTCGGGACTTCTGGTAACGGCTGATGGCAGCGCGGGTGCCCGGGCCCAGTACGCCATCCGGTTCGCCGGCGGTAAAGCCCCTGTCATTCAGCGCGGTTTGCAGGGTCATGACCTGATCGCGGCTCAGTCGTGGAGCCTGCACCGGCTGCCGCTTCAGTGAGCCAGCGCCGTTGATGCGGTCGGCCAGATGCCCCACTGCCAGCGCGTAGGCTTCGGCCCGATTCCAGCGCATGATCACATGAAAATTGTCATAGACCAGAAACGCCGGCCCTTGGTGTCCGGTGGGCACCAGCAAGGCCGCCGTCATGTCCGCATCAGGCAGTTTCGCTCCGCTGGTCTGGCGTACGCCCAGTGACTGCCACTGTTGCAGTGGCAAGCTGTTCGCCAGTCCGGCTTTTTCAAATGGAAAGTTTTTCGGCAGGCTGACTTCACGGCCCCAGCGTTGCTCCTTCTGCCAACCGATACCACGGAGGAAATTGGCTGCCGAAGCGAGCGCATCCGGCAGGCTACCCCACAGATCGCGTTTGCCATCACCGTCATAGTCAATCGCATAACGGAGGAAAACTGAAGGCATGAACTGGGTGTGGCCCATCGCGCCGGCCCAGGATCCCTGCATTTTTTCCGCGGTGATAGAGCCTTCATCAATGATCTTCAGGGCGTTGATCAGCTCGCCAGTAAAGTAGTCGCTGCGGCGCGGGTCGCAGGCCAGAGTGGCAAGCGAATCAAGAATCGGCATTTTGCCAAAGAAGCCGCCAAAGTTGGTCTCAAGGCCCCAGAACGCGACCAGATACTGTGCCGGCACGCCAAATTCCCGACTGATCCGGTTCAGCAGCTGCTGGTGTTCTTTCAGCAGGGCGCGGCCACGCACGATTCGGTCCTCCGTCACCCTTCGCTCGAAATAGGTGGCGAAACTTTCACTGAACTCCGGTTGCTTGCGATCAAGTTCAATGACCCGGGCAACATAGTTCACGCTGGCCAGATCACGTTCGATCACAGCAGCGCTGATGCCGCGTTCTGATGCCGTATCTTTCAGGCGTACCACGCATTCAGCAAATTCCGGCGGATTCGATGCTGGTTCGTCAGCAAGAACTAGAGCGGGGGAGAGCACTGCGGCAAGCAGTAACGTCCGGGAAAGCATTCTGACTCCGGGCAGGGGGTTGATGGCAGGTTGGAGCCTGTCAAAACGTAACAGTTCCGTCAATTGCCTGGATCCGTGTGAAAACGGCTGGGCGGCACGCCATGGTGACGGCGGAACGCGCGGGTGAAATTGGCGGAGTCACCATAACCCAGCGCATGGGCAATGTCAGTTATCGACCAGCCCCTTTGCAGCAGTTGTTCGGCCTTGGTCATGCGTGCCTGATTGAGCAGGTCGCGGAAACGTCTGCCTTCGCCCTCAAGGCGTCGATGCAGGGTTCGGGATGACAGCTGCAGTTGTGTTGCCAGTTGTTCGAGCGTTGGCATGCTGTCATCAGTCTGCAGGAGCTGCTGATAAAGGCGCTCGGCAAAGCTGGTCCTGTCACGCAGCTGCGTCAGCTCACGCTCGCAACGCTGTATGGCAAGTTGATGTGCGCGGGCATCGGCCAGCGCGAATGGGGTTTCCAGCACCGTGCCGGGGAGTTGGATACAGTATCTGCCGGTATTGAAACGCACCCCGTCTCGCAGTTCTGTCAGGCCGTCCAGCAGGGCCTGATCTTCGTCGCCGGGCAGATCCAGTTGCAGGCCGCCGGCTTTCGGGCCGAGCAGAAAGCCCGCCATCAGGGCAATGCTGCTGAACAGGGTCTGGATAACAAACTGTTCACAGCGTTCGCTGAGATCCGGCAGTGGCTGCACATGGACGCAGGCCACCGTGGCGCCTTCCTCCAGTTGCAGACTGACCAGTTCGGTAATCAGCGGGAAATAGCGCACTGCCACTTGCAGTGCGGCACGAGCGTTGGCCGCAGTCAGGCCGGCGAAGCCGGCACTGCCATGGGCACTGATGTTAAGCCGTCGGCCGAGTCGAAGACCCGGCATCGGGTCGCCGCTCAGGCGGATGGCGTTGGCGAGAAAGCGGTCCTGATCATCGGCGCTGACGAAGCCGCCAACATCATCAAGCACCGCCTGGGTGATACCGGTGCCGTCCAGCAAGGCGCCCGCGGCCACGCCCTGTTCTGCCAGCATTTGCTGGACTCCGGCGAGGTAACGGCTGGCGGTGAGGGGGGCGGCAATAGTCATGGCGACACGCTACCTTAAAACCGCCTGTCTGAAAATGACAGATTGCTGTCGGGCCCGGACCTGCGCCGGCAGTACCGTTTGCGGCACAGTCATGGCATTGCAGCTGCTCTGGAGCCCGATGATGTTTGCCCGCTTGCCCCCGAACCTGATGATTGCCCTGAAGTCCGTATTGTATCTGCTGGTGTTTCTGGTGGCCTGGCTGCCGTACAACGCCTGGCAGAACATGCAGGAAAGCGGCCAGTACAACCTCTATGCCTGGTGGCCACTATTCCTGATCTTTGTCGCTCTGCCGATTGTTGATCACCTGCTTGGTCAGGACCCGGCTAACCCCAGCGATGAACAGGTCGAGCGTATGTCAAAGCAGTGGTGGTACTCACTGCTGACGGTGATGGTAGTGCCGGTGCAGTTTGTGGTGCTGGCGTTTGGCGCCTGGGTGTTTGTTGAGGCGCAACAACAGTTCAGTCTGCTGGGCCAGATAGGCTGGATTCTGTCGTGCGGCATTGTCAGCGCCATTCTGGCGATCAACGTTGGCCATGAACTGATCCACAAGCGCAACAAAATTGAAAACTGGGGCGGTGGCTTGCTGTACGCCTCGGTTTGCTACGCCGGATTCAAGGTGGAACATGTTCGTGGTCACCATGTCACTGTATCGACCCCGGAAGATGCCTCGTCATCGCGTTATGGTCAAAGCCTGTATCAGTTTCTGCCGCATGCCTACAAACACAATTTCCTTAATGCCTGGAAGCTGGAATCCGAACGGCTGCGACGCAAGGGATTGCCGGCATGGCACTGGCGCAATGAGCTGATCTGGTGGAATGCCATCAGTGTTTTGCTGATGCTGGCTTTTACCGTGGCATTCGGCTGGCTGGGTCTGGTGTTCTATCTTGGCGTCAGCTGGATGAGTTTTACCACCCTGGAGATCATCAACTACGTCGAGCATTACGGCCTGCATCGGCGTCTGCTTGAGAATGGCAAGTACGAGCGCACCACGCCCGCTCACTCCTGGAACAGCAATTACCTGTTAACCAATATGGGGCTGTTCCACCTGCAGCGTCATTCCGATCATCATGCTTTTCCGAATCGTCGTTATCAGGTTCTGCGCCACTATGATGAATCGCCACAGTTGCCAACCGGCTACGCCGGCATGTATGTGCTGGCACTGTTTCCGCCGCTCTGGTTCCGGGTGATGAATCCCCGGGTAGAGGCCTATTACAAAGGTGAGGAATGGCAGCTGTCAGCAAAGCAGTTTGAACAGGCGGCCAAGGCTCACACTGCGTGATCAGCCGTGATTGATTCTGCCAAAGCGTTCCCGATACTGTTTCGGGGACGCATCCACCTCCTTCTTGAACAATCTGCGGAATGAACTGACGTCGTTGTAGCCGACATTGGTCATGATCTTCTCCAGCGAAAGGTCAGTTTGAGCAAGCTGCTGCTTGGCAAGGTCAATACGCATCTTCTGAAGATAATGTCCTGGCGGCATGCCGGTGACGTCACGGAAGCGGCGAACGAAGGTGCGCTCGCTCATCGCCGCAAGGTTGGCCAGATCGGCAATGCTGATGTCATGACTGACCTGTTCGCGCATGAAATGAATGGCGCGTTCAATCGCATCATCCCGGCCAGAGGTCAGATGTTCGGCACGCAGGTAGGGCGCCTGACTGGCCTGTTGCGGATCAACCAGCATGATCGCCGCACAGGCGTTGGCCACTTCATGGCTGATGTAGCGACGAATTAACACCAGACAGACGTGCATCCATGATGATGCCGAGCCACCACAAATCAGATTGGCGTCTTCCGTTACCACCTCACGGGGATGCAGATCCACGGCCGGGTAGCGACGGCGAAAGGTTTTCGTCAGCCACCAGCTGGTGGTGGCAACGTGGCCATCAAGCAATCCCGCTTCTGCCAGCACAAATGCGCCGCTACAAATTCCGCACAGCACCTTGCCATCTGCATGTCTTGCTTTCAGCCAGCCGAGATAACCGTCCGGCATGTTCGAGACGAAATTGCTGACATCCCGGCCGTTGCGGTGATTGAAGCCGGGGATGATGATGATTTCTGCCTCTCTGGCCAGTTGGTAGTTGCCTTCCACCGGCAGCATGAAGCCGGCGGAGCTGCGTACCGGCTTGCCATCCACCGACACCACCGTCCAGCTGAACCGCTGGTGTGGCGGCAAGCCGAGGATATCTGCCTGAATATTGGCGATATTAAAGGCTTCCAGTGGCCCGGTGACGCCCGTGGCCAGAATGTCATCAACGGCGAAAACGGTCACATTTGGCATTTTCCGCACCTTCTATGTGGCTGAAATGGCAATAACAATGTCAATAACGCCACTTACCCGCTCTCCTGTCAAGGCCTAATCTGGACTCGTCCTGCCACAACTGGCAGCCCTGCAAGGAACGATTGGAGGTGGACCATGAATACCATGACGCTGTTTCCCTCACAGTATGTTGAAGAGGCTCCTGTGGCTCGTCCGGCAGCTCAGCTGGTGGTTGCCCCTCGCCCGGATGCCGGCCTGAATCATCGAACCACACCTATTCGCCGGGCACTGGCCGGTGCCGCTGTATATGCCCTGATCCATGCCGGCTTGATCGCCATGGGCATTGGTGCCGATCTGGCACCGGGTATCGGCATCCTTGGCCTGGCGATTCTCTTACTGGCACTGAGCATTGAGCGTTATGGCGCCGCCATGAGCGTGCTGGCCGCAGCTAACCTGGTTGTCACGGTGACACTGGTACATCCGGAACTCGCGGTCATGCCACTGCTGGCAGCGGCATTGCAGCTGCTGATGGTGTTGGCGCTGGTTGTCTCTGAAGTTATTGCCAGCAATACCGCGGCCATGACATTGCGTCGGGCGGATCTGGGTTTGCTGGAGGGCTCTGTCTGATGCTGTGCTGATTCTCCGTCCCTGTGGCCACCTTCTGGTGGCCTTTTTTTAATCAGACGATTGCTCTTGACTGACATCAATATCCACATTCACGCCAGAGTTACCTTGAAGAGGTTGTAGTGGATGGGAATAGCGGGGTGATTATGAGCATTGGTCGGATTCTATTGCTGTTTGTGCTGATCGGCAGCTGGCAGCTGGCCATGGCTGACCCACAGTGCCCGCAACCTCGCTTCACGGGCGCCGCGCCGGAGGATTTTCTGAAAATGGAAAATCCTGTTCCGCTGAATCGTGCCGTACTGCGTGAAGCAAAAAAAATATATCTGGGCAAGGCAGAGGGGCAGGGATGTGCCATCTGTCATGGCAGCAAGGGTGATGGTCGTGGCCCGCTGGCTGACAGCTTCGATCCACCGCCACGTAACTTTACATGTGCCAGAACTATCAATGATATTGCTGATGGCCAGCTGTTCTGGATTGTTCGTTATGGCTCACCGGATACGTCCATGCCGGGCCACCCGCAGTTACGTGATACGCAGATATGGCAGCTGGTACATTACCTTCGTCATCTGGCGCGATAATCCGCGGGTTACTGCACCCGCATCAGTTGTTTCAGCAGTGTGAGCTGGCTGTCCAGTTCGAAACGAACATCTTTGACCAGCACATCCAGAAGGGTGATGGCGTTGACAGCGGCATCTGAAGAAGAGGCACTGCGTAGTCTTGCCGCCATGCCCTGATTCAGTTTGCCGAGATTGCGGTAGGTGAGCTCCATGTCACTGAGGTCCACCGGGTCGGCCGGCCTGTCCTGATGGGTGAGGTAGCTGCGCAGCAGGAACAGTGATGATATCCGTACCAGCGTTTCGACATCCGTTGCCAGTGGCAGATGGAAGACGCCCATGGGTCGCAGGGGCAGGGTGTGCGGACAGGGGCTGAGTGCACAGACCAGCCCGAACAGCGAACTCAGGGCCCGCTGAGTTGTGGTTTCGTCAAAAACATAACCACGCTGACCGACCTGAACCCGAAGAAATACCTTGTCGTGGGAAGTGCCGGTATTCCGTCCCGAGAACAGGTAGGCAAGATTGCGGGCTATCGGGCAGTACGTGACTTCATCTGCATGCAGCGGGCAGTGGCTGCATTGTTGATGCCCAAGCAGAGCCCACGCCGGTGGAATGAAGTCATCATCTATCAAGATCTCCCCATTCTCCGCATCCAGCATGATGGCGATTTCTTCGCGCCGTCCATTCTGGAATGTCATTGAGTAGAGAATGTCAGGCTGCATGTGATCGTGATGCCTTGCCAAGCGGCAGAGAGATGGTGAAGGTGGTGCCCTGGCCTGGCTGGCTCTGCACACTGATTTCACCGCCATGACGGCGAATGATGTCTTGAGAGATTGCAAGTCCCAGGCCTGTTCCTTCGCCGACAGCCTTGGTGGTAAAGAACGGTTCGAAGATGTTTTCCTGTACTTCCTCGCTGATACCGAGCCCGGTATCTTCAACCCGGATAATGCACTGATCCTGATCACAGAGCGTATGAATGTTGATGTCGCCACCCTCAGGCATGGCCTGGGAGGCATTGACGATCAGGTTCAGGAATACCTGTGATAGCTGGGTTTCTGAGCCTTGCAATGCCGGGGTGCCGCCCTCATGGTTTCTGGATATGCGGATCTTGCCTCTGGTTTCGTGCCGGGCCAGATTAAGTGAAAGGTCGATGCACTTGCTGATATCGACTTCGGTAAAGTTGTCTGGTCGTTCATTGGAAAAGCATTTCAGGTCGGTGATGATTTTCTGCACCCGATCAATTCCGTCGAATGTTTCCTCCATAAGAGAGGGGAAGTCATCGATTATCTCGCTGAGATGCTTGAGTGTGATGGGGCTTTCCGCAAGGCTATTAAGAATTTTCTCCATCTTGTCATCCGGAATGCGGCGGGCGAGGTCCATGATGACCGCTCGCATACTGGTTCCGTAGTTATGAATCTGGCGAATGTTGGCCATGACAAAGGCGATCGGGTTATTGATCTCATGGGCTATTCCAGCGGATATGACCCCCAGTGAAGCCATTTTTTCCGAGTTGAGAAGCATGCCCTCCATCTTGCTAATGGCTTCATCTTTCTTTCGGACTTCATTTATCAGATGTTGATTCTGTTTCTTGACCCCGGTTATATCTGTGCCGAAATAGATATAGCCATTTTCTCCCGTGGTAATGAACCCGAGCGGGAAGGCGAAACAGTCGAGCCAGCGCACTCCGGATTTCAGTGAAAGACATAACTCGCCATGCCATACCTTGTCAGGAGAGAGCTGCGAGCGGGTGGCATTCCAGGAATGGTGGATGTCTGCAATCTGGTGCTCAAAGCTGCCCGGCTTACCCACCAATGCTTTCTGGCTGGTGCCAGACAGAGCGGTAAAACGGTCATTACAGTAAGTGATTATGCCGTCCCCATCGGTGGTGATGACGCAGTATTCGTCAATGATCCGCGCCAGTGGACCGAGGGCATGACGGTTGAGATGATAGGCTTCAGCGCTGGCTTCAATCAGGTTTAGTCTGCCTGCGAATGCGCTGCTGGTAAGCGATGCGAACTCCGCCAGCCTTGCCTCCACGCTAATTGATGCCCGATAGGTTTTGTACAGGAAAAAAATGACCACCAGCATGACGATGATCGAGACGAACAGATATATTCCTCCACCCTCGGCATTGATTAGTGGAGAGATAAGCTGGCTGATGTACTCCATTGAATTACCCGTGAAGTTCAGTGAGACATGGAGACACGGCGCTGCATCCGGTATTGCTCAAGCTCAGCCTGTTGATCGCGTATTTTCTCAGCAAGCATGCGATTTTCTACCAGCATATCCCGGTAGCGAAGACCCTCGCGAATGCCGGCCATCAATGCCTCGTCATCCCACGGCTTGGCAAAAAACCGGAAGGCGCCCGCCTGATTAATGGCCTGCATCAGGGTGTCGATATTGACCATGCCGGTCATTAGAATTCGACACGCATCGGGCTGGATATCCCTCAGCTCGGCGAGGAAGTCGATGCCGTTACAGCCTGGCATGTTGCAATCGGATATGACGGCATCAAAGATGCAGGAGCGGGCGCGGCGCAGGGCATCTTCTGCACTGCTGTAGCATTCAATTTCCCAATCGGGTTCCCGGCGCAGGCTGCGGCTAAGCGCTTTGAGGATGTTCTCTTCGTCATCGACGATCATGATTCGGTGCATGGCTGCGGCTCCTTTGGCATTTCCTGACGTGGTATGTCCTGATGCGGTCTTCGCGCGACATTCACAGCCAACATTCGACCAGCTGGCATTATCCTGCAAGGCGGCAATGTGATATCAGTTTTAGGTATGAGAGTATCGCTGCTGCAAAGGGCGGCATGAGCGGTATCAGTTGGCCGACGGCCGAGAATTGACAGGCAGCGACAGCGCCCGGTTTGTATTTATATCGTGCAGATATTTTACTTTCTCGGCGCCCGCAGGCCTCGGTGATATCATGGCCCAACTGTAGTCAGGTCGGCCGCCTGCGGCTTGGCTGATATGAGGTTTCAATGACGGGTTTTCTGTTCGATAACAGCTATGCACGTTTGCCTGAGGTCTTTTTCCGTACCTGCGAGCCCACCCCGGTGGCGGCGCCGGCACTAATCCGGTTCAACCATGCGTTGGCAGCGCAGCTTGGTTATCAGGGTGATGCTGATGATGCGGAGCTGCTGGCGCAGATTTTTTCCGGAAACCAGTTATTGGCAGGGTCCCGGCCCATTGCTACTGCCTATGCCGGCCATCAGTTCGGAGGGTTCAACCCGCGGTTGGGTGACGGGCGGGCGGTGCTGCTTGGTGAGGTGGTGACAGCGGATGGGCAGCGCCGGGATATTCAGCTCAAGGGTGCAGGCCGTACACCCTTCTCGCGCGGAGGGGATGGTCGCTCGCCACTGGGTCCGGTGCTGCGCGAGTATCTGGTCAGCGAGGCCATGCATGCGCTGGGCGTAGCCACCACCCGGGCGTTGGCAGCGGTCACAACCGGGGAGCGCGTCTACCGCGACAAGCCCTTGCCGGGCGCGATCTTGACGCGGGTGGCGGCCAGCCATATTCGCGTTGGCACTTTTCAGTTCTTTGCCAGCCAGCGCGACATCGATTCGCTGAAGGCGCTGGCGGACCATGTGATCGAGCGCCATTTCGCGGGCATATCGGGCCATGCTCAGCCGTATCTTGCCCTGTTGCAGCAGGTTGTACAGAAGCAGGCCGAGTTGATTGCCCACTGGATGAGCCTTGGCTTTATCCATGGCGTCATGAATACCGATAACGTGCTGGTCAGTGGTGAGACCATTGATTACGGCCCCTGTGCTTTTATGGACAGCTTCCATCCTGAGACCGTGTTCAGCTCCATCGACGCCGGCGGCCGCTACGCGTACCAGATGCAGCCGGCGGTCGGGCAATGGAATATGGCCAGATTCGCCGAAACCCTGTTGCCGCTAATTGCCGCCGATCAGGATCAGGCGGTCGAGCAGGCCACCGCCGTGATTCGGGATTTTGTCGGGATTTACGATGCGGCCTGGCTGCGTTGCTTCCGGGCCAAGCTGGGGCTTAGAGCGGTGCAATCTGATGATCGGCAGCTGATAGAGGATTTACTCGACTTGATGGCGCAGCACTCGGTGGACTTTACCCTGCTGTTTCGCAGTTTGCAGGATGCCGTGCTGGCGCCACAGCAGGCGGTACAGACTCTGGCATTGTTTCACGGCGCTTCTGCGTGGCAGGGCTGGGCGGCGCGCTGGAGTCAGCGCCTTGAACTAGAGCAGCAGACGCCAGAACAGATCGCTGCCGGTCTACGGGGCATCAATCCGGCGGTGATTCCGCGCAATCACCGTATCGAGCAGGCCATTCAGGCCGCCAGCGAGGGGCAAGACTTTTCCGACTTCCAGCGATTGAACCGGATTCTGTCCAGTCCGTTTCTGGTCACGGATGAAGATGCGCAGTGGATGGGGCCGCCGCAGCCATCAGAGAAAGTCTGTAAAACTTTCTGCGGAACCTGATCAGCCACGTCTTCAGCGCCGGATGGTTTGGGCTTGGCCGAATCGTGTGATCGGGTATGATTCGTCATCAATGTCCTGAATCGGTTGCCAGCATGATGCGTTCTCTGTTGCTTGCCCTTTCCCTTGCCGCACTCACTGGCTGCGGCGAGCCGACACTATTGCCTCCGGATGCGGTGTTGCCCGACGGCAGTGTCTATCACGGCGATGTTGAGAACGGTCGCTTTCAGGGTAACGGCACGCTGATCTATGCCGATGGCTCGGAATACCGGGGCGAATTTCATGACGGCTTGATGCACGGCCGCGGAGAAATTATTACCGACAAGTGGCGTTACAAAGGTGAAATGGTTCGTGGTGAGATGGCCGGTGAGGGCGTGCTTGAAAACAGGTTTGGCAAGTATGAGGGCGCCTTTGCCAAGGGCGAGTTTAATGGTCAGGGTGCCTATACCTACCCGAATGGCGACATTCTGGAAGGGGAGTTTGCAGACGGCAATCCCCTGCGCGGCGTGCTGACCCGATCCGGACATGTCTATGAAGGCGAGTTCGATGGCTGGAAGTTTCACGGTCAGGGAGAGTATCGCGACGAAGCAGGGAGTTGGCGCTATATCGGAGAATTCCGAGATGGAGAACTGACCGGCCCCGGCGAGCACCATGACGAGGATGGTAATGTCTACATTGGGGAATTTGATGCCTGGATGTACTACGGCAAGGGTGTTCTGACCAGTGCGGATGGCACTCGCATCGAGGGCCAGTTCGAGTATGACGAGCCCAGTGGTGAGGTGGTCATGGTCAGCACCGACAAGGATGGCAATGAAGTACGACAAAGCGGCCGCATGTACGGCGGCCAGTTTGTTGCCGATGGAGAGCTTTCGCCGACAGCAGAACGTGCTGCGGTGGTGGAAAAGGTGTTAACGGAAGATCACCGCCGTTTGCAGCAGGCACTGGATGCGATCATGCCGGAGAGACCGGGGCGGCAGGACATATATTATTTGCTGATCGGTGGTGACGGAGGTGATTCGGTTTTTGTCCGCGATGTGGCTGTGGCCCGGGAGGCGTTGCATCAACGCTTTGATGCACAGGGGCGTGGCGTTGTTCTGTTGAACGACCGTGAGTATAGCGATTATCCGTTGGCGACTCGCAATAACCTGCAGCAGGCACTGGCGCAGCTGGCCAGTCAGATGAATCCTGATGAGGATCTGCTGGTTGTTCATCTGGCCAGCCATGGCGGCCAGGACGGTGCGCTCACCATTCGGCAGCCCGGTATCTTGCTGCCCGAGCTGCAACCTGCAGATTACCGGATGCTACTGGAGCAGGTGCATATTCCCCATCAGGTTCTGATCGTAACGGCGTGCTACTCCGGTCACTGGCTCGATGCCCTGGCAACCGATACCAACATGATTCTGGCATCTGCACATCGTGACCGTACCTCCTTTGGTTGTGGCGATGCGTCAGAAATGACTTGGTTTACCAAGGCGGTTTACCTTGAAGCGGAGCTGGCTCTGAATAATCCGAAAGCGCTGTTTCGCAAGGTTGGCCAGCGTATTCTGGCATGGGAAAAAGAGGAGGGCATGGAAAAGGACAAGCGCTCAGAACCGCAGTTCCATCTTGGTCGGCGATTTATCGGTGTATCGGCGCAGGCATCGCCCTGACGCCGGGATGCTTTTTCAGTGACGGCGATGTCAGGACAACCACCAGGTTTCCATCGGTCCCTTGCCCTTGATTTCCGTCACGCCGCGAGCAATAACCTGAAAATTGTCCTCCAGCAAGGCTCTGGTCGCAGAAGAGATGTGAATTTTTCCCGGTGTGCCGTGAGATTCCATTCGGCTGGCGGTGTTGACGGTGTCGCCCCAGACGTCATAGGTAAAACGTAACCTGCCAATCACACCGGCAATCACCGGGCCGGAATGCAGACCGATGCGCAAATCCAGAGGGATGCCGGTTTCTGCTCTGATGGCGCCGATTTCCTGCATGAACGTTTGCGCTAATCGAGCCATCCGGCCGGCATGATCCGTGCAGCCGGCGGGAGCGCCGGCAATGGCCATATAGGCATCGCCAATGGTTTTGATTTTTTCAGCGCCTGCTGCCGTGACATGCTGATCGAATCGAGAGAAAACCTTTTCCAGCATGGCGACGACGGTCTCCGGCGGTTGCCGGGCTGACCAGGGGGTAAAGCCGGCAATGTCGGCAAACAGTACCGTCACATCCTGATGGTGGTCAGCAATGGTTTGTCGGCCACCCTGTAGTTCGTTGGCGATACTTTGAGGAAGAACAGCATGTAGCAGGTTGTCGGAGCGCTGTCTGGCAGCATGAAGATCGGCCTCGCTGCGTAGAACCTCACGATTGAAGACACCGAGAATCAGTACCACCGCGAGCAGGCATAGCACTGCGTTGGCAATCCGGACGAATGCCATCAGTGCCGGCGGGATTTGCGAGAAATCCACAGGCGTTGTGTCCGCCAGAGTCATGGCAACAATTAGCAGCAAAAATGGCACAGCGGTAAAAATGCCGAGCTGCCATTTCTCCTCCGGGGTATAGAGCACTCTGGCCAGTGCAGCCGCCACAAAGGTAAAGACAGCAATATTGAGGGTCGGGCCAGACAGCCAGATCAATAGCGCAATTTGCGTCTGCATGGTGACCATCAACATGGCACGGGCAAGATTGTGACGCCCGAGAGACGCCATCCATTGACCAGTGCTGAACAGCGCCACGCTTAACGTATTGACCAGAATCAGCAGCCAGGTGCCGTGGGGATCGATCAGTGCTGTGGCGACGATGTAAGGCAGGGTAATGACATTGGCAGCACCCAATGCATATCGTGTCAGTCGTTGACGGCGTTGTTGCGCGGCCTCGGTGGCTTGAGGTGCCGGGCTGAGCAGGTCCAGCCAGAACTCACGGTCCGGGCGTCGAAGGTAGTCACGAATGTCCATGCTCAGCGCTTCTTCGTCACGGCTGGACGAACTCCAGTGCCCGGAAATCCCTCAGGTAGGCGGGAAAGCCGTCAACATCCAGCGTGCCGCTGAACGGACCAACGAACAGCCTGAATGGATCAGCGCTGATGTCCAGAAACAGAACCTGTTGCAGTTGGGTCAGGGTTGGCACAGGGGCCGTGCCGGTGCCGGCATCAGCGCTGCTGAAGTTCCAGATGACGCGGCGAATATCCGCCTGGGCTGGCAGCGCGCCGAGTTCATCCTGCGAGTCAGGCGCCCCTCCATTCAGGGTTTCAACGCCGGCCTCGTCTGCCCAGCCAAGTGCGACGGCAAGCTCCCGGTCAGTGGCCTCGCGGTAGTTGTGACGCCACAGCAGTGTCGAGCTGCCGCTGCAGTCGCTGTCAGCGGCGCCATGGTCATGCTCGCTTAGCCGCAACGAGGTGACGCCAAATATCCACTGTTGGCGAATATAGTTGTTGCTGATGCTATCCAGGTAGCAGGCCTGCCACGTCGAGCTTTCCACCGAGACCAGGGTATTCCAGCCGTACGCCGGGACGTCATAGTGAGCCTCCGGCTCTTCCTCAGCGCCGCAGCCGGAAAGCAGCTGCGCTACGGCCAGCAGCATCAGCAGGCGAGATACTATCGATAGTTTCATCACGGCAGGATTCTCAGAGGTCTGCGTTGGTCCCCGCTTTCTAGCACTATTTGCACTGATGAACCAGAGTGCCGCTTCCTGAGCAGTCACTGGAATGGTCTCTGTGCTTGCGATTCCTTATCTATCATGGTGTTATCGGGTTTTGGGGACTATGCCGCCTGGCATGGGGCACGCCATTTCTGCGACAGCAGGTGGCCGAATAAAAACAAGGGTTCAATCCATGAAGTATTTTCGTCTTCTCTGCGTCAACCTGTGTCTGCTGGTCGTGACCGTTCCTGTGATGGCCTCTGCCGATTCGGTCATGGCGGTGCACCGACAGTTGTTTGCTGATCTGAAGAAGCAGATTGCCGAGGCGGAACAGGCCAACGCCGAGGTTTTGTCACCCGAGCGTTTCGGCAAAGCCATGAAGTACTACAAGGACGCCGACAACACCTTCCATCAGGCCCGTAATCTGGAAAGTGTCCGGGCTGACATCGCCCGCTCGCAGGAATGGCTGAACAAGGCCATGCAGGTGGTGGAGATCTCTGCCATTACCTTTGCTCCCGCCATGCAGAACCGGGACAACGCACTCTCGGCGGACGCGCCAAAGTATGCCGCTGCGGCCTGGCAGGCAGCCGAAAAGGCACTGCGTGACGCCGCCAACGAGATCGAAGATGGCGACCTTCGTGATGCGCGCGAGTCCGCCCGGCAAGTGGCCGGCCTGTATCAGCAGGCAGAGCTTCAGGCCATCAAGACCAACTATCTCAGTGGCGCCCAGGCGCTGTTGAAGCAGGCGAAAGAAGAAAAGGCCGATCGCTACGCCACCAAAACCTTTATTGATGCCAAGCTGCTGCTTGAACAGGCCGAGCGCGAACTTACCGAGAATCGCTATGACACCGACTACCCCCGTGACCTGGCGCGGCGGGCCCGCAACGAGGCCCAGCACGCCATCACCATCACCAGGCTGGCGATTGGCGTAAACAGAAAAGACTTCGCCGTTGAAGACATCATTACCAATTACGAAAAGCCGTTGATTGCGATCGCCGACGAACTGAATATCGTGCCGTCCCTGCACGATGGTTATGAGCCTACCCGTGACGCCATCCTCCAGCGCGTAGCAGTATTGCAGAAGGAGGCACAGGAGCTTGGTCAGCTGCGCCTGGTGGTGGAGGATCATGAGGCGGAAATCGCCCGCTTGGCCGCATTGGTAAAGGATTATGAGTTGAAGCTGGGCATCTATGATGAGCAGCTGAGCATGTACAACGAGCAGTTGGCGGCGGAGGAACGCTACCGGGCGTTGCTGGCCGAGCTGGAAAACATTTTCACGGCGGAAGAAGCGGAAGTGTTCCGTCAGGGCAAGACCCTGATCGTGCGGATGGTTGGCCTGAACTTCGACAGTGGCAAGGCCGAGCTGAAAACCGAACACAAGAAGCTGCTGGCAAAGGTGGTCTATGCCGTGCAGTTGGCAAAATCGGAGCTTGCCACCATTGAAGGGCACACCGATTCCTACGGCGGCGACGACAGCAACATGAAACTGTCCGAAGCGCGCGCCAGTGCTGTGGTGGACTATCTCAAGGTTGAGCCAAGCCTGATAAATACGCAGCTGAAGGCTGTGGGCTATGGCGAAACCCGGCCGATTGCCAACAATGAGTCAGAAGCGGGCCGTACCAGAAACCGCCGTATTGATGTGGTGATTCAGCTGGAAAGAGAAGATGCCAAAGCGGCCCCGGCAGCGCCTGCCGCTACGACTGCTGCGCCTGCCGCCACTGGCTCGGAGTCATCCCCGTCCAGCCCCTGAAGGCGCGGGTGAAATTTGCCGGGTCGGTGTAGCCAAGCAGCTCACCGATGCGGCGGATTTCCAGCTCCGGCTGTGTCAGCAGCCGGCAGCTGTCGCGACGTCGTGCTTCCTCGAGAAGCTGCTGGTAGCTCTGCCCCTGTTCCTGCAGCCGGCGGCGAAAGGTGCGGGTTGTTAAATGAAGCTTTGCTGCCAATTGCGCCGGTGGCGGATACCCGTCCGCACCAGGCTGGAGTGCAGCGCGGACCTGCTGAACGATGTCGTCATCAACAAACAGCAGGGCACTTTCCCGTTCACATTGCATCAGCGCGTGATTCAGGGCCTCCGGATTGGCTGTCGGCAGCGGCTGATCCAGTGTGGCCATGTCGCCGCCCAGCAGAATGCCGGCACGTGGCATGGTGAAACGCACCGTCGGCAGTCTGACCCTGAGCGATTCGAATCGCTCAGGTTCGCTGCCTTGAAGCCAGATTTCGTCGCGGGTATCCAGCAGCGGCATCATAAAGCGAATGGACTGGTACATGCTGGTTAGTACCCCGCTCATCTGGGCATCACGCAGCGGGGTCGGCAGCAAGATCTCCGGGGTCACCCCAAAAAACAGTTTGTCATCGGCGGTCTCCACCGACAGCACAAAGCCACGTCCACGCAGATGCCAGAAGCGCTCGAGAATATCGATCGCCTGTCGCGGGGTGGCCGCGCACATCAGGGCATAGCCCAGACTGCCGTGTGCGGTAAGCGGCATCCGCAGCCCGGCCTCGAAAGCCAGCTCCGGCTGGCCTCCCAAGGAGGCGATGGCATCCAGCAATTGCCAAATCGCCTGCAATGACAGGCGTCCAGCGGGGTCATCAAGTAGCGTAGGCGGCAGCCCGGCGCAGGCCAGAATCTTCTCTCTGGGCAGGCCATGTTGCTCAGCCACCTCGACGAACATGCGCGGGTAGGTGGCAGACTGGTTCGGCTGCCGGGTCCAGGCGGGCAGGGCGGTCAAGGCTTCGGCGTGCAGGGTAGAGGACAATCTGGCCACCAATGACAACTACAATGTCCGCGCAGCGTCTCACGGGCAGACCCGCTCTGCCAGTACTGTATGGGCCATATCGACCTGAAGTATGAGGACAACAACATGACGGCAGCCGCTCGCATTTCCCGCTCGCGCAGCAACAAGCGCAGCGCGCCAGTGACCATGATTCCCGAAGTGCGTCAGCCGGACTTCGATCTGGCGGAAGATGTGCCCAGATACTGGTGGGACAACGACCCGGCCAAAACCCTGTTGCTGGCTGCCATGTCAGCCAGCTTCCCGGCCGGAGAACGCTTTTTTATCGATTCCGTGCGTCACTATCAAAGCCAGATCAGCGATCCGGAACTGAAAAAAGCCATTCGCGGCTTTATCGGTCAGGAAGCGCATCACTCGAAAGAGCATCAGGGGCTGAACGACTATCTGGAAAACAGGGGTATCGGCGTTGCCCGGCTGGATCGCGAGATTCAGGCTTTTATGAACTGGATGCGCAAGAACCTGAGCCCGGAGCGCCAGTTGGCCCATACCGTCGCGGTGGAGCACTTCACCGCGCTGATGGCAGAAGAGTTTCTGCTCAAGTACGACGCACTGGAAGAAATGGACCCGCGCATGGCGCCGATCTGGGCGTGGCACGCCATTGAGGAATCCGAGCACAAGGCGGTGGCGTTTGATGTCTACAAGGCGATCGGCGGCAGCGAGTTCGTCCGCGTCACCGAGATGATGCTGGTCAGCGTCCTGTTCCCGGTGTTCTCCGGTATTCATCTGGCCCAGCTGATGAAGGAAGACGGCCAGCTGTTCAATCTCAAATCCTGGGCTGGTGCGGTGAAATACATGTGGGGCAAGCCCGGCGTGTTCCGCAAGTTGCTGCCGTCCTACTTCAAGTACTACAGCCCGAACTTCCACCCGTGGAATCACGACGCGCGGGATCTGGTGGAAAAGGCGAAGACAAAGTGGCTCAGCCGGGTGTTGCCCGAGGCTGCCTGATCAGGGATGCTGGCCGGCGCTTCGGCACCGGCCAGCCCGGCCGCTGCCTGTTCCCATCTCAGGAGTCCGGCAACCCATGCAACGTATCAACATCCATCACGATTTTGCCATTCCCGTCGAAAAGCTGTTCGCCCATCTGAGCGAGCACGAGAACCTGGAAACCATTTTCCATCCGACCAAAGTCCGGCGGCTGTCGGACGGGCAGGGCGCTCGCAATGGCGTCGGCTCGGCCCGCGAGATGCGCGCGCTTGGTGGCCCGGCATTCGTCGAAACGGTCACGGCCTATCGTGAGAATGAGCTGATCGAATACCGCATTACCAAAGGCAGTCCGTTGAAGAATCATCTCGGTGTAATGCGCTTTTCCTCGACACCGACTGGCTCGCACCTGCATTACACCATCGAGTTTGAAGGCAGGGCGCCGTTTATCGGGCCTTTGATTCGAATGTTGCTGGATCGGGGAATCAGGAAGGGGCTGGGTAAAATCCGCGCCTGATACCTTCGGGCGCGCGGCTCATGACTGTCGCAATGCCCGCGGTGGCACACCATGCCAGCGCCGGCATGCGCGGGTAAAGGAACTGAGCGAATCAAAACCAAGCTGCTCTGCAATCCGACCGATGCTCAGCGCGTCATTGGCCAGAAGTTGTCTGGCCAGTACCGCTCGCACGTCGTCGAGCAGATCTCGGAACTGAATCCCTTCCTCGCGTAACAGCCTTTGCAGTTTGCGTTCGCTCATCGCCAGCGTGCTGGCAATAGCTGGCAGAGCAGGTGATACACCCTGTTCCAGATCTCGGGTAATCAGGGAGCGCACCCGCGCACTGATCTGATTCTGGCGGTCTGAAAAGTAGTCCTCGCACAGTGCCGCATTGGCGCGCGCCAGCTGCGGGCTGCTGGAGGGCAGTGTTGCCGATGCGAGGCCATCAAGCGCGCCATAAATGCCATCTTGCGCTGCGTTGAAGCTGACCGGGCATTGAAAAAACTGCTGGTAATTTTCCGGATCAGAAGGGCAAGGGTGCTGGAGGGTAATGTGTTTGGCGCCGGATTCCGGCACCAGTTGTTTGGCAATCAGATACACAGAGGCCAGCACCGCTTCGACGCTGGCATCGGCAAAACGCGGATAATCCGGGTGCATGCCGAGCACCAGTCCGACCTCGTCACCCTGTTGATGAAATTGCATGGCGATGCCATCGCTGATCATGCTGGCGAAGCGGCATATCAGATCCCCGGCCTCCCGCACGCTGGCGCTGGCCATCGCGGCCACGCCAAGCGCATGAAAGGTGGTGAGATTGACCTGCCGCGCCACCGCCAGACCGAAAGCAGGGTCGCCGCTTGCTGAGACTGCCAGGTTCCACAGTCGCGTCATGTCTGCCACCGGAATGCGCTGCGCCGGGTTGTTGACCAGTGCATGGTCAATGCCGGCATCGGCAAACAGACGTCGATCATCCACTGCATAAGTGCGCAGCGCCCGGGCAATGGCGCCAGCCCAAGTGGCCATGGTGGTGTTTTGCAGTACGACTTTGTTATTAGGCTGATGTGGCATTGTCGTCATTGGATCAATCTCTGTCGCAAAGCGGTAAAACCGCAAACCTTCCAGCGCTTACTCTCTGCCCGCACGTTTTGCTTTGCCGCCATGCGGCAGTCCGCGACTTACAGCATCAGGAGAACAACAAATGCAGGCTCACACACTCAGTCGATGGCTAGGGTCAATCTTGCTTGCCATCGTGGCTGCACCATCCTTTGCCGTGGATGGCCATGAACCACCAATCAATCCTTATCTGGCCGACGGCCCCTGGTCCATGAGTCACCGCACTCCTTATGCTCAGGGATCCAGCCCTTTGCCCGGGCCGACCAACACCACTCCTTTGACCAGCCGCGATTACGTTACAACCGGACCGACTAACATCACATTGGCCGCATCGCCGGTGTATCCGCGCCCAAAGCAAGGTTGGTTTATGGAGCGGTTCTTTGGCAGCCTTCTGGATCAGCAGTGGGGCAAGCCGCGGGTGCATTGGGGCTCAACCTTCGGTGCGGTCTACAAGCTGCGCGATAACAAGATTGTAGACCGACTGGAAAAGCCTTCCGGAATCAGTTTAGACAACCTCGGTACTGCCACGTCCGGCGCCTATACCGTGGTCGACCGGACCAACACATTCTTTACCGTTGATGGCGTGACCGTGCTGGCCTATCGGGACAAAAACCCGAAAGATATTAATTCGGGCATCCAGCTGCGCAGTGCTTTCACGCTGCCGGCTTCCAGTTTGCGTGGCGATGCCAAAACCGATCCGATTGTCGGCATGAGTCTGCTCTGGGACGGACGTATTGCCGTGGCAACCAAGCTCGGCACGGTGGCGGTTCTGAATCGGAATTTCTCCGATTTCTGGAGCATCAAGCTGGGCAATCAACAGGATCCGGCGGGCGAAGAAGTTTCCAACTCTATCGCTGCGGATGAAAAAGGCGGCATCTACGTGGTGACGGAAAAAGCCATGTACCGGGTGCAATGGACCGGATTCGCGCTGACCACCGCAGAACACGAAGGCGGCTGGCGCGCCGAGTACGAGGCCGGTGAAGGTCAGGCTGCTGGCCGACTCGGCAAGGGATCGGGCTCGACGCCGTCACTGATGGGCGGGCCGGCCGACAAGGATCGCTTTGTGGTGATTACCGATGGTCAGGAACTGGCCCACCTGGTGCTGTTCTGGCGCGATGAAATCCCCAATGACTGGGAGCAAATTCCGGGCACAAAAAGCCGGCGCATTGCCGCGCAGGTGCCGATTACCTTTGGCGATGCCCAACGCCAGCAAACCGTCAGCGAGCAGTCCGTGCTGGTGCGTGGTTACGGCGCCGTGGTGGTCAGCAATGACTATCGCAATACGCTGGATCTGAACCCGGAGAGCACCCCGCTAATTAGCGATTTTCTGAACAATAATCCAGCGTTGCTCACTCTGCAGAACGGCCTGGTGGTGACGCTAAGTCAGTTGCCATCGGTGCAGCCCTGGGGCGTCCATAAATTCCAGTGGGTGCCCGGCGCCGGTGTGCGTGGTCAGGGTGAGCTGCGAACCGCGTGGGTGAATCGCGATGTCAGCTGCCCGAATGGCATTCCCACCATGAGCGCCAGCTCGAACATGTTCTACTGCATCGGCGCGATGTTTGGTGCCTGGACACTGGAAGGCCTCGACTGGGGAACAGGCCAGCGTAAATTCAGCAAGTTCATCGGCTTTAGTCCGATTTACAACAGCTTTTACGCTGGCACCCAGATTGACGAGAATGGCCGGATTATCAGCGGTACAACATTGGGCGTGATGCAGCTCGATTCGTACTGACAGTAGTAAAAACGATATCTGGTTTTGCGGGCGGGCATGAATTCATGCCCGCCTTTTTTGTTGACACAAGTCGTCAGGAAATCCGATAGCGATTGGTTTCCGCTGAATAGACCGAGAGCAGGAATCCGATCAGCACCGGGGTAAAGATTGCGCTGATGGTGGCCAACTCATAACCGGCGCCTTTGCCAAGATACAGCGACGGCACCGCACCAGTCAGATCCAGCAGCCACAGGTTGATCAGTAGTAGCGCCGGCGTGGTTGCACTGAGCAGCAGAAACTGCAGCCATTCCACGGCCTTGCCTTGCTCACCCTGACGTTGTGCCTTGCCCAGTTGCAGCATGAAAAAAGCCAGCAGCAAACCGAGCAGGGTAAAGCCGCCGCCGGCCGCAGAGTGAGCATGCGATGGCATGCCTAACTGATAGCCCCAGTAAAGCGCCAGCGCTGCTGCGATCACCGCGCTGATGCGCAGCAGCTGGGTTGTCATCGGTTTGCTTTCAACGCCATTACGCAGGTTTGCCAGCTGAGTCCAGGCAGTCAGCAGCAGTACCGTGACAGCAACAGCGAACAACATCAGCGTGCCGCCATCGACCACACTGGTCAGCCAGCTCAGCGGTGCCACCGGCACCATGCGCTCAACTACCGGCAGATCCGCCAGACTATCGGGCGTCATCGCCGGCAGCAGCCAGACCAGCGCCAGCGCAGCCAGCAGCACATAACCGCTGCGCTGCATCGCCTGCGATATCGGCTTCAGTGCCAGCGTTGCCGATGCCCGCAACGGACTGCTGCCGCGATTAACCCGGAACAACCAGTAACCGGCCAGCGTCGCCTGCACAAACAGAATGGTGTTCACCAGAATATTCATTTCGTTGAACGAGGCATCACCGGCCACGGTGGACAGCGCCAGCCAGTCGATACGTTGCAGCGGCGCCGTCATCAAAAAGCCGAAGCCGAGTGCCTGCCAACCCAGATGCCGGGCAATATCCTTGCGCAGCAGGGCAATGCCGGCCATCGAGACGCTGACCACTACACCGCCCAGCATCACCCACAGGCCGACATGGAAAACAAAGGTGTTGAAAGTGTTGGCGATACCGCTACTGACCAGATGAATGCCGCTTAGCGTCATCGATGCGAATGCTGCCAGCACATACACCACGCCGAGCACCCGGTGGGTCTTGCGAAAGCGACGACGAAACGCGGGCCAGAACTGCAGAAAGCCTGCGGTCATCAACACCATGCCCAGCATCATGTGGGTGCTGAGTACGGTGCGGCGGGTTTCGGACATGCTGAAGTAATAGATCTGGGTGTCCTGCAGGCCGTCGTCACCATAGGCATAGTCGCTGGAGCTGAGCCGCGCCATCAGGTTGGCCCAGGCCGGGACCACCTGACTGACTTCTTCCGTGCCGATCATGTCGACGCCCTGACGGGTCTGATCGAGCACGTATCGGGCCACCTCGGCGCCATTGTCAGTGCGCCCGGTTGCCGGAGACAGGGTGGTGCCGGCGTTGAACGCCAGCAGCCCGTAGCCAATCAGCACCAGGCCGACAAGCGGCCAGATCCACTGGCGCAGAGCGCTGCCAGTACGAGTATCAGTGGCGGGCAGGGTAGAAGTATTCATCGGCACCTTCCGGAGCGTGTCATCAGGATGCACGCATGGTAGGAGCCACGCCGACCGGCAGTAATAGCGATCCCGGCCAAGGCTTGTCACTTTACGCCAATCCGCTCCATACTCGCGGCTCTGGCCGGTTGGCCACGCAGTGATGCATGCCCATGATCAAACTGGAATCGCTCAGCTTTCCGATCAGCTATGTACAGGTGTCGCAGGAGATCTGCGTTGCCCGGGGGCTCGATCCGGACCGTGTCCTCGCCGAGCAATTCGGCATCAGCCCGGCCGCCAGAGCGGATCCGCAGGGGCAGATCAGCGGCACTCAGTTCGGCGCATTAATGGAAATGCTGGTCGAGTTTGTTGCGCAGAGCCCTGACCATCAGCGAAAGCTGATCGATTTTTTTCCGCCCACCATTCATGGCTATGTGGCGCTGGCAGCGATTACCTCGGCCACGGTAAAAAACGCGCTGGATATTGCCGTGCGCTATGCCCATCAGGTGATGCCGGCATTTGAAATGCGCTACACGGTAAACAAGGGGCAGTGTCACGTTGCCCTGAATCGTCTGGCGGATCTTGGCGTGGGCAATGCGCTGCTGACCGAGATGGTGTTCTGCGCGCTGCATTCCTTTCTGCGTTTGTTCGGCGGCGCGGATACACCACTGCACCTGACCCTGATGCATGACACTCTGGTGCTGTCTGAACTGCCTGAACTGTATCGCAACCTCACCATTGAAACGGGCTGCGAACGAAACCTGGTCAGCTTCCCGGAAAGTCACCTGAACGCGATCATTGCCACGCGCAACACCGCGACCCATCAGGCCATTGAGCAGGCGCTGGAAAAAAATGAGGAGCGGCTTCGGCAACAACACAGCATGGCGCATCGTGTTTCCGGCGTGATCCTGTCGATGCTGCAGCATCAGCGCGTGGTGGAAGCGCAGCAGGTGGCGCAGGCGCTGGCCCTGTCGTCGCGCACTCTGAATCGCCGTCTGGCCGAGGAGGGCACCAGCCTGCGACAGCTCTACAACGATTGCCGCTGCGCCATCGCCCGGCAACTGCTTGGCCAGGGAAACATGACCGCGGCGCAGATCAGCGAGCAGCTGGGGTTTTCCGATGAGGCAAACTTTTCCCGGTTTTTCAAACAGCAAACCGGGAAAAGCCCAGGGGCGTTTCGGGCCTCCCGAGCGCAGCAGGAATAAGTCCTGTTTCAGTGTCAGCTCTGGATGTGTCGCTGCCTGTCACCCATGTCGAGAATTCGGCGCCGCCCGGTCCAGACACCAGGGCGTCAGTATCCGGTTAACCAGACCGCCGGGCTGCAACACGGTGAACCAGAGGATCGCCAGCGCAACCGGCAGACCGATTAAATAGCTGCCGACATGCTCCGGTGTATTCGCCGGTATTTCACCAAGCCCCCGGGCAATGTGGTCACCAACCCCGATGAGCGCGCCGATGTAGTTCACTACCACCGCACTGAAGATCGCCGCGCCCAGACTGACCACAAATACCGCAACCAGATAGGACAGCAGCAAGATCGGCCCGTCCCCCCAGAAGGTGACTGGACGACCGCGTTGCACCAGCGCATTGCGGTGCCACAGGAACATCAGCGCCGCAAAGGGCGGCAACAGGTAAAGCCCGTCGAGATACAGGGTCATCGCCACGCTGCTGGTGATGAAGTGCCAGGCGGCAATGGCGGTGCCAACGAGAGTGCCACCGGTACCGGCACCGGGCGTCCAGGCGGGTGAGCCTTCCAGCATGTCGCGGTCGTAGAAGAAGCGGTCGTAACCGAGCCCATCCCAACCGTAGACCAGAATAAAGAACATGCCGAAGTAGCCGATCATCCAGTTCAGGTTGGCCAGATAGAATTTGCTCTTCTGCAGCAGCTTGTAGCCAACCCAGAAGCCGAGGATGCCCTGGGTGATATTGGTAATGCCGAATCCCAGAATCACGAATTCATTAATACTCTGAAGGGTCAGCGCCGCTTGCATGGTCTCCCATGACGGGTGCCTGAGTAACAACAGCATCCCGGTTGGCGCCCAGATCAGTGCCAGAAACAGGATCGTCCAGACAAAATACTTGCTCTCGAAAGGCGATTTCAGCTTTGCCAGTTGCGGGCCGGCGGCCACCGCCAGACTGGCGCCAAAGCCGTACGCCCAGAACACATCAACCTGTACCATACTCACCTCGTGTGATGGTCATGGCGGCCGGAGAATGCCGCCTGATGGAAAGTCATGATTCTAGGGCGGTAGCTGCGTTGCCCTCAGATTGACGCGGGCCAACCTGCCTGTAATTTAAGGCCAACCAAGGGAACCTGATTCCGTGAGTAGCAAGCCTCGGCCAACGGTTGATCTCGACGCGCCCTCGGTGCCGGTGGAGTTCGCCCGTCTGGTGCTGCAGATGTGTGCTGAACGCGGCATCCCGCGGGAGCGGATGTTGGCGGGGCTGGGAATAGAGCTCTCACTGGTGGAGGAAGACGGCGCCAACCTGTCCATCCGCCAGCACATGAGCCTGCTGTTGAAGGCGATTAAATTGTCTGGTGAGGAAGGCGGTCTGGGCTATGAACTGGGCCTTCGCATTGGCCTGAGTACCCACGCGCTGGTTGCCATGACCATGCTCAGCCAGCTGACCATCGGCGATGCGATCCGCCTGGGGATTCAAGGCAGTCAGGTATTCGTACCGGTTTATCGGGGCCGGCTGGAAGAGGCAGATGGCTTCGCCGTGCTGGACATCAGCATGGACATGGCCGTGCCGGAAATCCTCAGCCGCTATGCCTTCGACATGGCCCTGACTAGCGTGTGGAGTGGTCTGCTCGGCCTGTTCGGAGGAGTCTGGCCCGATGTGGAATTGTGGTTCGCCTACCCGGAACCGGACTACTTCGCCGCCTACCGAGACCGTCTGCCCGCTTGCCGCTTTGACATGGGTGCCAACCAGATCTGCTTTCCGGCGTCCCAGCTGAGCAAGCGCATTCAGACTGGTGATCCGGTGATGGCGGAATTGATGAAGGAAAAAATGGTTCGGGCACTGGAAGCCCGCAAGCAACAGGGCCAGGCAGACATCCTGACCTTGTTGCAGCCCTTGCTGGTGCGCGGGCCGGACGGCTACCCGGACATGGAAATGGTTTGTTCAAAGTTGTTTATGTCGAGCCGAACCCTGAAGCGCAAACTGCAGCAAGCCGGCACCGGATTTCAGGCGCTTCTCGACGACGTCCGGCGGCAGGATGCCATGCGTCTGCTCGCCAGCACCGAGCGCAGCATCGAGGATATCGCCGCCTGGATGGGGTTCGCCGAACCGGCCAATTTTACTCACGCCTTCAAACGCTGGACCGGCGCAACGCCCAGTGAGTGGCGGCGGAATAAGGGGGGATGAGCTTATAGGCGCGAATGGTTCATGACTTACTTCCTGCGCAGCCCGGGCTTACATAATCCCCATATGCTTTAAGGCAATATCAACCCGAACAATGCCTTCCTCACAAGTGTTGTTATCTGAAAACAACAGTAATAGACTCCCTTCTGATGCCGGTGAGTTATGGAGGATTTCTGGAACGCTGTTGACGCAATTGTGGGGCCGCCATGAAACACAAGGTTTTCAAAGTCGGGATCATGTCTCGCACTGACTACAGAAAAAGGACATTGGCCATCGCCCGTGGAGAGCATGCTCCGAAACCGGGTGAGCCCAAGATCTGGTTTGAGTCGCTACGTTCCATGTCTGAGGTACTTAGCAACGACAATCAAGAATTGTTGCGAATGATCGTGGAGAAAAAGCCCCAGTCTCTGGCGGAGCTGGAAATGCTATCCGGGCGCAACAAGGGCAACCTGTCGCGAACGCTCAAGACGCTGGAGCGATATGGCATTGTCGCGCTGCACAAAACGGATCACCGGCTAGTGCCGGAGGTTCGGGCGACGGACTTTAGAGTGGAGTTCGGGATTCATAGCGGCGGGTAAAGTCGGGTGCTGGTCTCGCGGCAGGGAATCAGAGAGCGAAGGAGAGTTTTGTAGTCCCTGACCGCCAACGGCTAGATAAATGGCCGTATCTATGAAAATATGGCCGTATTATTCCTGTGACAGAAAGATATGGCCAATAAACCCACCCAAGCCGCCACCCTTCGCTGGCTAAAAAAGCAGCAGCGCCCGCTGTCGCTCAATGACATTCATGCCTTTCTGCCCGTTCAGGTGCCTGAACGTACCCTGCGGCGCTGGCTGGCGGAGTGGGCGGAGCAGGGGCTGGTGGAGCGTACCGGGGCCAAGCGCTCCACCCGCTATCTGTATCGGCAAGAGCAAGCTGCGCCGCCTTTCTTGCGTCAGGTGCCAGAACAACACCGAACCAGCCTGCTAAAACAGCTGCGGGATCTCTGGACACACACCTCCACCGCCCTGGAAGGCAACACCCTGACCCTTGGTGACACCCACTTCATTCTTGAAGAGGGGCTGACCATTTCCGGCAAGCCGCTGAAGGAGCATCAGGAGATTGTTGGCCATGCCCGCGCCATCGATCTGGTTTATCAGGGGCTGGCAGGGCCACTTACCGAGCAACAGGTATTTGATCTGCACAAGGCGGTGCAAAGCGAAGTCGTAACGGACATCTACAAACCCGTTGGTGCCTGGAAGAACGAAATCAACGGCACCTATGCGGTGACCTCTGATAACCGCCAGGTGTTTATCGAATACGCCGCGCCAGCAGAAGTGCCTTACCTGATGAAGGAAGTGATTCGCGCCATCAACAAGACGGGTGGGCTGAGCTTTGATCAGGTTGCACAACACTACGCAAAGATTCACGCCGGGCTGGTGCATATTCATCCCTTCTGGGATGGCAACGGTCGTATTGCCCGGTTACTGGCGAACATTCCTTTGCTGAAAAATGGGTGGCCACCGCTGGTGATTCCGGTGGAACAACGGCGGCCCTACATTCAGCTGCTGGCCGACTACGAGCTTCGCGTTGGCCAGCTCACCCGACATACCGGTGTCTGGCCGGATGAAACTGCGTTGCAGCCTTTTGCCGAATTTTGTGCGCGACAGTATGCGTTGACGATGGATCTGGTGGGGCGGTATGCGGGGTAATCGACATCAATCTTTAAGCTGCATTACCTGATCGCTGGCTGCACATCCGGCTCCGGCGTTTGCCGGGCATGCCACAGATCATACTGAAGCTGCTGGCGCAACCAGCTATCGGCACTGGGACCATGCTTCGGGCCGCCGAGCCATTTCTCCAGGCGGCGCGCCATATCGATGGAAACTGCTGCATGTCCGTGCAGTACTCGCGTCAGCGCAACCCGAGACACACCGAGCTGCCCGGCAGCCTGCGTCACACTCAGGCCAAGCTCCGGCAGAATGTCATCGCGCAGCGTTTCGCCCGGATGCGGGGGGTTAAACATCATCGTGGTGTCTTTCATCAGTGGTAGTCCTGATAGCTGAATCTACCCGAGGAATTTATCGTGTATCGCGTGGCTATACAATCTTGTGCATGGGGGGAGCCCTGAGCGGTGATAGCAGTGGGGCAGTATCAGTTGGTACTGCACCGGACTGTATGTATCGGCTGACAGAGTAGATGTGGGTGTCCTGATATATTCCTCCTCTTGGATTGGTTTATCATCAGGTGATATAGTCAGCGATGAAACGAGACACGGGAATGGATACCCTGCTTGAGCTTCATGGATCAATATTCGATCAGGGTGGCGGGTATTGGATGAAGATCGAGGCCTGGCAGGTAACGGTCAGCAAGGAGGTTCCGCACGGGATCCGCTATTCGCTGAGCCTGCACGAGCCCTATGGCATGCGTATTCTTGGTTATGACAATGCACATGCTGTAAAGCCGCCCAAGAAGTTCAAGTATGCAGGACGCATCATGGCGTATGACCACAAGCATCGACATGCGGCAGACAAGGGTGTGCCCTATGTATTTAGCAGCGCGCAGCAGCTGTTGAATGACTTCTTCGCGGATGTAGATCGCCTGTTATTAGAGGTAAAGCAACCATGACCACCTTGGCAATTGGCATCATGCCTCAGGACAAAATTCGCGAGCGGGCCTTGGCGATTGCCCGTGGTGATTACAAGCCAAAATCTGGCGAGCCGAAAATCTGGTTCACTTCCATGAAGTCGCTGGCGGAAGTGCTCAGTGATGATAATCGTGCGCTGTTGCGGGTGATGAAGGAGATGAACCCGGAATCCATCTCGGCACTGGCGTTGGCCACTGGGCGCACACCGGGCAACCTGTCGCGCACTCTGAAAACCATGTCCAATTACGGCATTGTGGATTTGAAACGCGTTAACAATCACGTTCGGCCGATCGCCAGGGCGACGGCGTTTCGGATTATTGCTGCCTGAGACTGCCTCCTGCAGTGCAAACAGCTTGTAGTGCCATATGTAACCTATGAAGTTCGGCCTATAAAAATACTAGTCCGCGCAGGCAGCGGGTTGCGTAATTTTGAGTGGCTTCTTTGATGGCCGCCCGAGCAGGTCGGGCGGCCGAGATGCGTTGTCACATCCCAAATGGTTTACAGAGAGTTTCCACAATGGTCGGTGGCGCCAGTTGGCATTGAAGCTGTGATGCCTGCGGCTGTACTCACGAAAGTGCTGACAAACTGATGTCCCTGACGGCTTATATCTTGCTGATTCGAGCCGCCAGCCTCTTTTACCGTCAACACAGGCACCAGTGAGGACACTCCGGTAAACGCATACTGATAACCATAATCGGTGCCATCAATGGAGATACCCCAGTAACCCTGATCCGGATCACCACTCTGGTTGTTGAAATAGACACCGATCTGATCGGGCTTGGTGGTTGAGCCGCTAACCAGGAAATTCCCCCAGCTACCATTATCTGCCTGAACGTAAACATGGTAGCCGGCTGCCGAGGGTACGCCGTCTGAGTGAACTATTGTCACTTCAACCTCAATGCTGGTTCCATCATAAAACCGGAGTGAGGAGGCAACATTCCCGGCATCGCTTTCCGATACCTGAACAGGATTAAACCCGACACCGATGATGCCGGTTGATACATCAAGCACTTGATTACTTGCCTGTAGTACACCCGCCGGAACCATCGCCCACACTTCGGTTGTGGCCAGATAGGGATTGGATGGCATAAGTTCCTGTCTGGTCACCGTTGGAGGCAGATAATTTTTCGTCAAACCCTGCAAGGACCACGTTCGTTTGCGTCTCAGCCAGTGGGAAAGTGCAGGTTGCGGCAGGGTCCAGCACCCATAGTTCAGGGCCGGTCATGCCGTCATTTGCCTGGAAGTAAAGTTTTCCGTCCAACTCTTTCAGATTGGAAGGCGCTGAACCGCCGCTACCCGTGTTGATATCCGTGACTAGCGAAGTGCCTCAACTGGTGCCGTTCGTGACCCAGAGTTCCTGACCGTTGACGCCATCATCGGCACCGAAATACAAAAGATTGTTGAAGACGATGAATCCGTAAGGGTTCGAACTACCAATACCCGAGTTGATGTCCTTCAGCATGCTGGTGCCAGAGTTGGTGCCATCACTGACCCAGAGCTCGACGCCGTTGACTCCATCATCGGCAGCGAAATACAGCTT
The DNA here is from genome assembly GCA_023146255.1 of Alcanivoracaceae bacterium. Lineage (GTDB taxonomy): Bacteria > Pseudomonadota > Gammaproteobacteria > Pseudomonadales > Alcanivoracaceae > PGZG01. Next base: position 40,039 of record JAGLCJ010000005.1, read on the forward strand.
GTTGTTATAGCTCGTGATTTCCTCCGGAGAAGATCCTACCGAGCCGGAATTGATGTCCTTGACCTGCGTCGCCGCCTCCAAAGTCGGCGCCATACCCCCTAGAAGAAAGCTGCACGCCAATGGGAAAATGGCCAGCTTATTTTGTTCGAAAAGCTTTGCTTTGAAATTGGTGTTTGAATGTGGCAGATATGAATTATTTCCACGCATATTTTTCTCCTTGTTGTTTTTCCCCCAACCCTGAGGGCATGGCCAAGCTACCATCAGCCGATGTCATTCACCAGTCAGCCGGATTCAATGCTTGATATCGGTCACACTACGAATCCGCATCTCCATGATGTCAAAAAGACATTAAATGAAGTTTCGTTGCGTTTGGTCATCTCCCGATCATCTGCTAACTTCGCATGACCACGGGCGATAACAACAACAGGGATTCCAGATGGCTCTTTCCCCTCCAGGCTTGAATTCGGCGAAGTGGTTCTGCTTGTTGCTGTGCGGGTTTCCGATGGCTCCTCTGTTGGCTGAGGAATATCCATGGCTTCGCCTGAAAGCTACAGAAAGTGGTTTGGGCGATGTCCATGTCGGAATGACGCTAACCCAGGCATCAGAGAACTTTGTCATCAGCTTTCTGGATGCTACTTATTTTTACGGCAATAGCGACTGCGCGTCCTATGCCTTTGGCGATGGTCAGCAGGGCGAACAGTGGCATGTCCGCTTTCTGGTCGAAAACCACGTCCTCCAACGTATCGATATCTATAACCCCGCGATCAAGAGCGTGGACGGATTTGGTGTTGGCACCGACATGCAGGAGGTAACGGCCTACTATGACGGGCGCTATTCCGTGGAAATGGGATACGACCCTTCCGACCGCCACATACGGGTGCCTCAGAGCGATGGTTGGGCGTTGGAATACACGGGGCATGGGACCTTGACAGTGGATGAAGGTCACCGGGCCCGCTTGCACCCGGATGAGGTGCTGGTGGGGCCGATACGTCGGTGGAGTATCGGCAATCTGGATGCTGGTACGGTGGAGGGTTGTCTGTAACTGGCCGATCACTCGACTCGGCAAGGTCCTTTATGTCCTCTGTTGCTTGGCTTCATGCACTGCTATGTGATGATTAAAGAATTCCCAATAGCGATTTGGTTATGCTTTCATGCAGTTCCTGGATTGTGGACGCATGTGCTACCGTCTCGCCGGAACTGTGAGAACCCCTTTCATGGATGGATTCAGATGAGAAGAAATACGCGAGCAGTCAGGAGTCGCGCCTGGCAATTTCTGTCGGCGATGTTGATTGCCAGTACCACTCTGCTAGTTGCCGGTTGCGGCGGGAGCGACGAGGGCGGCACTGACCTGAATGCTCCCTTGATGGTGCCCGCCTACCCATCCATGACGCTGCAGTCCATTGCAAATACCACCTGGTCATCCTGCGAGTGGGACAAGGACAGGGGCGAGTACCTGTTTCGCATCTGGCGCTTTTCTGACAACGGCGAGGTCAGCAGTGCCGAGATAGAAGGGCGATGGCATGCCGACACGGATACCGATTGCTCCGGCGCCAGTACCGAAAGTATCGGTCGCACCCAGTACGTTCCCCTGCAGGACCATGGCCTGGTTTCGGCACTTGGTTGGCGCGACGAAGATGGCAACGAAACTGACAATGCCGGGGCGCCACAGTCTGCCGATATGCTTGGGGCCTTGCCGGGCCAACCTGATGCCAGACGCACCCGGTTTATATTCAAGTTTTACTACGGGTCCGGAGGTGCTTCCTTTTCCGCCGTCAGTCAGCTGCTGTTTCTTGATGACAGCGGCGCCGAGCCGCGCTTGTACATAGGCTCGCCCGCGGGGACTGCGGATGCCGACGGCTTTCCGCAATACCTGAACAACTTTGGTGTGCTGACGCCCTACGTTGAGTGATGAACTGGGAAGGATCGGCTTCTTGGTTTCATGCTCAATCGGTGTGAAATACCTTCCACATCGTCACAGCGGGAGCTACTGATGTTTTTTGGTGGCAAGAGCCGTAAAACCGTGAGGAACCTCCATTTGTCGAGAAGATTGATCGTGCCTCTGATGACATTGACGCTGGTCGCCTGTGGCAGCGATACCAACAATAGTGCCGCACCGTCCGCACCGTCCGCACCGGCCAACGTTCAGGCCATGGCAGGGGATCAGGAAGTGGTGATCAGCTGGGACGAAGTGCCCAGGGCAACCGGCTATAACCTGTACCACGCCAGCGAAAGTATCCTCGATACCGGTAATTACGCCAGTTATGCCAATGGCACACTGGAGTTGAATGTTGCCAGCCCATACACGGTATCGAGCCTGATCAATGGCACGGAATATTTCTTCCGCGTTGCCACCGTCGCAAACTCCGATCAGATTCTGGTCAGCGCAGAGGTGTCAGCAACGCCGCAGGTGCCGGTGCCGGGTATCACAATGCTCTCGTTGAACGACACAGGCGTTGATTGGTGTGGAACCAATGGTACCAACATAGACATGAATGGTACGCCGCTTGAAAATCAGGTCGGTTGCGATGGCGTCGCAGACGCTTTCCCCGGTCAGGATGGCATGCAGGGCCGTGATGTCCAGTCGCGCGATGCGGCGCTTGGCGGCGCGCTCTTTGCCAAGACTGGTGACGGCGCGGCCGGCTTTGATTTCACCAAGGTGTGTAATAGCGGTGAAGCTGCCGGTGAAGGTGACTGCCCGGCAGACCCGGCGCTCGGCGACAACGTCAATGAGTGGGCTTGTACCCGCGACAATGTGACCGGATTGATCTGGGAGGTAAAAGTTGACGATGTCGCGCACCTGCGCCACATGGCTCACACATACACTTGGTACAACACCGATGCGACTACCAATGGCGGCAGTGCGGGCAGCGCAAACGCTGGCACCTGCGCTGGCAGTGATTGTGATACCCAGGCCTTTGTGCAGGCGGTGAACGCTCTTGCGGGAAGCGATCGTCTGTGTGGTGCCAGCGACTGGCGCATGCCATCGGATGTGGAGCTGCAGTCAATCGTTGATTACGGTCGCACCAACCCAGCGATAGATACCAGTTATTTCCCGAATACACCCGCTAATAATGCATTCTGGTCTGCTTCGCCTCGTGCCGACGATTCCAGCTTGGCATGGGGCATAAGCTCATCCGATGGGGGCATCAGTGAATTCCGGAAAAACTATAACGGCATAAGCGTTCGATTGGTGCGCGCGGGACAGTGATTCGCGCTTTTGAACATAAGGACAGCTTTATGATTCCTGCTCGGGGAATACTGCCCGCATTACTGGTCTATCTGTTGCTGATTAGCGGCTCGGCAGCCGCCATCTGTAATGGCACCAATGAAAATACAGCCGTGCTGTTTTCTACACCCACAACGGATTTTGTAACGCACACTGATGGCACCGTTACTCATGTGCCCACCGGGCTGGTGTGGAAACGCTGCAGCGAAGGGCAGGAGTGGAATGGAAGCACCTGTACCGGCTCGGAAACTTCGTTTGATTGGCAGGGCGCCTTGATCCACGCGAATGAGCACAGTTTTGCCGGGCACGTTGACTGGCGGCTGCCGAATGTGAAAGAGCTTAAATCCATCGTCGAGCGGCGCTGCTGGAACCCCGCTATTAATACCGTCATTTTCCCGGGGGCAACTTCGGGTTGGTTCTGGTCAGCTTCTCCGGATGCCAGAGACATCTTCATTCCTGGCATCCTTGGTGCGTGGCAGGTTCGCTTCAATGATGGCGGCCTTTGGGTAATGTCCAGGAAAGAGCCGGGCTTTGGCTTTGGCGGATATGGCAGTGTCCGGCTGGTGCGCACGGACCAGTGATCGATAGTATTTCGGATGATTGCTGCTTGATACCGGGAGGAATCAGGCACTCAACGTAACCAACTCCCCCAGATCCACCTGCCGCCATTCCTCCAGATAACACATGGACCAGCCGGTTCTGGTTCTTGCGACATGCTGTGCTACCATGCACTCATCATGTAACACATCAAGGAGCAGGCCATGAGCGATGCCACCTTCACCTTCCGGGTTGATGAAGACCTGAAGGCCGAGTTCGCCTATGCGGCCAAGGCCCGTGATCGTACCGGAGCCCAGCTTTTACGTGACTTCATGCGTAACTACGTGGCCGAGCAACAGCAAGCCCAGAGCTACGACGCCTGGCTGGCCGATAAGGTAGCGCAAGCGCGAGCCTCGGCGGCGGCAGGTGACCTGATTCCAGCCGCCGACGTTGAGGCCGAGTTCGCTGCCCGACGCGCCGCAACCCGAGATTGATATCACTCTGATATCCAAAGAATTTCCCTCGTTAACCATTTGGCCATCCCTTCACGTTCTGGTACCTTCGCACTACTCAGGACGACAAGAATAAAAACAGGGACCCGGATGACACTCCCCGCCACCCTTGGCTTGACCTCCCTCGTGCTCCGGGCGTTACCCGCGCGATCAGTCGCCGTGCCTGCGCATTACCGGGGCCCACGCTAGATGGCCGTCCTGATTCCCGCACTGTCCACCTGCAAACGCACCATGACCCCGGGCGAGAAGCGCCTGGGTGAGCGGCTGGAGCAGAAGCTCGAGGACGACTACCTGATCTGGTACGAGCCGGCCATCGGCCCGCGGGCGTTGCATCCGGATTTTCTGGTGCTGCATCCGCGTCGCGGCATTCTGGTGCTGGAGGTGAAGGACTGGCGCCTGTCCACGCTGCATCGGGTCGACAAGCTGCAGGTGGAGCTGCTTACCGACACCGGCATCAAGAAAGACAAGAACCCGTTCGAGCAGGGCAGGGTGTATGCCCATGCGTTGGCGGATCTGCTCAAGCTGGATCCGGCGCTGGTGGCCAGCGAAGGCGACTATGCAGGCAAGCTGCTATTGCCGTGGAGTCACGGCGTGGTGCTGCCCAACATTACCCGCAAGCAGTTTCATGAAGCGCAGCTGGGCGAAGTGATGCCGCCGGCGCGGGTGATCTGCGGCGACGAGATGACCGAGTCCGTCGATGCCGAAGCCTTTCAGGAACGGCTCTGGAATATGTTCCCGGTGAGCTTTAACCGGGTGCTGTCGCTGCCGCAGATCGATCGCATCCGCTGGCACCTGTTCCCGGAAATCCGCCTTGGCGAGCAGCGCGATCTGTTTGTCGATAACCACAACATCATGGATATCCCCGACGTCCTGAAGCTGATGGACCTGCAGCAGGAGCAACTGGCCCGCAGCCTCGGCGACGGCCACCGGGTGATCCATGGCGTCGCCGGCTCCGGCAAAACCATGATCCTTGGCTACCGCGCCGAATACCTCGCCAAGGTGTTGGTAAAACCGATTCTGGTGCTGTGCTACAACCGCGTGCTGGCCGACAAATTGCGCGACCTGATCGTGCGCAAGGGTCTGGAAGGCAAGGTGCAGGTGTACAACTTCCACGCCTGGTGCCGGCAGCAACTGGTCAGCTATCAGGCCACCCTGCCGGCCGCCAGTAATGACTTCAACGCCTACGCCGACGAGCTCGTCAACAACCTGATTCGCGGTGTCGACAGCGGCCAGATACCGGCCGGGCAATACGGTGCCATCATGATCGACGAAGGCCACGACTTCGAACCGCACTGGTTGAAACTGGTGGTGCAAATGGTGTCGCAGGACACCAGCTCGCTGCTGGTACTGTACGACGACGCCCAAAACATCTACGGCAAAAAAGCCAATCGGCAAAAATTCAGTTTCAAAAGCGTCGGCATCCAGGCCGCCGGCCGCACCACCATTCTCAAGCTCAACTACCGCAACACTGCCGAAATTCTCGACTTCGCCTACCAGTTCGCCAAAGACGTACTGCAACCGGCCGACATGGACGACGACGGCGTGCCCCTGATCCAGCCGCAATCCAGCGCCCGCGCCGGCAGAAAGCCGGAAGTGATCAAACTGCCGCGCTTTGAAGACAAACTCAAAGCCGTGATCGAACGCTTCCAGTCACTGGAGCGCGAAGGCTGGCACTACAGCGACATGGCGCTGGTGTATCGCTACCAGTGGCAGGCCGACCAGGCAGAAAAACTGTTCCAGCGCTGCGGCATCCCGGTGAAGTGGCTGAAGCAGGCCAACAAAGGCAAGGGCAGGGCGCCTGCGCCGCAGCAAGCCGATGCCGTTAACTTTGTCACCATGCATTCCAGCAAGGGGCTGGAGTTTCCGGTGGTGGCGGTGGCGGAATTGCCGGATGTGGAGAAGTTGCCGGAGGAGAAGCGGGAGGAGGAGGTCAGGTTGGCTTATGTGGCGATGACTAGGGCGACGGAGGTTTTGGTCGGGCTGTGGGTTTAGTGCCGATGCCTAAAGCGAATTCATGTAAGCCAAATGCATGTCATAGGGTAGGTCAAAAATCATAATTTCGAAGTCGGAAGATTGAAATCTTCCAAGTATTTAATTCTTTCTTTAAGAAAAAATATGGGGCAATAAAATGACCAAAATAGTTAAAGTTTTCATCGCGTCTCCATCTGATACAGGCGATGAAAGAAATGCATGTGATGAGGTTGTTAATAATATCAATTTATCGATTGGTGACATTCTAGGTGTTCGTCTTGAGGTTATTAGATGGGAAAGAAATGTAAGCCCTGGTTTTGGAGAGGATGCTCAAGACGTAATTAATAGATCTGTGGAAGATAGGTACGATATTTTCATTGGAATAATGAAGACAAAGTTTGGGTCTCCAACAAAACGAGCAGGATCGGGTACTGAGGAGGAGTTTGGTATTGCCTTTTCTAAGTATAAAAAATCAAGAGACATAGATGTTATGTTTTTCTTTGGGTCAGTTCCTATGGATCCGGATGATATTGATATTAAGCAGCTTTCTAAGGTGAGAGAGTTTAAGGCTAAAATTACTGAGCTTGGAGGGCTATATGGGGGCTATTCCGACATTGATAATTTTAAAGAAAAAGTTTATGCAGCACTGAAAGACTGTCTTGTAAAAAAATATGGAGAATCTTCCAATGATCCTGATATCTCTAGTAGGGCAAAGGAGATAGTCGAAGACTACGTTAATAGTAATGTTCGCCGCATTATGATGGGAAGATTTCATGATGCGATGAGCACATTCTCTGGCTGCTCCATGGTTTGGCTGGATCCGATTCTCAGTACATCAAATTCGATATCTCAAAATCCTGATAGTAACTTTGATTCAAGAATCAACTACATCGACATTATCCAAAATGGGGGCTCATATATAATTAAGTCTCCCCCGCAGTTTGGAAAGACATGTCTAGCCCACAAAATGATATTAGATGCATGGAACTCTGGTAAGTTTTTTGTATATGTTGATGCTAGAAAAGTGCTTCGCAGAGATGCCATAAAAGAAGTATCTAAGGAGGTCGAAGTTCTTGGTTTAAAGAGTAAAGAAGTTGATGGAATCGTGGTTGACTCGTGGAATCCCGATGAGCCAGGTGCAAAAAAGTTTATGCGGGCATTGTGTAACGAGTATAAGGGCAGGCCAATTATAGTGATGCAGAATATGGAGGGGGCTTCATTTAAAGATTCTCCTGATATTGAATCAATTAATCGTGAGTTTAATGTAATACATCTTCTTGCAATGCCAAGAAAGCAGATTAGAAAAGTTGTATCTCACTATAATGAGAGTAGAAACATAGGGGAGGAAAATGTTCTTGTTGAGAGAATAGTCAGGGATCTTGATGTTCTTAATATACATAGAACGCCGCTGAACTGTATAACATTGCTGAAGGCCTGCGAAGGTCATTTTGAAGAGAGTCCTGCAAATAGAACTAAAATGATTGAGATGGTTCTGTTTGCACTTTTCAATCTTGATGATTATAGCGTTTACTCGTCTCGCCCAGATGTAAAGGATTGTGAGTATGTCCTCGGGAGGTTTTGCGAGGAGATGATACGGAATGATTGCTTTTCATTCTCAAAAGAATATTTTCTTTCGTCTTTAAAAAGATACTGCGATGAGAAGCTTTTGGAGCTAGAGGTTTCGGTTGTTTTTGATATTCTTTACGAGAATCATATTATTGTGTGTGTGGACGGAGAATATGATTTTAGGTCTTCTTATTGGATATATTATTTTTCTGCAATCAGAATGTATTCTGATTCCGATTTTAGAGACTATATATTAAAGGAACAGAGTTTGGTTTCTTTTCCTGAAATAATTGAGTTTTATACTGGCATCGATAGGGCTAGATCTGATGTTTTGAATATTCTGTCTTTGGATCTAGAGGAGGCTTGTCAAATTGTAGAGAAAAAGACGGGGTTTTCATCAAGTTCTAATCCGCTTGATAGTGCTTTATGGAAGCCAACTCAGGAGTCTCTTGAGGATATACGTAGAATAGTTGACAAGGATGTTTCTGAGTCAAATCTTCCTAGTGAGATAAAGGACCGCCATGCTGACTCGGCATATAATCAACTTCGCCCTTACAATCAAAGTGTGCAAAGGATATTTAATGAGTACTCCCTGACTGCTCTGATTAGAAAGGCCAAGGCGGCCTCTAGGGCTCTTCGCAACAGTGATTATGTTGACCCTGATCTGAAGCGAAGAGTATTAGGTCTTATTCTTAGGGCATGGAAAGAGGTTTCTAAAATACTTTTTGCGTTGGCCCCGCTTCTTGCTGAAAAGGGGGCTGCCAATTTTGAAGGGCAAAATTTCATACTTGAAGGGGATTTTGGAAGCACAGTTCAGGAAAGAATACCTGTTATATTTTTTTCCAATCCTGTCAATGTTGTGAACATGTTCAAGTATGACCTTTATTCAAGAAAAATGGGTCCTTTATTGTATGATCAGTTTAGCAAGGAGAGTGATTCTTTTCTTCGTCATGCTCTCGCGATTTTAATAATCTTTGAGCGTCCGCACGATTGGAGGAGGTGCGTAGAGGATTACATTGCTGGGATATCAAAAAATTCTTTCTATCTATTTGATGTAGTAAATGCTTTGTCAACTGTATATCAGTATGATTTTGCCACGCATCAAGAGCAAAATGAGATGAAGCATTTGTTAATGATGGGATTTGCAAAGCATGAGTTTGGAAGTAAAAAACCAGGGGCGGTTGATATTAAGAAGATTTCTCCAGCCGTTATTCCAAGGAGAGAGGTTGATGATTTTTAGAAAGATCTTTTTTTATGGGAGGGGGTTGTGAGGATATCGAGAGTTAAGGTCGGGAACTTTAAAGGTCTTGGGGATGAGGCTGATATTGAAATTAAGCCGATTACTCTTTTTCTCGGAGCTAATTCTTCGGAGAAAAGTAGTTGTATGCATGGCCTTGCCTGTATGGCGCAGACGGTAAAAATTGCCAACGATGATAGGCCTCTTATTCTAGATTCTGAGTATGCTAGCGTTCATCTTGGTAGGTTTATTGAGGTAATTCACAGCAGATCTTATTCCGATCTCATTACGTTGGGTGTTGAAATTGAGGATGCGGTTTTCCTTGATGTGGATAATGATGGAAAGGTTGTTCCTGGCAAGGGTTCCATATCAGCAATTTATAAGTTTAAGTGCTCTAAGAGGACTCAAGAAGTATCGCTCGACTCCGCAAGCATCTCTGTTGGTGTGCACACGTATCAGATAAAAAAGTCTGGTGCAGTTTTTACTGTCACGCCAAGTAGGGGAAAGAGGGTCTCTCTCAAGTTGGCGGACGGCTTCTTTTTTGATGAAAGATACTATGGTGGGTCAAATTATGGACGGCCGCCTAGGGAGTATTTGCCCTTTATGTCTGGGCAGAAGCACTTGCGATCCGCTCTTTCTGGTGTTCACTATCTTGGTCCGTTTCGTCAGCCCCCTCAGAGGAGTTACCCGGCTCGAGGTGCCTCTCCAGTAGAAGTCGGATCAATGGGAGAGAGTACAGTCCCGCTTCTTTCTAACGAAGTCATGCAGAAACGCAAGCGGCCACATATAGATCAAGTTTCTGGTTGGCTCGCGGATATTGGTCTCGCGGATCGTCTTGACATATCTCGTGTTGGAGGCTCGGACCTCTTTGATGTAGCGCTTACTATTGATAGTGGTAAAAGGCTTGGATTGGCGGATCTCGGCTATGGCGTTTCTCAGATTCTTCCTGTATTGGCTCAGTGTAGCTACGCATCAAAGGGTGCAACGCTTTTGTTTGAGCAGCCGGAACTGCATTTGCACCCTCTGGCTGCTAAGCGATTAGGGAAAGTTTTCGTTGATACAGTGGTTCAGAAAGAATGTAATGTTGTGTTGGAGACTCATTCTCCTGAACTAATTCGATCGCTTCTTGTTTCCCTTAGAAATGGGGAAATCCCGAGGGGCTATCTCTGCATATACATAGTTAGCCGGGACGGTCATGGCAGTCATTTTCATCGACTGGAGATTGATGAGGAGAACGGGTTCGAAGTGTATGAGAACTGGGAGAGAAATTTTTCAAGGGAAAGTTAGTCTTGGCGTTAACAAAAAGCCCGGCGGAAGCCGGGCTTTTTGTTAACGCCAAGAGCAAAACCCCAATCAGCTCACCTGAGCCACCGGAATCTGCACCTTGTCTGCCACGTCGGTATATTCCTTCATCTGATCGAAGTTCAGATAACGGTAGATATCCTTCGACATGGAGTCGATGGTGTCGGCGTACTGCATGTACTCTTCCACGGTCGGCAGTTTGCCGAGAATGGAAGCCACAGACGCCAGTTCCGCAGAGGCCAGGTACACATCCGCGCCCTGACCGAGACGGTTCGGGAAGTTACGGGTGGAGGTGGACACTGCGGTGGACTTCGGCGCGATGCGTGCCTGGTTACCCATGCACAGCGAGCAGCCCGGCATTTCGGTGCGGGCACCGGCGCGGCCGTAGATGTTGTAGTAGCCTTCTTCGGTCAGCTGGTGCTGGTCCATCTTGGTCGGCGGGGCGATCCACAGGCGGGTCGGCATGGCGCCGCTTTCCACTTTCTCCAGCAGTTTGCCGGCGGCGCGGAAGTGGCCGATGTTGGTCATGCAGCTGCCGATAAACACTTCGTCGATCTTGGCGCCAGCCACGTCAGACAGCACCTTGGCGTCGTCCGGGTCGTTCGGGCAGCACAGTACCGGCTCCTTGATCTGATCCATGTCGATTTCGATGACTGTGTGGTACTCGGCATCCTTGTCGGCGCGCATCAGTTTCGGGTTGGCCAGCCACGCTTCCATGCCGCGGATACGACGCTCGATGGTGCGGGCATCGCCGTAACCATTGGCAATCATCCACTTCAGCATGGTGATGTTGGATTTCAGGTATTCGGTAACGCTGGCTTCCGACAGGGTGATGGAGCAGCCCGCGGCGGAACGCTCGGCAGAGGCGTCAGACAGTTCGAATGCCTGCTCGACGGTCAGCTCTTCCAGACCTTCGATTTCCAGGATGCGGCCATTGAAAACGTTTTTCTTGCCGGCTTTGGCAACAGTCAGGTGACCTTCTTTGATCGCCTGCAGCGGGATCGCATGGACCAGATCACGCAGGGTGATGCCGCGCTGCATTTTGCCTTTGAAGCGCACCAGTACCGATTCCGGCATATCCAGCGGCATCACGCCGGTGGCGGCAGCAAAGGCCACCAGACCAGAGCCGGCCGGGAAGGAAATGCCCAGCGGGAAACGGGTGTGCGAGTCGCCGCCGGTGCCGACGGTGTCGGGCAGCAGCATGCGGTTCAACCAGCTGTGAATAATGCCGTCGCCCGGACGCAGCGATACACCGCCACGGTTCATGATGAAGTCCGGCAGGGTGTGGTGGGTTTCCACGTCAACCGGCTTCGGGTAGGCGGCGGTGTGACAGAACGACTGCATCACCAGGTCGGCAGAGAAGCCGAGGCAAGCGAGGTCTTTCAGTTCGTCACGGGTCATCGGGCCGGTGGTGTCCTGGGAGCCGACGGTGGTCATCTTCGGTTCGCAGTACATGCCCGGGCGCACGCCTTCCAGGCCGCAGGCCTTGCCGACCATTTTCTGGGCCAGGGTGAAGCCCTTGCCGGTGTCGGCCGGCTGCTCCGGCAGGCGGAACAGAGTGGAGGCGGGCAGGCCGAGGGATTCGCGGGCCTTGGCGGTCAGGCCACGGCCGATGATCAGGTTGATGCGGCCGCCGGCGCGCACTTCGTCCAGAATCACGTCGGACTTGTGCTTGAACTCGGCAATCACTTTGCCGTCTTTTTCCACTTTGCCAGCGAACGGATAGATGTCGATCACGTCGCCGGTGTTCATGCTGGAAACATCACACTCGAACGGCAGGGCGCCGGAGTCTTCCATGGTGTTGAAGAAGATCGGGGCGATTTTACTGCCGATACAGACACCGCCGCCGCGCTTGTTCGGCACATACGGGATGTCGTCGCCGAAGTGCCACAGCACCGAGTTGGTGGCGGATTTACGGCTCGAGCCGGTACCGACCACGTCACCCACGTAGGCAACCGGGTGGCCTTTGGCTTTCAGTTCGGCCATTTGCTTGAGCGGGCCGATTTCGCCGTCTTTCTCCGGGAAGATGCCGTCACGGGCGTTCTTCAGCATGGCGTTGGCATGCAGCGGCATGTCCGGGCGGCTCCAGGCGTCCTGGGCCGGGGACAGATCGTCGGTGTTGGTTTCGCCGGTCACCTTGAACACGGTGACGGTCATCTTCTCGGCCAGATCCGGGCGGCTGGTGAACCACTCGGCGTCGGCCCAGCTTTGAATCACTTCTTTGGCCAGTTTGTTGCCGGCTTTGGATTTCTCTTCCACGTCGTGGAAGGCATCAAATACCAGCAGGGTGCCTTTCAGGGCTTCGGCGGCGGTGGCGCCACACTCGGCGTCGTCCAGCAGATCGACCAGCGGGGCCACGTTATAACCGCCCTGCATGGTGCCGAGCAGCTGGGTAGCGTGGACGCGGGTCACCAGCGGGGAAGTGGCTTTGCCTTTGGCAACGTCGGCAAGGAACGCGGCTTTAACGTAAGCGGCCTGGTCCACGCCCGGCGGAATGCGGTTTTCCAGCAGATCAACGAGGAATGCTTCTTCGCCTTTCGGCGGGTTTTTCAGCAGCAGGACCAGTTCGGCGACCTGCAGTTCGTTAAGCGGTTTCGGCGGCACGCCTTCGGCGGCGCGTTCTTCAACATGTTTGCGATAGGCGTCAAGCACAATAAATCCCTCGTCTGCTGTTTTGATTTCTTTTGGAAATCAAATGATTAGGGTTGATTCCGGGGGTGGCAAAGCGGCGCGATTATAGAGGAAAGCGGGTTGGCTTGGTAGCGAGGGGGCGGAATAACCGTGATAAATGATGTGATACCCACTATTCAGGGAAGGTGATGTGCCGGGTGCGGGCCTGCTCCGGCAGCCGGGTGGGGCGGCTGCCAGACTCAGGTCCATGCCACTAGAAGGCGCGAATTGCACGTACTCTCAGGTTGGTCGTCTTGGTGGTGTTCTGCTCCAGCCCCGTATTGAACGCTTTAGTAAAAACATAATTGGCGTGTGTTTCTGTCGAATTCCAGTAGTACGTCTTCGTGTAGGAGCCCGGCAGGAAGTTACCGACGGTGTTCCGTTGTGAATACAAGGTACGCAGCTCATTTAACGAGGGTAAGAACCAGTCGCTGTATCCGTTCAGGCTATAGGCCGTGGCCAGTTTGGCGGCGGTAGTGGCCTCCGGGCAGTTCGCGGCGATGATATCTGCCGTATTCTGCGCCCCTGCGCCAAGATCGCCGCTGGCTGCGCCGGCGACATTGGTTCCGTGGCAGCCCCACGGTGCGCCGGTGCCGCTGTCCTGATCTACCGGCGCAGCCTCCAGACCGTTGGCCCCGTCGACGTAGAACACGACGCCACCAGCCGGGCCATAGTCACCGACGACGAATGGACCATCATTTACAACGCCGTCGCAGTCATTATCGAACTGGTCATTCACTTCGGTGGCATCCGGGTTGATGGCGAAGCCGGTTGCCAGGCTGTCATCGCAATCGCTGTTGTCGGTGACATAGTTTGCGTAGGGGACCGTGTCATACACAGGGCTGGCGTTCTCATCGCCATAGCTGTCGCCATCCGCATCGATGTACAGGGCCAGCAGATCAAAGCCGTCGCAGTCTTCATCAATATCATTCAGCGGGATTTCTTCAGCATCAGGGTTGATCAGCACATCATCATCATCACAGTCTCCTGCTATGCGTACAAAGCCGGCCGGTTTTGATCGGGATACTTCGCTCACGTTGATATCGCCGTAGCCGTCACTGTCCAGGTCCTGATACCAGGTATGTTTGCTGTCGCCGCCGCAGCCAGCCAGTACGCACAGGGCCAGTAGCCCGGAGAAAAAGTATTTCATCATGTTTGACCCACAGAGGATTGGCAGAGATATCGCAGTAGTCTGGGGGGCATGTCAGGGACGGGCTATCCGATTTCCGCAAAGCGGAAGGGCTTTCTCGGTCAGGCTGCGGATATCAACGGCAAAGTGTTTCGGAGGGAAGCTCGCCAAAGGCGTTTTTATAGTCTGCCGAGAAGCGGCCAAGATGAATGAAACCGTAACGCAGGGCGACGGTTGTTACCGTCGTGCTGTTCGAGTCGAGATGACGAAGCGTTGCGCGCACCCGGTTCAGGCGACACATGCGCAGATAGATCAGTGGCGTCATGTTGACGTAACGGCGGAAGGCATATTGAAGCGTGCGTTCGGAAACCTCTGTAGCCCGGCAGGTATCGGCAATAGTTGGCACCGTATCCATTGCCAGCTGTTCATCAATGAAGGCGCGTGCTTTCCGGCACACATGCAGTGCTCGTGCACGTTCCGGCTCGGCCAGCATCGCATCCGATCCCGTGGCAATAATCATCTCGATGCCTTGCATGATGACCGTATGCAGCACTGATGCATCAACCGGCTCGCCGTTGCCGGTGAGGCGCCTTGCCTGCTCTAACACCTGATTTACCAGGTGGCTGAATGCGGGCCGGCTGGCAGCGGAAATGGAAATCAGCTGGGCCGGGGCGAGCTCCCATGCTGTCGGTGCAATCGCGCGAGCGCTGCGTAGCAGCTCTTCCTGGTCCAGACTGATGTACGAAGTGCAGGCTCCCGCGGGGACGTAAATATCAAATTCAGTGTTTCCGGGCATAAAGAAAACCGCGTCGGTGGCACTTGCAGCAAGCTCGGAAAAGCGAAAAGTTGGATCAGGTGTGCAAACGGACACCGTGCACAGGTTTGCCGGTGTTATGCCCAGCTTCTGAACGGCGGCGGTCTGGGTTTCGCGGACCAGCTGTGGTGACCCCAGGTCCAGATGATCAATCCGCGCCAGCGTATCGCCGCAACCAAGCTGGTAGCACTCCATCTCGATCCAGGGCTGCAAGGCGGCCTGATCGGTAGCGAACTGAACTACCTTTGAGTGAGTACCCTCACGCGCCTGGGCGTCATGGGGGGTCATGTTCGGTACGGGCTGCTCGGCATGCCGGGCTGGTTTTTGCGGCGAAAGCGCTTGTAGTTCCAGATGTACTGCTCCGGCGCTTCGCGGACCAGCGCTTCAATGGAGCGGTTCATGGCGGCCAGCGCGGTGGCGAGATCCGGATCGTAAATGCCGGCTTCCGGTTCGCGGATGATCAGCTCGTAACCCTCCGTTCCCGGCAGTCGTTTGGCAAACACCATAAAGGCACGGGCGCCGCTTTGCTGCAGCAGTTTGCAGGGCAGGGTGGCAGTCCAGGCCGGGCGGCCGAAGAACGGCACGATCTCGCCGCTACGTTTGTCCGGCACCTGATCGGGCAGGATGCCGGTGACCACCGGGCCGGATTTCAGCGCCCGGGCGAGGCCGGCCACGCCGCGGGCGCTGGCCGGATGCAGGGTGCTTTTGAAATGGGCGCGGCTTTTGCCCACCAGTGCATTCACCTGCTCGAATTTCGACGGTTTGAACATGGCATGCATGTCGAACTCGCTGGAGAGCCAGAAATTGACCAGCTCCCAGCAGCCCAGATGCGGCGCCAGCACCATCACGCCACGACCGCTGGCCAGCGTCTCGCGCAGCGGTTGATCACCGTCGATGCGGCGAATCATGTTCAGCGCTTCATCCGGATGCAGCCACAGCCAGGCCAGCTCGCTGGTGCCCTTGCCGGTTTCGATAAGCGATTGTTTGATCAGCGTGTCCTGCGCCGTGCGATCAAGCTCCGGGAAGCACAGGCCGACATTGATCTGGCTGATCGTCCGGGATTCGCTCCGCAGCTGCCAGCCAAGCCGGCCGATCAGACTGCCAAGCCGACGGTTCAGCGAGAAGGGCAGCCACGACAACAGCCGCAGCGCCAGCACAGCGAGCTGACCACGGAAACGGTTGTAAAGGGAGTTGTCGGAGGTTTCTCTGCCCATGGCCGCGGATTATGCCTGCCACCCGGCTGCGGGCAAAGGACAAAGGCCAGGGGTGATGCTGCCGAGCGCCTCGCTTATACTTCGCGGCGTTTTCCACGGGGTGTGGCCATGCACGATATTTCAGCGATCCGCGAGTTTCTGCCCTGCGCCACGCCGCAGGCGTGGATCGATTGGGCCTTGCAGCACCCGGATATCCTGCTGATCGATCATGCCCACTGCGAAAAGAAGGCGGCGAGTACGGCGCTGAACCTGATGTTCCGCTATGTCGACCGCCCCGAGCTGCTCGATGCGTTAAGCCAGCTGGCCCGTGAAGAGCTGCTGCATTTCGAGCAGGTGCTGCAGATCATGCGTCAGCGTGACGTCCAGTACGATCACCTGTCGCCATCGCGTTATGCCGCGTCGTTGCGCAAGCATATGCGCAATGAAGAGCCGGGCAAGCTGGTGGATGTGCTGATTATCGGCGCCCTGATTGAAGCGCGCTCCTGCGAACGCTTTGCCGCGCTGGCGCCGTTTGTTGATAAGGAGCTGGGGCGTTATTACCGCTTCCTGCTGAAAAGCGAATCACGCCATTTCGAGGATTATCTGCGCCTGGCCGAGCTGTACGCCGGCGAGGATATTTCTGCACGGGTGGCAGAGTTTGTTGCGCTGGAGCGGGAGTTGATTGAAACCCCGGATACGGAATTCCGTTTCCATTCCGGCGTGCCAGAGTCTGGCTAGGGGCCTGATCAGACAGGGTGTTGTTGCAGGTCGTTGCCGCTTGGGTCGGCGCGGATCAGCCACAGGCTGTCGCCCCAGTCGCCGAGGACATAGCGCTTGCCCGGGCCGTTGGCGGTTTCCACTTCGTGCACGGCCGGGCGATGGGTATGGCCATGGATCATGTCGCGTACGCCGGCGTCATCAAGCGCCTTTATCACTTCTTCCTGTGTCACATCCATGATGTTGTCAGCCTTGTTGGCATTGCCCTGCTGGCTTTGCATGCGCAGAAACTGGGCGATCATGCGGCGTTCCTGCAAGGGTTTTGCCAGCATGTCTTTCTGCCAGGCTTCGGCGCGGACCATGCTGCGAAACTGCTGATACTTTTCGTCCCGGGTGCACAGGCTGTCGCCGTGCAGCAGCAGGGTCGGTCGCCCGTAAAGATCAACCACGGTGTATTCAGCGATCAATGCGCCGCCACAGCGTGAGGCAAATTCATCGCCGAGCATAAAGTCGCGATTGCCATGCATGAAATACAGCTTGCCACCGGCGTCGCTGAATCGACGGAAGATTTTCTCAACGCTGACATTGAACTCGGCGTCATCGTCATCGCCAATCCAGCTTTCAAACAGATCGCCAAGCACATAAAGAGCTTCAGCCTTGCCAGCATGTTCGCCGATAAGCTGGTCCAGCGCCCGGACATGCTCCGGGCGCGGGGTGTCCAGATGAAGGTCGGAAATAAACAGGGTGTACGACATTACGACTTCTTTTTCACCGGCTCATCGGTAACGCGCGAGACGCTACGGATAATGATCGGCATCACCGGGACGTCGGTTGCGGGGTAACCATTCAGCGCGCCCTGTGCGGTTCGAGTGGCGCGAATGCTGTCGACCACATCCATTCCTTCTGTTACCCGGCCAAATACGGCATAGCCCCAGCCACGCGTATCCTTGCCGGTGTGATCCAGCGAACGGTTGTCGACGGTATTGATAAAGAACTGGGCGGTGGCCGAATGTGGATCCGAGGTGCGTGCCATGGCGATGGTACCGCGCTCGTTACGCAGGCCATTGTCCGCCTCGTTGACCACCGGTGCGCGGGTGGTCTTCTGTCTGTTCTGCTGATCGAAGCCGCCGCCCTGAATCATGAAGTCGCGGATTACCCGGTGAAAGATGGTGTCGGAGTAGAACCCGGCATCGACATAACCGAGAAAGTTCTCCACGGTTTTCGGAGCCTTGTCGCTGTAAAGCTCCAGCACGATCTTGCCCATGTTGGTGTCGAGCGCGACCTTTGGATTCCCTGCCTGCGCCATCAGCGGCAGGCAGAGCAGGGCGGCAAGCAGAAAGCGCATGATCAGCCCTCCAGAATCTCGGCAGATTCGATCAGCACGGTTTCTTTCGGTACATCGCGGTGGAAGCCGCTGGTGCCGGTGGCCACAGCCTTGATCTTGTTGACCACGTCCATGCCGTCCACCACCTTGCCAAATACCGCATAGCCCCAACCGTCCTGAGACTGGGCCTTGTCGAGGAAGTGGTTGTCGGCGATGTTGATGAAAAATTGAGCAGTGGCCGAGTGCGGGTCCGAGGTGCGGGCCATGGCAACGGTGCCGACTTCATTGGACAGGCCGTTGGCCGCCTCATTCTTGATCGGTGCCTTGGTCGGCTTCTGGTCCATCTTTTCGGTAAAGCCGCCGCCCTGGATCATGAAATTGCTGATCACCCGGTGGAAGATGGTGCCGTTATAGAAGCCATCTTTCACATAGTTGGCGAAATTGGCCACGGTGACGGGTGCCTTGTCGGCATCCAGGGCCAGGGTGATATCTCCGTAGGTGGTACGCAGCAGCGCTTTCATGGCGGCTCCTTGGCTTTGACGGGAAAGAGCCGCACTGTACACTAGCCCACCTTCGATTTCAGCCGGTTCTGCCACTCATGACTGACCAAAATGCCGCGCCCACCAACTTTATCCGTCAGCTGATCGACCGCGATCTGGCCGAGGGGCGACAGCGCAAGGTGGTGACCCGGTTTCCGCCGGAGCCGAACGGCTATCTGCATATTGGCCATGCCAAATCGATCTGCCTGAATTTCGGGCTGGCGGTGGATTATCAGGGCGAGTGCAACCTGCGTTTTGATGACACCAACCCGGAGAAGGAATCCGAGGAATACGTCAGCGCCATCCAGCGCGACGTCAGCTGGCTCGGTTTTCAGTGGGCTGGCGAGGTGCGTTATGCCTCCGGTTATTTCGAGCAGATCCACGACTGCGCGGTGGAGCTGATCAACAAGGGCCTGGCCTATGTTGATGAGCTGTCCGCTGAACAGATGCGCGAGTATCGCGGCACCCTGAAAGAGCCGGGCAAGCCGAGCCCGTTCCGGGACCGCAGCGTCGCCGAGAATCTGGCCATGTTTGCAAAGATGCGTGCCGGCGATGTTGATGAAGGCAAGGCGGTGCTGCGGGCCAAAATCGACATGGCCAGCCCGAACATCAATATGCGTGATCCGGTGCTGTACCGGGTGCGCAAGGTCAGCCACCACCAGACCGGTGACAAGTGGTGCATCTACCCGATGTACGATTTCACCCATCCGATTTCCGATGCGCTGGAAGGCATCACCCATAGCCTGTGCACGCTGGAATTTGAAGCGCACCGGCCGCTGTATGACTGGGTGATCGAACACTGCACGCTGCCGGCGCAGCCGAAGCAGACCGAATTTGCCCGCCTGAATCTGAACTACACCGTCACCAGCAAGCGCAAGCTGAAGCAGCTGGTCGACGAGGGTCATGTATCCGGTTGGGATGATCCGCGCATGCCGACCATTGCCGGTCTGCGCCGGCGCGGTTACACCCCGGCCAGCCTGCGCAAGTTCTGCGACATGGTCGGCGTTGCCCGGGCCGATTCGATTGTCGATATGGGCATGCTCGAATCCGCCATTCGTGATGATCTGAACCAGAATGCACCGCGTGCGTTTTGCGTGCTGCGTCCGGTCAAGGTGGTGATCGAGAACTGGGATGCGGACAAGGTGGAAATTCTGAATGGCCCGGTACATCCGCAAAACGAAGCCATGGGCACGCGACCGATTCCGATGACCCGCGAAGTGTTTATTGATCGCGAGGATTTCCTTGAGGAAGCGGACAAGAAATACAAGCGTCTGGTGCTCGGTGATGAAGTGCGCCTGCGTTATGGCTACGTGATCCGCGCCAATGAAGTGATTCGTGATGCCAGTGGCGAGATCAGCGAAATCCGCTGCAGCTATGACCCGGATACCCTCGGCAAGAACCCGGAAGGGCGCAAGGTCCGTGGTGTCATTCACTGGGTCTCGGCGAGCCGTCATGTGGCCTGCGAAGTGCGTCTGTATGACCGGCTGTTTACCGAGGCCAATCCGGACAAGACGGAAGAGGGCAAGACCTTCCTCGACAGCATCAACCCGAAATCGCTGACGGTGTTTGCCGATGCGGTGGCGGAGGAATCACTGGCCAGCGCCGAAGTGGCGCAGGGCTTCCAGTTCGAACGCGAAGGTTACTTTGCGGTTGACCCGGATAGCAGCGCAGACCGGAAGGTATTCAACCTCACCGTCGGCCTGAAAGAATCTTTCTAACCATGTAGGAGCCGTCGACCGACGGCGAAAGCTTTCGCGGCCGATCGGCCGCTCCTACGGGAGAAATTGATGGCGCAGGTGGATGTGATCATTGTCGGGGCCGGGCAGGCGGGCTGTGCTGCCGGTTATGATCTTGCCCGCTCCGGCCTGTCGGTGCTGATGCTTGATCGTCACGCCAGCACCGGTCACAAACCCTGTGCCGGTGGCGTCACCGAAAAGGCCCGCCGTCTTTATCGTTTTCCCCTCGATCCCGTGATTCGTGAAACCGTGTCGGTGTTGCAGATGAGTCTGGCGCTGCGCCGCGAGACGCCGTTTGCGGCCGACTCGCAGGTCTGTGTGATGACCCATCGCCCGGAGCTGGATCAGCTCTGTCGCGAGCAGGCACAGCAGGCCGGTGCCGAGTTGCAGATTATTCATCGGCTGGACGGTTTTCGTTGTCACAGCGACGGCATTGTTCTGACCGTGGACGGCAAGCCGATTCAGGCCCGTTATCTGATCGGCGCCGATGGCGCCAACAGTGCGGTGCGTCGTCTCGCCATCGGCGGTGGTGCGCAGCACGGTGCCATGGCCATTGAAGGGCTGCTCAGCCGCGAACAGTGCCGTCGTTATCCGGAAACCACCTTTGATCTGGGCGCCGTGCCGGATGGCTATGGCTGGCTGTTTCCCAAGGGCGATCATGTCAATGTCGGCCTGTATGTGCGCACCCAGAACGGCGCAAAGGTGGATCGCGATGCGTTGGCGGCCTATGCCATGACGCGTCTCGGCAGTGATGCGCTGACCCATGTGCAGGGCTTTCCACTGGGCACCTGGGGTCATCGGCAACGTCTTGCCGCCGGCCGTGTGCTGCTGGTGGGCGACGCCGCCGGTTTTACCGAGCCGCTGCTCGGTGAAGGCATTTATGGCGCGGTGCTCAGTGGCCAGCGCGCTGCTGCGGCGATTCTTGCCGGCGCCGATGTCGCTGCGGATTACATTGCCGATATGCGCCGCTGGTCCGGTGAGCTGAAGAGGGTGCATCCGCTTGCAGCGATGTTTTACGCGACGCTGCCGCTCAGTTTCGGTGTCCTGAAACATCTGGTGCGCCCGCATCTGATGGCCGGTTATGCCGCTGGCCTGACGCTCGGGCAGAGCAAGCGTCTTTACTGGGGAGCACGGTTTTGACCGGCATCCGGCTGAACAAGTTTATCAGTGACACCGGCATCTGCTCGCGCCGTGAAGCCGATCGTCTGATTGAAGAAGGCCAGGTGCGCATCAATGGCGCGGTGGCGCAGATGGGTACCCGGGTGGCTGACGGCGATCAGGTCACGGTGCGTGGCAAGTTGCTGAAAGCAAAACCGCCGGCGGTGTATCTGGTTTATAACAAGCCGGTGGGCATTACCTGTACCACCGATCGCGAAGTGCACGGCAATATCGTCGATGCGGTGCGCTATCCGGGCGGGCGGATTTTCCCCATTGGTCGTCTCGACAAGCCGTCCGAGGGGTTGATCCTGCTGACCAATGACGGCGATATCGTCAACAAGATCCTGCGTGCCGGTAATGCCCACGAGAAAGAATATGTGGTGACCGTCGACAAACCGTTTGATGACGAGTTTGTCCGCCGCATGTCCCAGCCGATTCCGATTCTCGGCACCATGACCCGGCCTTGCACCGTGCGACGGGTTTCCGCGGATACCTTCAACATTATTCTGACTCAGGGATTAAACCGGCAGATTCGTCGCATGACCGAATATCTCGGTTACGAGGTGACCAGGCTGCGTCGGGTGCGGATCATGAATATCCGTCTTGGTGGGCTGCGTCCGGGGCAGTGGCGCGAGCTGACGGCGGCGGAAATGGCGCTGATCAACAGCATGGTGGCGGATTCGAGCAAAACGGAAGAAGCCAGTCTGATTGCCCGGCCGCCGCGGTCCGCCAAGCCGGCGCCAGCTCGTTTCGGTAAAGCTGCGGCGAAGCCAGCCGGCAAATCTCCGCGCAACCGCCGCCGCTAAACTGCGAAAACCTTTCGCCCTCGATCGAGGGCTCCTACAGGGGTGGGTTGTTTGTAGGAGCGGCCGATCGGCCGCGAAGATCTTTTCGCCGTCGATCGACGGCTCCTACATTAGTAGCGGGGTCAACGCTGTTTCTGATGTTCCTGCCGGTACGCTACCGGGGTGCTGTCGAACCAGCGTTTGAAGGCGCGATTAAACGCGCTCTGTTCCGAGTAACCGAGATCCGCGGCTATCTGGCTGACCGAGCGATCGCTGTGAATCAGCCAGTCGCTGGCCAGTGCTCGCCGTTCTTCTTCCAGCACCGTGGAAAAATCCGTGTTCTCGGCACGCAGCCGGCGGCGTAGCGTCCACGGCTTCATATCGAGGCCTTCGGCGACGTTCTCCACCTGCGGAATGGTGCGTTCAAGTTGCCGGCGGATTTCCATGCGTACCTGATCAAGCAGGTTGTCGCGGGCCAGGTAACGGGTTACCGCCTGCTGCAGCCGGTTGCGCATGATGTGATGCACTTCCGGGTCGGCATCTTTCATCGGCAGATCCAGCAGGCGCTGATCCAGCACCACGGCATTGTCCTGCTGTTCAAACTTTACCGGGCAACGGAACACGCGCTGGTATTCGTCGGCGCCGCATTCCGGCATGGCGTGGCGGAAGCGCACTTCCACCGGGTTTTCATCGGTGCCGCTGATCCAGCGGCCAAAGGTCACGGCGCCGACAAAAAAGGCTTCGACTCGATGCCGTGTGGTCACCGGTTCATCAAACGCGGTGTGCCAGAGCAGGGTGACGTGATCGCCGTCGCGCAGAACTTGTGCTTCAGCAAACTCGGTGGTGACGCGCTGGAACGGCACCATCAGGTCAATGGCCTGACGCAGGTTGCTGCCGGACATGCTGGCGTAGCCGAGCTCGCCCATAAAGCGCGGCCGGATACGCTCGCCCATGTGCAGGCCAAACAGCGGATCATTGGTTTCGCGCAGGGCTTTCAGCAGCAGCTGGTGTTCCACCCGTAGCGGCACCCGGGCCTGCGGCGATTCGAGTTGATCGTCAGTCACGCCAAGGCGGACCAGTTCGGCAGACAGATCCACGCCGTGATGCAGGGCGGCATCAAGCAGGTATTCGAGCCAGAAGGAGGCGACACTCAGGGTGCCGAAATTCGGTGTAGTCATGCCAGCATCATCGGCATGGGCGATGCGGAGTCAAGAGCGGAACAGAAAGATTGTTTCTAATCGGGGCGGGGAAAGCGGTGGCCGGTCGCGGGGACCGGCCACAATGCCGACATCAGGCGGCGGCAGATTTTTCCAGCTTGCTCAGCTTGCGCTGAACGGCGGCCAGCTTCTTCTCCAGCGCGGCCACGTCTTCACGGGTCGGCAGGCCGAGCAGGGCAGCGCCACGGTTGGTCAGCTGCTCCAGACGGCTGCCTTCAGCGGTTTTCTTGTCGGCTTTCTTTTCGCTTTTGGCTTGCTGCTTGACCAGTTTCTCGCCGGTCTTGACCAGCTCGTCGAACAGCGACTTGCTCTTTTCTTCCACGCGGGTGGCAGCGCCACGGGCGGCTTTTTCAAGCTTCTCCGCTGCCGCCTTCAGTTCGCCACGGGCGTTCTCAGCGCGGGCTTGCAGGTCTTTCAGGGTGTCGTTTAATGCGCTCATGTTGGTGCTCCATCAAGTATCAGGTCAGGGAGTGTTCTCCCGAGGTCCTTGCGTCAGGGGCCGGATAGGGTGGAGAACGGCGGCAAGTGTACCGATGGTTGAAAAATGTACTTTGTAAAATGTCTGACAATCTGTCATGGCATTGAGTTAATTCCGGTCATCGCCGCCCGCCGGCGAAGCTGCTAACTTGCCGGCCCGGAGGAGATTCCATGAGCGCAATCGAAATCAGCAGTGGCCGATTGACCGGCCTGAGTAAAGACGGCGTGCGCGAGTATCGCGGTGTTCCGTTTGCCGCCGCGCCGACCGGCGAGTATCGCTTTCGCGCACCACAACCGGTGCGTCCCTGGAGCGGCGAACTGGCCGCCGAGAAATTCCGTCCGGCAGCCTGGCAGACGCCGAATCCGTTGATGGGCACCGAGCAGATCAGTGATGACTGCCTGTATCTGAATATCTGGGTGCCGGAGGGCGAAGGCCCGTTCCCGGTGATGGTCTGGATTCATGGCGGCGCCTATACCAGCGGCTCGCCGTCGCAGCTGCTTTATAACGGTCGCCGGCTGGCAGCATCGCAGCGGGTGATCGTGGTTAACGCGGCTTACCGCCTTGGCGGCTGGGGTTTTGGCTGGCTGAAAGAGGTGGCGCCGACGCTGGAGGCCGACAGTAACCTCGGCCTGCGCGATCAGGTGGCGGCGTTGCAATGGGTGCAGGAAAACATTGCCGCATTTGGCGGCGACCGTCATCGGGTCACGGTGTTCGGTGAATCCGCTGGTGGTTTCAGTGTTGCCACCCTGATGGCGACACCGGCGGCAAAATCATTATTCCAGCGTGCCATTGTTCAGTCCGGCGCCGCGGATTTTGTGCTCTCGCCCGACGAAGCGGCCAGAGTGGCTGAGGCACTGGTGGCAGGTTTGCCCGGCAGCGGTTCGGCTGCCGATCGTTTGCGTCATGTCGAGCCGCGCGATTTTGTCCGTGCCCAGAACGGGGCAATGCGACTGGTGGTGAATCGCGGCCTGCGCAGCGCCACGCCGCAGTTCGGCATGGTCTATATGCCGGTGGTGGACGGTGATCTGTTGCCGCAGTCGCCGGTGGATGCTATTGCCGCCGGCTGTGCCCGCGACAAGGCGATGATGGCCGGCGTCTGTCAGGACGAATGGAACCTGTTCCAGTTCGCCCCGCCGTTTAATGGCGGGGTCGGCATGGATCGTTTTCTGGCGATGGATGAAAACGAAATCCGCCGGCGCATGAAGCGTCAGCTGCCGGAGCATGCCGAGCAGGCGTTTGTCCGTTATGCCGAAGAAGTGCAGGTGCATCCGCGCCGCGGCCTGATGGATCTGGTCAGTGCTCTGGAAACCGATCGCACCTTCCGCATGCCGACCCTGCGATTGCTGGATGCGCATGCTCATGGCGGTGGTGATGCCGGCGGTCAGACCTGGGGCTTCCGCTTCAGCCATGAGATCGATGCTTTCGGTGTGCCGCTGGGTGCTTGCCATGTCACCGATGTGCCGCTGGTGTTCGGTCTGACCGACACCCCGGCGGGGCAGCTGTTTACCGGCGGTGGGCCGGCGGCTGCGGCATTGTCGGAGCAGGTCATGGCTGCCTGGGGCCGGTTTGCCCGTGACGGCGATGCGGCATGGCAGCGTTGGGCGGAGCAGCGTCTGGCCCGTACCTTTGGCCCCGGGCCGGAACTGGCGCCACTGGTATCAGCGCAAACCGAACAGTTCTGGCAGCCCATTTTGTAGGAGCCGTCGATCGACGGCGAAAGATCTTCGCGGCTGATCAGCCGCTCCTACAGGCCCGGGCTTGCGTTACAATGCGCGCCCCTGAGTTGTCCGGAGAGTGTCATGACTGTCGCTGCCTTGATCGAGCGCAAGGTTCGCGCTGGCCTGAACGTGGCAGACTTGCAGCTGGTGAACGAAAGCCATATGCACAGTGTGCCGCCGGGGTCGGAATCCCATTTCAAGCTGGTCGTCGTCTCTGCCGACTTTGCCGGTCTTATGCCGGTGAAACGGCATCAGCGCGTGTATGCGCTGCTTGGCGAGGAACTGGCCGGCCCGGTGCATGCGCTGGCGTTGCACACCTTTACCCCGGAAGAGTGGGCGGCCCGCGGCGCCAGTGCCGAAGCGTCGCCGAATTGCCGGGGTGGCAACGGGCTGTAATTGTCGGGTTGGGATAAGTGAACATGATTGTTGTTGCTGCGCTGTACCGTTTTGTTCGTCTGGAAAACTTTGCCGAGCTGCGTGAACCGCTGCTCGATCTGATGCTGGCGCGTGATGTGCACGGCACCCTGTTGCTGGCCCATGAAGGCATCAATGGCACCATCTCCGGTCGGCGCGAGGATGTTGATGCGGTGCTGGACTGGTTGCGTGCTGACCCGCGGCTGGCAGCGCTGGATCATAAAGAGTCGCTGGTGGACGAACATCCGTTCCTGCGCACCAAGGTCAAGCTGAAGAAAGAAATCGTCACCATGGGGATCGAGGGCGTCGATCCGAACCGGGTGGTCGGTACCTATCTGTCCGGCGAGGACTGGAACCGGGTGATCAGTGATCCGCAGACCTTGCTGATCGATACCCGCAATGATTACGAATATGAGGTCGGCACTTTTGCCGGGGCGATCAATCCGCACACGAAAAGCTTCCGCGAGTTTCCCGAGTATGTGCGTGAGCATCTGGATCCGGAGAAGCACAAGCGGGTGGCGATGTTCTGCACCGGTGGCATTCGCTGCGAGAAGTCCACGGCCTATCTGAAAGAGCAGGGCTTTGACGAGGTTTATCACCTCAAGGGCGGCATCCTGAAGTATCTGGAGGAGGTGCCAAAAGAGGCTTCGATGTGGCGGGGCGAGTGTTTCGTGTTCGATGAGCGGGTCACCGTGGATCACGATTTGAAGCCGGGCACGTTCGATCAGTGCCATGCCTGTCGCCGGCCGATTTCAGAAGAGGACAAGCAGTCGCCGCATTATCAGCGCGGGGTGTCCTGTCCGAAGTGTGTTGATGAATATTCCGCCGAACAGCGCCAGCGCTTTGCCGAGCGGCAGCGACAGATTGATCTGGCGCGGGCGCGTGGTGAGAAACATCTTGGCGTGGATCCGAGGCGGGAGGGGTAAGTCGGGTTTGGGTTTGGTTTGGTGGTGAACTTCCCCGGCTTGAGCACCTGTCAGGGGTTGCCTCGGCAGTGACCCTCTCCGGCCCGAGCAGCAATCAGGGCTTGCCGGGACCCGCCGTGAACCCATCCCTGGGGGCTTGTGTTCGACATCCATGTCTCACACAGTCCCGGCAAGCCCTGATTGCTGCTCGGGCCTAACATCCTGCTATTTGTCTGCATTTTCTCTTTTCGAATTTTCTTATTTCTGTTGTTCTCTTTTTGCTTTTTCTTCACCGCTGACTCGCGGGGGCGCGGTGTCTCCGTTAGGCGTGAACGCCACCACATCCGCAGGGTGACTTTAAGTGCAGCGAAGCGGAACGGTCAGCCCGGAGGATGTGGCGGCGGTTGCGCCCTGGCACGGTGGTGACGCTATGCCGCTTTTGAAGTTAAACCGTTCCTAAAGCCCCGACCGCAATTCCTGCAAGGAGCCAGTCGGCAGTCCGCGCCGATGTCCTTCTTCAATCCAGTGGTCCAGCATCATGCGAGTCTGCGCGCCGACCTTGCTGAAGTGGTACTGCAGATAAATTTCCAGCGGGAATGGCATCACCTTCGGTGCCAATCGGGTAATCACATTCATCAACAAGGGTTGCGGCAGTTTCGCCGCCATGCCGGCGTCCCGGCCAAGATAGGCGGCGCTGATCACGGTCGCCTCGCGTGCTGCAGCGCAGGCAATGTTCAGCCAGGGGCCGGAACGCACCGCCTTTAACGACCAGCCGGACAGTTCCAGCGCGGCGATCGACGGAATCATCAATGCGGTGGAGCGTGCGCCCATCCACGGCAGGTCCTTCAAGGCAACCGCCGGGACGCCGCCAGCGCGCAGCAGGGCGGCGGCCTGTTGACCGGGGCGGCTGTTGTCGAGCATCGCCGAGCGCGGTGGCAGCAGATAGCCGAAACCTTCGCCGGGGCTGGAAGTGCCCGGCAGCGGGGTGTGGAAACTGATCAGGCCGATCAGACCGTGCTGCACCGGGCCTTTATACAGCTTCGCCAGTTTCTCGCCGTCGCGGAAATCCGGGGTCCAGCTGATCAGCGGTGTGTCGGCGTCAAAGACCGCCAGTTGCTGCGCCAGCCAGGGCGAATCAAGGGCATCGGAAGGCAGGGTCAGCCAGACCTGATCCCAGTCCCGGTAAGCCTTGTCGATGACCCGCAGGTGCTGGCGTTGCATCGTTGTTTTGCCGAGCAGGCGGTACTGGTAAAGATCGCGCGGCATGGCGCTGTTGCTGCTTTTCTTGCTGCGGACCAGATAGTTGACCTGGCAGCCGGCCTTGACCAGATGGTGGCCGTAGACGGCGCCGACGGCGCCACTGCCGATGATCAGAATGCGTTGTCGCATGCTTCCCCCGTTATTCCCTTAACCCGATGCCTTGCTGGTGGTCAGCGACTGGCCAGCCAGGCACGGCTCGCTTCGATGATGATATCTGTCACCGTGCATTCTTCCATCAGTGCCTGCATTTTTAATCGCTTGTGCAGGTCTGCGGGGATGTCGGCGGTCAGTCGGCGATGGCCATCGCGCGGACCGTTGCTACTGCGGCGTCGGCGCTTCAACTTGCGCTCGGTGCCGGCGGGCTTGTCCTCGCTGGGAGCGGAGACGAAATCGATCTGTTTCATGGCTGGACCTTTAACTGTGCAGATACGTATTTAGTCATATCAACAAGACATTACGCCAGCAGAAAGATAGTTCATGAGATATGTAGATAATGAGATTTATCCACTTAAGCCATTATCTAATGCAATCAATCCGGTGGTTTTTCTCATTAAGCCATTAGATAAACAGGCTGTTAAGCGGTCACCTGTAGCCAAGAAGCAACATCAAGACTATATTCCAACCTTCTGAAATTATTGGACTAACCTGCACACAGGGAAGCGCGCATGAGTGATTTCGACAGCATTGTGATCGGCAGTGGTTTTGGCGGCGCGGTCATGGCCTGCCGGCTGGCAGAAAAGGGTGCCCGGGTGCTGGTGCTGGAGCGGGGCCGCCGCTGGAAGCCGGAGGATTATCCCAGTGTCAGCCAGAAGCACTGGCTCTGGGACGAGGATGAGCCCGAGCAGCAGAACGGCTGGCTGGATTTTCGCTACTTCGGTGATATGAGTGTGGCTCAAGGGGCCGGGGTAGGCGGCGGGTCGCTGATCTACGCCAATGTCTCCATTGACGCCAAGCCGGAGATTTTCGAGAACGGCTGGCCGGCAGCGATTCGTTATGCCGCCCTGAAACCGCATTACGACACGGTGGCGCAGATGATGTCGGTGCAGCGCCTGCCGGAAAACCAGTTCACCGCCCGCACCCGGTTGATGCAGGAGGCGGCCGGCAAGATTGGCGCGGCCGACCGCTTCAGCCTGGTGCCACAGGCGGTGACCTTTGACCCGGATTGGCACTACGGCCTCGACGATCCCCACGATGCCCGTCATTCAAAGCGCTGGGTCAACGATCAGGGTGTGGCCCAGGGTACCTGTACCCATTGCGGCAATTGCGATATCGGCTGCCCGACCCAGGCCAAGAACACGCTGGATCTGAACTATCTGGCCCGCGCCGAGCAGCTCGGCGCCGAGGTCCGGGCCCTGCATCAGGTCCGTTGTATTACCCCGGAGGGCAGTGGTTACCGGCTGCAGGTGCGCGACCTTGAAGGGCGTCGCACTATCAGCCTGAAGGCCGAGCGGGTGTTTATCTGCGCCGGCAGTATCGGCTCCACCGAGCTGCTGCTGCGTTGCCGCGATCAGTACCGCACCCTGCCGAAGCTTAGTGCCCGGCTCGGTCAGGGCTGGACCTCCAACGGTGATTTCCTGACCGCGGCCTGGTATGACGACCGGGAAATTTCGCCAACCCGCGGGCCGACCATTTCCGCCGCCATCGACTTTCTTGATGGCAGTGAAGGCGGGGCGCGGTTCTTTGTTGAAGATGGCGGCTTTCCGGATCTGCTCGGCAACCTGATGGAGAAGGGCGGCCGTCACTATCGGTTGCGCAACACCCGGCTTGGCCGGGCGCTGGAGCGCCGTGCTGATCGCAGTGATCCGGCCCGGCGACTGATGCCCTGGTTTGGTCAGGCGGTGGATGAGCCGGGCGGCCAGTTCTATCTTGGTCGCCGCTGGCTGATGCCGTGGCGCAAGGATCGACTGAAACTGAAGTGGGATTATCGCAAGGCCGAGCAGGCGGTTCAGGGGCTGGCGGATATGCATCTGAAGCTGACGGAGGCCACCGGCGGCGAGGCGACGACGCCGGCCACCTGGCGCTGGTTCCGTAATCTGGTCACTCCGCATCCGCTCGGCGGTTGCAACATGGCGGACGATGTCAGTCAGGGGGTGGTGGATGATCGTGGCGAGGTATTCGGCTATCCGAACCTGTTTGTCATGGATGGCGCGGTGGTGCCGACGGCATTGGGCCTGAACCCGTCGAAGACCATCGCCGCACTGGCGGAATATGCCGCGGCACGGATTGCCTGAGCACAGCACCCGGCCTAATCTGTGGCAAACGGCAGACAGAGATTGAAGATGAGTGAAGCCCGTTTCAACGTAGTGTTTGCCGGCGAAACAGTCGACGGTGCCGATCCTGCCAGGGTTCGCGAGAATCTGGCGGCGGCGTTCAAGATGGATGTCAGCAAGGTCGAGGCGCTGTTTTCCGGCAAGCGTGTGGTGGTCAAGAAAGACGCCGATCAGGCCACGGCGATGAAGTTCCGCGCGGTCATGAAACAGGCCGGTGCGCTGTGCGATCTCGAGCGCATCGGTGACGAGCCGCCTGCAGCGGCGCCGGTTGCCGCCCCGGCGGCTGCACCAGCACCAGCACCAGCAGCGCCAGCAGAACCTGTCGCCAGACCGGCAGCGGAGGCTGCGGCGCCTGCGCCGGTCAAGGGCGGATCACTGGAAACCGTGGGCACTATCCGCATGGGTGGCACCGGCTTCAGCGGTCCGTTCGAGGTGGCACCAACCGGCGCAGAGTTGGCGGACAAGCGTGAAGGGCCGCCACCGATTGTGCCGGATGTCAGCCATTTCAGTGTCGCCCCACCGGGCTCGGACATGGGCCAGAAAAAGGATGACAAGCCGCCAGTGACGCCGGACATCAGTCACCTGTCCATCGCGCCGCCGGGCAGCAAGTTGAGCGAATAAATCGTTGCCCTGATTACAGGCAGGGTCGTTCGATCCGGTGGATCTTGCCGGTGCGCTGGTCGAGCAGCTCGATCAACTGTTTGTTGTCGGCGTTCTCCTGCCCGGTAATCATCAGGATGTGTCGTTCCGGTTCCGGCAGCCAGTCGCTGTTTTCCAGCTTGCTCTGGCAGGGCGTGGTCGCCGGCATGCCGGCCAGTGTCCGTTGCAGGGCCATCAACCGCTGATTCATTTCATTCTCAAGCACGCTTTGCCGTTGCCCGTGGCGTTGCCGCAGTGTTTCCAGCCTGTCGCTATCGGCCGCCGACAGGGTTCGTTGTTGCAGACTGTCGAGGCGGCCGCCGGCGACATACAGATTGTCCTCGGCAATATCCTTTTCCAGCTCCGCCAGTGCCAGCTCCTCGTCGATAAAGCGGCTCAGGGCGCGGCTTTTGTTACCACTTTCCTGGGCATTCCGCGCTTTCAGTCTGGCGCCGACGATGTCACCGCTGGCCAGCGCCGCCCGGGCACTGGCAACAATGTCGCCAGCGCTATCGCTGGTGATCAGGCCGTACTCGCCCAGATCGCAGCCGGATTCCGTGACTACCTGCACGGTGTATCGCTCGCCCGGCTGCCAACGCCGCCCTGACCAGGTGCGCCAGCGATCGCCGCCAATCTCAAGACGGACACGCACATCCGCTTCGCCGTTGCGGTACCACTGGTGGTAGAGCGTCTCGCCACCACCGTCCATGACCTCGGTAAAGAACCACAGGCGATCCCCCGGGGCACTGCCGTCGCCCACCGGTTCGCG
The DNA here is from genome assembly GCA_023146255.1 of Alcanivoracaceae bacterium. Classification (GTDB taxonomy): domain Bacteria; phylum Pseudomonadota; class Gammaproteobacteria; order Pseudomonadales; family Alcanivoracaceae; genus PGZG01. The sequence continues at coordinate 72,125 of JAGLCJ010000005.1, forward strand.
CTCGCTGATGGCATCGGCAAAGCCTGCACGCGGCAGGGTCAGCCGGCATTCGGCCTGCGCCAGTGCGGCTGTCATGGAAATCAGCAACAGAAAAACAACTCGCATGATGCACCCCGCAATAAAGCCCGTATCATAGGCCGACCAGAGGATGGGGCAAGCGGGAGAGTTCATGATTCAGACAATTCGTTGGCCGGTGCCGATTATGCTGGCGGCCGTGGTTATCGTGCTGGCAGGGATGAAGGCAGCGTCGGATCTGCTGGAGCCGTTTCTGCTGGCGATTTTTATCAGCATTGTCTGTGCGCCGGCGGTCAGCTGGCTGGCGGCGCGGCGTGTCCCGGAAGCACTGGCGGTGTTGCTGGTGATGGTCGGTTTGTTGCTGGTGGCGGTGTTATCGATGGCGGTACTTGGTGCATCGGTCAACGGCTTTATGCAACAGCTGCCGACCTATCAGGCCGCGTTGACCGAGCGCGCCAGCGGCGTCCTGAATGTGCTGGCCCAGCTCGGTGTCGATACCGATGTGTCGTCACTGAAGCAGCGTTTTGATCCTGGTGTTGCCATCGGTCTGGCCGGCAAGTTGATGGGCCGGTTCGGTTCGGTGTTGGGTAATGCGTTGCTGATTCTGGTGGCGGTGGCGTTCATTTTGCTGGAGTCCGCGCGCATGCCGGCCAAGGTGCGTGCTGCCACGGCCGATGCCAGCAATGGCCTGGAAGCATTCAATCGCTTTGCCGCAGGGGTGAAGGAATATCTGGCAATCAAATCCGTGGTCAGTCTTGGTACCGGTGCGCTGGTGGCACTGTGGGTCTGGATTCTGGATGTGGATTACCCGTTGCTTTGGGGGGCATTGGCATTCCTGTTCAACTACATCCCCAATATCGGTTCGTTTCTGGCGGCGATTCCGGCGGTGTTGCTGGCCTGGGTACTGCATGGCACGCTGAATGCGGCGTTGGTGGCGGCCGGTTATATCGTCATCAATACCGTGATCGGTAATTTTCTTGAGCCGCGCATCATGGGCAGAAGTCTTGGCCTGTCGACGCTGGTGGTATTTGTTTCATTGATTTTCTGGGGCTGGGTGCTGGGGCCGGTGGGCATGGTGCTGTCGGTGCCGCTGACCATGATTTTGCGCATTGGTCTGGATGCTCACGACAACACTCGCTGGATCGCCATCCTGCTCGGCCCGGAAGTGGAAAACCCGACCCGGCCGGAGCCCGCAGAGTAATCCTGTAGGAGCCGTCGACCGACGGCGAAGATTTTCGCGGCCGATCGGCCGCTCCTACAGGGTGCTTTTTTACGCGGCGGCACCGCAGGCGTGGCAGAAGCGATCAAAAGCACTTTTTCTGGCGTTGCACTTGCTGCAGTGGTCGTGCAGGCCAATGCCGCAGTGCGGGCAGAAATCGATCGCAGTATTTTTCAGATCAACGCCGCGCTCGCAACCCGGGCAGACGCTCTTGCTCAATCGTGCCAGCGCCAGATCATAGCCAAGCTCCTTGCGCCGTTCCGCATCCGGCAGGCTCTCTTTCTGTTTCTGCTGTTCCAGATAGCGATTCAGGGCGACGATTGCCTGACGGCCAACCAGTAGCGTAATAATGATGCCGACGCTGTAGCGTACATAACCGCCGTAGCTGGGCAGGTATGGCACCAGCTCGACAAAGAACGCAAACAGCGCGAACAGGATAAAGCCCCAGGCAAATGGCCAGTAGGTGCTTTTCCGCTTCTTCGCAAACAGCCAGCCGGCAATCACCAGCAGCGGCAGGGTAATCGCCAGTCGATAGAGGAAGATGCGCAGCTCCTGAGCGCGGCGCGCATCGTAAAGGGCTTCGTAGCCGCGCTGTTCTTCGTCGTTCAACGTCTGGCTGACATTGTCGCGTTGCTGGCTCAGGTCGTACTGCTGCTGCTCAAGGGCTTCCAGGTTTTTTTCCAGCTCACGCTCAATGGCTTTCAGCGTGTCCAGTTCTTTAGTGCGGCGAATCAGCTCGGCATCCTGATCGGGCCGTTCGGTGACATGGCGGGTGGCCAGCCAGTTGCTGAAGGTATCGCGGGCCGAGCGGGTTGCCGATTGTGCGGCCTGATGCTGCAGGCGAGTACGTTCGGTCTGGTCGTAGAGATCTTCAAGGGTCTGATCGAGCGTGCGGATCTGCTCGCGACTTTGCGCCGTCAGCACCGGATCCATGAAGTCCTCGACCAGCAGGGTGTTTTCCACCTTCGGCAGGTCGCCGACCACGGCGCCACCGAGGCCGATCAGGAACCAGGCAAACACCACCGCCACCAGCCACAGACCACGGCGGAACCATTTTTCCGACAACCGCAAGGATTTGCTCATCGTTCCCTCTCATGAGTTTGCGTAGGAGCCGTCGATCGACGGCGAAAGCTTTCCGCGGCCGGTCGGCCGCTCCTACAGTGGGGGCCTGACGTGTTGTTTCAGCGCCTGATGCCAGATCAGTACCCCGGCAATCACCGCCACCGGCATGACCACCAGATTAACCAGCGGCACCATGGTCACGGCAAGCACCATACAACCAAAGCCCAAGACCAGCATACGTTGGCGTCGGGCTGCGGCTTTCATGCTCAGAAACGGCACCTGCCGGGTATCGGCGCCGTAATCGACGTACTGTAAGCCCAGCAACCAGCCGGACCACAGGAACCAGATCACTGGCGCGACAATATTGACCACCGGAATAAACAGCAGCACCAGTACCAGCAGCCCCACCAGTACGGTGCGCCAGAGCCAGTCCCAGGTTTTCCGGGCCTCGCGGCGGAAGGTGCGCAGGATCATGGCGGCAATGGACTCGTCTGGCAGTGGTGCGCCACTGACCTCGCGGTCGACCTGTTCCGCCAGCAGCCCCATGAACGGCGCGGCGATCAGCTGCACGGCGATGGTGAAGGTGCTGGCGAACAGCATCAGCAGGGCCAGCCAGACCAGCAGTTGCAGCAGCCAGATGCTGGCGGTGATAACGCCGTTAAGGAAGGCCAGCGAGCCCTCCAGCTGCCAGCCGGCGCTGATTGCCGCCACCCAGCCGGCCAGCGAGCTGCCCGCCAGCCCGTACAGGACAATAAACAGCAGGATGTTGAAGGCCAGCGGCAGGATCACCCAGCGGCGCATCCCGGGTTGCCGGGCAAGGCGCAGGGCGCTTAAAAAATAACCTATTGCATCAAACACTTGGCTCTCCCTGAGGGGCTTTTCAGCCGGTTGCCCGGAATGGTCGCAGATTCCTTATGGCCGCGGCCAATTTTCTATACACTAGCCGCTTTCACGGTGTCTCCGGTCTGTCCGGTGCGCCGGATCCCTCTAACTGGATGACAGGACGCTGCCGGATGTGGCGTCCATGGGCAGGTTACGCACGCCATGCGATTGAAAAGCATCAAGCTCGCCGGTTTCAAATCTTTCGTTGATCCGACCACCGCGACGTTCCCGGACAACCTGACCGCCGTGGTCGGGCCGAACGGCTGTGGCAAATCCAATATCATCGACGCGGTACGCTGGGTGATGGGCGAGTCGTCTGCCAAGCATCTGCGCGGCGAATCGATGACTGACGTGATCTTCAACGGTTCCAATGCCCGCAAGCCGGTGGCGCAGGCGTCGATTGAACTGGTGTTCGATAACGCCGATGGCACCCTTGGCGGCGAGTATGCCCGCTTCTCGGAGATTTCCGTGCGCCGTCAGGTGACCCGTGACGGCCAGTCGAACTATTTCCTCAACGGCACCAAGTGCCGACGCAAGGACATCACCGATATTTTCCTTGGCACCGGTCTCGGCCCGCGCAGCTACGCGATTATCGAGCAGGGCATGATCTCGCGCCTGATCGAAGCCAAGCCGGAAGAGCTGCGCATCTACATTGAAGAAGCCGCCGGTATCTCCCGCTACAAGGAGCGTCGTCGCGAAACCGAAAATCGCATGCGCCGCACCCGCGAGAACCTTGAGCGTCTGGCGGATATCCGTGACGAGCTGGAAAAGCAGATCGAACGACTGTCCCGTCAGGCCGCAGCGGCGGAAAAGTACAAGCAGTTCAAGCAGGAAGAGCGGCAGAAGGGCGCCGAACTGCGGGCATTGCGCTGGCGCAACCTGAACACTCAGGTCGAGCAGATCGAATACGTGATGCGCGAACTGGAAGTGGCGGTGGAAGCCAAGATTGCCGAGCAGCGCCATGTCGATGCCGAACTGGAACGGCTGCGCGATGGCCACACCGATGTGCAGGACCGTTTCAATGTGGTTCAGCAGCAGTACTACGGCCTTGGCGCTGAAGTCGCCCGGCTGGAGCAGACCATCCAGTTCCAGCGCGAGCGCAAGCATCAGCTCTATGAAGAACTGAAACAGATTGACAGCAACTGGGCCGATGCCAATCAGCATCTGCAAAGTGACGCGGAAAAAATTGCCGAACTGGAAACGCGTCTGGCCGAGATCGAACCGCAGATGGAAATGCTGCGCGAGCAGGAGATGAACTCGGCAGAGCTGTTGGCGTCCGCCGAAGAATCCATGCAGCAATGGCAGCAGGAGTGGGAAAACTTCAATCACGGCGCCAATGAATCCCGGCGCCATGCGGAAGTGGAACAGTCCCGCATCAAGCATCTGGAAACCTCGATTGAGCGACTCAGCGATCGCATTGATCGTCTTGGCAAGGAGCAGGGCGGTCTTGATGCCGAACCGCTGGCCGCCGAGATGCGTCGCTTTGAAGAGCAGGTTGAACAGCTGCGTCAGCAACTCGAAAACGGCGAGCAGCGTAGCGAGTCGGTACAGGAAGAAATCAGCAGCTTGCGGCGCGAAAACGGCGAACGGGGTCGGGCGCTGGAAGAAAAACGTGAACGCATGCAGAAACTGCGTAACCGTCATGCCTCGCTGGAAGCACTGCAGAAAGCGGCTATGGGCGACGACGGTACAGTAAGCGAGTGGCTGTCACGCCACGGTCTGTTCGATACGCCACGACTGGCGGATCGCCTGCAGGTCCAGGCTGGTTGGGAGAAAGCCGTGGAGATGGTGCTGGGTGATGCCTTGCACGGTCTCTGCGTTGATGGTCTTGATCAGGTCGAACAGTGGCTCGGTGATCTGCAAAACGGTCATGTCTGTCTGCTGACTGCGGCGACGGCCGGACAGACCGGCAGCAAGGGCAAGCCGCTGTCGTCGCTGGTGTCCGGTCAGGTGCCGGCGCTGTTGCAGGATGTCTACGTGACCGACACGCTGGCTGAAGCGCTGGCGCTGCGCAAACAGTTATCCGGCCGCGAATCAGCGGTGACCCGTGATGGCATCTGGGTTGGCGCCGACTGGTTGCGGGTCAGCCGTGAACAGGATCAGGAAGCAGGTATTCTCGAACGTCGCCGCGAACTGGAACAGCTTGGCGGTGACATCGATGAACTGGAAGACCAGATCATCGAACTGCGCGAACAACTCGAGTCCGGTCGTGAGCAGATCCAGTTGCTGGAGGAAGAGCGCGAGGAATGTCAGCGCCAGAGCAGCCGTGTTGGCCGCGAGCTCGGCGAGATCAATGCCCAGGTCAGCGCCCGTCAGGTGCGCCTTGAGCAGATCACCATGCGCCGCGAACGTCTCGGCAGCGAATTGAATGAGGCAATGACACAGCGCGCCAGCGAGCAGGAACACCTGAAGGAAGCCCGCGCGATATTGTCGGAAGCGGTGGAAGCCATGGCGCAGGACACCGAAGCACGGGAAACCCTGCTGTCCCGCCGTGATCAGGCCAGAGCGAAACTGGATGAGGTGCGTCAACGTGCCCGCCACGACCGCGATACCCTTCACCACATGGCCATGGAAGTGCAGGGCGCCCGCACTCAGGCGGACTCACTGCGCCTTGGACTGTCCCGGCTTGAAGTCCAGACCCAGCAGCTGACCGAGCGCAAGGCAGCCATCGAAGCACAGCTCGCCGACGGCGATGATCCGGCCCGCGAACTGGCCATGCAGCTGGAAGAGAAGCTGGAAGCCCGTCTTGAAGCCGAGCAGAGCATGCAGACGGTGCGACGTGAACTGGAAACCATCGACCATGAAGTGCGCGGTCTCGATGGTCGTCGCCAGCAGTACGAGCGCGAGTCCCAGGAAATTCGCGGCAAGCTCGATACCAAGCGGATGCAGTGGCAGGAAATCAAGGTCCGCCGCAGCACCGTGCAAGAGCAGCTGACCGAGCAGCAGTTTGATCTGGACACGGTGCTGGCCAATTTGCCAGAAGATGCCGAGGAGCAGAGCTGGTCGCAGGAACTGGAGCAGATCGCCCAGCGCATTTCCCGTCTTGGCCAGATCAATCTGGCGGCGATTGACGAATATCGCCAGCAGTCGGAACGAAAAGAGTACCTCGACCGTCAGAACGCCGATCTCGAAGATGCGATGAAGACGCTGGATAACGCGATTCGCAAGATTGATCGTGAGACCCGGACCCGTTTCAAGGAGTACTTCGACCGCATCAACCACGGTTTGCAGGAGCTGTTCCCGAAAGTATTCGGCGGCGGCCATGCCTACCTGGAGTTGACCGGCGAGGATCTGCTCGATACTGGTGTGACCATCATGGCGCGGCCACCGGGCAAGCGGAACAGTACCATTCACCTGTTGTCTGGTGGAGAGAAGGCGCTGACCGCGTTGTCACTGGTGTTCTCGATCTTCCGTCTGAATCCGGCACCGTTCTGTATGCTTGATGAGGTCGATGCGCCGCTGGACGATGCCAACGTCGGCCGCTTCTGTAATCTGGTTCGTGAGATGTCGCCGGTGGTGCAGTTTATCTTCATCACCCACAACAAGATTGCGATGGAAATGGCCGACACCCTGATGGGTGTGACCATGCACGAGCCCGGTTGCTCGCGTCTGGTGGCAGTGGATGTGGATGAAGCGGCGGAAATGGCCACGGCCTGACCCCGCTGAATCGTGACTGAAAAACGGGCTGTACCGACAAACGGAATCTGAGAGGGACAGGCAGTGGGGCTTGAAACGCTGATCGTCATTCTGGTGATCCTGATCATTGGCATTCTTGCTGATGGTGTCCGGCGCATGCTGAAGGAGCGCAATAATCGCCTGCATCTGCGCATTGATCCGAAGGCAAAGGAGCTGGCAAAGCAGCCCTATGACGACGTCAATCCGGAGTTGCCATCGGGTGGTGCCCGGCCGTTGCCGCGCAGTGGCACCCAGAAGCCGCCGACACCAAAACCGGTGCCGGTCACCCAGCGCCGTCAGGCACCCACACCGAAGGTGCCGCCGCTGGTGATGGAGCCGGAGGAAGAAGCCAGGCCGCCGGTGACTGACGCTGTGCAGGTGGATCTGTTTCAGGAGCCCGAGGTTGCTGCTCCATCAGCGCAGGCACCGGCAGACAAGAAGCCGCAACCGCAGCCTGCCGTTGAGCCTGCTGCATCCGCCGAGCCGCCGAGCCAGCCAGCACCGGCGCCGCGTCGCCCTGCACCCGAGCTGCTTGAAGTGATTGTCATGCATATGGTCACCCCGGCGGCCAATGCCATGCCCGGTCGTGATCTGTTGCAGGCGCTGCTGGAGCAGGGCATGCGTTACGGCGACATGAATATTTTCCATCGCCATCAGGCCCGTAACGGTCGTGACGAGTTGCAGTTCTCCATGGCCAATGCGCTGGAGCCGGGCACCTTCGACATCGACAACATGGAAACCCAGTCTTTCCGCGCGGTGACCTTCTTCCTGAAAATGCCGGGGCCGGCCAATCCCGGTGACGCGCTGGAGCGGATGATCAAGACCATTCGCCATCTTGGCGACCGCTTTGGTGGCGAAGTGCGTGACGACCAGCACAGTGCACTGACTCAGCAGACCATCGAGCACATGCGTGAGCGGGTGCGAGACTTTGAACGACGCTCGCGGGTGGCCGGTGTCTGAGACGGTTGCCGATCAGGTTCGCCGGCTGCGCGAACAGCTGTCTGACTGGAGTTACCGCTACTACGTCCTCGATGAACCGGCGGTGCCGGACGCCGAGTACGATCGTGCGTTTCGCGCCCTGCAACAACTCGAACAGCAACATCCGGAACTGATCAGTGCCGATTCACCGACCCAACGGGTGGGTGACCGGCCGCTGGACGGCTTTTCCGAAGTGGTTCACGAAGTGCCAATGCTGTCCCTCGACAACGCTTTCAGCGATGACGAGCTGATTGCTTTTGACCGGCGCGTACGCGAGCGACTGGGGCAAGAAGAGCCGATCGTTTACGTCGCCGAACCCAAGCTCGATGGCCTGGCGGTCAGTCTGCTCTACCAGCAGGGTGAACTGGTGCGCGCCGCCACCCGCGGCGATGGCGCCACCGGCGAAGACATCACCGCCAATATCCGTACCTTGCGTTCCGTGCCACTGCGCTTGCGTGGCAAGGTGCCGACGCTGCTGGAAGTGCGCGGTGAAGTGATCATGCCGCACGACGGCTTTGAGGCACTGAATGCGCGCCAGCGTGATGCCGGGCAGAAGCTGTTTGCCAATCCGCGCAACGCTGCAGCGGGCAGTCTGCGGCAACTGGATTCCCGTATTACTGCGCAGCGGCCGCTGGAGTTCTACGCCTACAGCATCGCCCGCATTGCAGGCGAGGCATTGCCGGCCTCGCACATGGACGGCCTTGAGCATCTGCGTGATCTGGGTTTGCGCGTGAATGCGCTGGTGCGTCGCTGCGAGGGCGTCGAGGCGTTGCTGGTGTTTTATCGCGAGGTCATGGAAGCGCGTCAGGCGCTTGGTTATGACATTGATGGCGTGGTTTACAAGGTTGACGATCTGGCTCGCCAGCAGCAGCTCGGTTTTGTTTCCCGGGCGCCGCGCTGGGCCATCGCCCACAAGTTTCCCGCCCAGGAAGAGCTGACCACGCTGCGTGATGTCGAGTGGCAGGTCGGCCGCACTGGCGCACTGACCCCGGTGGCGCGACTGGAACCGGTATTTGTCGGCGGCGTCACGGTCAGCAATGCGACGCTGCACAACGCCGATGAAATCGAACGGCTCGGCCTGCATATCGGCGACACCGTGGTGGTGTTGCGCGCCGGCGATGTGATTCCGAAAGTCTCTGCGGTGCTGCCGGAGCGCCGCCCGGCGGATGCCCGGCCGATCATCATTCCTTCCGCGTGCCCGGTATGTGGCAGTGAAGTTTTCCGCGCCGAGGGTGAGGCCGTTACCCGTTGCACCGGCGGGCTGATCTGTGCTGCCCAGCAAAAGGAGGCAGTGCGCCACTTTGCTTCCCGCCGCGCCATGGATATCGAAGGTCTTGGCGAGCGGCTGGTCGAGGTGCTGGTGGATGAGAAACTGATTGGCAACGTTGCCGATCTTTATCATCTGAAAACAGAGCAGGTGGCGTCGCTGGAGCGGATGGGGGAAAAATCCGCCGCCAATCTGATCGAGGCGATCGAGCATAGCAAGCAGATCGCACTGCCGCGGTTTTTGTTTGCGCTCGGTATTCGCGAGGTCGGTGAGGCCACGGCATTGGCGCTGGCAAACCATTTCGGTAGTCTGCAGGCCATCATGGCAGCAGACGAGGCCGCGTTTCTGCAAGTCGCGGATGTCGGCCCGGTGGTGGCCAGCCATCTGACCCACTTTTTCGCTGAGCCGCACAATCAACAGGTGATTGCCGGGCTGCTTGACGCCGGTGTGTCGCCGAGCGAATCCGAGCCACAGAAGCCGGAAACGTTACCTCTGCACGGACAGACCTGGGTGCTGACCGGTACGCTCGAACAGCTCACCCGTGATGAGGCCAAGGCAGCATTGCAGCAACTCGGCGCCAAGGTGGCTGGCTCTGTGTCGGCAAAAACCAGTATGGTGATCGCAGGTGAGGCGGCCGGCTCGAAGCTGGACAAGGCGCAATCGCTTGGCATCGCCATCGAAGACGAGGCCTTTTTACTGAAGGTCCTGACAGAACACGGGGTCCACCCCGGGAGCGGATGATGATCAGATTGATGACGTTGCTGCTGATGACCACGCTGCTGTCAGCCTGTGCATCGCAGCCCTCTAACGTTCATGACATCTGCGCGATCTATGATGAGAAAGGCGGCTGGTTCAATAACTGGTACCGCTACGGCAAGAAAGTGGAAAAGGAATTCGGTGTGCCGCCGCATGTCACCATGGCCACCATCTGGAAGGAATCCACCTTTCAGGCGCGGGTGAAGCCGCCACGGAAAAAATATCTCGGCTTTATTCCCGGTCCGCGTCCTTCCGATGCCTATGGCTACCCGCAGGCGCTGAAGTCGACCTGGCGCTGGTATCGAAATGAAACCGGCCGCTCCGGCGCCAAGCGGCAGAAATTCAAGGACGCCATTCATTTTGTTGGCTGGTATCACGACCAGAGCCATCGCAAGAATCGGGTGGCCAAAACGGATGCCTACAATCTCTATCTGAATTACTATCTCGGCCACGGCGGTTTTGCCCGCGGCGCCGCGGCGGGTAATGCCCATGCCCGTGAGGCCGCACGCCGGGTGGCGGCGCAGGCAGATAAATATCGCGCACAACTGGCCAGATGCAGGGGTTAGGGTGGATACCGAATCGATTGTCTATGGCTGCATCAAGCACCTGCCGTTCGGCGCACTGAATGAGCGTCGTGCCAGTTGCCAGCACAACCGTCAGGCGGTGATGGGTCTGCCGCAGGCGGACGCCTGGCCATTTTTGTGCCGGGAAATGTTTTCTGTACCCGGCGATGACCTGATGGGTGGCACCTACCATACCCAGGTGATCCACTTCGGCATGTCCTACCGGGCGGTGGAGTACGAGTGGGAACACTGGATCGCCAAGTTCGAGGCGCTGCTGCGCAACATGTACTGGGTCAACGCCATCGTTCATCTGGAAACCGAACTGGCCGGCACCCACACCTTTGTCTGGGACAGCGCTGAAATGTGCCACCGTCCCAGTGATGAACCGCTGCGGGTGCGTTGCGAATGGGCCCGTGAGGGCAGCATCGCGTGATCGTGCCGTGGCAGGATATTCCCGCCGATACCCTGGAAAACCTGATTGAAGAATTCGTCAGCCGCGATGGCACCGATTACGGTGAGCGTGAAATTCCGCTCAGCACCCGGGTTGATCAGGTGCGCGGCCTGCTGAACAAGCGCAAGGCGGTGATCTGGTTTGATGAAGTCACCGAAACCATTTCCATCTTCGACGCCGCCGATCTACCGAAGTCCCCGTAAATACCGCCCTTCCAATGTAGGAGCGGCCGATCGGCCGCGAAAGCTTTCGCCGTCGATCGACGGCTCCTACAGCAAGCGAACAATCAAGTGAATGGCCAGCGCCAGCATCACGATCCAGCTGAGCAGCACACCGAGCTGGCGCAGTTTGTTGACCTTGCGCGGCTGCGACAAACCAATCGGATGCAGCAGTCGGCCAGCGAGGAAAATGCCGCCATAAAGATGCATGGCAGCATTCGAGGCGCCAAGCATTTCCAGTAGCGCCATGCCAATCAACACCAGCGGCACATACTCTGCAGCATTGCCGTGACAGCGAATCGCCGCATTCAGATCCTTGTTGCCACCATCGCCGAGCGAAACATGGGCTTTCATGCGCCAGCGCACCACGTTGGCGGCCAGTGCCAGCATCAGTAGCAGAAACAGGGCGACATACAGGGCGGTGATATCGGGCATGCTGACGATATTGAGCTTCATGCGGGGCTCCGCTGACGTTGGGATTGGCGCAGCATAAACCGCGCCGGTGACAGGGCGTCAATCATTTCCTGATCAATTGGCGCCGGCATATCCAGTATCTGCGCGGCAAGCAGATCAGCGCACAAGGGCGCACCGGTAATGCCACGACTGCCGTGGGCAATACTGAGCCACAGACCGGCCGGCTGTTCCGGTACCACGCCGGCAAGAGGCAGGAAGTCGGTGCTCTGGCAGCGAAAGCCGACGCGCTGATCGATCACTTTGGCCCGCTCGGCGCCGAGCGCCTGCCAGTGAGCGGGCAAGTGCTGGCGCAGTTCAGCGAGATTGCGCTGGTCGTCGTCATCGCGTGCTTGTGGGCTGTCATCGTGCAGGTCAAAGGTGGCGCCGACGCAATGCAGATCCTCCAGCGCCGGGGTCAGGTAACCGGCATGGCAGATCGCCTGTTGCCATTGGCGTGAGGCTTCGGTGGCCCGGACATAGCTGACCTGACCGCGGATTTGCTTCAACTTGAGTGCCGCAATGTCGACCAGCGTCAGCGCCGCGCCGGCATTGGCAAGAATGATGTGGTCAGCGTTGTGGCTGCCGTGATCGGTGCGGACCTGCCAGTGGCCGGCAAATTGCAGCGACAACGCCGCCTCCGGCAGCAGCCGGATTCGCGGATGGTCGAGTAACTGCTGACACCAGCGCGGTGGCGACAGATAGCCGCCATTACACAGATACAGGCTGCCGGCCGGGCCGTCGGCAGCCCTGAGTTCGCTGTCTGGCCAGAGCCCGCTGACCAGCGCCGCCGAGGCTTTCTCCGCCAGCCGGGTATCTTTCGGGTACTGCAACACGCCAGACAGGGCACCGTCCGCAGGGCTGCGTGGAAACCGCTGACGTTGTAGCCAGTTCAGGGCATGCAGGTAGCTGCTCTGGTAAAACCGGTTCTGCGGCGTGGGATGGGCGCTGGGGGTGGTGTAGACCACGCCGGCCAGGTTGCCGGACGCAGCATTGGCAATGCCATGGGGATCGAGCACGGTAACGTCGATGCCCTGTTCCGCCAGCGCCCTGGCACTGCTGGCGCCGGCCAGGCCGGCGCCGATGACGATGGCTGACTGCGGCGCCCGGAGACGGGGTTGCCAGCTGCCGTCAGTGTTGCCAGTCAGCATTTCCCGCTTGCGGCCGAAGCCGGGCACGCGCTGCATGGCAAAGCCAGCCTGTTGCAGGCCGCGACGGACAAAGCCGGCGGAGGTAAAGGTCGCCAGTGTGGTGCCGGGTCGACTCAGTCTGGCCAGCTCGGCAAACAGCGCCGGTTGCCACATGTCCGGATTGCGCGCCGGGGCGAAACCATCCAGAAACCAGGCATCCACCGGGTAATGCAGCTGCCGCAGCATGGCAACGCTGTCACCCTGCAGCAGGGTCAGGCTGATCCGGCCATCGGCAAACAGGCGACGGTGGAAACCGGGGGTGGCGGCCGGCCATTGCGCCAGCAAATCATCAGCCAGCGCTGCATCCGGCCAGCATTGCAGGGCCCGGGCGAGATCATGGCGATCGAGCGGGTGCTTTTCAGTGGAGATAAAGTGCAGCCGCGCGTCAGCCGGTGCATGGTGCAGAAAGCAGGCGCAGGCGCGTAGAAAATTCAGCCCGGTACCGAAGCCGGTTTCGCCGATGCTGAACTGCGCCCGCGCCGGCAACGAGGCAAATCTCTGCGCCAGCGCGTTGCCGGCGACAAACACATGATCGGTTTCGGCCGGGCCGTTGTCGCGGGAGAAGTACGGATCATCGAACGCTGGCGCCACCGGGGTGGCCTGCTGCCAGTCAATGCTGGCGCAGGTCAGGGCAGCAAAGTCATGATCCGCCATGGCGTACCAGGCCGGCGCGAAATGCCAGCAGCATGTCGCGCATGGCGGGAATGCGGGCGTTCAGGTCCGGGTCATTGGTTTCCAGACGCAAACGGATGAACACCGGCAGGTCGGCCGTCAGCATCAGCAGGGAGCCAAGCGGATAGTCACTGCGCAGGGCATGAAACTCACTGATGGCGATCGGGTAGAGCAGGTCGGGATGGGCTTCGCTGGCATGCAGCTCCTCGCGCACATCGGCCTGACTGTGGCGGATCAGCCGTACCATCTCGGCCTCACGAGGCTGCGGGAAGTGGCCGTCGACTACCCGCATTGGCGCCAGGTCCTCCCAGCCACCGGGCAGCGGGTAAATCGCCATCTCGATATTTTCGGTGGGGCGGGCGGGGTCGACATAACGGAACAGGCGCAGTTCGCTGTGGCTGGTATGCAAAGTTCCCTGCAGACGGTAATTACCGACCTGCTCGGGGGCCTGCCACTGTTCCAGCGCCACTTCCGGCTCCGGCACGGCAATGCCGATGCGGCCATAGGGCGAAGAGGAGGTTTCCTCAACAACGGTGCAGCCGGCAGTTGATATGGCCAGTAAGGTGCAGAACAGCAGGCGCGGGGTCATGGCAGCAATCTCCGGCATCAGTCAGGGGCGATTCTCACCCCCGGCGCCTGACGCATCAAGTGACTCACTCGTATTCATGGCCATTGAAGAAAGCCGGTCGTGGCGTGATGATGTCATCGTCGGGGAATCGGGAACTCTTATACAGCATGGATTCTGCTCAGGTCAGGCCCAATCCGGCATTCCCGTCGCTGATCATGGTGATCGTGACACTGCCTTTCGCCCTGCTGGCCTGGTTGCTGGTGGATGCGTTGATGGACGACGTTAACCGCTACCAGCGGGTTGAGCAGACGCTGACGCTGTTTGACAGTGGCATGCAGCTGATCGGCCATCTTGAACAGGTGCGCGATCTCGGCACTGCGCGCTTTCATGGTGCCGGCGACACGCTTCAGGGTCGCCATGCCGCATCTCTGAAAGTCGTCGATGCCATGTTGCCTGAGTTTCTTCATGCCCTTGGTGATCAGGGCGGCATGCTCGCCCGTGATCAGATCACTGCCATCATTGCTGCCCGTCAGGGCATGAACAGTGAACCGGTGCAAGCCGATTTCATGGTCATGTTCGGCGCTGCCTCGCAGTTGATCGAGCGGTTATACGAAGCGCTTTATACCGAATTGCACGTTGCTGATTTGCTGGTGGGCGAGCCGGTTTCCGCCAATGAGATGCTGTTGCTGATGGGCGGCAAGGTGCGTTCTGCCCGGCAAAACGTTGGCATGCTTCGAACCCTGTCTCTGCATGCGAGCCTCGGCAGCGGTTTTCTCGCTTCCGGTGATGCCGGCCGTTTTGATCTGGCCTGGGGCGGGCTGCACGATGATCTGCTCGGCCTTGAACGGCAGTTTCGGGTACTCGAGGATCGCGGTGCGTCGGCGGAGTTTTCTGCGGTGCTGCGACAGCAGCGCGAAGGGGCCTGGCAATATCTGGAGAAAATGGCCGAGCAGGTGCTGGTCAGTGATCGGGTCGAGATGTACTGGGGCGATGCCGATGCCGCCGGGCAGCAGGCAATTGATTCACTGTCCGCCATGTCTCAGGCAATACTGGCAGAAGTTCGCGAGGTTGTCCGGATTGCTGAAATCAGCGCCCTGCGACTGAACGTGATGTTGTTGCTTGGCCTGATCGTGTTGTACCTGTTGCTGATCGGCTTCGCCCTGCTGCTGTATCGCTCGCGTTATGAAATTCTCCGGGTGCAAACT
The DNA here is from genome assembly GCA_023146255.1 of Alcanivoracaceae bacterium. GTDB lineage: Bacteria > Pseudomonadota > Gammaproteobacteria > Pseudomonadales > Alcanivoracaceae > PGZG01. Next base: position 87,296 of record JAGLCJ010000005.1, read on the forward strand.
GAGAACCGCACCAAAAGCCAGTTCCTCGCTCGTATGAGTCACGAAATCCGCACGCCGCTGAACGGTGTTATCGGTTTGGCGGAACTGCTCCGCGATACCGCACCGAATGCCCAGCAACGCCAGTACATTGATCTGATCGAGCGCTCCGGCCGTTCCCTGGTCAGCCTGATCAACGACGTGCTCGATCATGCCCGGATTGAGGCAGGCAAGCTCGAACTGGAAAGAATCCCGTTTGATCTTTCCGCGCTGATAAGCGAGTGCAGCCATATTTTCAGTTTGCGGGCGCATGACAATGACACAGTAATTTTCTGGGCGGTGGAGGCCGATGTGCCGGCCCAGATCATCGGTGATCCATCACGGCTGCGTCAGGTATTGATCAACCTGCTGTCGAATGCGGTGAAGTTCACCGAGCATGGTCTGGTGGAAGTGGTGGTCAGTCAGAAAACCCGCGTGGACAATCGCTGCCGGCTGCGCTTTGAGGTCAGAGACTCCGGTATTGGCCTGACGCTGGAAGAGCAGAGTCATCTGTTTGATCTGTTTTCCCAGGCCTCGGTATCGGTGGCGCGGCGTTACGGTGGCAGCGGCCTCGGGCTCAGTATCAGTCGCGAGCTGGTGCAGCTGATGGGTGGGGATATCGGCGTTCGCAGCGCCCGCAACTGGGGCTCGACCTTTCACTTCGAGATTGATTTTGATGTGTTTCAGGAGTCAGCGCAGAGGCCGCCCGAGGAGCCAATGCCGGATGCGATCCTGCTTGATCACAGCGGTCAGTTGCGGCGGCTGGTTCAGGGGCGCCAGCGCTTCCGTCGCGTGCAGGTGGCGACCAGTGTCGGTTCCTGTATCGACCTGCTTCGCCAGACTGGCGCCGCGCCGCTGATCGTGGTCCATAGCCAGCACCCGGACGGTTCTCTGGAATCCCTGTTGATGCCGTTACAGCCGTTTCTGCAGCAGCGCTGTTCGCTGCGGCTGGTGGTGGGGGTGCGTGGCGGCGTCAGTGACGAGCTGCTGCGCCGCTGCCGGGTCAGCGACCTGCAGACCTGCACCGTGTTCGACGAGCACCGGCTGGCCGGACTGTTTGAGCCGGGGCGGGTGACGGTCGAGGCCGGGGATGACCAGCTGGCACCGGCGACCACAGCCGCGGCAAAACCCTATGCCGGGCTCAGGGTGCTGGTGGCCGAGGACAACCCGGTTAACCAGATCGTCACCGACGGCATGCTGCGACGACTCGGGGTTGAGCCGCGTATGGTCGGCGATGGGCTGGCCGCGTTACAGGCCTACGAGCAGCAGGGCGGTCGCTATGATCTGATCCTGATGGATCTGGATATGCCAAATATGGATGGCGCCACCTCCGCCCGGGAGATTCGGGCGCTGGAGCGCCGGCAGGGCTGGCCGGCCTGTCAGATCGTCGCCCTCAGCGCTCATGTGCTGCCGGAATATCGGCAAGCGGTGGAGCAGGCCGGCATGGACGGCCAGTTAACCAAGCCGGTCACCCTGGATCAGCTTGGCATGGTACTGGCTGCCGTTTGATTCCTGAATGCAGGCCGTCTGGCAGCATGGACCAACCGGTCATCGGCTTTTTTTGCCTCTACGCCTTAGTTCTTAGGGTTTATACACAATTTTGCAAACAACCTGATGTTTTCTTCTTATAATGCGCCTCATATCGGGATGCGTTATTCGGAGAGCACCATGGGTATCGTCAAGTTTTCAACCGTTCTTGCAGCCAGCCTTGTTCTGTTTGGTACTGCCCAGGCGGAGTTGATTTCAGCCTCGGCTGACCGTCAGCTGTGTCAGGCTGCCAGCCGCGATGGCTCCCTTGAACCGGCGGTGGAAGCGATGATGGATGCTGGCCAGTTTCGTTACGACATGGCCCCGGCGCTGCTCAACCTGCGTTGTGGTCAGGTCAGCCTGATTCAGAGCCTGATCAACGATTCCCGCGCCGAGAACCTGGAATACGCGGTGATTGATCTGGGCGTCGACGTCAATAGCCCGCTGGTCCCGGTCGAAGCCGGTCAGCTCAGCGTGGTGCAGTTCCTGATGCAGCAGGCGGTGATGGCGCCAAGCGTCGAGGCCCGTGAGTTTGCCATGGAATACATGCACGATTTCCGCAGCGTGGATTTCAACCCGAATCTGCAGTTGGTCACGCTGAAATAAGTTTGTTTCTGGTTACCCTTTCATAAGCCCCGCTTGTCGGGGCTTTTTTTTGTTCGTCCGCTTTGTGCGGATCAATTTTGTGCGGATCAATTGACCCGCGGCGGTTCAATCACTTTTGCGGTGAGCAGTTCGGATACCACGGCGTAGGGCAGCGGGCGGGAAAACAGAAAGCCCTGAATCTGCTGGCAGCCGCCAGTGCGCAGAGTTATGAGCTGGTCAAGGGTTTCCACGCCTTCGGCAACCACCTGCATCTGCAGCCGTCGCGACAGGGCGATGACCACGTCGACAATGGCGGTGCTGTTCGGATCAGAGGTCATTTCCGCGACAAATGCCTTGTCTATTTTCAGGGTGTTGAACGGGAAGCGGCGAATATGATTCAGGCAGGAGTGGCCGATACCGAAGTCGTCCAGCGCCAGATGGACGCCGAGCTGTTTCAGCTCTTGCAGCGTATTTGCGGCAGCGTCGACATCCTCCATCAGCGTGCTCTCGGTCAGCTCCAGCTCTAGCTGTTCCGGCTGCAGCTCGGACTCGGTCAGCACGGTGGATACCAGCTCAACCAGATTGCTGTGGCTGAACTGACGCGGCGAAAGATTGACAGCAATGCGCTCCGGGGCAATGCCCTGATTGATCCACAGCCGGTACTGCTGGCAGGCACGGCGCAGTACCCACTCGCCGAGTGTCAGGATCAGGTCGGTTTCCTCGGCCAGAGGAATGAAGTGTTCCGGCAGAATCACGCCGTGATCAGGGTGGTTCCAGCGCAGTAGCGCCTCGACAGCAACAATATGGCCGCTGATGGCATCGACCCGTGGCTGGTAGTAAAGCTCGAGATGGTCATTCCGCAGCGCCTGCTTCAGCCCCATCTCCCGGCGCATGTGCATTTCACCAAGGTGTTTTTCCGGGCAGGTCTGAAAGCGGCGAAACACCCCCCGGCCATTGCTGCGGGCAAGGTGCAGGGAAGAGTTGGCGTAGTGATAGATACTCTGTTGGTCGGTGCCATCCTCGGGATAAACCGCGGCCCCCATGCTGGTGGTGACATAAAAATCATGGCCGCCGATACAGATGGCCTCCGACAAGGTCGCTATGATTTTCTTGCCTAATGCGCTGACATCCTCGTTGCCGCGTTGCACCCGGACAATAGCAAACTCGTCGTCCTCGACATGGGCGATCATGTCCTTGCTGTCGGCAAATTCCGCCAGCCGTTCGGCGATGGTGCGCAGGACATTGTCAGCGCCGTTTATGCCGGCGATATCACGGATCAGGTCAAAGCGATCCAATGCCAGGCTCAGCACCATGATATTGGCGCGCTGGTGGTCCGCATAACTGGCGGCCTGCTCAAGGCGACGCAGCAGCAGCTTTCTGCGCGGCAGCCCGGTAATCGGGTGATGCAGGCCTTCACAATCCTGTTCAGCCGCAGGGGCGGTGGAATGAGGGTGGATAAAGATGAACGCATGTTCGCCGCTGCGGTCGCGATAAAGGTGGAAAACCAGCGAGGTCGGCACCGCGTGGCCACTGCCGTGCACCAGCGTGGAATCAGCCCCGTGGCGATGTTTTTCCTGCAGCTGCTGCCAGATGCCAGGCCAGTCGCTGGCATCGATATCGTTGTCGATATCGAACAGGCTGAGGCGCAGGATCTGGTCATGCTGGATGGCGAAGAATTCGCAGAAAAAATTGTTGGCGTAGGTGATATCGCCGTTGTTGTTGACCTGCAAGACCGGCAAATCAATGCGGTCGGCAATAAAGTGTTCCCGTTGCGCCTGGGCGGAGAAGGGACGGGCGATGCGGCTCTTGCCTGTCAGCCGAGAGATAAACGGGTTGTAGCTGTTCATAGGGTGCCTCTGCTTTCCTTCCTGTCATGAACAAGCCATGAACGTAACGTGAAAACTATAACACCTGACAGACCGTATTTCGCAGAGGAAAGTTTCATGTTTCAGGTGTCTGGATTGCACTATGCCTGTCGTCTGCAATAACAGGCGGACAGATTTGCGGCGACCCCCTTGCGGAGGTAGTCACTTTTTAATGCGTTGTGCTTACTTCAGAAGCTATCAACTTCCGCTGCATCTTCATCAATGGCCTCAAGGGCCAGCGATAGCGCGGGCTTGTCGCGGTCAAGGGCACTGGGGTCATCCGTGCTCAGCTTGATTCGCAGACGCAGGTCGTTAGCCGAATCGGCGTTTTTCAGCGCCTCCTCCAGAGAGATACGGCCCTCCTCATAGAGACGGAACAGGGCTGTATCGAAGGTCTGCATGCCGATGTTCTCGGACTTTTTCATGATCTCCTTGATGCCGTCTATGTCACCGCGCAGGATCAGCTCGCGAATAGTCGGCGTGCCGAGCAGGATCTCGATGGCTGCCGCACGTTTGCCGTCAACGGTCGGGATCAGGCGCTGCGAGATAAACGCCTTGAGGTTGAGCGACAGATCGGTCATCAGCTGAGGGTGGCGTTCCTCCGGAAAAAAATTGATGACCCGGTCGAGCGCCTGGTTGGCATTGTTGGCATGCAGTGTCGAGATGCACAGGTGACCGGTTTCCGCGAACGCCAGTGCATGCTCCATGGTTTCCCGGTCGCGGATCTCGCCGATCAGGATGACATCCGGCGCCTGTCTCAGGGTGTTCTTCAGGGCAGCATGGAAGCTGCGTGTGTCGACCCCGACTTCGCGCTGATTGATGATGCTTTTCTTGTGCCGGTGAACAAACTCGACCGGGTCCTCAATGGTAATGATGTGGCCGCCGGAGTGGGTATTACGGTAATCAATCAGGGCTGCCAGAGAGGTGGACTTTCCCGAGCCGGTTGCGCCGACAAACAGCACCAGTCCGCGCTTTTCCATGATGGTGTTTTTCAGGATTTCCGGCAGGCCAAGCGATTCCGCCGAGGGAATTTCGGTAACGATGTTGCGGGCGACGATGGACACCTCATTGCGCTGGCGGAAGATGTTGACCCGGAACCGGCCGATGCCTGGCAGGCTGTAAGCCAGGTTCATTTCCAGATCGTGCTCGAACTGGCTGCGCTGCTCCTCGTCCATGATGCTGCAGGCAATGGTTTTCACCTCGCCGGGCTCCATCGGCCGTTTGTCGACCAGCGTCAGCTTGCCGTGGAATTTGGCGCAGGGCGGGGCACCGGTACTCAGGTAGAGGTCGGAGCCGCCTTTTCTTGCCAGAACTGTGAGGTAGTCGTCAAAATTCATCCCGGCATCCTGATATAAGTAGAAAGTATTGGCTATAGTTCTAATACATTCTGCCTATCATGAAAATGCTGGCAGATCGCCATTCCCTGCCCGACTGCGCCCGATTCTGGCTAGAATCAGCCCCTCCGTGTTTGCCCCGAGTTGAAATGTCGCCGCCGATTGATCTCGTCCTGCCCGACCTGCTGGCTGCCCTTGGCCGGGCTGCTGCCGTGGTGCTGCAGGCGCCTCCCGGCGCCGGCAAGACTACCCGGGTGCCACTGGCACTGCTGGAGCAGCCCTGGCTGGCTGGACAAAAGCTGCTGATGCTGGAGCCGCGTCGTATTGCCGCACGCTCGTCGGCGCTTTTCATGGCGCGGCAGATCGGAGAAGAAGTTGGCCAGACGATTGGCTATCGCACTCGACTGGACAGCCGCGTATCAGCTTCAACCCGGATTGAAGTGGTCACAGAAGGCATTCTCACCCGGATGATCCAGCAGGACCCGGCGCTGTCAGGTTATGGCATCGTTATCTTCGACGAATTCCATGAGCGCTCACTGCAGGCCGACCTTGGTCTGGCGCTGGTACGCGAGGTGCAGCAGGCATTACACGAAGACCTGCGCGTGCTGGTGATGTCAGCCACGCTGGATGGCAGCCGCATTGCAGCATTGCTGGATAACGCGCCGGTGATCGCCAGCGAAGGGCGCAGCTACCCGGTGACAGTACGTTACAGCGCGCCGGAGCGAACTCCTTGGCTTGATCATCTGGCGCGAGAGTTGCTGGCAGTGTTTGCTGATGCCGACAGTGGTTCGGTGCTGGCCTTCCTGCCCGGAAGCGGTGAGATTCGCCGGTTGGCTGCGATGCTCGAAGGCAAACTGCCGGCCCGGGTTGATCTGGCGCCGCTTTACGGCGATCTCACCCCGGCGCAGCAGGATGCCGCCATCAGCCCGGCGCCGGAAGGTCGGCGCAAGCTGGTGCTGGCCACGGCAATTGCCGAAACCTCATTGACCATCGAAGGCATTGCGACCGTCGTCGATGCCGGCTTTGATCGACGCCCGGCGTTTGATCCGGGCACCGGCATGAGCCGGTTGGAAACGGTGCGACTGTCGGCCGCTTCCGCAACCCAGCGCGCTGGTCGGGCCGGTCGGCTCGGTCCCGGTAACTGCATTCGGTTGTGGTCGGAAAGCGAACGGCTGGCGCCATTTTCCAGGGCAGAAATCGTTGATGCGGATCTCGCCGATCTGGTGCTGGAGCTGGCCCAGTGGGGTTGTCGGGATGCGGCCGCCATGATCTGGCTCGACCCGCCGCCTGCGGCGGCCTGGCAGCAGGCCAGTGAGCTGTTGCGACAACTCGGCGCGCTGGACCCGCAGGGCAGCATTACTGCGCATGGCCGGCAACTTTTAAAAATGCCACTGACACCGCGGCTAGCGCATATGGTCGCCATCGGTCGTCAGCGTGGCTGGGGCGCTTTGGCAGCAAAACTGGCGGTGATTCTTTCCGAGCGCGACATGCTTCGCGATGTCGGCTCCGATATGACCTTGCGGGTGCAGGCGCTGGACAGCGGGCAGGGTGTTGATCGCGGGCGCCTGCATTTCCTGCGTCAATCCATGCGCCGTCTGGATGATGGAAAAGGCGATCGGCCCTATGACGATGACGCCGTCGGCCAGCTGCTGGCGCTGGCGTTTCCAGACCGGCTCGGCAAGCGACGCCCTGGTGGTCCGGCGCGATATCTGCTGCGAAACGGCCGCGGCGCGGTGTTGCCGGATCACGATGCGCTGGCAGCCAGTGAATACCTGGTGGCTGCCAGTCTTGATGGCGCCGGTCGCGAAGCGCGAATTTTTCTGGCTGCGTCTGTTTCCGCCGCCAGCATTGATAACCTGTTTGCCGAACAGATTGTCGAGCGCAACGAAGCCGGCTGGGACGACGATAGCAATGCCGTGCGTGGTTGGCAGCGACGATGCCTGGGCGCGCTGGTGCTGGCGCAACGCAGCACCGCACTGAGCGACCCGGCGCTGATCGCGGAGGGCATGCTGGCCGGCATTCGCCGTCTTGGTTCGGGCTGCCTGCCGTGGACCGAACCGCTGCAACAATGGCGTGCCCGGGTGGCGATCATGGCGGCACTGGAACCGGATCGCTGGCCGCAACTGGATGACCAACATTTGCTGGCCACGCTGGAAGAATGGGCGCTGCCATGGCTGGCCGGCATCAGTCGCCGTGATCAGCTGAAACAGTTTCCGCTGCCGGCCGCGCTGAACGGTATGCTCGACAAATCTCAGCGCGACATGCTGAACACCCTGTTGCCGACACATATACATGTGCCCACCGGCAGCCAGATAGCAATTGATTACCAGGTTGAAGGTGGGCCGGTACTGGCGGTGAAGCTGCAGGAATTATTCGGTCTTACCGAAACTCCGCGTCTGGCCGGAGGGCGTGTGCCGTTAACAATTCATCTGTTATCGCCAGCCCGCCGACCGGTCGCCGTCACCGCGGATCTGGCCAGCTTCTGGCAGCAGGGTTATCCGCAGGTGCGCAAGGAGTTGCGCGGACGCTACCCGAAACATCCATGGCCTGAAGACCCGCTGGCGGCGGCGCCACAGCGAGGAGTCAAGCATCCGAACAACCGCTAACATTATTCAGTAAACGGTAGAACTGTTTGCAGGAGCGGCCGATCGGCCGCGAAAAGATTTCGCCGTCGATCGACGGCTCCTGCGGAGGAGTTCTGGCAAGGGGGAAGTCATGACGTTTCACCAGATCGTTGAATCCGTCAGTGCGACGGGCAGTGTCGACGTGCCGGCGGGCTGGACGCAGGGGCGAGCCCTGTTTGGTGGCTTGCTGGCAGCGCTGATGTATCGGGCGCTGGAGCAGAAAGTGGGGGAGGCTGTGCCGGTGCGCTCCATTACGGTGTCGTTTGTGGCGCCGGCCAGCGCCGGTGCGCTGCAGTGCGACGCGGAAATTCTCCGGCAGGGAAAATCCGTCACTCAGGGCATGTGTCGCGCGGTGCAGGACGGCCAGGTGGTGGCGGTGCTGTTGGCCAGTTTCGGCGTTGCTCGCGATTCGCAGATACATGTCGATGCCTGCCCGGCGCCGTCGTTCAAATCTCCGGATGAGTCGTTTCGCCTGCCTTACATTGCCGGCGTAACCCCTGAATTTATCCAGCACTATGATTTTCGCTGGGCCCATGGCGGCGTGCCGTTCAGTGGCGCGGCAAAGGCCGATATCGGCGGCTGGGTGCGCGAGCAGAACGCCCGTGATCAAGTCAGCGTTGCCGACTTGCTCGGTCTGGTGGACTCCTGGCCACCGGCGGTGCTGCCGATGTTGAAAGCACCGGCGCCGGGCAGCTCCATGACCTGGACGCTGGAGTTCATGCCCGGCGCCACATTCGGCAGCGGTCAGCAGTGGTGGCAATATCTGGCTGAAACCGAGTGGGCCGCGGAAGGCTATGCCCATACCCGGGCGCGCGTCTGGGATGAACGCGGTAAGCTGGTGGCGATCAGCCGTCAGACTGTCACCGTGTTTGCCTGACGGCATACCACAGACCGTGGTCGCAAGAGACAGGGCAGATGAGAAACAAAGATGATGTGCTGATTCCGGTTGGGGACAGGCTGCCACGCCGGGGCGGTGGTTTTCTGCCCTGGCTGGGTGTTTTCCTGCTGCGGCTATTCGGTTGGCGCGTCACTGGCGAGCTGCCGAATGTGGCCCGGGCGGTGGTGATCGTCGCCCCGCACACCTCGAACTGGGATGGCGTGTTCGGGCTGTCGGCGATTCAGGCCCTGAAACTTCGGGTCAATGCGCTGGGCAAGGACACCCTTTTCGTTGGTCCGCTGGGCTGGTTGCTCGGTACCATCGGCGTGATTCCGGTGGACCGCACCTCACCACAGGGCATGGTGCGGCAGATCGTCGAGCGCTTTCGCCAGACCCCGGCCATGTTTCTGGCCATTGCCCCGGAAGGCACCCGGCATGCGGCCGAGCGCTGGAAAACCGGCTTCTACCAGATCGCCCTTGAAGCCGGCGTACCGATCATTCTGGTGGCGTTTGATTATTCCCGTCGCGAAGTCCGGGTAATGGGCAGCCTGCAACCAGGCGGTGATCAGGAGGCCGATCTTGAGCGGATCTATGCACACTATCGCGGTGTGCCGGCGTGTAATCCGGAGTTGCTGTCGTTGCCGTTGAGGCAGAATAGCCATTAACAGTGGCACTGCAGTGGCGCAGATGGCAATTTCACCACATTCATAAAAACGGAGAAAAACCATGACCCAGCAAGCTTTCGAACAGGCCCAGAAAGATGTCAAAACCCTGACCAGCAAACCGGGCAATGATGATCTGCTGTTTCTTTACTCGCACTTCAAGCAGGGCAGTGACGGCGACGTCTCCGGTAAACGTCCGGGCATGCTGGATATGGTTGGCCGCGCCAAATACGACGCCTGGGCCAAGCTGAAAGGCATGAGCAAGGATCAGGCGATGCAGAAGTATGTCGACAAGGTGCAGGCGTTACTGAAAAGCCATCGTTGATTTTTCCGCAGGCGGTGCGGGGCGGCGTTACTGCAAACGCCGCTTGAGCCCCTTTGCCGCCAGAATGCGGGTGGAAATTTCCTCGATCGACATGTCGGTGGCATCCATGAACGGGATGCTGTGCTTGTTGTAGATCGCTTCCAGCGCCCGCACTTCCATTTCGCACTGACGTGGCGATGCGTAACGGCTGCCGGCCTTGCGCTCGTTGCGAATCGCCATCAACCGGTCCGGATTGATGGTCAGGCCGAACAGTTTGTCCTTGTGTGGCACCAGACAGTCCGGCAAGCGCAGGTCGTCAAAATCATCTTCCGTGAGCGGATAATTGGCGGTATAGAGGCCGAACTGCAAGGCCAGATACAGGCTGGTCGGTGTCTTGCCGCTGCGTGACACACCAATCAGGATTACATCGGCTTGATCATAGTGACGGGTGCGGGCGCCATCGTCGTTGTCGAGCGCGAAATGCACCGCATCAATACGAATACGATAGGCCTCGTGGTCGCGAATTGAATGACTCTGGCCAACGGTATGACTGGAGCGAACGCCGAGTTCCTGTTCCAGCGGGCCAAGAAAAACCGCAAACATGTCCAGCACCAGACCATTGCAGCGCGCCAGAATTTCCCGGTGCTCATCATTCACCAGCGTTGAGAACACGATCGGGGTGGCGCCATCCTGCTCGGCAGCCCGGTTTATTTTCTGCACCACATCGTGGGTGGTTTCATTGCTGATGACATAGGGCAGGGTGACCTGATCGAACTTGATGCCGCCGAACTGGCTGAGCATGGAGTGACCAAGGGTTTCCGCAGTAATACCGGTGCCGTCAGACACATAGAAGGCGGTGCGTTTCATGCAGGGCGAATCCTGTTAACGGGAGGCGACAGCGTCCTCGTCAGCATAGTGGCTGGCGAACTGGCGGCGATAGGTGGGCAGCAGCTCATTCACTTTCTTGACGTAGCCCTGGGTTTCCTTGAACGGCGGAATGCCACCGTGGCGGCGAACATTGCCTTCGCCGGCGTTGTAGGCGGCCAGCACCAGATCGGTGGAGTCAAACTTGCCGCCAAGGTACTGCAGGAACTTGCTGCCACCCATGATGTTCTGGTGCGGATTGAACGGGTCATCAACACGCAGGAAGGCGGCGGTTTCCGGCATCAACTGCATCAGACCCTGAGCGCCGACACGGGAGACGGCGCGATGATTGAACAGTGACTCGGCATGAATCACTGCCTTGATCAGGGCAGGTTCAAGGCCAAAGCGCAGGGAAGCGGTTTCGATATAGCTGTCGTAACGGTCACGGCGCTCCGGCGTCAGCGGCCCGACTTTTTCCTCCCAGCCCTTGCGCACCGAGAGCAGCACATGATCACGGGATACCTGATCGGTGGTGCGATCGGTAAACAGCACACCGCCGCCGGGCTGGCGGTACTGGTAGATGGTGTCGGCGGCGGCAGGTGCTGCAGCGCAGAGCAGCACAACCCCCCAGATCAGGCGCTTCATATTCATGCTTTTTTCTTGAGGCCGGCCTGCCATCATAGCCGATCTTTCCGGTTGCGCCACCTGCGTGGCAGGCCGCTCGGGGGCTTTGCTCGACAGCCTGTCGATCAAAGCGGGTCAAGGTGACAGCTGTGCTTGAGTGTCAACTTCACCTGTCTGGTAAACAGGTTGTCTCGGTTCCGGGGCTCCGGTAGCTTGGCGAGGAGTCTGATTACCCCAAGCGGGAGCCTCCATGACAACAAAACAGCAGGCTGATGCGGCGGTCGCGCCGCTGGCCAGCCTTTCCCGTCGTAAACTTCTGAAAACCGCCCTCTGGGCCAGCGCCGGCACCGCGCTGGTGGTGGCGGGCGGGTTCGCCTGGCTGCGCCGCTCGCCGGTGGATGAGCTGCCGGCGCCGGATGGCCTCAAGCAGCTGTCCGCTTCCGAATACCATCTGTTCCGCCGCGCCATCGAGGTGCTGCTGCCCACCGATGGCACGCTGCTGACCCCGGTTGCGCAGATTCCGGTGATCGCCAATATCGACCACCTGATGGGTCTGGTGGAGCCGGCCATCCGCGAAGAACTCGGCATCGCCCTCGGCCTGTTTGATAACGCCGCGGTGTTCTCCGGCCTGCACGGCAAGCGTTTTGTCGATCTCGATGACGAGGCCGCGTTGAGGTACTTCGACGTCTGGTCCGCCGGCAACACCCTGCAGCGCACCCTGGCCACGGTGGTGAAGAAATTCGTCTACGTCTCCTACTGGCGCGATCCGGCCACCTGGCCGCCGATCCGTTTCGATGGGGCAGTGTCCGACCGCTGGGGCATCCCGTCGCTGGGCAACAGCCCGTTACCCGATGAATCCGTGGAGGTGACGGCATGAGCCGCATTGATACTGTAAATGCCGTGCCGGCGCAGGGTCTGAATGTGGTGCAGGCCAGTGATGTCAGCGCCGCCGAACTGACCCTGCGGGCGGATGCCGTGGTGATCGGTTCCGGCGCCGGTGGCGCCGTGGCCGCCTACGAGCTGGCCCGCAAGGGCCTCGATGTGCTGATCCTGGAAGCCGGCCCGTATGTGCCGTCGACCGAGTTTTCCGAAGACTTCAATGACAGTCTGGAGCGCCTGTATCAGGATCATGGCGGCCAGACCAACAAGGAAGGCGATTTGCTGCTGTTGCAGGGTCGCTGCGTCGGCGGCTCCACCGTGGTCAACGGTTGCGTGTCTTTCCGTACCCCGGATTTCATTCTTGAAGAGTGGGGCGAGAAGTTCGGCCTCACCAATATCAGCCCGGAAGCCATGCGCCCCTGGTTCGAGCGGGTTGAGGAGCATCTGTCGATCAAGGAAAACGGCGAGCACGAAATCGCCATGCACAGCCGGCTGGTGCGCGACGGCGCCCGCAAGCTCGGCTGGTCGGTGAAACCGTTCAAACGCAATATCCGCGAATGCGCCCTGACCGGCCACTGCCTGTCCGGCTGCAAGACCGATCGCAAGCAATCCATGCTGGTCACCTATCTGCCCTGGGCCATGGCCCACGGTGCCCGGTTGCACAGCGATACCCGGGTTACCCGGATTCTGGAAAACGGCGGTCGTGCGGTGGGCGTCAAGGCGGAAGTGGTTGGTCATGACGGCATCAAGGTTGCCGACATGCATGTCGATGCCGACATCGTCGTGCTCGCCGCCGGTGCGGTGCAGTCGCCGTTGTTGCTGCAAAGCAGCGGGCTGGCCAATCGCTCCGGTCAGGTCGGCAAGAACTTTGCCTGCCACCCGTCCATGTATGTGGCGGCGAAATATCCGCACGAGGTGTATCCGTGGCGCGGCGCATTGCTCGGTGTGTACGTCGATGAATTCCTGACCCCGGAGAAGGGCGGTTTCATTCTCGAAGCGGGCGGTCTGGGCGCGGTGGAAATGTGTCTGCTGAACGAGCCGGGCAGCGGCAAGCCGTTCCTGCAGTTTATGGAAGAGGCCCGCTACAAGAGCGGCATCGTCACCCTGATCCATGACCACAATGTCGGCGAGATCCGCTGGGACAATGGCCGCAAGGTGGTCGACTACAAGGTTGCCGACAGCGACTTCCCGTCGATGCTGGCCGCCCTCAAGGCCAGCGCCGAGATCCATTTCGCCGCCGGCGCCGAAAAAGTATTCGTGCCCAGCGTTGAAAAGCTGGAAATCAACAGCGTTGACGAGATCGACACTGTGCTGGCGAAACTGGAGAACAAGCCGCAACGGTTGCGACTGGTGTCCTACCACCCGCAGGGCACCTTGCGCATGGGCGCCGATCCGGCCAACTCGGTGGTGGCGCCGCACGGCGAAACCCACGACGTGAAGGGGCTGTACGTCACCGATGCCAGCCTGTTGCCGACTTCGATCATCGTCAATCCGCAGGTCACGGTGTACGCGCTGGCGAGCTATATCAGCTCGGAAATCCTGAAACGCACCTGACCCTTCTCAGCCCCCTGCAGGAGCGGCCGACCGGCCGCGAAAGCCCATTCGCCGTCGGTCGACGGCTCCTACAGTTGGGCGGGGGTTTATTACCTTGGGGGCTTTCGCTAGACTTCGGGCGTTGCATAACAATAACGAGGAGCCAGAAGGCTCCCGGAGCAGGGTAAATGGCCCAGAATCATGACATCCCACCCGCGCTGCTGGGCGGCTTTGAGCCGCTGTCTCGCCGCAGTCTGTTACGTCTTACCGCCGTTTCCGGTCTCGCCCTGACCACCGGTTGTGCACGCATGTTTGGCCGTCGCGACGCGCCGGAGGCGCTGACCTACGTCAACATGACCGAGGACGAAGTCCGGGTGGTGACCAGATTTACCCGCGCCGTGCTGCCGACAGCACGCCACGGCTTGCCCGATTGCATCGACGAAATCCCCACCATCAAGAACATCGACATCATGGTCGGCAAGATGGCGCCGACCCAGCGCGAGCTGCTGGCACTGGGGCTGTGGGTGTATGAATACCGGCCGATGGCCAGCTTCAAGTTCAGCCGTTTCAGCAAGCTCAACGACGAGAAGGCCCACGCCTACGTCGTTGCCATGCAGGAAGGCGCGTTTTTCGAACGCGGCCTGACCACCACCCTGAAGGCACTGGTCACCCTCAATTACTGGCGCGATTCGCGTACCTGGCAGGCTCTCGATTACTGGGGCCCGGTCACTGAGCGCTGGGGCGTGCGTCGCCTCGGCAATGCCCCCCTGCCAATGGCCTGAGCCCGGAGAACAGCATGCGTCCGATCAACATGAGGCGTGAAGGCGTGAACGTCACCCAGGCGAAAGATGTCGCCCGTGACCCGTCGCTTGGCCGCCAGTTCAGCATCCAGACCGACGTTGTTATCGTCGGCTCCGGTGCCGGCGGGGCGGTGATGGCCTACGAGCTGGCCAAGGCCGGCCGCAAGGTGCTGGTGCTGGAATCCGGCCGTTACTGGCCGAGCGCCGAATTCACCGAAAACCTCGGCGACACCCTGACCAAGGTTTACCGTGATCAGGCCGCCCAGGCCAACACCACCACCGACGTGCTGTTCCTCGAAGGCAACTGCGTTGGCGGTTCCACCGTGATCGGCGCCTGCGTAATGCAGCGTCCCGGTGATGAAGTGTTCCAGAAGTGGTCCGACGAGCTCGGCCTGAAAGGTCTGGGCCCGCGCGAGCTGGACAAGTATTTCGAGCAGGTCGAGGGCTGGCTGCACGTTCATACCAACGAAGCCCACGAAGTGAATACCACTGCCCACAAGGTGATTCAGGGTTGCGAACGGATGGGCTTCAGCTGGCGTCCGGTGCAGCGCAACGTCAAGAACTGTGCGCTTACCGGCCACTGCCTTGCCGGTTGCCCGTCAGACCGGAAAATGTCGGCGCTGGTCACGCACTTGCCGTGGGCGGCCGCCTATGGCGCACGGATTTTCTCCGACACCGAAGTCAGCCGGGTGCTGATGCGTGGTGGTCGGGCTACTGGCGTTGAAGCGGTGATTCGTGATCCCGACACCGGCACCGTGGTGTCGAATGTACGGGTTGATGCCCAGGTGGTGGTACTGGCCGCCGGCGCCATTCATACCCCGCTGATTCTGCAGCGCAGCCAGGCACCAGACCGCGGCGGTAACATCGGTCGCAACATGGCGGTGCAGCCGTTTACCCAGGTGCTCGCCACCTTCAAGGAAGACCTGTACGGTTTCCAGGGCGCGCTGGTTGGCGTCGAAGTGGACGAGTTCCTCAAGTCCGACGGCTTTACCTTCTATTCCGCGCTGGCCGAACCGGAACAGCTGATGGCCACCGGTGAACAGGAAGCCGGTGACGAGCACATCAACTTCATGAAGTCGTTCAAGCGCATGGCCGGTCTGAATGCGTTCGCCATCGACAAGGGCGAAGGCCAGGTGATCTGGGAAGGCGACCACCTGAACGGCCGCAAGGTCATCAAGTGGAGCCCGTCGCGGGAAGACTTCGAGCGCATTACCCGGGCCACCTCGATTGCCGCACGGATTTTCTTCTCTGCTGGCGCCGAGCGAGTCTGGTTGCCGACCTTCCAGAAAATGCATGCGGATAGCGTGTTCGATCTGGATGAAAAACTGGCGCGGGTGGATTACGGCATCAACGGCATCTATTCCTACCGGATGAACAGCTTCACTCCGCACGGCACCTGCCGCATGGGTCTCGACCCGTACGAGTCGGTGGTCAGTGCCGACGGTGAAGTGCACGGCGTCAGCGGCCTGTACGTGGCCGATGCGTCAATCTTCCCGACCCCGGTATCGTCAACCCCGCAGTGGACCGTGCAGGTACTGTCGCGCTACGTCGCCGACCGCATCCTCGCCCGGGCGCCCAGCCACTTCCTGTCGTAGGAGCCGTCGACCGACGGCGAAAAAGCTTCGCGGTCGATCGGCCGCGAAAGCTCAGGAGTCTGTCGGGCTTTCGCCCAGACCAGCCAGCACGTCATGGACCTGCACAAACAGCAATGGCAAATCCCGTTCAACGGTTTTCCAGACTACCTCCAGATCAACCTTGAAATAGCCGTGTGCCAAAGCATTACGGGTGCCGTAGGCGGCCTTTAAGGGAAACTCGGGGTGTGTGTCGGCGAAGTCCGGGAAGTGACGCTGGATCTTTCCGGCGGCCTCACCAATAACTTCCAGATTGCGAATCACCGCATCCTGCTTTTCTTCGCTTTGGACAAATGCCAGCTGATCGATGTCGGCGATGTAGCGTTGAATGCGCTCTATGGCCTGCTGGATATGCTCAAGGTAATCACGAAGAGCAAATTGGTCCCGACGGGTCATACCGCCTGTGCCTCTCTCAGCACATCTGCTTTCCATCTGTCTGGCAGTGCCGCCGGTGTCAGGACATCGACCTCGACACCGAGCAATTCAGTCAGCTCGCTGCGAATGGCGCCGATATCGAACAACGACGTCTCCGAGGTGGTGTCGACGAGGATATCCAGATCACTGCCTTCCTGATCCTGTTGATGAAGGACCGAGCCGAAAACCCGAGGGTTGCTGGCGTGATGCCGCGCTACTATGTCCCGGATGGCGGCCCGGTAGTTCTGGTATGCGATGGATGGCTTCATCTGGCCCTCGTCGGTGCATGGATAACCAGACTTTAGGTCAAGCCGGCCGAATCGCCAAGCGCGGGTTAACGGGTTGCGGGCGGGATAAAAAGCAAGAAGCCGCTTTTCAGCGGCTTCTTTTTACTGGTCGGAGTAGCAGGATTTGAACCTGCGACCCCTACGTCCCGAACGTAGTGCTCTACCAGGCTGAGCTATACTCCGATTTCGCGCGTATTGTAGTGATATTTCAGCGGAATGCTACAGGCCGGTGGCAAAAACCCGGCACCGATTGTGCGGTCGCTGAATTTTTACCCGATGCCGCGCTAACCCGACCATGACAGGCGGCGATAGCGGCCGGCATAATGCGCGCCCATGAGCTCTGACACCCTGTTTACCCACCCCTTTGGTGCGCTGACCCTGCGGCGCTGGCCGCACCTGCGCGACGATCCTCTGCGGGCCTGGGACGGTGCTGATCGCTATTTACTGGAGAGCCTGCAGGAAAGCTCGCAGGAGATACCGGCGGAGCAGGGCAGTACTGCGCCATTGCTGATCCTGAACGATCAATGCGGCGCCCTGACGCTGGCGCTGATCGGCCAGCGGCCGGTGGCGGCCAGTGGTGATTCCTTCGTGGCCCATGCTGCGCTGGAGGCCAATGCCGCCGATAACGGCATCGAGCTGTCGGCGCTGGACTGGCGCTGGGCGGACCAGCCATTGCCGGCGGCCACTGCCGCAATGATCCGGGTACCCAAGGAGCTGTCACTGCTGGAATGGCAGTTGGCCGCTGTTTCCGCCGCGCTGCCCGCCGGCGCGCCGGTCTGGCTGGCCGGCATGGACAAACATCTGCCGCGCAATCTGGTTGAGGTGCTGGGCCGCTATCTGGATCAGCCACAGGCCGGGCTGGGTCGGCACAAGGCGCGAATCTTTCACGGCCGGGTGCCGGCCAGTCCGGTGCCGGCGCCAGCGGCAGCCTGGCTGGATTTGCCGGAGCAGGGCTGGCGTCTGCGCGTCGATGCCGGGGTATTTTCCCGTCAGCAGCTGGATATCGGCGCGCGTTTTTTTCTGCAACATATCCCTGCCGGCATCGACGGCGATATCTGCGATCTCGGTTGCGGTAACGGTGTGGTCGGTATGATGGCGCTCAAGCAGAATCCCGCTGCCAGATTGTGGAGTTGCGATGAAAGTGCGCTGGCGCTGGCCAGTGCCCGTGACAATATCGGCCGGACATTTGCGCAAAGAGACGTGCAGTTTCATCTTGGCAACGGACTGGACGGACTCGACCAGCAGTTCGATCTGATCCTGCTGAATCCGCCTTTTCATCGCGGCCATGCGGTGGACGACAGTGTTGCCCGAATGCTGTTCCGGCATGCCCGCCGGCAGTTAAAACCGGGCGGCGTGCTGCGGGTGATCGGCAATGCCCATCTGGATTATCTGACCGTACTGCGGCGCCAGTTCGGCAAGGTCACCCAGGTGGCGCGCAACAGCAAGTTCATCATTCACGACGCCAGCTTGTAGGAGCCGTCGACCGACGGCGAAATTTCTTTCCGCTCATTGCAAAAAGCGTTCGCGGCTGATCAGCCGCTCCTACAGCAGCGCTGCCATCAGTTTTTCCACCTTGAACAGGCTTTCCTGATATTCCTGCTCGGCGTCGGAGTCGATGACGATGCCTCCACCGCCATGGCAGATAATCTGCTCGCCATGGGTCTGGAAGGTGCGAATCAGGATGTTGGAATCGAGGTTGCCATCGCTGTCCAGAACAAACTGGCTGCCGCAGTAAAACCCGCGCGGCACCGGCTCCAGTTCGTTGATAATTTCCATCGCCCGTTTTTTCGGCGCGCCGGTAATGGAGCCACCGGGGAAACAGGACAGCAGGGCATCCAGCGGATGCACCTGCGCAAGCAATTGCCCGGTAATGGTGGAAACCAGATGCTGGACATTGGAAAAGCGGCGCAGCTCGAACAACGGCTCGGCCTTGACCGAGCCGGCCTGACAGACCTTGCCCAGATCATTGCGCAGCAGATCGACAATCATCAGGTTCTCGGCCCGGTCCTTGGGATTGTTCAGCAACTCTTCACCAATCTGCTGATCCTGCTGCGGCGTGTCGCCGCGCTGGCGACTGCCCTTGATCGGCTCGGTAATGACCACGCCGTTGCGGATCTGCAAAAACCGCTCGGGGGAAACGCCGAATACACAATCGCCATTGGCGAGCCGGAAAAAACTGCTGTGCGGCGCCGGGTGCTGCTGATTCAGACGCAACCAGGCGCTGAACGGATCACCACTAAAGCGGGCGCTGAAACGGCGGGCAAAATTGACCTGATAGCAATCCCCGGCGCGCAGGTAATGGTGGATTCGGGCGATGGCGTGCAGGTAGTCGCTGTGCGGCAGGTCGCTGGAAAATTCTGACGCCAGGGAAAACGCCGGGCTGTGGGCAGGGTAATCAGCCAGCGTCGGTTGTCGGCGGATCTGTTCGAAAACACAGACCTCGGCGACATTGCCCGGCAATGCGGCTGTGTCATCTGACGGGTAGCGAATAACCCCGATGGCGACCCGCTGCCCGCCGAGCGTCTCTGCCAGCCTTGCCGGCAGGCTGGCCAGCTCCTGCGCCGAGCTGGCTACCAGCCGCTGAACCGGCTGCTGCCCGAGCAGCCATTGATCGCCATTGTGCAGGCAGGCGACAGGCAGTTCCGGCGGCATCGAAGGCATCAAGGGGCTCTGGTGGTGAACAGACTGCGGCATTGTACATCCTGATCCAGCCGGCTGCTGAACCGGAATCACAACCGCCGTAGTGACAATGCCGGAATGACAATGCCGTAACGACAGTGCTCAGCGCAGTTTCACGAACAGGGCGCCACCACAGGCAAAGGCGGACTCCACCCGCTCACGTTGACCTTCAAGCCAGGCATCCGCCACCACTCTGGGGCCATCGCCATAGCACCAGTAGTAGTCATCAAAGATGATCCAGGCACCGGCGACCAGATGTGGCCCCCAGAGATCAATGTCTTCCTGCACGAACGGCGCGTCGTGGTTGCCGTCAATGTGCAGGCAGGCAACCTTGCCGCTGTAGTGCACGCTGCCGAATTCCGGGCTGCTGACATCGCGGCTGGCACTGTACTGCTGGTGGCCCTCGGCGGAGGTCATGTGCAGGTAATTCATCTCGCCATCAAGGTAGGGCAGCAAATGGGAGACAAACCGGCTGCGTTCCAGTGACCGGTCGCGGCGCACATTCACATTGCGCAGTACCTCGTGCACTTCCTTCTGTGGTGATGCGGTCGGATACCAGGGGTCAATGCAGAGCATCTTGCCGGTGCCCTGACGCTTCGCCATCAGGCCGAGAACAAAAGCGGATTTTCCGTAAAAGGAGCCGATCTCGATAATGTCGCCCGCCGGCATGTCCAGCGAAGCGGCGAGCAGGGCGCAGAACTTGTCCTCCGAGCATTGCCCGGGGATGCGCAGGAAATGCTCCATCACGGCAGAAACGAAGCTCTCCGACAGCGTTGCCTTTCCCCGATGATGGATAAACGGCATGCCGTTGCTGGCCCGGTTGGCCACCGACTGGTGGATCGCTGAATCGGTATCGATGTCATTCAGTGCCACCAGCGTGCCACGGAATCCGCTCGCCGGTAACAGCCGGACAAGCCGGTCATAAATGGCATTTTGCGGGCAGTAAATCAGGTCCGGATTTTTGCTGGTCACCAGATCGAGAATGCTTTCATCAAAGCGGGTATCGGTGATCCAGGGAATCTTGATGTACTGGTCGTAGTGGCCGGCAGAGTGATCAACCGGCAGGGACGAGGCGCCAATAACCTCGGCATCGCCGGCCATCCGCAGGGAAATGGAGTAATTGATGGCCGCCGGGGTATTGGATGGCAGAACCAGAGCTATTTTTTTCATCTTGTCAGGCCTGTCTGCGTTGGTCAGAGGTCGAGCCGGGAAAACGGCATGTTGTTCAGTTCCTGAAAAACCACGTCATGGGCAAACGGGCCCTTGCCCGGCCGGGGTGGATATTTCTGGATCTCGGCAGCGTGCATGTTGTTGACGGTCTGGTTGTTGATTTTCTGCAGGTCGGCAAGGTTGCTGGCCAGTGTGTAGCCGAAGGCGGGCATCAGCGGTGCGCAGATCGCTTCGATAACGGCCACTTCCTGAGCAGAAAGTTTTTCCGAGAATTTGCCGTGGTTCTGGCTCATCACGCCCTGCGACAGGTTTTTCCACGCTTCCTGGGTCTGGGCGTTGTCCTGGGTCAGCTTGCTCTGGTGATACTGCAGCATTTCCGGTGCATAACTGATGCCGAGCAGGTTGCAGATTCTGCCCAGTTGCTGTTCCGGGTTCTGGATCAGATCTTCATAGCGAACACAGACCGCGCGCTTGTCATAGGCGAGCGGGCCGAACACCGGCAACGCACCGGCCTGATCGTTGCGCCACTGGATCGCGCCGGCAACCAGCCCGCCGGGGTGAGCGGCATTTTCGCGCCATGACAACGCCATGTCCCGTGGATCACGCACCAGATAAACAAAACGGGCGCCGGGGAACAGGGCATTGATAAACGGGATGCAGGCGTGGATCTGGATTTCCTTGATAAACAGCATGTCCTTGCCCTGACTGGCCGCTTCCGCCTCGAACACGCTGGCAAGCAGCTTTCTCAGATCGCCTCGCTCGGCCAGTGCGGCCAGTGCGGCGGCATCATAGTCATGCTGCCATTTGGCGAAATCGGACTGCAGCAGGCGTAACAGGATGGCTGTTATCCGCTCCCAGTTATCGGCCCGGTCATACGGGTAGAGTTTGGCGGACTCAATGCCAAAGGTGCGCAGGATATGTTTCGGCGAAGGGCCGCATACCCGCGGATGGCTATCCATCATCTTGGTGATCAGATTGCTTCCGCTACGTTCGCTGGAGATAAGAAAAACAAATTCCATGGTCATCAACCTGCGGGGAATGTTTCGGTCATGGCAGCAGCAATTGCCTGCTCTGCCTGCTGTTGAGTGTATTCCTGCAGCCGCCACTGATTATGGTGGCTGAAGGAATCCGAGGGGTTGTGGGGCGAGGGTAATCCACTTGTTTCTGCCGGCACTGTGATTCTGCTGCGGATCAGCTCGAACCAGGGCCGGGTATCACGGCAGAACTCTTCATAAGGCACGATAATCTTCTGTGCATCCGGCAGCTGTTGCAGATCCTTTTCAATCGCTCTGTTGATGGCGCAGATCTGCCCGGCAGCCGAGTGCAGCGGGTCCAGATCTTTCAGCTGCGGGTATTCCCGGATCCGGAACGAATACCAGTCGTTCATGTTGCCATACTGACGCTGCCTGGCTTCAAGCACGGATTGCAGATTGAAAACCGGGTCGCGCTTTATCCAGATAAACAGCGGTTTGCTGAACAGCGGCAACAGGCTGCGGATATTCTGGTTCATGATCATGCCCTTCATGGCGAAGGGCTGGTCGAACAGATTGGCCAGGGCATTGAGCTCTCTGGCCATGGCGCCAAGGTCGGCGACGTTGGCGAGCTGCTCGTCCGGCAGATAGTCCAGATCGGTAAATGGCAGAAACCGGCGCCAGAAATACCAGAACTCGTTCGGTGCCAGCGCGCCCCGGGTCTTGCCATTGTCTGACTGGAAGCCGGGCGCCGCAGAAAGATCGTCCAGCTCATCACGAAAGCGGAAACGCGGATCAGTCAGCAGCATCTGGATGCGGGCGCCGATATG
Source organism: Alcanivoracaceae bacterium (assembly GCA_023146255.1). Lineage (GTDB taxonomy): Bacteria > Pseudomonadota > Gammaproteobacteria > Pseudomonadales > Alcanivoracaceae > PGZG01. The sequence goes on from JAGLCJ010000005.1 coordinate 109,771, forward strand.
CGGGGCCTGATAAAACCGTGACAGCAAATTGCTCGGGTAGGCGGTCAGCCCGGACGCGGCCAGCCATTGCATAAACAGGGTGGTGCCGGAGCGCAGCGGGCCAAGCACGAACAGTTTGCTGTGGCGATCCTCGCAATCGCTCAGGGTTGCCGCGTTGACCGGCTGCAGCATCTCGTTAAGCTCGGTCAGCAGGGCTTCCAGCCGGGTGTTTCGGGCAAATTGCGGCTGGCGCTTGTCGGTCTGGTCGTGTCCGCTCATTGTCATTCTCGCGCCAGGGAATAATGGGTCAGCATATCGATCACCTGTTCGCGGCTGCACCACATCAGCGGGTCAATGATCGACAGGTTGGCAACAAACGGCTGCTTGCCCTGGGCATAGGCGGGCGCTTGCGGCTGGATAAACTGCAGATCGATGCCGTGGCGGGCAAACTGTTCGTGATGATACAGCTCTCTGCCGCCCGGGCTGTTGATGTACTGGTTTGCACCGAGCTGTTTGCAGATCGCGATCAGTCTTTCTGCGGCGCTGTCCTGACGCGGGCATTGTAGTGACGAGGCGGTCAGCAGGCTGGTGCTGATGCCGAGATAATCCATCACCGTCTGCAGTGCTCTCTGGCAAAGCGTGGCAATGGATTCATCCGGCTGCACGAACAGGGCCTGCAGCATCGGGAACACCGTCGAAAACTGCGGCGCCTTGCCGTAGGCATGTTGGATAGTGTTGAGAAATTTATCCGGCACGCCGGCCAGATGCACATCGCGGATCAGCTGGTTTTGCGAAGCGCCATTGACCGCCAGGGTAAAGCGATGTGCCTGCCCGTTCAGCAGAATGCTGTTGCGATTGATGTAGCCACGGGTGATGTAGTTGACGTCGTCATAAAGCACAAAACGGTCGACCGCCTGTATCAGCTGGAAGTAGCCGATATAGGGCAGGAAGTACGGTTGCATGATGGCTACTTTCAACGGCCGGCCCCGGTGATGCAATCCAGCACCCGCGATATTTCCGCGTCGCTCAGTCCCGGATAGATTGGCAGGCACAGCACCTGATCCGCTGCCAGTCTGGCCTGACTGACCGCATCCGTACCGCGGGCATTTTTGTACGGGGTAAAATCGCAGATCAGCGGGTAGAAATAGCGGCGGGCAAAAATACCGGCCTGCTTCATCTGCTCATGCAGCTGGTCGCGGCCGAGCGGAAAATTCGCATCCAGCAGAATCGGGAAGTAGCTGTGGTTATGACGCAGCGCCTGGCCGGAAGGCAAGCGAATACCGGCCACCCCGGCAAGGCCGGCACGATAGCGCTCAGCCACCTCGGCGCGGCGCGCCAGCGCTTCATCAATATGCGCCAGCTGCGCCAGCCCGACGGCGGCATTGAATTCGTTCATCTTGCCGTTGCCGCCAATGCCCATCAGCGACACTTCATCGGCAAAGCCGAAATTGCGCAGCGCATCGACCCGCTGCTTCATGCTTTCCGAGTGGCTGATAATGGCGCCGCCTTCGAAGGTGTTGAACACCTTGGTGGCATGCAGGCTCAGTACCGCCAGATCGCCATGGCGCAGGATCGAACCGCCGGCATCTTCCACGGCAAAGGCATGGGCGGCGTCATACACCACCTTGAGGTTGTGGCGCCGGGCAATATCGGCAATGGCGGCGCTATCACAGGGGCTGCCATAGCAGTGCACCGGCAAAATGGCGCAGGTCTGTTCGGTAATGGCCGCCTCGATTGCCGCCGGCGACAGGTTCAGGTTGTCGGCATCAATATCGGCAAACACCGGGGTCAGGCCGTTCCAGACCACCGCATGGGCGGTGGCAACAAAAGAGTAGGGCGTGGTAATCACTTCACCCTTCAGATCGAGCGCTTTCAATGCGGTCAGCAGGGCAATGGTGCCGTTGTTGAATAGCGACACGAACGGCACGCCGAGATAGTCAGCCAGCGCTTTTTCCAGCTGCTGATGCAGCGGCCCGCTGTTGGTCAGCACGCCGCGCTGCCAGATGCCTTCCAGATAGGGAAGCAATTCCTCCAGCGGCGGCAGGCTGGGGCGGGTCACCATGATCGGTGGAACCTTGCTCATTGCGTCACAATCGCCCGCAGGTAGCTGCCGTAGTCGTTCTTGCTCAGGCGGTCGGCGGCGGCCAGCACTTCGTCCGTGCTCATCCAGCCGTTACGCCAGGCAATTTCTTCCAGACAGGCAATCTTGTAGCCCTGACGGCGCTCAATGGTTTCAACAAACTGCGCCGCTTCCAGCAGGCTTTCATGGGTGCCGGTGTCGAGCCAGGCAAAACCACGGCCAAGAATTTCCACATTCAGATCGCCGCGTTCCATATAGATCTGGTTCACCGTGGTGATTTCCAGCTCGCCGCGATCCGACGGCTTGACCGTGCGGGCAATGTCGATGACGTCGTTATCGTAAAAATACAGGCCGGTGACAGCATAGTTTGATTTCGGCTGTTTCGGCTTTTCCTCGATCGAGATGGCGCGCTTGTTGTCGTCAAACGCCACCACGCCAAAGCGTTCCGGGTCCTTGACCTGATAGCCGAACACGGTGGCGCCGGTTTTGCGGGCGGCGGCGGCACGCAGCTTCGGGCTGAAACCCTGGCCATAGAAGATGTTGTCGCCCAGCGCCAGGCAGACCCGGTCATCGCCGATAAAGTCGGCGCCAATGGTAAAGGCCTGAGCCAGACCGTCCGGGCTCGGTTGCACTGCATAACTGATCCGGCAACCGAACTGGCTGCCATCGCCGAACAGGCGCTTGAAGCCGCCGATGTCTTCCGGCGTGCTGATCACCAGCACATCACGAATGCCGGCCAGCATCAGCACCGACAGCGGGTAATAGACCATGGGCTTGTCATATATAGGCAGCAACTGTTTCGACACCCCGAGCGTAATAGGGTGGAGCCGGGTGCCGCTGCCGCCGGCGAGGATAATGCCTTTCATGGGGGATTCCCGAAATCATGTTGTTGTTATGAAAATCTTTCGCGGCTGATCAGCCGCTCCTACGGAGTGTGCCGGTGGAGGTACTGTTCTACTCCGTTTGGCCGAGGCGCTCAAGCCGGTATTCGCCACTGAGAATGCGCTGCCACCAGAGTGGATTGTCCAGATACCAGCGCACCGTCAGGCGCAAACCGGTCTCGAAGCTCTGCTGCGGCTGCCAACCCAGCTCCCGTTCGATCCGGCTGCTGTCGATGGCGTAGCGGACATCGTGGCCGGGGCGATCGCGAACGAAGCTGATCAGCGAACGGCGTGGCGGCGCACCCGCCGGTAACCGGTCGGCGGCCAGCTCATCCACCAGATCACACAGGGTTTCCACCACCTGCAGATTGCGGCGCTCGCTGCGCCCGCCAATATTGTAGGTCTCGCCCACCTTGCCCCGTTCCAGTACTTGCACCAGCGCCCGGGCATGGTCTTCAACAAACAGCCAGTCGCGCACCTGCTGGCCATCACCATATACAGGTAGCGGTTTGTCCTGCAGGGCATTGAGGATCATGTGCGGGATCAGCTTTTCCGGAAACTGGCAGGGGCCATAGTTGTTCGAGCAGTTGGTAATCAGCACCGGAAAGCCCCAGGTCCGGTGCCAGGCCCGGACCAGATGGTCGCTGGCTGCCTTCGAGGCGGCATAGGGGGAGCTGGGTCGGTACGGGAACTGCTCATCCGCCGGCGCGCTGTCGGCGCCAAGATCGCCGTACACCTCGTCGGTGGAAATATGCTGGAAGCGGAACTGCGCCGCCCGCGCCGCCGGCAGCGACTGCCAGTAGTCGCGGGCCGCCTCCAGCAATACGCCGGTGCCGGTGATATTGGTGTCTATAAAGGCAAGCGGGCCATCGATGGAACGATCGACATGGCTCTCGGCGGCCAGATGCATCACCGCATCCGGCTGGTAACGGTCAAACAGCGCCTTCATCGCCTGTGGCTGACGGATGTCCTGTTGCTCGAAGCGGTAGCGGCCATGGCCGGCCACTGTGCTCAGCGATTCCGGGTTGCCGGCGTAGGTCAGGGCATCGACATTGATCACTTCGTGAGCGCTGTCGCGGATCAGGTGGCGGATCACGGCGGAACCGATAAAGCCGGCGCCGCCGGTGAGCAGGATCTTCATGGTTGGGCTCGCTTGTTGTTATGCCGGCATCATAGGGCAGTTCCGGCCCGGGACACAGCCCGGCCCGGTTGCCAAAGCCGCCGCCCTGATGCAAGGTTGCCGGCTGATTGTCCTGTTCACTGCCAGCTGATGGAACCTGTCGTGTCGACCGATAATAAAAAATCCGCGAACCCGCTCCAGCAACTTGATGCCATTGACCTGATGCTGTTGCGTCGTCATTACCGTGATGCCGCGCATGCCTATTTTCAGCTGCTGGATTCTCTGGCGCGGGAATGGGCGACCACCAGTTTTTCCCGGTCCGATCATCATGGCGACGAAAACTACGCCATGTATGAAATCTGCGAGCGTGCCACAAGGCAGTGGTTGCTGATTCTGTCCTCGGACGTGGATCTGGCCAAGCTCAACTACACCCTGTTCATTGCCAACATCGGCATGGTGCATGCCATTCTGATGGGCACCAGTCAGGGCACGCTGGATGATTTTATTTCTGCGCTGCACCGAAAAACCGGCGGCAACTACCAGATCTCCGACTTTCTCCGCATCGTACTGGCCTGGTGTCCGAACTCGCGAATCGGTTTCGATATCTTTGCCTACTACAGTCAGGCGCCGGAGCTGATCATGGCCCATGCTTTGGGCTGCGTCAGTGGTATCGGCCTGATCAGCGAAGAATCCAACCGGCATCGCAACAAGGCCATTGATTTTCTGATCACCCATCGGGACAGCAATATCGACAAACTCGGTGCCATCTGTTTGAGCAGTGCGGTGCTGGATGCCTGGATGCGCTGCAGTTATGCCGAACATCCTGACAAGCACAAGGTCAAGCACCTGCTGAACAGAATGATTCAACGCGGCTTTCAGCTGTCGGATAAAAAAGCTGCGGCGGGGAAGGTGCCGCCGGTGCTGCGCGAGAGGCCGGCGAACCGGCCGTTACTGGTGGTGCCACTGGAGACCTTCTCCGGAAAACATGCCATGTACCGTTGCTACGCCAATATCCTGCTGGCCTGCCGCGAGCATTTTTATACCGTGGGTCTGGCCGGGACAAAGTATTACGACGATGACACCGTCGCATTATTCGATGAGTTCTTTGATGCCGACGAAATCTCCGGCAGTGATCCGCGAGTGATGGAGAGCATTATTCTCAGCTGGCAACCGGACGCGGTTTATTATCCCAGTGTCGGCATGGCGGTATGGGTGATTGCGCTGGCCAACACTCGTCTGGCACCGGTGCAGGCGATGAGCATTGGTCATCCGGCCACCTCGATGAGTCGAACCATGGACTATGTCATCGTTGACGAGGGCAGGGTGGCGGACGGCAAGGCGTTTTCGGAAACGGTGCTGGCCATGCCGCATGGCAGTAACCGTTTTGTGTTGCCGTCCGGCAGTCAGCGCGTCGCACCGATTATGGCGCCGCCGGCGGATGGTATTATCCGTGTGGCGGTGCCATCGATTTCACAAAAACTCACCGGCAGTTTTATTCGCGCCTTGCGACGCGCACAGCAAGCGTTGCCGGGCAAGCTGCAGTATGTGTTTTTCATGGGCACCCGTTCTGTCTATTACGCCGCCACCGTGCAGTCGCTCAGTCGTCAGCTGAAACATATCGAGTGCCATGGTGAGCTGGCCTACAACGATTACATCACCGAGTTGAATCGCTGCCATCTTCATGCCGGCACTTTTCCGTTCGGTGGCACCAACAGTTTGATCGATTCCATGCGCCAGGGTTTGCCGATTCTGGCGTTTGAAGGTGAAGAGCCGCACGCCCGGGTGGATGGTGATTTCGTCCGCCGCGCCGGGCTGCCGGAGAAACTGGTCTGTCACAGCGAGGACGAGTATGTCGAGCGGCTGGTGGAACTGGTTTCCGACCTAGACCAGCTGATGGCGCTGCGCCGCTATCTGGTCGATGAGGTCGACATTGACCGGATCTTCCTGCAGGAAGGCCGGCCGGAGTGCTACGCCGAGGCACTGGCCGCTCTGGTCAGCAAAAAGCCTGACTGACGGACCGGTCAGCGCTGACGTCAGACTGCAATGAGACCGGCATCACAGTAATTTTCGACCATCATTTGCGACTGTTACCCACGGTAACGAATGTTACCGGAGGGTAGCGTGGCATATCCGGCCAAGGCGCCGGCACATTTTCTGCCCTTCTTGAAATTGTATTTAAAAACAATCTGTTACAAGTGATATCGGGCGTGATGTTGAAGTGAAATTGTGTTTGGCCGCTTTGTAATCACCGTGTTACTGTTTGTTCGTGCGCTGTTGCAGCGCCACATTCCGATAATAAACGCGTGTGTGCACACGAGGAGATAACAAATGAAAGGGTTCAAGAAACTCGCTCTGGTTTCCGCTATTGCTGCCATGCCGATGTCTGGCTTCGCCATGGAAGCAATGGACGACAGCAGCCTGTCCGCCGTAACCGGTCAGGACGGTATCAGCATCTCGCTGGGTACCGACATCGCTGCTGACATCATCATCCACGACAAAGACGGCTACGCTGGCAACTACACTGGCGCTGGTGCCATCGTTCTGCAGGGTTTCAGTCTGGCTCTTGGTGGCAACAACGTCACTGTTGACATCGACGCAGGCGCTCAGGCGGCTGGCGACGCAGTGCTGAACATTGCTGTTACCACCCCGGCCAACATGGTTCTGACCCTGGGTAACCTGCAGGTTGCGGCTTCCAACGGTGCCAGCACTACCGGTAACTGGGGTCTGGACGGCGCTGCTACCACCGTGGCTAACCTGGGTTCGATGACCCTGGGTTCCACCAGCCTGAACATCCAGCTGGGTGCTGAGCCGCAGGGTTACATGATCCTGTCCTCTGCCACCATCACTGGCGGTGTCAGCCTGGCTAACTTCGCCCTGAACGATGCCAACTCTGGCGGCGCGATCTCCATGACCAACCTGTCTATCTTCAACAGCGGCGGCACTGACCTGAACGTTACCGCTGGTGTTGATGCCACGGCTACCGGTCTGGTTATCGACGTGACCCAGTTTGGTGACGCGGTGAACGGTGCTGACCTGCGCATTACCGACCTGGTTCTGGGCGGCGGCGCAGCCATCGGTGACGTTGAAATCACCGGCCTTGACCTGACTGGTACCATCACCGTCAGCGGTAAGTAATCCCTCGGGGTTACACCTCAAAAAGCCCGGCTTCGGCCGGGCTTTTTGTTTTCTGCCCGGCCTTTACAAAATCCCTACAAACCGAATCCTGTCAGACGTTTAGGATTGCCCAAGGTCGCGTGGACGATAGTTGCTGGCGGGGCGGTGCATCGCTACCATGGCAACCTGTTTTTCGCCTCAACATAACAATAACGGAACGGGCCGCTGTCTGATGCTGGCAACAATTCTGGGTGTGGGCCTGATATTTGTGGCGCTTAATCAGGCCATGGTGGTTGAAGAGCCTCCCAAAGGTTATGTGTATTACCAGCACCCGGTGGAAGAGGCCGGTGTGGTGGCCGAGCGTGGCCTGGTGGTCAAGCCGGTATCCGAGTTCAAGCACCATAACGTGGTGCGTCAGGCGTACGACTATTCCTGCGGTTCTGCAGCTCTTACCACGGTGCTTAACCAGTATCTGGGCCGTCAGTTTGAAGAGCGCCAGATCATGGAAGGTTTGCTGCGTTTCGGTGAGACCGACAAGATTGTCGAGCGGCGTGGTTTTTCCCTGCTCGACATGAAACGTCTGGCCACGGCACTGGGTCACCCGAGTGGCGGGTTTCGGGCCAAATTCGATGACATCAGGGAACTTGACCACCCGGCGATCGTGCCGATTCACTACGGTGGCTTCAAACATTTCGTGGTGCTGAAGGAATACCGTGATGGCCATGTGTTCGTGGCCGATCCGGCGTTGGGCAACATCAGCTTCACGGAAGTGAAGTTCCAGGAAGTCTGGACAGAGAACGTACTGTTCATCGTCTTCCCGAACGGTTTCGAACCGCAGGAAGGTCTGGCACTGACCGAGTGGGATCTGCGACTGGTGGACGAGCGCACCTTGAGCCATATCGTCTATCAGGAGTTTGCACCGTTTACCAAGCCGCTTGAAAACGAAGTGGACCGGGCGGCGTCAACGGTGCGAGTGGAAATCATTGATGACTGGGGCGACGCCCGTATCATCAATGTGCCAACCCGCACTTACTACAACCGAAAATAAAAAAAGATGGCCATGTCTGTCATAGAAAAACAAAGGATCAGGCTGATGAGTAATGAACTGGGTAAGCTCCGTCGTGGTGCGCTGCTCTGCTGTCTGGTGGCCATGATGGCCCCGGTTCACGCCGAAGAGGGGGATGACGTCGATCAGGCGCGGGAAGCGCTGCAGCAGAAAGAAACTGACGTCACTGAAGAAACCAACCTTGAGGAAGTGTTCCAGGCCGCGCAGAAGCAGTACTCGCTGCTGCCGTCCGGCAAGATGAGCATGAACTTCGGTGCCAGCTACAGTTATTTCCGTGACAACCAGATTGATATCGATATTGATGAAGACGGGCTGAACCGTTTTCTGATCGAGAATGACGCCCAGCATGCCTTCGGTGCCAGCCTGTCGCTGGACTACGGTATCTGGAACAACCTGACTTTTAATACCAGCCTGCCGGTGTCGTACAAGTACGATACCCAGAAAGACGCCAACAATGCGGCTCTGGGTGATGTTTCGTTCGGTCTGCGTTATCAGCCGTTCCCGGTGCGCACCGGTGCCATCAACACCACCCTGTTTGGCTCGCTGTCCACCGCCACCGGTGTCAGCCCCTACAAGATCGATACTCGCACTGAGCTGTCCAGCGGCAAGGGTTACTACTCCATGACCGGTGGTATCAGCATGAGCCAGGTCATTGACCCGGTGGTGCTGTTCGGCTCACTGAGCTATACCCACGCCTTTGACGTGACCGGCATTGAACAGCGCCGTGGCAGCCGTGATCTGCTGGCGGTGGATACCGGTGACAGCCTTGGCTTCTCGTTTGGTCTTGCCTACGCGCTCAGCTATGAAGTCTCGCTCAGCGCCAGTTACCAGCAGTCCTACAACTTTGTCTCGACCTTTACTTTCTACGACGCCAGCGACGACAGGACCTATCAGGAGGATAGTTCTGACTCCACCTCCAGCGTGGTGAATATGTCGCTGGGTCTGAGAACTTCGAGCAATCGCGTGGTGAACTTCAGCTTTGGCTTCGGTTTGACCGAAGACTCTCCGGATGTACTGATGGGCTTTAACGTTCCGGTGGATTTCACCGGCTTTAAACCAGGCGCCTGATGGTCGGCATGAAGGCAGTGGCCGGAAGACAAGAATGACAATAAATACAGGCATGAAATCAATTCGCGTTGCCGTGGCAGCGCTTGCCGGGGGGCTGCTGCTTTCCGTGCAGGCCAGTGCCCAGCTGGCAACCAACATTGCCATCGACGTCAAGGCGATGAGCATGGCCCATGCGGTGACGGCAGATCCGCCGGGCATCATGGCAATTCACTTCAATCCGGCGGGCCTTGGCAAGCTGCGTGGCCGCCGCATGGATCTGCAATTCGTTGGCGTTGATTTTGCGCTGGAAAGCGAATTCACGGCGCCGCCCGATTACAATGTGTTCGGTTTTTCCGACGACCCGGTGGTGTGTACCGATGCGCCGAACGACGGCGCGGATTTCTGTCGTGAGTTTCGTACCAGTACCAGTGGCGTTGAAGGTATCAGCCTGTATGTGCCGATTCTGAATGACGCTGTCGATCTGCCACCGGGGCCGCTGATTGCCGGTCCATTGCCGTCTTTTGCGGTGCGGCCGCCGGGCTCCAAGTTCACCTTTGGTACTGCCACCTATCTGCCGCTGGCTGCCGGTTTCTATCGCCGTGATGACGACCCGGGTAACTTCCTCGGCAAGCGTGTGGCGCTGGAGCGGATTACCTATCTGTCACCATCGGTCGGTTTCCAGGCCACCGAAACCCTGTATCTGGGGGCTTCCATTGGTCTGTCCTATCAGGCGGTATTGCTGGAAACCGATTTCCGCGCACCGAACGAACTGCTCGGTTTTGCCCGCCTGATTGATGAAAGCATCTGTGCGCCGTTCAAGGGCGAGAGCAACTTTGCCATTGATATCGTGCTGTTCGGTATCTGCCGGCCGCAGGAGGGCCTCGGTCCGTTCAAGAATCTGGCCTCGCTGGAAGTGGCGATGGATCAGCGCCTGAGCCCGTCCTATAACCTGGGCGTGCTGTGGGAACCGTCTGACAGCTTTGCCTGGGGTGCGGTGTGGCACTCGGAAGCGGATGTTTCCATGACCGGTGACTTCTCGGTGAAGTATTCGAACGCCACCCGGGAAACCATCAACGGTATTGGCGGCAGCCCGACCGGTGCCATTGCACTGGCGGTGCTCGGCATTCCGTCGCAAGTGGGCCAAGAGGAAACCGGCCTGATCAGCATGGATCTGACCATGCCGGCGCAATTCCAGACCGGTATCAAGGTGCGTCCGCTGGAGCGCTGGCAGTTCAACGTCGATGCGGTCTGGGTTGATTACAAGCAGTGGGATGCTTTCAATTTCGCCTTCGACAAGGCCACCGCGGTAACCGCGCTGGCTCGCCTGTTCTCGCCCGGTTCCACGCCGACCAGTCTGGCGTTCCCGCTCGGCTTCCAGTCCACCTGGAACCTGGCCTTCGGCGTCCAGTACGACCTGACCGGTCGTATCCAGCTGCGCGCCGGTTACGAGCCGCGCGCCTCGGCGATTCCGGATGATCGTCGCACGCCGATGGTGCCGATCAACAAGGCCCGTTATTACAGCCTTGGTCTGGGTTACAAGTGGGACAAGGACACCGATATCGATCTGGCCATTGCCACCTTGCGCAGCGAAGACAACATCCCCGCCGGCACCAGCTGTCTGGCCAACTGTACCGGTATCGATAATCTGGTGTATAACCCCTACGCCGGTCTTGATATCAAGACCTCGGCCACTATCAACATGGTTGGTCTCGCATTCCGAACCGCATTCTGATGAAAAAAATCCCCCTCGCAGCAGCCTGCCTGCTGCTTGCAGCCTGCACCCAGAACCGCCCGGAAGAGGGCGGTTTTTATTCGTGGGTAGATGCCCAGGGCAATATGGTCACGGTGCCGCGCGATCAGGCCCCGGCTGCCGAAGCGGAAACGCAAGCAGGGCAGGAGGATGGCGCGCCAGCGTCCGGATCAGCGGCAATGTCCGAGGCCGAGCTTGATGGCGAAGTCGAGTATCAGACCGATGAGGACGTCCAGGCCCTGATCGAACAGCGCCAACGGGATCGCTTCGTTATTTACCGGGACAGCAGTGGTTATCAGGTTGTCCAGCCCGTCGACGTGCCCGCCGAAAGAGAAGCCCGGGAACAGAAAAAGAAGGATTTGACCGAGCCGCTGCGGGCCGGTGGCCAGGTGTTTATCGAGCGGATCGAAGGCGTCCCGGCCAATTGCTGTCAGGTGCTACTGGAAGACGCCACTGAATTGAAGGTTGGCGAAGAGCAGCTGGTCAACTTTGTCGCCCAGCCCCACCAGTGGGTTGCCATGCCGGGCCGGCATCCGGGCCGGGCCGTGCGGCTGGACCCGGCGGTCAAGCTGGTGCGGATCCAGAGTTTTCTGCTGAAGACCGGCTACATCCATCCCCAGGCGGTGTTCCTGAATGAGCAGGGCGTGCCAGTGCTGCTGGTGGATAACCTGTTTGTTCGTCGCCACCCGGAAAGCTGGTATCGCTATGCGTCGCTGGAAGGCGAGGTGGAGGTGCCGGAGGGCGCGACCTCGCTGGTGCTTTACCTGTCCTATGCCGTACCTGACGCCGCCGGTCGTCCGGAACTGGTGCCCGGCCGCTATCTGTGGGCGGAACCTGACCAGAGTCTGTCGGTCAATGGAGAGTTGCTGCTGCGCGGGCTGTCGGGTGAGTAAATGTCGGCGTCTTGTCGGAATATGGTAACCGTCAGGCGATTGAATCTGTCTGTGCTGGCCACCCTGTGTCATGCTTTTTACACGTTTATGTGAAGGTTGATCCGATGTTGAGAACCATAGTCCCATTTCTGATCCTTGGCCTGCTGAGCGCATGTAACGGTGGCGAGGATTTTTCCGGTTCCGGCTCCGGGCCGATTGTTCCGTTGCCGGGCGGTGACAAGGCAATTCCCGGGCCGTCGGAAGATGCGGTGGTGGTGGAGCTGGTTGCTGCGATTGATGATAACGGCACCATCCGTACCGCGCGGGTGACCAATCTCGGCTATGAGTGCACCGGTTCGCGGGCATTTATTCCGGCAAGCGGAGCTGCCGAGGGTCTGGCTCGCTGCCATCCGTCCGCCGACAAGGTGTCGTTCTTTATCGGTTCCGATGGTCTGACTGGTGAGCGTGTCTATCTGGGCACGATTTACCTGCCTAACTGCAGTGTTCGCAGCTCAGGTGCAGATTGTGAGGGTGGCGTTGGATTTCTCCAGTATTCCGTTGCGGACATGATTCCGGGCACGGCGCCAAAGCGTGAGCGCAGCGATGACCCGCGGGTGCGAAATCGTGTCGCCTTGCTTGCCGCGCTGGATGCCAATCCGGACAACAAGGTGCGTATCGATATCCCCGCCGGCGCGCATTTGCTTGTTGAGCAGACGCCAGTGGTGAATTTCGGCGCATCGCATTCTTCATTTGTCACCAGCTGGACGACCTGGCTGGCGAATGTGTCTGCGTCGGTGGAGCCGGCGTTGCTTGAGCCGCTGGCGTTCCCGGAGACCGCAGAAGAAGGCGAGGCGCTTGCGCTTGCAGCCATGCGTCGCTCCGGCGCGGGTACATTCGAGATGGTCCACAATGCGTTTGTCTACACCGTTCAGGTGCCTGGCCTGCCGCCTGCGGAAATTCGCCTGCCATTCAGCGTGCTTGAAAACGGAACCGCATTCGGTGTTGGCGCCGTGGTCGGCAGTGATCCTGGTAATGGCGAGGAGCCGCTCGATTTCCTGGCACTGGAAAGCGGCATCTTTATGGATGAGCAGATGATTATGCGGGGCGAAAGCAACAGCGATTTCTGGGCATCCCAGTCTGTGCTCGACCCTTCCAACTCATCGCTGTCATTTTCTGGTCGGCTGATTGGCCCGGTGGTTTATGACGGCCTCACCACGGTTGTCGATGACACCAAAACTGACTACACGCTGGACTACAGCTCGAGAGACATCAGCGAGTTGGCTGTCGATGATCTCGGCCGTTTCACCGGTACATCATTTGATGATGACTTTACCGCTGCACCCTATCGCATTGAGCGAACCGGTGCGGTCAGCGCCTTCCTGCATCCGGAAGTCATGCAGGCGAAGCCGCAATTCTATCGTCTGACCATCTACCGCTCCTGCGTCGAGGCTGACCCGGACACCCCGATCTGCGCTGGCAGGGAAATTCCCGACGCCGAGAAAAACCTGAACTATCCGCCGATCGGCTATTTTAACGATGCGGATGAGGCGGACGTATTCGAGCCCGAGTTTGAAGAGCCGCGCGACGAGTATTATGCCGGAACTTTCCAGATCGAAATTCTCGATGACGGCACCGTGGTCACGGACAGTGATGGCAACTGCGAGCCAGTGAATGCCGACTATGTCGACATGGCCGGCGCAGGCCGTCAGGAGTACCCGGTGGGTCTGGTATCGCGGACGCATATGCCCGAGGCGAATGAAAAAAGTCTGAATCTGGCCCTGTTTATGGCGGGTCCGGCCGCCCTGGGGACGGAGGCAGAGCGTGCTGAGCCTTATCCGGCTATTCCGCATTACGGCACGCGCATTGAGGGACGGATTAATCTGGAGCTGCCGCAGATGCCGATGTATCGCCTCAGCGACGAGAATTTTGATGCGGGTGTGCGCACCATCTGGGTCGACGACTACCAGCGGGAACTGCATGTTCGTAGTCTGCCGGCTGATCCTTCACAGTATGACCTGTTCCTGGCGGTGTCCCTGTTACAGGGCTCTGTCGAGGGTGTGGCGCTGGACACCGGCACCTGCGACCCGATCGCCCCCTGATAGATTGTCAACAATCCCCCTTGAAATAGGGGGGTTGTCCCGCTAGAGTACCGTCCCGTTGCACCATATTGTCTACAACGGGACGATTTCATGTCAGATTCCGCTCAGGACAGCGTTTCGCAGGACAGCCGCACTCTGGCTGACCGGGTCTTTGCCCGGCTGCAGGACGATATTGTGCTGGGCGCACTGCCTCCCGGTACCAAGCTCGGTGAGACCGAGCTGGCCGCCCGCTACGGTGTCAGCCGTGGCCCGTTACGTGAAGCCATCCGTCGTCTTGAATCGCGCAAGCTGCTGGAACGGGTGCCGCATGTCGGCACCCGGGTGGCGTCGCTGAAGGCCTCGGACCTGATCGAAATCTACCGGGTTCGCGAGGCGCTGGAGGGCATGGCAGCCCGACTGGCGGCCGAGAACATGACCGATGCGGAGGTCGCCGGCCTGCGTGAGCTGCTGTCCCAGCACGAACAGCAGCAGGACCTGAAAGAAGACACCGCCTACTTCCAGCGCGAAGGCGATCTGGATTTTCACTACCGCATTATTCAGGGCAGCCATAACCGCACCCTGATCGACCTGTTGATCGGTGAGATCTATCACCTGGTGCGGATGTACCGCTACCAGTTCTCGATGACGGCCAACCGCCCGCAAAAAGCGCTGGGCGAGCATCGTCGCATTATCGAAGCAATTGAATCCCGCGATGGTGAAATGGCCGAGCTGCTGATGCGCCGGCACATCAGTCGCGCCCGCGAGAATATCGAGGCAAACAACACGTAGGAGCGGCTGACCAGCCGCGAAATGTTTTACAGCGATCGCCGTCGGTCGACGGCTCCTACAGATACAGATTTACTGACGGGAGAAAACGATGAGCAAAACAACGAGCGCCGGTGCACGGTTCCGCAAGGCTCTGGCAGAAGAGAAGCCGCTGCAGATCATGGGCACCATCAATGCCTACTGCGCCATGATGGCGGAGCGGGTAGGGTACCGGGCCATTTACCTGTCCGGTGGCGGTGTTGCCAACGCCTCCTACGGTTTGCCGGATCTTGGCATGACCAGTCTCAATGATGTGCTCGAAGATGTGCGTCGTATTTCTGCCGCCACCGAAGTGCCGCTGCTGGTCGATATCGACACCGGCTGGGGTGGTGCTTTCAATATTGCCCGCACCGTGAAAGAAATGATCCGTGCCGGCGCTGGTGCTGTGCACATCGAAGACCAGGTGGCGCAGAAGCGTTGCGGCCATCGCCCGAACAAGGAAATCGTCTCGAAAGAAGAGATGGTCGACCGGGTCAAGGCGGCGGTGGACGCCAGAACAGACGATGACTTTTTTATCATTGCCCGTACCGATGCGTTCCAGAAGGACGGCCTGGAAGCGGCGGTGGAGCGTGCCAAAGCCTGTCTCGATGCCGGTGCTGACGGCATCTTCGCCGAAGCCGTGCACACCCTGGAAGACTATCAGGCCTTTGCCAAAGGCATTGGCGGCGCCCACTTGCTTGCCAACATCACCGAGTTTGGTGCCACGCCGCTGTTCAATCGTGACGAGCTGGCCGCCAACGGCGCCAGCATGGTGCTGTATCCGCTGTCCGCGTTCCGTGCCATGAACAAGGCGGCGCTGAATGTATATCAGGCGATTCGCAACGATGGCCACCAGCAGAACGTGGTTGATACCATGCAGACCCGCATGGAGCTGTACGACTTCCTCGGCTACCACGCTTACGAGCAAAAGCTTGATGAGCTGTTTGCCAAGGGCAAGAGCTGATCGCCGTCGATCGACGGCTCCTACAGAACCCGTAGGAGCGGCTGATCAGCCGCGAAAGAATTTGGCAATCCGTTGCCAGTTGATGAATTTGACTGAAACAGGGGAAACACCATGGCAGAAGCAAAGCAACTCAGTGGCGCCGGCCTGCGTGGCCAGGTAGCGGGGAAGACCGCACTGTCCACCGTCGGCAAGTCGGGCTCGGGTCTGACCTATCGCGGCTATGATGTGAAGGATCTGGCAGAAACCTGCCAGTTCGAGGAAGTCGCTTACCTGATTCTGAAAGGCCATTTGCCGACCAGCGCCGAGCTGGCTGCCTACAAGGCCAAGCTGAAAAAGCTGCGCGGCCTGCCGTCGGCGCTGAAGGAAGTGCTGGAGCGCATTCCGAAAGACGCCCACCCGATGGATGTGATGCGTACCGGCTGCTCCATGCTCGGTAACCTGGAAACGGAAACCGATTTCGCCCAGCAGCAGGACGCCACTGACCGCATGCTGGCCGTGTTCCCGTCGATCATCTGCTACTGGTACCGGTTCAGCCACGATGGCGTGCGCATCGATGAAAATACCGATGACGATTCCATCGGCGCCCACTTCCTGCACATGCTGCGCGGCGAAAAGCCGAACGCACTGCACGAGCGGGTCATGCATGTGTCGCTGATCCTGTACGCCGAGCACGAGTTCAACGCCTCGACCTTTACCGCCCGTGTCTGTGCCTCGACCCTGTCGGATCTGCACAGCTGCATTACCGGCGCCATCGGTTCGCTGCGTGGCCCGCTGCATGGTGGTGCCAACGAAGCGGCCATGGACATGATCGAGAAGTTCAAGAACGCCGATCATGCCGAGCAGGAAATGATGGGCATGCTGGCGCGCAAAGAGAAGATCATGGGCTTTGGCCATGCCATCTACAGCACCTCGGATCCGCGTAACGCGATTATCAAGAGCTGGTCCGAGAAGCTGGCTGCCGATGTTGGCGACACCGTGCTGTACCCGGTGTCGGTGCGTTGCGAGGAAGTCATGTGGCGCGAGAAGAAGCTGTTCTGCAATGCCGACTTCTTCCATGCCTCGGCCTATCACTTCATGGGCATTCCGACCAAGCTGTTCACGCCGATCTTCGTCATGAGCCGGCTGACCGGCTGGGCCGCCCATGTCATGGAACAGCGTGCTGATAACCGCATTATCCGTCCGAGTGCCGAATACACCGGCGAAGAACTGCGCAAGGTTGTGCCAATCGCGGAGCGTGGCTGATTATGAACACTGAATACCGCAAATCCCTGCCGGGTACCGCGCTGGATTATTTTGACGCCCGTGCGGCGGTCAATGCGATCCAGCCCGGTGCCTGGGAAAAGCTGCCCTATACCGCCCGGGTTCATGCCGAGAACATCGTTCGCAAGGCGGACCCGGCAATCATTCATGATTGCCTGATCCAGCTGATCGAGCGCAAGCGTGAAAAGGATTTTCCCTGGTTCCCGGCGCGGGTGGTGTGCCATGACATTCTTGGCCAGACCGCGCTGGTCGATCTGGCCGGTTTGCGCGACGCCATTGCCGAGCAGGGCGGTGATCCGGCCAAGGTCAATCCGGTGGTGCCGGTGCAGCTGATTGTCGACCATTCCCTGGCAGTGGAGTGCGGTGGTTTCGATCCGGAAGCGTTCCAGAAAAACCGCGACATCGAAGACCGTCGCAATGAGGACCGCTTCCACTTTATCGACTGGACCAAGTATGCGTTCAAGAACGTCGATGTGATTCCGCCGGGCAACGGCATCATGCACCAGATCAATCTGGAGAAGATGTCGCCGGTGATTCATAACGACAACGGTGTCGCTTTCCCGGATACCTGTGTTGGCACCGATTCGCACACTCCGCACGTTGATGCGCTGGGTGTGATCGCGGTCGGTGTCGGCGGTCTGGAAGCCGAAAACGTCATGCTCGGCCGCGCCTCCTGGATGCGGCTGCCGGATATTATTGGCGTCGAGCTGAGCGGCAAGGCGCAGCCGGGCATTACCGCCACCGACGTGGTGCTGGCGCTGACCGAATTCCTGCGCAAGGAAAAGGTTGTTGGTGCCTATCTTGAGTTTTACGGCGAGGGCGCTGCCTCCCTGACCATCGGCGACCGTGCCACTATTTCCAACATGGCGCCGGAATATGGCGCTACTGCGGCGATGTTCTTTATCGACCAGCAGACCCTGGATTACCTGCGCCTGACCGGCCGCAGCGAAGAGAACATCAAGCTGGTGGAAACCTACGCCAAAGAGGCCGGCTTGTGGGCGGACGCGCTGGAAACCGCCGAGTACGAGCGGGTGCTGAAGTTCGATCTGTCTTCCGTGGTGCGTAACATGGCCGGCCCGTCCAACCCGCATCGCCGCTTGCCGGTGAGCGAGCTGAAGTCGCGTGGCATTGCGGTGGATCTCGACAAGGCCCGGGCCGAGGAAGCGAACGGCTTGATGCCGGATGGCGCCGTGGTGATTGCCGCGATTACCAGCTGCACCAATACCTCGAACCCGCGCAACGTCATTGCCGCCGGCCTGCTCGCGCGTAATGCGCACAAGCTCGGTCTGGTCCGCAAACCGTGGGTGAAAACCTCACTGGCGCCGGGTTCCAAGGCAGTCAAACTGTATCTGGAAGAGGCCGGGTTGCTGGACGATCTCGAAGCGCTTGGCTTTGGCATTGTTGGGTATGCCTGCACCTCCTGCAACGGCATGTCCGGTGCGCTGGATCCGAAGATTCAGCAGGAAATCATCGACCGCGATCTTTACGCCACGGCGGTGTTGTCCGGCAACCGTAACTTTGATGGCCGTATTCATCCCTATGCCAAGCAGGCGTTTCTGGCATCGCCGCCGCTGGTAGTGGCTTACGCCATTGCCGGCACCGTGCGCTTCGATATCGAACAGGATGTGCTCGGCGTGGTCGACGGCAAGGAAATTCGTCTCAAGGACATCTGGCCGAGCGACGAGGAAATCAACGAGCTGGTGAGCAAAGCGGTCAAGCCGGATCAGTTCCGTCAGGTCTATATCCCGATGTTCGAGGCGCGCGAAACCGCTACCCAGCTGGTGCCGCCGCTGTATGACTGGCGCCCGATGTCGACCTATATCCGTCGCCCGCCGTACTGGGAAGGTGCACTGGCCGGCGAGCGCAGCATGAAAGGCATGCGTGCTCTGGCGGTGTTGCCAGATAACATCACCACCGATCATCTGTCGCCATCGAACGCGATCATGATGGACTCGGCGGCCGGTGAATACCTGCACAAGATGGGCCTGCCGGAGGAGGACTTCAATTCCTACGCCACCCACCGTGGCGATCACCTGACCGCGCAGCGCGCCACCTTTGCCAACCCGAAACTGATCAATGAAATGGCGGTGGTGAATGGTGAAGTGAAGCAGGGGTCGCTGACCCGACTGGAGCCGGAAGGCAAGGTCATGCGCATGTGGGAAGCAATCGAAGCCTACATGGAACGCAAGCAGCCGCTGATCATTATTGCCGGTGCTGATTACGGTCAGGGCTCAAGCCGTGACTGGGCGGCAAAAGGCGTGCGTCTGGCCGGTGTCGAAGTGATTGTTGCCGAAGGTTTTGAGCGCATTCACCGCACCAACCTGATCGGCATGGGCGTGATGCCACTGGAGTTCAAGCCGGGCACCACCCGCATCACGCTGGGCATTGATGGCACCGAAACCTTCGACGTGATTGGCGAGCGCAAGCCGCGCGCCGACATGACGCTGGTGATTCACCGCAAGAACGGTGAAACCGTTCAGGTGCCGGTGACCTGCCGACTCGATTCCGACGAAGAACTGTCGGTGTACGAAGCGGGCGGTGTGTTGCAGCGTTTTGCCAAGGATTTCCTTGAAGGCAATGTGGCCTGAACAGGCAGGAGCGACAGCATGAGTAGCGTTGCACAAGTCCGGATTCCCGCCACCTATATGCGTGGCGGCACCAGCAAGGGTGTGTTCTTTCGTCTCGAAGATCTGCCGGCTTCCTGCCAGCAGCCCGGTGAGGCGCGGGACAAACTGTTCATGCGCGTGATCGGCAGCCCGGACCCGTATGCCAAGCATATCGATGGCATGGGCGGAGCGACGTCGAGCACCAGCAAGTGCGTGATCCTGTCGAAAAGCAGCCAGCCGGATCATGATGTCGATTATCTGTATGGTCAGGTGTCGATTGACACCGCCTTCGTTGACTGGAGTGGCAACTGCGGCAACCTGTCCACCGCGGCCGGCGCCTTTGCCATTCATGCCGGTCTGGTGGATGCCGCGCGCATTCCGCAAAACGGTGTCTGCGTGGTTCGTATCTGGCAGGCCAATATCAACAAGACCATCATTGCCCATGTGCCGGTCAGTAACGGTCAGGTGCAGGAAACCGGGGATTTTGAACTCGATGGTGTGACCTTTCCGGCGGCGGAAATTGTTCTCGAGTTTCTCGATCCGGCCGATGAGGGCGAAGGCGAGGGCGGCGGTTCGATGTTCCCGACCGGCAACCTGGTCGACGATCTCGAGGTGCCCGGTGTCGGCACTTTCAAGGCCACCATGATCAATGCCGGCATTCCGACGGTGTTCGTCAATGCCGCCGATATCGGCTACACCGGTACCGAGCTGCAGGACGCCATCAATGGCGACCCGAAGGCACTGGCGCGGTTTGAAACCATCCGTGCCTACGGCGCCCTGAAAATGGGGCTGATCAGTGATCTGGCTGGCGCGGCCAAGCGTCAGCACACACCGAAAATCGCCTTTGTGGCGCCGCCGACCGACTATGTGTCGTCATCCGGCAAGGCCGTCAAGGCGACCGAGGTGGACTTGCTGGTTCGCGCCCTGTCCATGGGCAAGCTGCATCACGCCATGATGGGCACCGCGGCGGTGGCCATCGGTACCGCCGCTGCCGTGCCCGGCACACTGGTCAATCTGGCCGCCGGCGGTGGTGCGCGCGAAGCAGTGCGCTTTGGTCATCCGTCCGGCACCTTGCGGGTGGGCGCAGAGGCAAAGCAGGTCAATGGCGACTGGACCGTGACCAAGGCCATCATGAGCCGCAGTGCCCGGGTGCTGATGGAAGGCTGGGTGCGGGTGCCGGGCGACAGCTTCTGAGCCTGCCTGACGCTTCGAGCTTCTGATCAAGGCCCGGCACTGCCGGGCCTTCTTCGTTTCGTTTCTACCCAGCAAGGCCGGGCCGCCATGGCCCATCCCATCCGTCTCCGACGGCAGGGATAATTCCTTGAAAAACAAAGGCTTTTGTTTGTACTGGTTTTGTAACGCCGCCGGGGAAACGATTGTAAACCCTATGCCGAAGCTTAATACTAACCACCTGAATGACCAGTATTGCCGGGTGCTTGCTATTGCGAGCCCTGAAAACCATAACAACGACGCGATCCGGATTAAGTGCCTTATGCTGTCCAGAGCGATTTTCCTAGTGTCCTCGCTGTGCCTTTCCGCAACGTCGTTTGCGATGGTTGCGCTTGAGGAAGACGAAATGTCCGAAGTTTCCGGCGCAGGTCTGGCGCTGGGTCTGCAGGATATTCGTATTCAGGCAAGCCCGACGACTTACCTTGAAATGCTTGGCACCAACCCGCCAGGCGGTTCTGTTCTGGATCGCGGTGACTTCCGTTTTTACGGCTTTGCGCTTTCAGGCACGACGCCAACGTCAACCTGGTTTGGTCTGTGTGGCGTGGGCTACGCGGGTATGGGTTGCCCGATTGGTGACACCATCGACCTGCTGTCACCCTTTGATAACCCGCTGCTGATCCGGGTTCAGGATTACACCGGCATCAATCATCTTGGTGTTAGCAGCTCGCAAACGGTTTTTGAATGGCTTGGTCCCACGTCGATGGATCCATATCGTTATGCCTATTGGGGCGAACTGGTAGTGGGCTCCAACGTAACCGGGACCGCCAATCGCCTGCAGGGTCAGGTGATCATGAACGATGCCAAACTTATCTCACGGATAAACGGCGCCGATCAGAATGCCAAGATCCGTATCGTCAAGCACACTGATCCGGGTGATCAGACGGTTGGTTTTATCTGGCACAACCACTGGCAGGGCGATTTCCGTTTCAGCACCGCTCAGGATTTCTTCAGCCCCGACGCATTCGGCGCGCCGCCGAGCTTCAATCAGTGGGAAGGTTTTTACGCCCTCAATATTCAGACCTATGTGCCGCTTGGTCATCTGTTTTATCAGGACATCATTCTCGATGACGTTGGTGGTACCGGTAACTTCCGGGTCGAGCTGACGCGCCCGAATGGTTCTTCTGCGGCAGTCTACAACGACTTCTACAGTGTCGCTGGCGCAAACGGTTATCAGCGCGCCGGTCGCAGCAATCGTTACTATGAGACGCATGGTTATTTTCGAATCGGTGACTGGACGCCGGCTTGCCCGGGCGGCTCAACTAACTGTCTGGCTCCTGCTGCAGGCGGTGTGAAAAATGGTGTTGCTTCCACCAATGACGGCATTTTCTTTGCCTCCTGGGATCCGGTTGCTGCCAGTGCCCAGTTCAATGCCTATTCAGCTCGCCCGGATACCAGCAACGTTGACACCGGCTCGATTGGCACCCTGACCAATACCAACAATGGCAACCGTAATATTGTCAATATTGGCGATGGCCGCATTGAAGGCATGCTGTTTCAGCATTTTGAGCTGCGCACCCTGGGGGTTAACTGATGAAACTGCGCATCGGTTTTTCCCTGTTTATGCTTATGTCCGGGTTGGCGCAGGCTGAAATGCAGGCATTGACCACGGATGAGATGGGTAATGTTACCGGCCGCGAGGGTATTGCTTTCGAGTGGGATCTTCGCATCAACGCCGATGAAAATGGTGTGCCACTTGCATCGCTGCCGCTGACGGAGCGTCGTCTGGCCCTCCAGCTGGCGAATCGGCCGAATGAGTGGATTGTCTTCAAGGGCTTCACCGGGCGCATCAACTTTCCGACCTTCAATCTGGATGCCTATGTGTTGCCGGTAGGGCCCACCGTGCACGCTGACGTGGCGCGATTTGGTCTGGATAATCCTTACGGCCGCCCGGCTCTGATTATGAGCTTTCCCGAAGCCATTGAGTTTTATGACTTCACTATCGGCGCTGTTTCGGTGGAATACGGCGCCACAGGTTATCTGAATGACCCGACTGATAGCCGTAGCTTTCTTGGTTTGCAGCTCGGTAACTCTATACCCGGGCAGCCCGGTCTACTCACTGCCGAAGGGCAGGCGACCATTTACGGGTTCTGAGAGGTTCGACCCTGATGAGAACAATAACAAGAACATTAATGTCGGTGGTGGTGCTTGCGTTGCCAGCCTTTTCCCATGCTGCGCTTGAAGCCATTACTGATGATGAGATGTCTTCCATTACCGGGCAGGCACTGTTCCTTTCCGACAAGATTGTTGGTTCAACGGTAGATGCAAACCCGTTCAATGATTTTACTTTCTATCGGCTGGCGGTTGATGCCGATATGCTTTTCAATCTGAATATTGATCGCCTGCAGCTGGGTTGTGGTGGCTTTAACGAAGGCATTCCCGGCGGTCTGAATGCCTGTGATCTGGATGTGGATTTCCTCAGCTTTAGCGGCAGCGGTGGCGCGAATACCGACTTTTTGCTACGCCGACCCTATCTGGAAATTGCGGTCAAGGATGATGGTGATAAAACGCGCCGTTCTGTTGCCGGTATCAAGATCGGATCGCAGTCTGCAGAAGGTGTTATGTCAATCGGGCGGGTGCACACCAGTGGCATCAACCCGGAACTTGGTGGCGCCACCGCATGTAACCCCGGTTTTACCTCGGCGGAAGATAACGGTAGCCGGCTTGCCTGCCATTCCGGGGCCAACCGTTTCAGTGCTTACCTGTTTGGTGAGATGTCCGGTTACGGACGTATTACTTCCCCCTTCGGTAATGCCAACGTGTGCTTTGGTGTGATCAACGCGCCAAATGGCTGTAACTCTAACCAGCCGCTTTATCTGGCTATTTCCGGAACCCGGATGCAACAGGTTCTGGCCATCAACAGGCCGCTGGTGACCGAGGGCTGCTCGGGTGCACTGGCTTTGCTGTTCTGCCCAGATGGTAACACCGATATTCGCGAGAACTTGCGCTTCCTGCATCGGGTTGAGCTGAATTCAACGGGTGTAGCGCCACGGATTACCCGGGATTTCTTCCTTTCCTTCCAGCGTGAGCGGATCGCTTACCCAATCTATAATCAGGGCCAGCCTTACGACACCGACGGTAATGGCTCTACAACTGACACCTATTCGGCCACCGCTAATACGGGCTGGTGGATGAACATTACTTACGCGTCGGCGCGAAACCTGAATGTCGGCACACTTAATCTGGCTGGCTTAGATGCCCTTGATGCGCTGGGCGAAGGTGCCAACGCTGTTGACATTAACCTTAACCAGACGCCGGTGGATAACTGCTTCGGCTCAGCTGTGTTCTGCTGAGGCGAGAGGGAATTATGCGCAAAGATTGCTGCATTAAATGGCTTTCTCTGATGTTGGCGGCAGGCTCCGTGAATGGATGGTGCCTGGATGCGCTGTCGGATGAAGATATGGCGGCGGTGTCTGGTCGTGATGGCTTGGTAGTCAGTTTTACTGGCGATACAGTTACCGCGGACCGGTTACGTTGGGATGTGGACTCTGCCAATGCGGTGTTGCCAGCCAGTAATGCCTATCTGGATCTGGAAGGCGTTACCATGACCGGTATCGGCGCCGATGGTGCCACCCCGGGCATTCCGTTTACGGTATCGGCAGCGTTTGATGTTGGAGCTGATGCTGGTGGCGACGCCTACGTGAATCTGGATACCACCTGGACCCGAACACGATTCCAAGTCGATGCGATGCGCCACGAAGGCGATCCCACCAAAAGCATCGGCAGTATCGCATTTGATTCGGCCGGCAGTCTGAGTCTGTTTGGTCAGGGCAGCTTTCTTAACAATCTTAGCAATGAAGCCAGCGCCCGATTGATACTTAACGATGGGCAGATGTTTTTCCGACAGAACGGCAGTGAGTTCGTTGCTGATAATATCGATGTCAACGTCGGCTTTGATTCAGGTTCGATTGGCGCCACCACTACCGGCATTCGTATTGCCACCTCCCGGCTTGACTGGAACATTCTGTTCGATATGGCATTCAGGGAAAGTGAGGCTACCGCTTTCGCTGGCACTGGTCTGATGAGCTATTTGCGTTACGGCTGGCAGGGTGGTTTGACGAATTTCGAGGCACGTATCAATGGCGGTGGTGTCTGGTATGGCGGTGATCTCAATAACCGTAGCGAAGGTCTGAACATCAGCTTTCGCAGTGATTACGCCTCGGATTTCGAATGGCTGATCGGCGATGCCGGTGGCCCGGAAACCCTGCTGCGCTTCCAGAACTGGGCCAAGCTGCCAGGCGCTGCCTACGCGATTAATGCTCCGAATATTACTGTTGATGCCATTAACGCCAATCAGGGGCCGGGCGGTCTAACCTATCAGGCGGGGTTCTACAATGTTCCACCCGATGCGGGCGCGCTTGCTCTCATTGTTCGTGATCTCTCATTTCTTGCCTACAATACTCAGGTAACGATTGAAGACGCGCCGTTCCCGGATCTCGTCAAGCAGTGGGGTCTGGTCTATACCTTGGGTGATCTGGACGCCAACCTTTATCTTTATCCGGGTGGCCGTGTTTCCAATGAAGGCGCCCGCTTCGACGCGCTGGTATCGGTTCAGTCGCCGGGTGCCTGGAACCAGAACTCACACTTCCTGATTGCCGACACCGGCGCTGATACCGGCATCGGCTTCCTGAACACCAACTTCCTGGTGTCTATCGACGATGCTTATATCGAGGTAGTCGGTTTCAATGATGGTGACTCTACCAGTTGTAACGGATGCGGCTTGCGCCTTGATGCAACGGCACCAACCTCGGATGTTCGCTGGCGGCTCAATTCGCAGTTCGGCGGTGGCTTGCTTAGCGATCTCAGTGATCCGGTACGGATGGTGGATATCGATCTTGATCTGCATGCCGACACCATTGATCTGCTTTTTTCACCGCCGGATCTGGGTGAAACCCGCCTGAAGTTCCAGTGGGACATGCGCCTACTGGGAGATTCGTATATCGCCTTCTCTGAGCCTTCTGCGCCAGATGTGAAATTTACCCTTGGCCAGATCAGCGGTGACATTTCCGCACGTAATGGCGTGATAGACATTCGTAGCGGCAACGAAACCGCCGACAATGCGCCACGTCTGGTGTTTGAGCAGGATCTGCTGCTCGGCCTGACCGCCGGCAGTCAGGTGCTGAGAATCAATGATCTGTCCATTGGTACCAACAACATTGGCTCGATCGTTATTCCCGGTGGCCAGATCACCGGTATCTTTGCCCTCAAGGAGCAGCTCTAACGCAACCTCGCGTTCGTCGGTTAGCACGACCGGTTTGACCGATATCTATTGCCAATCAATCAGCCATTACTATGATGGCTGTAATGGCATTAGGATATTGGTTGGACATTTATGCAATGGCGTGCAGTCTGCTTTCTCGGTGCTTCCTTTCTCGCGGCCTGTGGCGGTGGATCAGGGGGAGACACATCGCCTCCTGATCTGCTTGAGCAGCTGCTCAGGGCAAATGATGTAGATGGCGTTGTAGATACCGGCCCCAATACTCGCATCGTCCCGGCAGATGATCCGCTCGTCAGCCTTGGCCAACAGCTTTTTTTCTCCCGCACTCTGTCTGCAGATTTCGATGTTGCCTGTGCTTCCTGCCATGATCCGCGTCTTGGTGGCACGGACCGCATGGCGCTGTCTGTCGGGGTGGCATCCGAGCTTCCCTGGCATATCGGTTTGGGACGCAAAGTTGATATCAATCTGGATAGCGATCCGAACAGGGATTGCAGTGTCATGCTCGGCCTATGTGGTCCGAATGTTCCGCGTAATGCGCCGACCATTTTCAATAGCGGACTGTACAAGAAGGTTATGTTCTGGGATGGGCGCGTTGAAGTGTTGTCCGATTCGCCGCTGCAGATAAAGACACCGGAAGGTGGTTTGAATGCGGACCCGGAGGCGGGGGATTCGCTGCTTCAGGCGCAAGCGCTTTTCCCTCTGGTGGCGCCCAATGAAATGCGTGGCTATGGTTATCTGGGCATGGATGCCGACCAGTATCGCCAGATGCTTGTCCGTCGTGTTAAGGGTGAAGACCCCGATGCGAATGGTCTGGTGACTGTGCCGGAAAGTCAGAATTGGCTGGCGCTTTTTCAGGCCGCGTTTCCGGACCAGCAGGAACTGGTGACGATTGTCCAGATTCGCGATGCGCTGGCTGCATATCAAAGCTCGCAGACATTTGTAGATAACGCCTGGCGCTCCTATCTGGGCGGCGATGAGCCCATGCCTGATGCTGTCCGTGAAGGCGCGATCCTTTTCTATTTACCGCAGGATCAGGGTGGTCTCGGTTGCGCCAGCTGTCATCAGGGTGATCGCTACACGGATGAGGGATTCCACAACGTGGGCTTCCCGCAGATTGGCCGTGGCAAACGGGCAGATCGCAGTGATACCGGGCGGCTACTTGTTTCCCGTGAAGATCATGATCGCTTTGGGTTCCGCACTCCCGGGCTTTTGAACGTTGAACTGACTGCGCCGTATGGGCACTCTGGTTATTTTGCATCATTGGATGCGCTGTTACGTTATCACAGTAATCCTTCCACTGATCCGCTGACGATTTTGTTCAGCCAGCTTGAAGATTTCTTCGGTTTTAATTTGCTGGATGCTTATCCAAAGGCGGCCATTTATGCGGCCGACGCCATTGCTGATCCGTCTTTCCGCGATGACCTTTTGCCTATGCGAGATCTGGCCGATCAGGAAGTTTTGGCATTGACTGCGTTTTTGCAAAGCCTTACTGATCATTGTGCCGCAGACTTGGCATGCATTTCTCAGTGGGTTCCGGCGCCGGAAAGTGATCCGGATGGCAATATGCTTGTTCCCGGGGCACCTTCACCTGTTGACGCTGAGTACACGAGATTGCCGCCACCGGTGGATGATGGTGCAGGGCGTCGTTTGTTTTATGCAGCATTACCTGCAAGGACACAGTTTACCGAGGCTTACAGCTGCCTGCCGAGCATGGCGCTTAATCTTGGCATTCCTGTGTTTGCCCCTTATTCGGAGGCGATACTACTGGATCCATTAGGAAATCTTGATCCCGGGTCCGCGCCTGGCCCTGATTTCGAGCATGGGTTTTCTGCGGATGCCTGGTTTTCAGGAACGCCGATTACTCCGGCGATGCAGTCCGGCGGCGTGACCGCCGCTTATCTGAATGATGACTGCTGGCCTGATCTCGTTTTTGCTGGTGGTGACGACGGTGACGGCCTGCGTTTCTATATCAGCAGAATGGGGCTGTACTTCAATCATGATGAAGACATGATTGACTGGCCTGTGGACTCTGACCGTGGTGCACGCAGCACCGGTGTCGCCGTGGCAGACCTCAATGGTGATTATCGTCGAGAGCTTATTCTGGGCAATCTTTATGCAAGCAATGCCGAGGACACTGTTGTTCCAGAGGCTGGCACGGCGTCCCGATCTTCCGTCATTATTCTGTCAGAAGATGATGATGGCAGGTGGTATCAGGCAGGTCATATTCCCATGCTCAGGAATACGTTCGGCATCGCCGCCGGTGATGCCGATATGGACGGCGATCTTGACCTGTATCTTGGCCACTGGGGCGAGGGTGTCAGTCAGGCCGGGCCGGCATTCTGGGAGAATCGGCTGGCAGAAGACAAGCTGCTGGCATCCGGCGAGGCTTTCAATCTACTCGACAATAATGGCACCTCCAGTCAGTTCAATTTTTCTCCGGCATTTTGGGATGTGGATGGCGATGGTCGCATGGATCTGAGTATTGCTTCGGATTTCAGCACTTCTTCAATACATCGGCAGACCGGAGTGGATGGTGTGTTCCAGAAGGTCGTCGGTTCCGATGTGCTGACAGACCAGTTCGGCATGGGGCAGGCAATCGGGGATATCGACAACGACGGAGATTTTGACTGGTTCGTTAATTCTGTTTTTGATGTCACCGGCCTGAATGTGGCGGCCCGTTCTGGAAACCGGCTGTACCGCAATGACAGCGTGCCTGGTGAAGTTGTTGTGACCGATATTAGTGAATCGGCAGGGGTTCGCGACGGCGCCTGGGCCTGGGGTGCCTGCATGGCCGATTTCAACAACGATGGCTGGATTGATATCTTCCACGAGAATGGTTTTGGCTATATTCCGGAAAGCCTGCGCACGGCGCAGACCGGCAGTTATATAGATATCTATGCGACCAGCTTCGGGCCTTACCATTTCACCCGGCCCAGATTGTTTATAAATGAGGGGCATCAGGCGGACGGCGAGGTGCAGTTCCTTGAAAGTGGGGTGTCCTGGGGTATGAACCAGCAAACCAACGGCCGCGGGATTACCTGTGTTGATTTCGACCGGGATGGAGATATTGACATTGCTGCGATGGATAACTCCGGTCGGCCACGCGTCTGGCTGAATCAGATCGGCCACGGTTATGGTAAACGTTTTGCCAACTTCCGGATAATCGGCTCGGCGCCAAATACCGATGCGGTGGGTGCCCTGGTGTCAGTGCGTGCGGATACGAATGGTGATGGCACTATTGATGATCATGAAAAGCAGGTGCGTATGGTTGAGGCCAACTCCAATTTTCTCGGCCAGAACTTGCCAAACCTGCATTTTGGACTGGGTTCCGCAACGGTGATCGAGGAGTTGACCGTGCTATGGCCTCTGGATTCTACTCCTCTGGTTTGCAATGATGTTGAAGTTAACCGGTTTGTCGTGCTAGATCACAGAGCGCGGCTTTGCCCATAATGGGGGCTACTGGCAATCTGAAATGGCTTTGCTAATGACTGATGTTGTGGCTGTCGATTATGGGCTGGACGTGGCTTTGATGGAGTCCGCAGTTCGTGCAGTGCTGACGCACGGTTACGTTGTGCTTCGGCAGGCGATCCCCGAGGAAACCATCTCTCATTGGCGTAATATTTTCGAAACGGGCATTCTGCCGGCAGCAGCAGAAGGCCGCTATCCTTTCAGGCAGTGCTCGCTCGGCCCGGGGAGACATCATTATACGGTGCCAATCAGTGGCGGGTTCGCAGCCCCGGCATTTTACGCAAACGAACTGATATATCGCATCGCGAATCATTTGCTTGAGCCGGGTTTTATATTGGCCACGGCAGCTATCGCTTATTCTGTTCCCGGCGCCCCCCGTCAATATATTCATCGAGATCAACCTGTGCCTACCAGAATAAAGGCATTGAACGCAGTCTTGCCGCCATTCAGCTTGACGGTGGACATTCCGTTGGTTGCTACCGATGAGAGAACTGGCGGAACCGTGATGCTCACAGGCAGCCATCATTCGATTTCACAGGGTCAGACGGTTTCTGACAATGGAGTTCGTGTCGATACTGCGCCCGGCGACGTGGTGATATGGGATAGCAGGCTGTTGCATTATGGTGAGGCGAATCGAAGTGAAATAACAAGGCCAATAATTCTTCTGTACTACCAGCGGCCATGGTTTTTTAACTTTCCGAACTACGAGCCGGGTTCGCAAATTCAGATTACAGAGGCACAGATTCTTCAGGTGCCAGAGTGTTATCGGCATCTATTCCAATGGTCAACAGGCTTGTTTGGTTCGACACCTCCCGGTGATTTTCTACAGCTATAGTCGCTCTGCCACAAGATCGATTAACGGCGAGGATTTTCCCCATTTTTCCAGATCTTCCATGGCGTACTGGCACAGCCCCTGTAAGGTCGCCAGATTGCGTTCCGCCGGTGAAACTCTTATGTTGCCCAATCGTGAATGCCAGTCTTTTATAGTCTGCAGCGTCTTCATCCGCACATCCCTGATCATTAGCGGTCTCCAACCAGCCTCCCTGACGTCATGAATTAGTTGTCCCGGGGTGGGCATTCGCATGGTGCCGCCAAATGCCAGAAAATCTTTTGGGTGTGGATTGGCCGTGCAGTTTACCCGCATAACAAGACGGTTGGAGATCGAATATGCCTGTCCTAATAGTGCTTCACGGTTATTTATGTGTGAGTAGCTTTCCAGAAGCAAGGTGACGTCGAAGTGTCTGCCGGAAATTTTTTCCGGTAGCCCGCAAGTGAGGTCATGCTCGATAACTTCCAGCCCTAATGAGGAGACAAGCTCGGCTTGCTGAGACGAGTTGGTAATACAGGTGACTTGGTTGTTGTTTTCAGAACGCAGCATCGAGGCGGTCCCGCCCCAGCCACAGCCGAGGTCCAGTACTGATGCGCCACTCGGCATGAAGCGCATCAACGCTTTAACGGCTTGACGCTGAGCATCCTCGTAGCTTGTCTCGGGTGATTCGTAGAAGCCGAAATGGTAGTGGAGTTCCGGACCTAGAACCGCCTTCAGTGCCTCGAGGGGCGTGCTTGAATAAAAATCCTTTGTATCGGGCATGCTACACCGTGAAATACCAGCCCTGACCACCGGTTTGAGTGTTCGCTGTAACAATCAGGCTGCGATACCCGGTGACTGGTGCTAAGTAGCCAAAATAGGGGGGCCTGAAGTGAGACAGAACTCTGGCAATAACCGAGATAGGCGGGTTTCGCAGCTCGAGGGCGAACTTTCCTGCCTGCCACTCTCCATTTCGTACCCGCAAGTGGTGCCATAGGTCGTCTACAAAGGCGGCAATCGGGATCCTCAATTGTTTCTCCAGAGCCTTGACCGCGCTGTCCAGTTGAGCCTCGACAGCAGGGTTCCGGTAGCGGGTGAAGTATGCAGATATGCCGTTATCCTCATCCAGGCCAAAGGCTGTGACTTCCAATGCTTCAGGAATGGGGGGCATATTCAGCGTCCTTGCCAGATGAGATGTAAAGACCTGGTCTCTCTCGTATACATAGATCTCTCGCCGGGCGCTTTGCGCTTCGACCCGTAGTCCAAGGTGAAACGGGTATTGCTTGGTAAGTACCATGTCAGCTACCTGCTGTTGCTGCTCGGTCAGTTGGAGCATTTGCCGATGCAGAGACAAGACAGGGGACAATCGTGAGCGCTTGAGAATGAGTTTCAATACCGGTTTCTGCTCCAGGCCAACCTCCAGCCGGACATGGCCCTTGAGCAGATCCTCCGAGGAAGAAGAGAGAAACCCGCTTATCTCGTCTCTCCATCTGCCAGCGATTTGCTTCTCTTCAAAAACACCATTGTAATCAATTAGTTGCAGTATCTTTTCTGGCAGCACGATTATTCACTCAACAGGCCTGGCCGGTTGTCACCCGGTTGATTTCTGGACTAAGATGATCGTATTAAAGAATTATAAAAATGCCTTAACAACTATAAAGATATGCGGAGGCAATACCATGTCTGCCAGAGATCCCGTAGCGAAATCCCATTGGGCTTCTGCGTTCGCCCTTGAACAACGGGTGTTGCTTGACGCTGCTGCCGTCGAAACAGTAGCAGATCAGATTGACGCTGACAGTGCAGATGTTTTCGATCAGACCGATATTCCGGTCGTTCAGCCTGCCACGGAAGACACTTCCTCTACGGTGGTGGTGATCGATACTTCAGTCGATGGTTATGAACAGTTGCTTCCGGGTCTGGTGGCGCGTGCCGACGTATTTTTCATTGACTCTACTCAGGACGGTTTGTCACAACTCGCCCAGATGCTTGAGGGCCTTGAGAATATTGATCGTCTTGAGATTTACAGTCACGGTCAGGAAGGTCAGGTGCTGCTTGGCACCAGCGTGATTTCGTTACAGTCCGTCAGCGAAGCACCAGACTCTCTGGGCTTTCTTCGTGACGTCATGTCTGAAAGCGGCGACATCCTTATTTATGGCTGCAACGTTGCCGAAACCGATGAAGGCAAGGCACTCATCAACAAGATATCCGAAATCACCGGTGCTGATGTGGCGGCCTCGGTCGACCTGACAACCGGCACGGAATATGGCGGAGATTGGGATCTGGAATATCAGGTTGGCGACGTATCCGCTGAAACCATGATCTCCGAACGAATCCAGCAGTCATTCAGTGGTGTGCTGGCCACCAATCAGTGGGTGGACATGGCCACGCTGCTGAACTCTGATAGCGCAGCAAACGACGAGCATGGCTGGTCGGTCGCTATAGCGGATAATTCCGGCATTATTGCAGTAGGCGGTTGGAATCAGGTTGATGTTTACGCCTATGTTCCCACCGGTAGTGGGCAGTACGATGAGTACAAGATATCCCCGCCTGCTGGCGCCACCGGTGGATCAGCGGTTGATATTGACGGCAACTTTATGATTGTCGGCTATCGCGCTGCTAACAGAATCTACATTTATGAATTTACCGGCGGCTCATGGGTGGAGCGGTTTACCACTACTGGTGCCGGCAACTTCGGTTATGACGTTGGCATTCAGGCCGAGGGCGGCCTCTATCGAGCCATCGTGGGTGCTCCCACGAACACCTCAGGGCAGGGCAGGGCCTATGCCTACTATTCGTCAACCGGCAATGGACAGAACTGGGTTGCAGGTGGGACGCTCAGCAATCTTGCCGGAGACTATGACAGTGAACTCGATTTTGGTTGGTCTGTAGCCATTGATGGCAATACGGTAGTTGTCGGTGCACCTGGTTACGGACGAGACAACGTAGGTTGTGGTTATAACTGCAGTGAAGATAAGCATGACATCGGTGTTGCATATATCTATGACTGGAATACCGGCAACAGTGCAATTGATGGCACGGCTGACCACACGCTAAGGCCTGACGGTGCAAATGATGGTCCGACAGGCGCGAGATTTGGCGAGGCCGTGGATGTCAGTGTCGGCACCCGTGGCGAGCTTGTGGCGGTTGGATCGCCACAAGAGGGCGCTGGTGAGGCATATATTTTCCGGGATGGCGGCAACATCGCGAACGTTTTCGCTGGCGACAGAACCAATGATTTCGGCTTCTCTGTTGCGATTGATTCCAATACCGGAAGGCTGCTTGTTGGCGAGTATGATGCCAATGTTCCCGGTCTGGATGCAGATGCGGCAGACGGCAGGGTATATACCTACACCCACAGTGCGACCAATACCTGGACCCAGGGGACAACCCTCGACTCCCCGATTGCCAATATCCGCTATGGCTGGAGCGTGGCTATCGCTCGCGATTTGGCCGTAGTCGGCGCCCCCTGGGCTGACATCAATACGATTTCCAACTCCGGCCTGGTGCTGCCAAAGATTTTCAACTATGCGCCTGTTGCCAACAATGATGTTGCGGCAATAGGAGAAAACCAGACCCTGAGCAATTTTAATCCGCTGACAAATGATACCGATGCCAATGGGGTTAATATTGATGTTCCCGGTATCGTCGCCATTGTTCCGCCATCTTTGGGCACGACAACACTGAGCGGCAATCGGATCACTTTTAATCCCGGCACGGATTTTGATTATCTTGCCGCAGGGGAAAGCACCAATGTCGTCATTTCCTACACCATCCTGGATGCTGGTGGCGAGACATCCACGGCAACATTGACCATTACTGTTAATGGCCAAAATGATGCAGTGGTGGTCGATCAGGGCATCAGCAATCAGACCGGCAACGCCAATCAGCTCAATGTTATTGCCATGCCGGCGGATGCATTCCGGGACCCGGATTTGAGTAATACCCTGACATACAGCTTGCTGAATGCGCTGAACAACCCGGTTTTGTCTCTTGTTCTGGCGGATAATCAGGGCACGGGGACGACACTGACTGTCACCATCAATGCTGCAACTGGTGCGATTTCCTATACGCCAAATGACGCCAACCGTGGCAAAACCTATACCATTCCCGGGGTGCGCGCTTCCGATGGCACCACCACTGCCAATGAGAACGGCTTTGTCATATCTGTTGCGCGAGCCAATTCAGCGCCCACGCCAGTGGGTTCGATTGGCACCGTGGTGTTGATGGAAGATGCGACATACGGCCAGAACGTATCAGGCTTTTTCACCGATCCAGACTTTGCTCAGGC
The DNA here is from genome assembly GCA_023146255.1 of Alcanivoracaceae bacterium. GTDB lineage: Bacteria > Pseudomonadota > Gammaproteobacteria > Pseudomonadales > Alcanivoracaceae > PGZG01. The sequence goes on from JAGLCJ010000005.1 coordinate 144,401, forward strand.
TGCGCCCTGGAACAGTGAGGCTCTCACTTTCTCGGTCAGTGGCGCTCCTGCGTGGGTGACAATTGATCAGCTGACCGGAGAGCTTTCTGCTCGCGGACTAAACGGCGATGTCAATGGTTCTCCCTACACCTTCAATGTGGTGGCGACCGATGAGTTTGGTCTGTCGGTGAGTCAGTCGATGACCATTGACCTGCGTAATACCAACGACGCCCCGGTGGTGACTAACGAGGTGGTCGATCAGCAAGCGTTTCTTGGTGGAGCGGCTTACAACTACCAGTTGCCGGCAAATCTGTTTACAGACCTTGACCCGACCGCAGATACCATTACGTTGTCTGCGACCTTTGCCGATGGCCGGGCGCTCGGCACGGCCGGCCCGGGGCAGTGGCTAACCTTCAATCCGGCGACCCGGACCTTTTCCGGGACAGTCAGTGGCGACGCCATTGGCACGGTATTGAATATTCGGGTTATCGCAACCGATAACGGGTTTGACGACACCGACCCATCTGCCACACCCAATCCGCTGTCTACCGAGTATTACTTCGAGATTTCTATTTTCCCGAATCCGTCCTCCGGCAGCTCTGTTGCCACGGGTGGTGGCAATAACGAGCTGGGAGCTTCTGTCGCCATCTCTGAGGATGGTCTCTGGCTGGTGGTTGGCGAGCCGCGTTTCGGTGGTGGCGACAACTATACTGGCAGAATTACCGTCTATAACTGGAACGGTACTGCCTGGGCGAACCCGGCGTCGTTTCAGGGCGCGGGCCTTGCTGCATTTGACCGGTTTGGCTACTCGGTAGCCATCGATAACGACGGCAGCCGAATTGCTGTCGGGGCTCCGGGCGATGACACTGGTCAGGGTCGTGTGTATCTGTTTGAACGTGCTGGCGCCTTGCCGAGCAATTTTGCGGCGGCAGCAGTGGCTAACATTGTATCTCCCGATCGCGCAGCTCAGGACGGCTTCGGCTGGGCGCTGGACTTCAATCAGGACGGTTCGCTGCTACTGGTCGGAGAACCTGGTGATGATACCGCTGGAAGCAATGCCGGTGCGGCTTTCCTGTTTAACTGGGGTGCCACCGCGCCGGGCGCCGGTCAGGTGTTGCGTGCCAGCGCCGATGCGGGTGAAGCATCTGTATGGCAGGACAACTTTGGCTGGAGCGTCTCGCTGGATCGCAATGTCGCCGTAATTGGCGCGCCTTACGACTCATCCAACGGCAACTTCTTTAACGGCTCGGCCACCGTTGTCGGCGTTACCAGCGGTACTTTCAACGCTGATCGGGTCAAGGGAACCGGTGAGGCAAGCTATGACCTCTACGGTTGGGATGTTTCCATCGATGTGTTCCGGGGCGTTGGCACTGCTAACGTGAACAGTTCTCTGGCGATTGCAGTCGGGGCGCCGGGGTATGACTCGACTCGCGGGCTGGATGCTGGTGCGGTTTATACCTACCGTTCTAATGCCATGGGCACGGCGGTTACCGCTACCCATCTGGCCAGCATTGCTCTGATTGAGCGAGTGACGGCGTATGACGGTCAGGAGTATGACCGTTTTGGCTGGTCAGTTTCGGTTGAGGCGGGCGGGCTGGCTGATCTGGAGGCAACCACCGGTGCCAATGGCTTGCGTCTGGCTGCCGGCTCTTCATTGAATGGAGCAGATCCCGGCTCTGTTTATGCGTACAAGTACTGGTCCAATACCGGCGTCTGGCTGGGGCAGAAATACTATGCCGCTTCTCAGGAAGGTGGCAGCCAGTTCGGCTATGCCGCGGATATCAGTGGGCAGCGTCTGGTGATGGGTGCACCGCAGAGGGACGGCGGTGGCGCTGGCCCGACTGGCGAGATCTTTACCGGTACCACGGTGGGCAGTCCTATAGAAACACAGCCACTCAGTTCGGTTGCTGACAAAACTCTGGATAACGGTTCTCTGCCAGAGTTCTCCAATGTCAATCCGGGCATGCCGCTGTTCCTTCAGCATCAGGATGATGACGAGCTTGGCAAAGATGGCGGCAATGCGCCCAGTCTGTTACTGAGTCTTCTGTCCAGTGCCGATGCTGATCCGGAAACACAGGCGGAAAGCTCTGCTGACGTTATCGATATCACCGGTCTCATTATGGACCCGTCGCTACTGATTGCGCTTGAAGCGGATGTTGTGACCGGCAATGGCGATGCCAGCACTGAGCAGCCGAAAGTCGACGCTGATAACAAGCAGAGCTCTGAGAAAAATGGCTCTGACACATTCTCGGAGCAGTTGAAGCAGAGCAGGCTGGATCCCGGTGTGTTCGCAGACGAGTTGCTTGAGAAACTGGCCGATCTGGTCGCCTGAAATAAGCATCGCCCGCCATCGGCGGGCGATGCTTTCTCTGGTTAGACGATGGTGTATATTGCCGTAGTCGATCTTCTGGGTGTGAATCTGTAAGCATGAGAATGAATGCCGTTCGGCTGCTGTTAGCGGCGCTCTGTCTTTCTCTGTTTGGCTGTACAAGACCTCAGCCGCTGGGCAACGAAGAGTTAGTGGAAATCAGTGCAAGGGCGATGGCCGAAAGTGGACAGTCTGATCAGTTGGTCAGTTTGTCACTGGACGAGGTCGTTATGCAGGCGCTTGGCCAGAATCTGGATTTCCGCATCTCCATGCTTGAATCGGCGATTGCTTCGGGAAATCACAAGCTTGCGAACCTTGAGCTGTTGCCGAGACTTGTTGCCAGCGCCGGCTATAGCAGACGCGACAACCTTCTCGCTTCGGTAAGCAAGGATGCGCAAAGTGGTCAGGTATCGCTGGTTTCTTCTACCGGAACAGACCGCGAGTTAAAATCTGCGGCGCTGGAGCTGGACTGGAATATTCTTGATTTCTCTTTGGCCTATTTCCAGGCCAAAGAGTATGCCGATCAGTCCATGGCTGCGGTCGAGCGACGCAGACGGGTGATGCAAAACCTGATGGCAGAGATAGTTCATGTCTGGTGGCAGGTTTGGTCATTTCAGCAACTAAAAGGTGACCTGTCAGTTGTTCGTACGGAGGTAGAGGAGGCTCTGTCTCAGTCTGACCGCATTATCAGTCAGCGGCTGGTGGATCCGATTCGGTTTATCGAGTACCGAAAGCAGCTTTTCTATGTATTACGTCGTCTGGATGGCCTTGCTCTGCAACTGGATCAGGCAGAGAACCGGCTGGTTGAACTGCTTGATTTGAAGCCAGGCACGACACTTGAGTTACGCGATGGCGAAGCGCTCATGAATGACGCTATAGCTTACGGCGTGCCCGATGTGGCCGTGCGTCACTGGCAGCAGGCCGCGCTCATGAATCGTCCTGAAATCAGGATGGCTGCCTACGAGGGCAGGGCGGCAATCAGCGAGGCAAAGCGCCGGCTCTGGGGGGTATTTCCACGCATTGGATTCCGTGCTGGTCATAATTACAACAGCAACTCCTTTCTGGAGAATAATAGCTGGGCAGAGGGCGGTGTTAATGTATCTGTCGATCTCCTGAGGCTGACGACTATTCCAAGCCTGAAGCGCAACAAGAACCTTGTTGAGCAGCTGGTTGATGCCAAGCAGAAAGCTATCGGCGGCGCAGTGGTGTCGCAGGTGGCTATTGCTGATAAGGCTTACAGACAGAATCTGCGTTCCTGGTGCATGAGCGACCAGCTGCTTTCCCTTGATGGCCAGCGAGCTCAGTTGCTTGAGGCAAAAAGTTCAGCGGCAGCGTTGGACCGTTTGTCGCTGGTTCAGGCCAGAACCGATCATCTGTTATTGCGTTTTGAGGTTGCGCTGGCGTTCGCAGACCTGCAGAGAGACAGGATGCGCCTGATGCTGTCCACTGGTCTTATTTCTGATCCCCCGCAAACCGAGCACGGCATTGATCCGGAAGCTTTTCCGGAATGGTTGTACAAGGGGCTTTATCAGAATGCCGGCGCAGAAGTTGCCTTCGCCGCAGAAGCGATGGGCGAGCCGCTGGCCCCACCGGAAGAGGCAGTTAAATCCGAGCTATGCAAATGACCAAGCGGTTATTACTTTCCACGTTGTTGCTCTGCTGTTCTTTGGCGATTGCCGAAGGGGCGAGTGATGGTGGCGCCATTCCATTTGGCATTGCGTTACCCGAGACAGACCAGAGCGGTGCTGCGGAGCTCTCTGCGAGTCAGGAGAACAAAGAGAAGGAGCCGGTTCGCGGAGGCAAGCTGCGGGTGCTGATTTCTCCGGATCGTCAGGCACGTCTGTCGGCAATGATGGCTGGGCGGCTGGTTTCCATGCCATTAAAAGCTGGCGCCGCCTTCCGAAAAGGCGATCTGCTGGCAGGCTTTGATTGCAGCGAAGCGAAGGCAGAGCATGACATGGCTTCGGCTCGTCTTGCCAAAGCCACCTATGTACTTGAATCCCAGAAGTCCCTGCAGGCTCTGGGGGCAGTCAGTGACCTTGACCTGGAAATCGCGGGCGCGGATGTCAGAGAGGCAGAAGCCAGAGTCAAGCAAACCGGTGTAGTGGTGGACCGATGCCGTATAACGGCACCCTATGATGGAAGGGTCGTTCGTCTTACCGCAAACCAGTTTGAAATGATAAATCCCGGCACGCCGGTTATCGAGATTGTTGAGAGTGCTAACCTCCATCTCGAGATGTTCGTCCCTTCGCGTTGGTTAGGCTGGCTGAAGAACGGACATATTTTCTCATTGAAAATTGACGAACTCGGTATCGACGCGAAAGCGCGCGTCACAACGATAGGCTCAAGGGTCGATCCGGTTAGCCAGACAGTACTGGTGCGCGCGGAGCTGGTGGACAGACCCGCTGGAGTCCTTCCCGGCATGAGCGGTTACGCGATGATAGGAGAGCCGGATTGAGTGACATCAAGCCAGACCCGCGCCTTATCGCACTGTCCAATCTGATCTCGGTTGAAGGTGAGGCGCGTAAGGTAGAATCGCTCAACGATCTTTTCTATGTCATGGCCAATGACACTTATCGTGTCGTCCCTTACCAGCAGTGCTTTGTTGTCCGTGCGGATCAGCAATCGGCAGTGACAACACTGAAGGTTTCCAATGTCAGCGACCCCGACCCGCAGGCACCATTGATTCAGTGGTCGAATAACCTGTGGCCATTGCTGGCAGAGCGATTCGAAAAAGAAAGCGCAACCATGGTTGCCAATGATATCGATGTTTCGACGTTGAAGACCGGCTGGAAGGAATACGTTGCACCTTATGGTTTGTATGTGCCAGTCAGCACGCCGGCAGGTGCATCTCTGGGCGGCATGATGATCTTTTCTTCGCAACCCTGGTCGGAGGGTCAAATCGCCCTGATCGGCAAACTTGCCGAGGCATATGGCCATGTCTGGTGGGCATTGCAGAGAACTGCCAGCAGCGGCAATGCTCTCAAACATCTGCGCCGGAATCGTTGGCGCTATCTTGGCGCCGCCGCAGTTCTGCTGTTGCTTCCGGTGAAACAGTATGTGCTGGTGCCTGCCGAGGTTGTGCCGCGTAGCCCGCTGGTTATTGCCTCCCCCATGGCCGGGGTGATCGAGCGCATTGAGGTCGAACCCAATGCTGAGGTCGCCGCTGGAGACCTGCTTTTTACACTTGAAGATACTGCGCTTGAGAATGAGCTTTCTGTAGCAAGCAAGGCTCTGGATGTGGTCCAGGCCGAGTACCTGAGAAATGCCCAGAAAGCATTTGAGTGTGAAGTATGTCGAGGCCAGGTTCCCGAGTTGCAGGCGGTGCTGGAACGGGAAATGGCCAAGGTTGACTGGGCCAAAGCGCAGCTTGAACGTTCTCGTGTCCGCGCGCCTGCGGCGGGTCTGGCAGTGTTTGTTGATGCCAATGAGTTGGCCGGCCGTCCGGTAGCGGTGGGCGAGCGAGTCATGGTGATCGCTGACCCGGATATCACTCGGCTTCGCATTGCAATTCCAGTGGATGACGCGCTTGCCATCGACTCCGACACAGAAGTGGTCTTCTATCTGAATATCAATCCACTGGAAAGCTATAAAGCAAAAGTTATCCAGACCAGTTATGAAGCCATCAGGCAGCCGGATCAGAGGATGGCCTATGTCGTTCAGGCCGATTTTTCCGGCGATGAGACGGCTCGGCTGGGGTTGCGCGGCACTGCCAAGGTCTATGGCGCACGGGCACCATTGCTGTTCCACGTCATGCGCAGACCGTTTGCCTGGCTACGGAGAACACTGGGCGTATGAGCGTTTCGGTTGCCGATCCGCAGGACCAGCAGAGCGTCAGCCTGCCGGAGCGACTTCCATCGCTGCGAGAGGATGTCAGTCTCAGAGAAGGTGCGAGATCTCTGGATGGCTCGCCAACCTGGCTGTTATATGACCCGGCCAGGAACAAATACTTTCAGATTAACCAGGCCGGCATGGCGATTATCCGCTGTTGGGACCTTCGCCATCCGGACGCGGTCATTTCGGCAGCGGCCCCCATTGCCCGGGAGCCCATTTCTCCCGTTGATGTCTCGCATATGCTCGATTTTCTTGTTGGTGCAGAGCTGATTGACGGGCATAGCGTGTCGGTTCGAGCCCGGCTTCAGAAGCTCGGTGGTGCTCGGGTCCAGTCCCTGTTCCAGAAGCTGCTGCATGGCTACCTTTTTTTTCGCATCCCTCTGGTCAAGCCTGATCACTTTCTTAACCGGCTATACCCTTACCTGAAGTTTGCTTTTTCTCGCCAGTTTGTGCTGTTTACGGTGGTGGTTGGCGTCATATCCATGGCATTGATCAGTCGCCAGTGGTCGACGTTTACTGGCACCTTCAGTTGGCTGTTTTCCATTGAAGGTGCGATCGGCTTTTTCCTGACTCTGGTGTTTGTGAAAATCGTTCACGAGCTGGGTCACGCGCTGGCATTGAAACGACATGGCCTGAAGGTGCCGACCATGGGGGTTGCTTTCATGGTGATGTGGCCCGTCCTGTATACGGACGCCACTGATGGCTGGCAGCTCAAGCGCCGTCACGAGAAGGCATTTATCAGCGCTGCTGGAGTGTCGGCCGAGCTTATGCTTGCCTGTTATGCCATGGCTGCATGGTTGCTGTTGCCCGATGGCATTGGCCGAAGCCTGGCATTCACCGTGGCGACCACCACATGGGTATTGAGCCTGGCGGTGAATCTCAATCCGTTGATGCGTTTTGATGGCTATTTCTTTCTTTCTGATATTCTCAACGTTCCAAACCTCCAGGACCGGTCATTCGCCCAGTCCCGCTGGCGCCTCCGCACCTGGCTATTTGGCAATATTGGTGAGCGGCCAGATGTACTTTCAACAAAAATGGCAAACTTCCTTGCCGGCTATGGCTTTGCCGTCTGGGTTTACCGCTTTCTGCTGTTTCTGGGTATCGCCTTGCTTGTCTACCATCTTTTCTTCAAGGCTCTGGGCGTGGCACTGTTTATCGTTGAAATATGGTTCTTTATTGTTCGTCCGTTGCGTAATGAGATAAAGCACTGGCCAGGTCTTTTCTCTGGCATGGATACAGTAAGAAAGCGACGCTGGTTTATTTTGCTTGCAGCACTGCTCCTGATTCTGGCATTCCCGTTCAAACAGAATATCCGGCTGCCCGCCCAGGTGGTGGATGCTGAATTTACCCGTATATACCCGCCGGTTCCCTCTCAGGTGGCGGAGGTGCTGGTAGATTACGGGCAGACTGTCGACAAGGGCGCTCCTTTGCTGAGGCTGATATCGCCAAAACTCGACTTTGACTTGCAGCAGGCAAAAAGCAGATTGGCGGAGTTTCAGGGCAGGCTTAATCAGACGGCCATTGATACAGAGCGGCTGGAAGAGCGGCTGGTGCTGGAGCAGGCAGTGCAGCGCGCAGCGTCCGAGATTCAGGCGCTACAGCGCACTATCGACTCATTGCTGATTCGCTCTCCAGGCAACGGGCTGGTGACTGATATGAACAGTGACCTGCTGCCGGGGCTGTGGCTGTCCCGCGAGCACCACTTGCTGACGGTTCGCGGTGGCAAGCAGGCTCATTACATCGCATGGGCCACCGAGGAGCAGCTTTCGGGGTTGAGTGTTGATAAACAAGCGGTGTTCTTCGCGCCGGCGAATGTCAGCATGAAAGCCTACCCGGTTCGCATTACCAAGATAGAAAAGAGTGCGGTGTCAGAACTGCAGCCCTATCACGCTTCTGTTCACGGCGGCGACATTCCTGTTGATGCCGATCAGAATGGCCGTCTGGTGCCCAGGCAGGCCATTTACCGCGTCCACCTGGCGGCAGATGGCGACGGGGCTGACTGGCTGCCAGACCAGCGTTTGCGAGGACACGTCAGCATTGAAGGCCGCTCAAAGACGCTGGCCGGAACGCTATTCAGATTAATTGCCGGAACCTTTATCCGCGAGTCAGGGTTCTGATGGAGCGGGCTCTGCTCAACAGCGTCGCCACACCAAGCAGCCACAACAACCCCACCGAACCACCGCCTTTACTGCCCGCGACCGGCGGTGGGATTTCTGGCCAGATAATCGGAGTCGTTACCATGGTGTCCGAGACTCCACCACGTAAAGTGGGGTAGTCGCCAGAGGATGTGCTGGCCAGTGCAACTGCTTCACCGTCGTTGAAAGCCTCAGCAACCAGTTCCAGTCGGGCGATAACAACTTCGCCGGGGTCCAGGTCGGGAAGAGTGCAGAATATCGGCGCACCATCGACACAGGCGCCCAGGCTGACTGCTGAGTAGGCATATCCATCGGGCAAAGTGATCGTCATGGTGTTGCCCTCTGCGGGGCTGTGGCTTGAGGCGTTCTCCAGCTGGTAGGAAAGTGTTAACAGCGTGCCTGCCACGTCAAGCACGGCACCCAGGGGCTTCAGTATCAGGTCTGCCTTGCTGGTCCGGCTGATGCTAACGAGTTGTTGATCATTTGCAGCGCGATAGTCAGCCTCTCCGTCTCCTCGTATGGCGGTTGCCTCGACGGCGAGTGTCTGATCGGCCTGCAGGCTGCTGATGGCAAAATCCGCATAACGAATGACGCCGGGAAATAGTGGGTTAACGGTCGGAGTGCAGCTGTAGCCTGTCTCTTCCGTTAATGCAGAGCATGACATCCCCGACGTGACCGGGGCGCCGAGCGCACCAGTTCCGGTGTAAGTAACTTTGACGCTGGCATTGTTGATACTGGTGCCGGCGTTGGTGGAACGGTTATGCAGATAAACTCTGGCTGTGCTTGTGGCAATTTCCGTGGAGGTTGGCATGACAATCTCGGTGGCCAGATCAACCAGAGGATCTTCCGCCGCGTCCGAGGTGTTTTCTATCCAGCTCAGGAAAGCCGGCACTCTCGCATAGGCGGTGCCGAATTCGTTGCTGCCGCAGTCGGAATCCACTCCCCAGCTGACGATGCCAAGCTGCCATATCAAACCGTTCGCCGGACGATATAGCAGTGGACCGCCGCTATCGAGCTCACAGGCATCCTCACCTTGAGTGTCTGCGGGTGACAGGTCTCCTGAATCATCGATCTCGCTCAGTTCTGGCGTGGTTTCCGATGCACAGAACATGGTGCCGGGATCAAGAATGCCGCCGCAGTTGGTCGGGGTAAGCTCAAGTCGGACACGCTGCAGCTGGCTGGGAAAGCCCGCACCAGTGCCGAGGCGGCCCCAGCCTCTGACCTCGACGAGGTCGTCGCCGTCTGGCGCTGCCAGAAGCTCGTCCAGATTCTGCTGATCGATCAGGCTAACCGGAGACTGTGAAGGTGCAGATTGAAGATAGAGCAGTGCAATATCGTTCTGGTAAACGGTTGAGGTGGGCGGGACGCCTGTGGGTGTATAGAAGCTCTGCACCGGAATGGTTGTCATGTCCGGGCTGTTGAGATCCTCGCTACCAACTGCAATAGCGAGATAGTCAGTATTGGTACGGTTAAACAGGCAGTGTGCAGCAGTCATGGCCCAGCGCCCGCCAATCAGGGTGGTGCCGCAAACCTGTCTGCAGAATACTTCACTGCCACCGGAATCCAGACAGCTCTGATCAACCTCATCGAAACTGTAGACCAGCGCGGCGGTCCAGGGGCTGGAGCCAGGTTCCGCCGGAGTCCCCCCGACGACCGCCAGCGCCGAGCCCGGCATCATCACGGCCAGCAGGCAGAGTCCACGAATAGCAGTTCTTGTCATTGTTCACTCCGGGTGCCGGCTCTCTGGTCGGCTGCACGCACAGACCTTAGCAGGGCCAATAGCCGATATTCTACACCGCTTGCCTTTGCAGCCTTCTGCTTGCCGGTAAACGAGCCTTTCAGGGCGACGACTGGAGCAAAACCGTACCGTGTCGTGGGTCTGGCAGCCTGATATAGTCTGACAAACGTCAGCAGGGGCCCAGGGATGATTCCGGAACAGGTTGATAAACTGGCTGAGGCGGTGATCGATATCACCATTCTGGCAAGCGTGGCGGTGCTGATTGCTGGCCTGCTGATCGCTTTCATACTCTGGGTTTACGACAGGTTTTTCCAGAGCAAACACGCCATCCGCCGCAACTACCCCCTGATTGGCCGGTTCCGCTATTTCTTCGAGCACCTCGGCGAGTTCTTCCGCCAGTATTTCTTCGCCATGGATCGAGAAGAGCTGCCGTTTAACCGGGCCCAGCGTGCCTGGGTGTACCGTGCCGCCAAGGACCTGTCGACCATGGTCCCGTTCGGTTCGACCAAAAGCATGCTGGCACCGGGGCGAGTGATTTTTCTCAATGATCCCTATCCAAAGCTGGACAAGGACAAGGCCGAGACGCTTCCGTTAATGATTGGCCCCTATGCGCGCCAGCCTTACGTGGCCCGGGCGCTGCACAATATCTCGGCGATGAGCTATGGCGCCCTGTCAAAGCCAGCGGTGCAGGCACTGTCAAAAGGTGCCGCCCGGGCCGGCTGCTGGCTCAATACCGGTGAGGGCGGGTTGTCGCTCTGGCATCTGGAAGGTGGCTGTGACGTGGTTTTCCAGATTGGCACGGCCCGTTATGGCGTCCGTGATGCTGACGGTAATCTGAGCGATGAGCGTTTGCAGGGCATGGCCGCCCACCAGCAGGTGAAAATGTTCGAGATCAAGCTCAGCCAGGGCGCCAAGCCCGGCAAGGGCGGCATCCTGCCCGGCGCCAAGGTGAGCGCGGAAATTGCCGCGATTCGTAACATTCCGGTCGGTGAGCCATCTATCAGTCCGAACCGTCATCCGGATGTCGCCAGTGCAACGGATCTGCTCGACATGATTCACCGGGTCCGGGATGTCACCGGCAAGCCGGTCGGTATCAAGTTGGTGGTGGGGTCCTGGGAATGGCTGGAGGATCTGTTTATCGAGATTCACCGACGCGGCATTGAGTCTGCACCGGATTATATTTCCATCGACAGTGGTGATGGCGGTACCGGTGCGGCGCCGATGTCACTGATGGATGACGTTGGCCTGCACCTGGCCGAGTCGCTGCCACTGGTGGTGGATCTGCTGCAAGGCTATGCCTTGCGCGAACGGGTGCGAGTGGTGGCGGCGGGCAAGCTGATCACACCGAACATGGTCGCCTGGGCGCTGGCATTGGGCGCGGATTTTTGTGTGTCGGCGCGTGGTTATATGTTTGCGCTGGGCTGCATTCAGGCCATGCAGTGCGACAAGAATACCTGTCCCACCGGGGTGACCACCCATAATCCACGCCTGCAGCGTGGTCTGGTGCCGATAGAGAAGGCGGAGCGGGTATATCAGTACCATCGCCATCTGGTCAAAGAGGTGGAAGTGATCGCCCATGCCTGCGGCGTGGTGGAACCGCGTGAACTGCGCCGTCATCATGCCCGGATGGTTACCGGCGGGCCGCGCTCGGTGTTGTTAAGCGAGTTGTGGCCGCCGGTGGAAAAGGGCATTTACTTGCGCGAAGGCCGCCGTTCTGCCGGCGAACCTTTTATTCGCATGAAAATGTAGTTTCTCGTTGTTATCTTTTGCAGGAGCCGTCGATCGACGGCGAATGTTTTTCGCGGCTGGTCAGCCGCTTCTGCAGTCTTCACCGTTCGGGAGTGTTGTGTGTTTGATCTGGTAGTCATCGGTGCAGGGTCGGGCGGGGTACGGGCAGCACGCATTGCTGCTGGTCTGGGTGCCAAAGTCGCCATTATCGAAAACCGCTTTTTTGGCGGTACCTGTGTGAATGTCGGCTGCGTGCCGAAGAAACTGTTTTCCTATGGCGCGGCTTTCCCCGATCTGTTTCGTCTTGCTGCGGATTATGGATTCAATGTCGATGCCGGTGCCGGCGTTGACTGGCCAACATTACGCGATAATAAAACCCGCGAAATCACCCGCCTGAACGGCATCTATCGACGGCTGCTGGAATCTGCCGGCGTCACCATTATCGAAGCGCATGGCGCGGTGGCGGGGAAGGGCCAGGTGCGAGCCGGCAATCAGCTGCTGGAAGCACGCCATATCCTCATCGCCACCGGTGGCAAGCCGTTTGTCCCGGACATTCCCGGGCGCGAACATATCCTGATTTCCGATGATCTGTTCAGTCTGCCAGTGTTGCCGCATCGGGTTGCAGTGGTGGGGGGCGGTTATATTGCCTCGGAGTTCGCCTCGATCCTGTCCGGCCTTGGCTGCGAGGTGACGCAACTTTATCGCGGCGATTTGTTCCTGCGCGGGTTTGACCGGGATATTCGCCAGTTTGTTGCTGAGCAGATGCAGCATCGCGGCGTCAATCTTCGATTCAACACTGACGTCGAGGCAGTGCGTGTGGTGGGCGACAGTCGTTATCTGGATTTGAGTGACGGCACCGAGCTCGCTGTTGATGCGGTGTTTTATGCCACTGGCCGCGTGCCGAACATCGATGCCTTGTTTGAAGCAGAGTCACCCGTTCTGGCGCTGAATGGTGCTGTTAAGGTCGATGACTGTTTTCAGAGCTCGATGTCGGGCGTGTACGCGGTCGGTGATGTGATTGACCGGGTTCAGCTGACACCGGTGGCACTGGCGGAAGGCATGTGGCTGGCCCGACATCTGTTTGCTCCGCATCAGGCCGGCCCGGCGCCGGAGTATGATTTCGTGCCCACCGCCGTGTTCTGCCACCCGAATATCGGCACGGTCGGGCTGAGTGAAGAGCAGGCATTGGAACGACATGGTGTGATTCGGGTTTTTCGCAGCGAGTTCCGCGGCATGAAATACACCCTTGGTGACATCCAGCATCGCTCCCTGATGAAGCTGATTGTTGACGATGCCAGCGATCAGGTGATCGGCCTGCATATGGTAGGTGATGATGCCGGGGAAATCGTCCAGGGCTTTGCCGTGGCAATTCGCGCCGGTGCGACCAAGCAGGACTTTGATCGCACCGTCGGCATTCATCCCACTGCCGCAGAGGAATTTGTCACGATGCGGGAGGGGAAAGTCGTTCGAGGATAACCGGCAGGCCGTCTGCGGGCACCGGCAGTGAAGTGGCATCAATCGGCATCTCATAGCCCGGCGCCACTTTCCAGCGATAGCGCTGCACTACCTGATGCAGGATCGCCTTGACCTGCAGTTCGGCGAAATGCAGGCCGATACACTTGTGTGCGCCGCCACCAAATGGCACCCAGGCATAGGCATGAACCTTGTCTTCGCGGCGTTGCTCGCTGAATCGCTCCGGGTCAAACCGGAACGGATCCGGCCACAGTTCTTCCATGTAATGGGTGAAGTAAGGCGACACGTTGATCATGGTGTTTTCCGGGATATAACAGCCGGCAAACTCCACCGCTTTGGTGGTCATCCTCGGCATTGATGGCACCGGCGCACAAAGTCGTAATGACTCTTTCATTACCAGCGTTGCACTGCGCATCGTCTCCATATCGTCATAACCCAGTGCTGGCTTGCCAATGGCCTGCGATTCCTCGCGCACGCGCTGCTGCCAGTCCGGATACTTGCCGAGATAATAGAACATGTTGGACAGGGTGATGGTGGTGGTGTCGTGGGCTGCCATCATCAGGAAGATCATATGGTTGACCACGTCATCATCACTGAAGCGCTCACCATCCTCGGTTTCCGCCCGACACAGCACACTGAACAGGTCGCTACCGTTGCTTTGCCGCTTGCTGGCCACGCGGCTGCGGAAAAACTTCTCCAAAACCTTTCTGCCTTTCAGACCTTTTGACCAGCGACCACCCGGCAGCGGGAAACGCAAGATTGCGGTGCCAGCGCGAACGGTATCGATAAAGGCCTGATTCAGGGCATCGGCTTCCGGGCCCAGCTCTTCTCCCATAAATACGTCGGTGGCAAGGTCCAGAGTGAGCTGTTTGAGCGCCTTGAAGACGAGGAAATCCGGGCCGGGTTGCCAACGGTCCAGGCCAGCGGCAATTTCCGGCCCCATGCGATCGATATAGGCCTTCAGTACATCGCGATTAAATGCCTGCTGCATGATCTTTCGGTGCCAGCGATGCTCCTCGAAATCCAGCAGCATGATGCCGCGATGGAAAAACTTGCCGATAAAATAATCCCAACCGCGGTTGTTGGAGAACATGTCTTCGCGGTTACGGAATACGAACTCGTTGGCTTCCGGGCCGATCAGCTGAACCATGCGAATGCCGAACAGCGAGGCCCAGCTGGCGGCGCCATACTGGTCATAACGTGACCGCATCAGGCTGATTGGATCGCGCATCATTGCCAGCGACAGGCCCACCAGAGGCAGGCCGCGATCACCGGGGACGGGCTTCAGGCCGCTGCCAGCAGGCACAGGGGAAAGTGGCTGGCCGGTCGTCGTGGTCATGGTTGAGTCCGTATTGTTATTCAGATGCCCCATTGTTGGGCGCTGCCGGGAACGCTGCAAGACAAGTAAATAGCTTTCTGCGTGCTATTTACGGGGCCGGAGCTGCTGCTTCGGTGGCCGCAGCAGCGCCGGGCTGTGTATGATTGCGCCAACGTTCAGTTGTGGCAGGGAGTCAGGTATGCGCCGGGTGGTGTTCAATCAGAAAGGTGGTGTCGGCAAATCCAGTATTACTGTCAATCTGGCGGCAGTGGCTGCCAGTCAGGGCAAGAAGGTACTGGTGGTGGATCTCGACCCGCAGTGTAACGCCAGCCAGTATCTGCTTGGCATGCAGGCCTGGCAGGGCGGTGGTGGCCCGAAACCTAATATCGGCAGTTTTTTTGCCCAGACCCTGTCGTTCAAGCTGAAAGAGAAAGAGCCTCGTGAGTATGTCCACGCGACGCCGTTCGAGAATCTTTATCTGATTCCCTCCGATGCAGAGCTGGGAGAGGTTGAGCATCTGCTCGAGAGCAAGCACAAGATCTACAAGTTGCGTGGCATGCTGAAGACGCTGGAGCGTGAGTTTGACGAGATCTATGTCGATACCCCGCCGGCCTATAATTTTTACACGCTGTCAGCGCTGATCGGTGCAGACCGCTGTCTGATCCCGTTTGACTGTGATGCCTTCTCCCGGCAGGCGCTTTATACATTGCTGGAGAACATCAACGAGGCGCGTGGCGACCATAACGATGAACTGCGGGTGGAGGGGATTGTCGTTAACCAGTTCCAGCCGCGGGCACGTTTGCCGCAGCAGCTGGTCGATGAACTGGTTGGGGAAGGACTGCCGATGCTGACCAACCGGCTGTCGTCCAGTGTCATCATGCGTGAGTCCCATGATCGTTGCATGCCGCTGGCGTACATGTCTCCGAAGCACAAGCTCACCGAAGAATATGCGGCGCTGTACCAGGAACTGGCACAGCAGGGCGCATAACCATGTCCTCCGGCAAGGCCGAGCATCGCGCCGAAGTTGAAGCCGAGCAGCTGCTGGCCGAGCCGCAGGCGGCTGGCGCCATGGCCGAGCGTGCCGGTCAGCGCGCCAATCGTCAGCGCGGTCGGCTTGGCGAGGCGTTCGAGGATGTGATGGCGCTGACCCGGTTGGTGCGGGCCTGGGCCAGTGGCCGCTACCGAGCGGTGCCGACATCAACAATACTGGCTGCGATCGGCGCATTGGTCTATTTTTTGATGCCACTTGATGCGCTGCCGGACTTTATCTTTGCCCTCGGCCTGCTCGATGACATTGCCCTGATTGGCAAGGTGGTGCAGATGTGCCGTCGTGACCTGCAGGCATTCCGGATTTGGGAGCAGGGCGGCCAGGACAATAATACCGATAGCAACAACGGCACCGATAACAACAACTGAAAAGGTTCGCCCCATGAATCAGGATTCCCCTTATTCACCGCCGCGGGCAGGCTACGCTGCCGGCAAGGACCATATCATTTACGAGGAAGTCCGGCCGCTGTCGCTGAGTCAACGCCTTAATCGGCTGCGCTATGCCTGCTATCAGCTGGCCGCTGTGCTGGTCGCCGCGCTGGCCGGTATCCTGCTGGCGGTATTTGCCGGGAGCCTGCGGGAGGGGGGGGAACCGGTGGCCATCGCCATCGTTGTCTTGGCGGTGTTGCTGCTGCTGGCCATGCTGGTCTACATGATTGGCCTGATGGTGCGACGCCTGCACGACCTTGGCCACAGCGGCTGGCTGGTTCTGGCTATTTTCCTGGTCTCGTTTGCGCCGGTGCCGGTG
Organism: Alcanivoracaceae bacterium; assembly: GCA_023146255.1. Lineage (GTDB taxonomy): Bacteria > Pseudomonadota > Gammaproteobacteria > Pseudomonadales > Alcanivoracaceae > PGZG01. The sequence goes on from JAGLCJ010000005.1 coordinate 160,769, forward strand.
TTATGGCTGGGCGGCGGCGCCACCCTGCTGATGCTGTCTTCGCTGCTGCAACCGCTGGCCATGCTGTATCTGCTGGTGGCCGCCGGGCAGTCCGGGATGAATCCCTATGGCACGCCGAACCCGCCCAACGGGCTGCTGGTCCAGATATTCGGCGGGTTCTGGTGGCTGCTGCTGGTGCTGGTCACGCTGGTGTCCTTCGCGTCTGTGGTGTTCTCCGCCTTTGCTCCCGAGCTGCTCAACGGCCTGGGCCTGGAAAACCAGCAACAACAGTGGCAGCAGCTGGAGCGAATTCTCAAGGGTTCGGGGCAATGACAAACTGACATTAGGCCGGTAGTCTGGCGGCAATAATAATGAAAGGAGAAATTATGAGCAGGCGTTATCTGATGGCACTGACTGTGCCGCTTTTGCTGCTGTCGAGCCACGCTCCCGCTGCCCTTGCAAGACTGGACCTGGATCGACTGGCGCTGGACATCTGGCAGGTGCGTGCCGCGTTCCATGCTCACACTGCCATGCAGGGGGATCCAAGGTATCTGGAGCAGATGGAAGAGGTGATTGCCGATACGGAAGAGGTGTTGGCTGCCATTCAGGACAGCGCTGAAACCGAAGAGGAGCAGGCCTTTGTCGATGCGGTAATGGAGGGCTGGGAAGGCTACCGTGATCTCGCCGGGCAGAACACCTTTGCCGAGTTGGGCTACACCGATCATTACACCATTACCGATCTGGAGAAGGCGGCCCTGTCTCTGAGTGAGGTCATCAACCAGCAGCGTAAGGAGGCCTCCGGCAAGGGCGAAGATCTGGCCGATCTGGCGGTACGCCTGCAGCAAATCACCTCCGAGTACATGTTCACTGCGTCGTCGCCGGATGGCGGCAGTGGCGCGATCGGCACTGGCGCAGAAGAAGGGCGACTGGAGTTTGTCGAGGCGGTACCGGATTTCGATGCGCGCCTGAAGGCGGCACAGCAGGCCTGGGCCGGTACCCCGGATATCAGCCGTGAACTGAGCTCTGTGGCATCAAAATGGGCGTTTATCCGCGAGTCGCTGGTGAAGTTCTACGAGAACTCCGTGCCATATGTGGTTCATCGTTACTCCAATCAGATGGTAGAGTCGCTTAACATGGCGGCTGAAATGGCTCGCGAGTAATGTCCATCCGGCGCCTTCGGGCGCCACCATCAGTTCAATGGAGTGCAAGATGAAACGGATTTTCACCGTATTACTGCTGTGTATCAGTTCGCTGGCAGAGGCCCAGATTGCCCGCAGCGATACCTTGCTGCTGGAGCTGAGCGCCTGGCGTGCCCGGGCCGGATTTCATCAGCTCTCCATCAATGGCAATGCGCCCGAAGATATCAGCACGCTGCAATCGATTCTTGCCGAAGGGGCGACCTACGCTGAACGGGTTCGCGCCAAGGCAGAGGGCGATACCCTGACCACCGCTGGTGAGTTGCTGGCACTGTGGGACGATCTGTCTGCCCGCGCTGTTGATAACCCTTTGGCAACGCTTGGCTATGCCGATTTCAATGCCTTCAGCGAACTCAATACGCTGGTGGTCGATATCAGCAAGCGTTGTCAGTCGCTGTCGGAAGCCGCCAGCGCCGGCCCGCGCGATGACCTGCTGGAGATGGGCATAGGCCTGCAACGTATGGCCTCGGAGTATCTGGCCCTGACCGCATTTCCGTCCGCCGGCATCAATACCGGCACCACCGAGTCGTCACTGAATTTCGGCGAAGAAGCGATGGCTTTCGAGCGCAGTCTGGAGAGTGTGGAGGCGCGCTACAAAGGCGACGACCGCATGTCCCGCATGCTGGCCCAGACCCGTACTCGCTGGAGCTTTATCCGCAGCGCGGTGCCGGAGCTGGATAATCCGGACTCCGCCAAAGTGCCGTTGTTATTCCATCGTTACAGCAGCCAGATCACCGCTGACCTGATGGCACTGGAGAACTGATCAGGCGGATCTCTCCGCCAGCCAGTCGGCGATAATCCGCCAGCTGTGATCCGGCGCCTTGCTGCCGGCAAACACACCGGCGTGACCGCCGGGCACCACTTCAAAACGCTTGTCGCGACTACCTGTCACCCGCAGCACATCCCGTGCTGCGTTGATGGTGACAATCCGGTCAGTGGCGCCAGCCAGCGCCAGCAGGTCGCAGCGAACATTGTCGAGCTGGACCGTGCGCTCGCCGATCTCGATCTTGCCGCCGGCCATACTATTGGCGATCAGCATCTTTTCGATCACTTCCCTTACCGTGGCACCGGGGTAATCAACCATGTCGTTGAACCACTGGCCCATGGTCATGTATTCGGTGACGTACTCGCGATCGTTGATATTTTTCACCAGGTCCAGATAGGCGCTGACCACCCCCGGCGGGTTGGTCATCTTGAAGCCAAGCGAAAGCAGGCTGCCGGGAATGTGAAACATGCGCGTATCAAGCGGCGCAAGGCGCAGGCTGAACCAGTCATGCGCTTTCAGCGCCGGCAGACTGAGCAGGCCCAGCAGCTTGCCGTACGGTCCGCTCTTGTGAAAATTCACCGGGCTGGCGATGGTGGCGAGATTGCGCACCGGCGCCTGCGGATGACCGCCCAGATACATCAGGCAGAGCAGGCCGCCCATGCAATAGCCGACCAGGCTGACCTGTTCGCTGCTGGCATGCTCACGCACCGCAGTCACCGCCTGCGGCAGCCACTGATTGACGTAGGTGTTCAGGGTCAGCTCGCGATTGGAGTGTGATGGCCGGCCCCAGTCGAGCAGATAGACGTCGTAACCGCGCGCCATCAGGTAACGGACCATGCTGCGGCTGGGCATGATGTCGAAGGTCCAGGCCTGAATGCCGAGCGCCGGCACCAGCAGGATCGGCACCGGCTTTTTCTCCCGACTGACCGGCAGTGGATGGCCGTCGATATTGATGCTGTCCATGGGCGGCAACGAGTAATGCCGCACCGCCATGATGCCATCACGCCAGATTTCCACCCACGGGGTCTTGTCGTTGAGGATAAAACGCAGTGGGTGACGCCGCCGCTCCACCGCATGGGAGATGGCCTGAAAGCCACTTTTCAGCATGTTTACCGGATTGTTGGCCATGGGTTTCCTTACTGCAGCGCTGGCGGGGTTATCGCCGGGAGGTCAGGGCTGCTAATCTTGCGCCACAGTTTAACCAAGGGCATTGACCGCTGTGACCTCTGAACCCACCCCCAAATACACCCGGCTGGATATTTGCCGGCGTTTTGTCACCTCGGTCCGCCATTCGGTGGAGCTTGGCATTGACGTCACCGACGCCGATGAACAGCGTGTTCGCGCGCTGATGCCATGGCAGGAAAAGCTGGTTGGCAATCCCGACACCGGCGTGCTGCATGGCGGCGCGGTGTTCGCCTTTCTTGATCAGGTTGGCGGGCTAGCTGTCGCCGCTCGGGTCTATCCAGAGTTTGAAATCACCCCGACCATCGATTTCCGTCTCGATCACCTGCGCGCGCCGGCGAAGGGTAAAAACGTGGTCGGCGTTGCCGAGTGCTATCGCCTGAGCGAACACGTTGCCTTTGTTCGCCTGAGCGCCTTCGAGGAGGGTCAGGAAGACGAGCCCGTGGCCACCGGGCTTGCCACCTACATGCGGATGAAAATCCCGTCGGAAAACTATTTCAGGAAGTCGAAGGCATGAGCGATCCGCTGAAAACCCTGATCGCTGCCTGTCGCAGCGGTGAGCAACCCTATCAGGCACTGGTTGAGCGGGTGCCCTATGCACAGTTTCTCGGTATCCGCATCGAGGCGCGCGGCGAGGAGCTGACCTTCGTGTTGCCGAAAGCCGACAGCAATCTTGGCAACCCGACCCTGCCGGCGCTGCACGGCGGTGCGGTGGCGGGGTTCATGGAGCAGGCGGCGCTGATTTTCCTGTTGCTGGAAATGGGCGAACCGCGCCTGCCGAAAACCATCGATTTCACCATCGACTATCTGCGCGCCGGGCTGTTCAAGGACACCTTTGTCGAATGCCGGGTGACACGGCTCGGGCGCCGGGTCGGTAACGTTAATATCGAGGCCTGGCAAACCCGTCGCGATGAACCGATCGCCATTGCCCGGGCCCATTTCCTGCTCTCGGACGACAGCTCACAGCCGTAGCAGCCATCGACCGCCGGCGAAATATCTTCGCGGCCGATCGGCCGCTCCTACCTGTTGTCAGGGGTCAGCAGCGGCCGCAGAAACAGGTTGGCAAAGCCGCGCACGCTGTTCTCGTCGGCCGGGTCAATGACGCCGGCCGGGCTGAGTACCAGCGACTGAACCAGACGCAGCAGCAGCTCGGCCATCTGCTCGGCCGGTTTTGCCGACAGCAGCCCGCCTTTCTGCAACTTGCTGATCTGGCCCGCCAGATACAGCCGCGAAAAGGTCGTAACCTCGGGCAGCTCGGTGGTCAGGTAGGGCAGGATGGTGTCAGGCTCGGAACGCAGTAACCGGGTCAGCAATGGATGACTCTGGGCTCGGGTGACGGCAAGGACAAAAGCCTCGAGCAGGGCATCCACGGCCGATTCAATCCCCTTCAAATGTTGTTCGATCAGCGCCAGCTGCTGCTGACACTCGCGCAGGATGACCGCCTGGACCAGTTGATCCTTGTCGCCAAAGCGGCGGTACAGGGTGGCCCGGCCGATGCCTGCCTGACGGGCCACATCGTCCATGGTGGTGCGGCGCAGGCCGAACTCTATGAACAGGGCGAGGGCAGCGTCCAGCACCTGATCCGCAGTGGCATTTGCCTTGCCGGGCAGTGTTTCCGCGGTCAGTGAAATCGGCGTTTGATGGTCGGTCATCGGCTCCTCCGTTGCCGCCATGGTAGAGCACATTTCCGTGCCGGCAAGCCGCTGACATACATCTTCAGCGCTTTTGTTTCTGTCTGCGGGGCCAGAATTAACTTGCCAAGTTACTTTACAAGTTACTCACAACTATCTGTTAAATAACATAATTAATGTTATTTTCCGTGATTGATTGTGAAAAGGCGACAGACGGTAGCGGAATTGTCATTGAGCGACATTGCCGGCCCGGAGCATCAGGCTTACTGTCAGACGGGTAGTCATACAGCAGTTTCCGGAACAACACCCCAGAACAACAAGAGGTGCGCTATGAATATCCGCAAGGTGAGCCATCCGCCGACCGATGTCACCGTTTATAAAAGCTGGCATGGTCCCGGCCATGATGACCTTGAGTCCCGTCTCACCACCGAGCACGTCGAAGACGTGGTGGAAATCTTCCAGACTCCGCTGACCGGCCACTACAACTGGGATTACTCCAGCGCCGATGGCCGTATCCGCAAGCTCTACCGGCTCGGCAAGGAGCTGAACTGGAATGCGGAAATGGATATCGACTGGAACCGCACCTTCCCGCATGACCAGGTCCCGCTCGACCAGAACATGAATCCGTTTGTTGGCTGGGAGCCGTTCGAGACCATGTCCGACGACGAGAAGCTGCGCTTTGGCTGGCACAATCTGGCCTGGATGCTGGCGCAGTTTGTTCACGGCGAGCAGGGCGCCTTGCTGGTGGCATCGCAGCTGGCCAGTTGCGCACCGACCTTCGACGCCAAGCTGTATGCCGCCTCGCAGACCTTCGACGAGGCGCGTCATGTCGAAGTCTTTACCAAGTACCTGCAGGAAAAGATCGGCATTCTTTACCCGATCAACCCGAACCTGAAGGTGCTGCTCGACAAGATCCTGTCCGATCCGCGCTGGGATCTGAAATTCATTGGCATGCAGATCATTATCGAGGGGCTTGCTCTGGCTGCCTTCAATACCCTGAAGCTGACCGCACAGGACCCGTTGCTGCGCGACATCATCACTCTGGTGGTGCGCGACGAGGCCCGCCATGTGACCTTCGGGGTGAATTATCTGGAGGACTTTGTCCAGACGCTGTCGGAGCAGGAGAAGGAGGATCGCGCCCAGTTTGCCTATGAGGCCTGCGTGGTCATGCGCGAGCGCCTGATCAGTACCGAGGTGTTCGAGCATTTCGGCTGGGATGTGCCGGCGGCGCGTGAGCGGGTGCTGGAATCCTATCTGATGCAGCAGTTCCGCAATCTGCTGTTTACCCGGGTGATTCCGAACCTGAAGCGGATCGGTCTGCTGACGGATTCGGTGCGACCGAAGTTTGAGTCGCTCGGGATTCTGCAGTTCGAGAATCTGCTCGATGATGGCGAGATTGACTGGGCGGAGTTGTCGCGGCCGCTATATGACAAGACTGCCTGAGTTGATGTGGCAGTGAACGTCCCCGGCCAGCACACCTGTACGGGTTGGCCGGGACACGCCGTGAATACATCCCTGTAGGCTCGTGTGCGACATCCCTGTCGCACACGGTCCCGGCCAACCAGGTGCACTGGCCTGCATCCCGCTGCTTCTCACGTTTACCTCGTCGCCACCTGGTTGCTTTCATCAATGCCATATCAAACCCCGTCATTCCCTGCCTGCTGCATCGGCGCTAGCATGCCGGACCTTTTCGCTTCGGGCTGTACATGTCTGATATCCCGGTAAAGCCTTCCACCTTTTTGCTGCTGCTCGCCGTGGCCGTGACCGGCATGGGCCAGACGCTGGTGTTCGCCATCCTGCCGTCGCTGGGGCGGGCCACCGGGCTGGCAGATATTCAGGTTGGTTTGATCATCACCTGTTCGTCGCTGGCATTTGCGCTGGCCAGTCCGGTGTGGGGGCGGTTCAGCGAATATCTTGGCCGGCGGCCGGTACTGGTAATCGGCTTGAGTGGCTATGCCGGTGGCACGCTGCTGTTTGCGCTGACCTTCGAAGGTGGCTTGCGCGGTTGGCTCAGCGGTTCAGTGTTGCTGGCCATGCTGGTGCTGGCGCGGGTGCTGCAGGCGCTGGTCATGGCGGCGTCGCCGCCGGCGGCGACCGCCTACATCGCCGATGTCACCAGTGCCGCAGAGCGCACCCGTGGCATGGGCAAGATTGGCGCGGCGCATAATTTCGGCACCATTGTCGGCCCGGCACTGGGCGGTGCGTTGGCGGTGTTCGGGCTGGTGATGCCGCTGTATGTGGTGGTGCTGATTACCGCAACCATGGCAGTGGTGGTGTGGCGGCGGCTGCCGGAGTCGCCGTGGATCTTGCAGCGACCGAAGCCTGCCTACCGGTTCTCGGTGGCGGATGCGATTCGTGCCAGCCTCGCTGCCTATGTGGATCGCCGGCTGATTGATGTGTTGCTGATCGGCGTGCTGATGTTTCTCTGCTTCGCCATGGTTCAGCAGACACTCGGCTTCATGTATCAGGATCGCTTTGCGCTGACGCCGGTGCAGGGTGCTTCTGCCGTGGGGGTGGCGATGATGCTGGCTGCGGTGACCTCACTGCTGGCGCAGGCGGTGATCGTGCAGAAACTGCGCTGGGCGCCGGTGACGTTATTGAAAGTGGCGGTGCCGGCGATCGGTGTCGGCTCGCTGATTCTGCTGTTTGCGCCGGTGCCGGCGGTGGCCGCGGGCGCCATTGCGCTGGTTGGCCTCGGGCTGGGTCTGGGCATGCCCGGTGTCAGCAGCGCGGCCAGTCTGCGCGTTGGTGTCGAAGAGCAGGGTGCTGTGGCGGGGATGATGAGTGCCTGTCCGGCGCTGGGCTATATTCTCGGGCCGGTGCTGGGAACGGGGTTGTATCAGATCACGCCGGTGGCGCCGTATGTGCTGGTCTGTCTGCTGGTACTGCCGTTGGCGGTGGCGGTGTGGCGCCTGGGTAGGCACCACACCGGATCACAGTGACAACTGACGGTTACTGGGTCAGCGGCAGCAGGATCAGTTCGACGCGACGGTTCTGGGCGCGGCCGCTGTCGGTGCTGTTGGAAGCCACCGGCTGGGTCTCGCCGAAGCCAACCACATCCATACGTATCTGCTGAACCCCGAAGCCACCAAGGGCATTGGCAACGGACTGGGCGCGTTGCTGCGACAGCAGCATGTTGTACTGGTCACTGCCGACGCTGTCGGTGTGGCCACCGATCTGGATCATGGTCGACTTGTACTCTTTCAGCACCTCGGCGACGGAATCCAGCACCGGCATAAACGAGTCACGCAGTACTGACTGGTTGGTGTCAAAAGTGATCGCGCCCGGCATGTTGAGAATGATGTTGTCGCCGTCACGGACGACCGATACGCCGCTGGCAGACAGTTTTTCGCGCAGCTTGGCTTCCTGCACATCCATGTAGACACCGACGCTGCCACCGGCAACGGCACCGATACCGGCACCTTTCAGGGCTCGCTCTTTACGCTCCTTGGAGCTATCCGAGGTGGCAATGCCGATCAGGGCGCCGGCGGCCGCACCAATCATGGCTCCCTTGGCAGCATTCGACGTCTGCTTCTCGCCGGTGTAAGGGTTAATAGTGCTACAGGCATTCAGCGCCACGGCGCTGCTGATCAGGGTGGCGAGGGCGAGCTTTTTCATGAAATCTCCTTGGCGGGGTCAGAACAGAGCAAATAAGGCCAACTGGACGTTGGCATTGGCCATTAAGCCTAGTCGTTTTGTCATGTTCGGGGAACCGGGACTGTGTCACGGAATGGTAAACTCGCTGCTTCGATAGCCAGCAGGGTCGGCCGGTTCCATGAAAGTTCGCACACCGATTCGTTTTGAGGATTACCATCCGCCGTCCGCTGACCGCATTCGCCGGATGCTGACTCTGCAGCGCTGGTATTTCACCCCCAGGCTGCTCGGTGCCGAAAATGTCGACCCGAACCGCCCCGGTCTGTTTGTCGGCAACCATGCCATTTTCGGGGTGATTGACTCGCCGCTGTTTGCCAGCGAGCTGTACAGCCGCACCGGCGTTTACCCGCGCAGCCTGGGTGATCACTTTCATTTTGATGTGCCGGGCTGGGGCGACCTGCTGATCCGCTACGGCGCGGTGCCCGGCACCCGGGAAAACTGCAGCCGGCTGATGCAGGCCGGCCAGCACGTGCTGGTGTTTCCCGGCGGTGCTCGTGAGGTGGCGAAGCGGCGCAGCGAGATCAACCGGCTGACCTGGAAAAACCGTACCGGCTTTGCCCGGATGGCCATCGAGCATGGCTACGACATCATTCCGTTTGCCTCGGTGGGCTGCGACGAGTCCTACACCATCCTGTTCGATGGTGACGATTTCCAGAACAGCCGGGCAGGGCGCTGGCTACTGGGCCGTCCGGAACTGAACAAGCTGCTGCGCGGCGGCGACACCTTCATGCCGCTGGCCAGAGGACTTGGGCTGACCCTGCTGCCGCGGCCGGAGCCGTTCTGGTTCATGATCGGCAAACCGATTCCGACCGGCGACTATGCCGGCCGCGAGGATGACCGGGAAGCGCTGTGGGATCTGCGCAGCAAGGCCGCCGCCAGCATCGAAGCCATGATCGAGCAACTGAAACAGAAGCGGGCCGCCGAGGACTTGCCTGGCTGGCGCCGTCGACTGCTGGAGCGTTGATGTTTACCCCCTGACAGGGATCATCAGTACGCTGACCAATCTGCCCATTGTCGAGTGTTGCTGCACCTGCCTAATGTACTGCCAGACGTTTTCTTGTGGGAGCGGCTGGTCAGCCGCGAAAGATTTTCGCCGTCGATCGACGGCTCCTACGGGTTGGCAGTGTTCTCCAACCGTTATGCAGGTGTTCAGCCATGGTTATGTCCCTTGAGGAACTGCGCGCCAAAGTGGCCGCCCAGAAGACCCTGATTCCTTCGCTGTATGGCGATGTCGATTTCAGCATCACCCCGGAACGCTTCACCGACGACCCGCATGACGAGTGTGCCTTGCCCGGTCGCTTTGCCCGCAAGTACCGACCGAAACTGCTGGCTGATCGTGAGCGTATCGAACGGGCCCGGGCCTACACCATGCTCGGTGACACCGTCGCCGATGCCTACGCGGCGCTGATGCCGAAGTTCGGTTTCCGGACGCTGATCAGCATGCTGACCGAAGCCTGCGACAAGGGCGTCGACAGGGTCGAAGGTGCGCCGCAGGAGCTGGTCGATTTTATCCAGTCGATGGAGCGCATCCCCGACTGGCTCGACATGGAGCTGGTCAACGAGGGCGCCCGGGTCAGCCGCATTGCCATGGCCAATCTGGCGCCGTTTGCGATTCGCGGCGCCTTCGTTGCCACCTTCATGAACAAGTACTCCGGCTTGCCGATGGCACTGACCGGCACCTTGTCCGATGAATCCTCGGTGCAGCGGGTCAAGGAAACCGCCAGCTTCTTTACCACGGCAACATTGCCCGGAGCGCTGGAGCGATTTGGTACCGGCTTCAAGGCCGCGGCGATGGTGCGGCTGATGCACTCGATGGTGCGCTTTAATATTCTGAAACGCTCGAAGGTCTGGGACGTCAGCGTTTACGGCATTCCGATTCCGCAGGTGGACCAGATGCCGGCCGGCACCATGCCGGCGTTCATCACCGCCTTCAAGGTGATTCGCAAGGGCCGCAAGGAGTTCACCCGCGATGAGCGCGCCATTGTCGAGCTGTGCCGCTATCAGAGTTACCTGCTCGGTCTGCCGGAGGATCTGCTGCCGGATACGCCGCGGGAGATTTTCAACGCCATGATGACCTACGGCAGCACATTGCGGGATGGCTATGACGATGAAACCTGTGGTGCGCTGGTGCGCTCAACCATGTCGGCCTATCTGCCGCCGGATCACTCACTGCGCAATCGTATCTACAACACTTTCGAGAAAAGCTTCTCCAAGGTGTTTTTCAGCCGGGTATTCCTGATCGGTGATGAAAAGCAGAAGGCAAAGCGGATGGGGGTGCAGCCGAGCATCAAGGACTACCTGTTTTTCGCTGCCAGTAACCTCTACATCCTGCCGCAGATGACGGCGTTCTCGCTGATCGAAAAGGTGCCAGTGGCCGGCTGGGTGGCTGACCAGTTGCTGATCCGTCGGCTTAACCAGTTATTGGTCAACTATGGCCACGCTGAATACACCACGGATCCGGCCAAATACAAGGATGCCAAGGCACTGTAGGAGCGGCCGATCGGCCGCGAACAGGTTTCGCCGTCGATCGACGGCTCCTACATGGCGCCAGCGCGGTCCGGCTCGCGCCACATGCACCACAGTGGCGGCGCCTCGCCGGGCAGGTCGGTCAGTATTTTGCTGACTTCAAAGCCGTAACGACGATACAGCGACAGGTTGCTCTCTTCGGCAGTTTCCAGATACACCGGCATCTGTTCCTGATCGGCCCGCGCAAGAATGATCTGCAGCAGCGGCCGCGACCAGCCCTTGCCCTGATGCATCGGGTCCACTCCCAGCACCTGCAGGTAATAGTGCGGTGTTTGCGGGTGGGCGTCCTGCACCGCCTGAATGGCACGACTGACCGTCCACAAACGCTGCCAGTCGGTCATCCGGAAAAAATCCGGCAGAAAGCGTAACTGCTGCAGCACGCCAAGATGCCACTGGCCTGGTGCCGACCACAACGACGCCCCCTGATGCTGCTCACCACACCAGACCAGACCGCCGGGCAGGGCAAGATGTCGCAACTGGGCGGCAAAACCGAGCCCGAGGCGAGCCTGATAATCGCCCTGATCTCCGACAATCCAGCGCCAGAACGGATCCTGGTCGAATGCCCGGGCCAACATTGCGGACAGCGCCGGGAGATCATCTTCGCTGGCGACTCGAATGGAATGCATGGTTTGCCTCGGGAAAAAGTGGAGTCACATTGTCGGTTTGATTGCCGGCAATCTCAACGCCTGCCTTCAGGGCGTGTTTTTCCTGTCAGCACTGCGGCATCCACGGACAGGGGGCTTTTCTTCTGTCATCAAATGTCCATAAGCTGACAGCCAACGCCAGTGAAACATCTGTGCACAACCATTAGCATCCGCGGCCTGTGAAGGTTGATCGATAACAGGGGAGTAGGGCATGCGACGTTGGAACGGCTGGGGTGATGAGGCTAATGAGTTTCCGCTGAAGCCGGCTGGCCTCGCGTTTCTTCAGCAGCGCCTTGGTCAGGCCAGGGCGCTGCCGGATGCCAGTCTTGAGAGCGTTATCGCACAGGTGCCGGCGTCGCGCCTGCCCGAGCACGCGCTGGTCCGCACCGATGCCGAAATCCGTATCCGCCATGCCCGCGGCCAGAGTCTGCCGGATTGGCTGGCGATGCGTTCCGGCGCGATGGGGCCGTTTCCGGACGGGGTTGCCGAACCGGAAACCAGTGCCCAGGTGCGGGAACTGCTCGACTGGGCGCTGTCCAGTGACGTGCTGGTCATTCCGTACGGCGGTGGCACCTCGGTGGCCGGGCATATCAATCCGCCGGCGCTGGATGCACCGGTTCTGACGCTGTCGCTGGCAAAAATGAACAAGCTGATTGATCTCGATCCGCTCAGCCAGATTGCCACTTTTGGTGCCGGTACGCCGGGACCGGCGCTGGAGCAACAGTTGCGCGAGAAAGGTTACCTGCTTGGTCATTTTCCGCAGAGCTGGGAGCTATCCACCGTTGGTGGCTGGATTGCCAGCCGCTCCAGCGGCCAGCAGTCGATGCGTTATGGTCGGATCGAACAAATGTTTGCCGGCGGGCGACTGGAATCACCGCGCGGTACGCTGATCATTCCGACTATTCCAGCCTCCAGCGCCGGCCCCGATCTGCGTGAAATGGTGATGGGCAGTGAAGGCCGTTTCGGTGTGCTGACCGAAGTCAAGGTACGCGTCACGCCGTTGCCGGAAAAGGAAGAGTTTCATGTTGCCTTCGCGCCGGACTGGAATACCGCCGTCGATCTGGTGCGCTCCATGGCGCAGGCAAAGCTGCCGCTGTCGATGCTGCGCGTCTCCAACGCTGAGGAAACCCGTTCCCATCTGAAGCTGGCCGGTCACGAGAATCTGGTGGGCTGGCTGGAAAAGTATCTGGCCCTGCGCGGCAACGCCGACGGCAAATGCATGATTACTTTCGGCGTCACCGGGCAGTCACGCGCCTGTGCACAGAATCTGGCCGAGGCCAAGCGCCGTATTCGCGCCGCCGGTGGTGTTCATGTCGGCACGCTGCTGGGCAAGAAGTGGGAAGATTCACGGTTCCGTTCGCCATACTTGCGCCACGGTCTGTGGGAGCATGGCTACGCGGTGGACACCCTGGAAACCTGCGTCGACTGGAGCCGGGTGCCGGACACGGTGGCGACCATTGAACAGGCCATTCGCGATAACTGTGGTGATGATGGCAAGGTGCATGTGTTTACCCATCTGTCACACCTGTACCCGCAGGGTTCCAGTATCTATACCACCTATGTGTTCCGTTGCTCGGCAAGCTATGAAGAAACGCGCGCGCGTTGGTGGCAAATGAAAAAGGCGGCCAGCGATGCGATTGCCGCCATGGGTGGCACCATCAGTCACCAGCATGGTGTAGGTCGCGATCATGCTCCCTGGCTGAAGCATGAGAAAACCGCCCAGGGCATGGCCGTGCTCGACACGCTGGCGCGGCATTTCGATCCGAGCCAGCAAATGAATCCCGGTTGTTTGCTGGAAAAATAGTTTTCTCAAAAAGTAATCTGCAGGAGAAACGACATGCTTGGCCAACGCCCGAATCCGTCTGACCTGACGGCGGAAACCTGGGACCTGATTGTCATCGGTGGCGGCATCACCGGTGCGGGCGTATTGCTGGAAGCGGCGCGGCGCGGCCAGCGCGTGCTGTTGCTGGAACAACGCGATTTTGCCTGGGGCACCTCGAGTCGGTCATCGAAAATGGTCCATGGCGGGCTGCGTTATCTGGGCCAGGGCGATATCCGTCTGACCCGTCACTCGTTGCTGGAGCGTGAGCGTCTGCTGCAGGAGCTGCCGGATATGGTGGTGCGGCAGCCGTATATCTTCCCGATTCGTCGCGGCAAGTTTCCCGGTCGCTGGCCGATGAAGGCGGTGCTCTGGTTGTACGATTTTCTCGCCGGCATTCGCGATCATCGCTGGCTGTCGATGGACAAACTGATGAAGCTGGTGCCGGGCCTGAATCGCGACGGTCTGGTCGGCGCCATGCGTTACACCGATTCACTCACCGACGACAGCCGTCTGGTGGCGCGGGTGCTGCATGAAGGCTGTGGCCATGGCGGCCGCGCCTGTAACTACGTTGAAGTGAACAGCACACGACGTGACGGCGATCTGTTGACCTTGTCGGCAAAAGATCTTGTCACCGCCACAACCTTGTCATTCCGCGCTCGCCATGTCATCAACGCCACCGGCGCCTGGGCTGATCGCTTGTCCGGCACCGAGAAGAAGGTGAGGCCGCAACGCGGCAGTCATCTGTTTGTCCCGGCTGAACGCCTGCCGGTCTCGGATTGCCTGACGATTCTGCACCCGGATGACGGTCGTCCGGTATTTGTGTTCCCGTGGGAAGGGCGCACCTGCATTGGCACGACTGATCTTGATCATCGTGATGACCTGTCATTTGAACCGGTATGCACCCGCCTTGAAGTGGATTATCTGCTGAAACTGGTCAACAGCCAGTTCCCGAAAACCGCACTGCAGGACAGTGACATTATTTCCACCATGGCCGGCGTGCGGCCGATCATTGCCTCCGGCAAGGGCATTGATCCGTCGAAGGAGCGTCGCGATCACGCAGTCTGGTCCCATGACGGCGTCACCACCGTCAGCGGCGGCAAGCTCACCACGTTCCGGTTGATTGCGCTGGATGCGCTGCTCGCTGCTGGTCTGATTGATGCCGATGATCATGGCGCCAGTCAGGCACCGAAGGAACGGATGTTTCGGTTTGCGGTAAATCCGCCGCATCGTCTCGGTCACCCTCTGGCGGCATTGCCGAGTGGCGAGGCTTTGCTGGAGCAAATCAGATGGGTGCTGGAAAACGAAATGGTGGTGCATCTGGATGATCTGCTGCTGCGTCGTACCCGTATCGGCAATCTGTTGCCGCAGGGCGGCAAGGCGATGCTGGCTGAGATCAAGCCCCTGTGCCAGCAACAGCTCGGCTGGGATGAAGCGGAATGGGATCAGGAAGTCAGCCGCTATCTGGAAATCATCGAGCGCTACTACAGCGTGCCGCAAGCCGCGAACAGCGTGGCCAACGCCGCATGAGTCAGGACCTGCTGCTCGCCATCGATCAGGGCACCCAGAGTGTCCGCGCCATGCTGTTCGATCTGCATGGCGAACTGGTGGCGCGGCATCAGGTGCACATTGAACCCTATCGCGCTGAACAGCCGGGCTGGGCCGAACAGGACTGTGATTATTTCTGGGAAAATCTCTGTCGTGCCTGTCAGGGCTTGTGGCTGAACTATCCGGATTTGCAGTCGCGAGTGATTGCCGCGTCGCTGACCACTCAACGCGCCTCGGTGGTTTGTCTCGACAAGGATTTCCAGCCGTTACGGCCCGCGGTAATCTGGCTCGACCAGCGTCGTACCAGTGCTTTTCCGCCGTTGCCGGCGTTGCTCAACATTGCCGTCAATGCAATCGGTCAGGGCGAAACCCTGCGCCAGTTCCGCAGCAAGGCGGAGTGCAACTGGATTGCCGCCGATGAACCGGAAGTCTGGAAAAAAACCGAGCACTACGCACTGCTGTCCGGCTACCTGACCATGAAACTGACCGGCACGCTAAGTGATGCCATCGCCTCCCAGGTCGGCTATATCCCGTTTGATTTCCGCAAGCAGGATTGGGCCGGCGCGCTCGATCTGAAATGGCATGCGCTGACGGTCAAACGCGATCAGTTGCCACCGCTGGTGGCTGCCTCCCGGCCGCTTGGCGTGATCAGCAAGGAAGCTGCCCGTGATACCGGCATCCCGGAAGGATTAACGCTGTATGCCAGCGGCGCCGACAAGGCCTGCGAAGTGCTGGGCAGCGGCGCGCTGACGCCGGACACCGGCAATCTCAGTTACGGCACCACCGCGACCTTCAACACCTGCAACCCGAAATACGTTGAGCCGATGCCGTTTGTGCCACCTTATCCGGCGGCGCTGCCCGGGCATTACAACTCGGAGATCATCGTCCAGCGTGGTTACTGGATGGTGAACTGGTTCAAGCGCGAGTTCGCCGCCGCCGAAGTGCAGGAAGCGGAAACCCTGAACATTGCCGCCGAGCAATTGTTTGATCGCCTGCTGCGCGAATCACCGCCCGGCGCCATGGGCCTGACCCTGCAGCCGTTCTGGAATCCGGGCGTGAAATATCCGGGCCCGGAAGCGAAGGGCGCGATTATCGGTTTTGGTGATGTGCATACCCGCGCGCATTTGTACCGGGCGATTATCGAAGGCATCGGTTACGCCCTGCGCGAAGGCAAGGAGCGGCTGGAAAAGCGCAACGGCGTCGCCATTCGCCAGCTGCGCGTTTCCGGTGGTGGCTCGCAGAGCGACGAGATCATGCAAATCACTGCGAATATTTTCGGCCTGCGCGCCGAGCGCCCGCATACCTGGGAAACCTCCGGGCTGGGTGCGGCAATCAACGCCGCCGTCGGCGCCGGCCGTTACGCCAGTCACCGCGATGCGGTGGCGGCGATGACCCGGCCGGGCAGGGCGTTCAACCCGGATCGCGATACGGTTAAGTTGTATGACCGCCTGTATAGCGAGGTTTATCGTCCGTTATACGGGCGCTTGGCGCCGCTTTACCGTAATATCCGCCGCATCACGGGATACCCGAAGCGTTACTGATGCTCAGCTACCTGCATGGCTTCCACGCCGGCAACTTCGCCGACGTTCACAAACACCTGATTTACTGTCTGGTGCTCGATTATCTGCTGAAGAAAGACAAGCCACTGGCGGTGATTGATGTCTATGCAGGCGCCGGCTTCTACGACCTGCAGGATGCACGGGCAAAGAAAACCGCCGAGGCCGAAGCCGGTATCATGGCGCTGCCGGACACTGGCTGGCCGGATGCGGCCGCGCCATACCGGGAAGTGGTACGCCGTGCCGCCGCGCACCATTGGCCACCGCGGTTCTATCCCGGCTCGCCGCAGATCGCCGCCGACCTGACCCGCTCGAAAGACCGGTTGGTGTTCAATGAGCTGCATCCACGGGAATACGAGGCCCTGAAGGCCCGCTTCGCCGGCGATTCGCGCGTTCATGTCCATCACCGCGAGGCGCTGGAAGCGCTGGTGGCACTGGTGCCACCGCCGGAAAAACGCGGGCTGGTGCTGATTGATCCGAGTTACGAGGTCAAGGACGAGTACCGCACCGTGCCGGAGGCGCTGGCCAAAGCCGAACTGAAGTGGCCCACCGGCGTGTTCCTGCTCTGGTATCCGTTGCTGGCCGGTGGCGCCCACCATCCGTTTGTGCAGGCGGTGGAGCGGCAGACCAGCGCGCCTTTGCTGCAGACCGAATTGTGCGTGCGCCCGCCCGGGGCCGGCATGTACGGCTCCGGCATGCTGATACTCAATCCTCCGTGGACGCTGACCCGCTCGCTGGAGTCGCTGCGCGGCTGGCTCGGACAGCTGCAGGGACCGGGCGGGGTGCTGCGAGTACGGCAAGTGCGGGGTCAATAATCCGGCCACGACAGACCCTTGACCCAAGGGTTACCCTAGGGTTTCACACTGGCACCCTGTTCCAGTCGGAGACCTGTCATGAATGTCAGCCAGCTTGCCCGCCGGGCCGGCACCACCGCCGATACGGTGCGTCACTACACCGAGCTTGGCCTGCTCAGGCCGGCCCGCAACCCCGCCAACGGTTACCGTGAATACGGCAAAGGCGATCTGTCCCGGCTTAACTTCAGTCTGCAGGCGCGCTCACTGGGCTTTACCCTGCAGGACATCAGCGCCCTGATTGCCGAATCCGATGCCGGCCACAGCCCCTGCCAGCACACCCGCAGCCTGATCGAGCAGCGTCTTGCCGAAGTGGAGGCACGGATCGCCGAACTGACCCGGCTCAGCGAACGTATGCGCAGCGCCATGCTGCAGTGGTCGACCAAACCGGACTGCGCCCCCGGTAACGGCACGGTTTGTGGGCTGATTCAGTCCTGGGAGGAGGAGGGCAGCCATGAGTAATCACGATCATTGCCACGACGATGCTGAGAAAAAGCCGGTAAAAGAGTCGTCATCCTGCTGCCCGGCAGAACCCTCGGCGGATAGAGATTGCTGCCCGACTGACGGTGGCAAGCCACGCCCGGACTGGCTGCTGTGGGGATCGCTGTTGCTGGTCGGGCTCGGCTACGGCCTTTACCTGCTGGCGCCGGCGAACCTGCCGGGCTGGTTGCACCACTATGCCGAGGGCAGCTTCGAGCTGATGAATGCCATGTGGTGGGGGATTGCGCTTGGCGTGATTTTCGTCGGCCTGCTTGGCCATGTGCCGCGGGAAACCATCATGCGCATGCTCGGTGAGGGCGGCAGCTGGAACGGTCTGCTCCGCGCCACCGGCGCCGGTGTGCTGCTGGATTTGTGCAGCCACGGCATTCTCGCGGTCGGCATGAAACTGTACGAACGCGGCGCCTCGGTGGGCCAGATGATGGCTTTTCTGATTGCCAGTCCCTGGAACTCGTTGTCCCTGACCCTGATTATGTTCGGCCTGATCGGGGTGGGCTGGACCCTGCTGTTTATCCTGCTGTCGCTGGTCATCGCCCTGATCAGCGGGCGGATTTTTGACCTGCTGGTGGCCCACGGCACGCTGCCGGATAACCCGAACAGGCTGCCTGCTGGCGCTGATCTGTCGGCTGCGCCATCGCTGGCAACCCTGATTCGTGAGGCAAAGCCCTCCGGAGTCGGCCTGGGCCGGTTGCTGATGGACGGCGTGCGTGGCTCGAAAATGGTGATTCGCTGGGCCCTGTTTGGGGTGGTGCTGGCGTCGCTGATTCGCGCCTTTGTCCCGGCGGATATCTTTGCCGACTGGTTCGGTCCGACCCTGATGGGGCTCGGCCTGACCGTGCTGGCGGCGACCATTATCGAGGTCTGCTCGGAGGGCTCGGTGCCGATTGCTGCCGACCTGATGAATCGGGCCGCGGCACCGGGTAATGCCTTCACCTTCCTGATGGCGGGGGTGGCGACGGACTACACCGAGGTCATGGTGATCCGCGACACCACCCGGTCCTGGAAGCTGGCGTTGTTCCTGCCGCTGGTAACGGTACCGCAGGTGATCCTGATCGGTGCCTTGTTGAATCTGGCTTGATGCCACGGTAGGAGCCGTCGATCGGCGGCGAAAGGATTTCGCGGCCGATCGGCCGCTCCTACGAAAGTCTCTCGATTATGTTTCATTAAAAACAAATAGTTATTGGAATAATTTAAAGTAATTTCTCTTTCCGGTTCTGCCCGGTAGCATACCCCCCTCAAGTATCCCGGAGGTCCGGTGGCCGAAGCATCATCCCCTCAGATCAGCCGTCTGCGCCTTGCCCTGGCATTGGGTCCGCTGATTGCCGTCGGCCCGCTGGCAATCGATACCTATCTGCCGGCCCTGCCGGCCATGGCGGACAGCTACGGCGTCCGAGTCACTGACGTCGAGCGCTCGGTCAGCCTCTATGTGATGGGCACGGCGCTGGGCCAGCTGCTGGGCGGGCCGCTGTCGGATCACCTTGGCCGCAAGCCGGTGGCCTGGGGCGGGCTGCTGCTGTTCGCGCTGGCCAGTTTGCTGATCAGCCTGTCCACCGCGCTCTGGCAGCTGGATCTGCTGCGGGTCATACAGGCTCTGGGCGGTGGCGCCACGGTGGTGGTTGCAGCGGCATCGGTGCGTGACTGGTTTGATGGCCAGGAAGCGGCGCGGGTACTGAGCAACATCGGCCTGATCATGCTGATTGCACCGCTGGTGGCGCCTGCCGTGGGGGCCATGCTGGTGCTGCTGCAGGGCTGGCAGGCAATCTTCATCGGTCTGGCCGGCTATGCGCTGGTGATGATGGTATGGGTGGCCAAGGTGATGCCCACCCATATCCCGGTGGCAGTGGATCGTCGACTCAGTGATGTGGCCAGAGGTTGGGGCAGGGTGCTCAGTCATCGTCAGGCGATGGCCATCATTCTTGCCAATGGCCTGAGTTTCTCCACCCTGTTTGCCTTCATTACCGACTCGGCATTTGTCTATTTGCGCTTCTATGGCGTTGCCGAGACGGCGTTTCCGCTGCTGTTTGGCGCCAATGTCGCGACCATGATCCTGTTTAACCGCATCAACATGCTGCTACTGCGCCGAATAGCGGCTATCCGACTGATGACGGCAGCACTGATCATTCAGGTGGCGGCGGCCTGGCTGCTGTTACTGGCAGTGCTGATACTGGGCAAACCGCCGTTATGGCTGCTGGTGCCGCTGATCATGCTGGCGGGCGGCGCGGTGGCCATGGTCATTCCCAACGCCATTGCCTGTTTTACCCACTACTTTCCCCATGACAGCGGCGCCGCCACTGGCATCAACGGCAGCCTGCAGTTTTTCCTCGCCGGCATGACCGGCATCCTGATGACCAGTTTGCATAATCACTCACTGCTGCCGCTGGCCATCGCCATGGCGCTGGCCGCCAGTCTGGCGTTGGCCCTGCTGCGCAGAGGCAGAGCAGGGCAGGCCTGACTTTTGCCCTAGAAGCCGGATCGAATGCCGACACTGATGGCGTTCAGATCATAGTCATCCTTGTCGAGATAGCGCATGTACTCGACGTTGAAACCGATCGCTCCCGCCAGCGAGGCATCGACACCGACGCCGTAGGATTGATCGCCGACCGTGTCGGTGGATCGGGATACCAGTGCGCCGCCGGAGCGAATTGACGTGGTACCGCGGGATTCGCTGTAACCGACAATGGCGTAGGGACGGAACAGGTCAGCAACCGGCACCGACAGGCGGAAATAGCCACCGTAGAGACGGTCCACTTCGAACTCGGCCGTGCCGAGGCCGCTGCTGCGCTGATCGGACTCAATGCCGGTGCCGGCGCGAACTTCCAGTGCGAAAAGATCGTTGAACTCAGCCCCGGCACGCACCGTGGCGCCGGTCGGCGTCAGCGATTCATCGGCAGCGTCGATGTCCAGCTCGTACTGTGAATAGTTCAGCCCGACAAAGGGACCGGCAGCATACGCAGCAACGCAGCCGCCGGCGAGCAGGGTGCCGAGCACGGCCTTGGCAAGTATCGATTTCATTGAATATCTCCTCTGTAGCCCCGGTCACCGATGGGAGTGCAGGGGAGTGGAGGGGTTCCGGGGATAGGCCGGGCAATCTGGAGAATGTGACTGAATCCACATACCATTCCGGGTCGACCGTCGCAAAGCAGAAGTCCCATGTCCGAACTCGAACTGCTCCAGCACGAACCGGATATTCGCCTGTTCTTTTTTATCGGCACGTTGCTGCTGATGACAGGATGGGAGTCTGTTCAGCCGCGCCGCCAGCAAAGTTACAGTCGACGTCAGCGCTGGCCGAACAACCTGCTTCTGGTGGCGATCAATACACTGGTTGTGCGGATGGTGTTTCCGCTGGCAGCGGTGGGCATTGCACTGATGGCGGCCGAGCGCAGCTGGGGCCTGTTCAATCAGGTTTCATTACCCGGCTGGCTGGAAATCCTGCTGAGCTTTGTGCTGCTGGATGTGCTGATCTACTTCCAGCATCGGGTTTTCCATCGGCTGCCCTGGCTGTGGCGACTGCATCGCATGCACCATGCGGATCTGGAATTCGACGTCACCACCGGGCTGCGCTTTCATCCATTGGAGATCCTGATCTCCATGCTGATCAAGGTCGGGGCGGTCCTGTTGCTGGGCGCTCCGGCGATAGCCGTGCTTGCCTTCGAGGTGGTGCTCAATGCCACCGCGCTGTTCAATCACGGCAATGTCCGTATTCCGGCTGGCGTGGACAGGGTAATACGGCTGTTTATCGTCACCCCGGATATGCATCGGGTTCACCACTCGATCATCAAACAGGAAACCAACAGCAATTACGGCTTTAACGTGCCCTGGTGGGATCGCTTGTTCCGCACCTATCGCGCCGAGCCGGCAGCGGGGCAGGAAGGCATGACCATTGGCATTGAGGATTTCCGCACGGCAGAGGATCTGCGCATTGACCGGATGCTGGTGCAGCCGTTTCGGTCTGCGTCGGCAAGTGAGGAAGTCTGAGCTTTTACCCGAGTTCTCCGGAGGGTAATAGGTTGACATCGGGGTAGCCCCGGGGTTTAGCTTTACCTGACATCACCTTCAACGGGTTCATATTCCGCTCATGCTCTGGACACGGTTGCTGATCATTTGCTGCCTGCTGGTCACGGTTCCCATACAAGGGGGCGCCATGGTCGTGCAGATCAAACAGCCCTGTCCGATGATGCAGGCCGACATGGGTGACGTTCATGGCGCCGAGACAGTGATGAGTAAGGGCGATTGCTGTCTGGATGATGAAGTGGCGGCGCTTAGCGGCCAGCTGTGTAAATCCGGTCAGGAATGCCATACCGGGCAACTGTCGATCATGAACACACCCTCTGCAGTGACCTATCATGCCGTGAATCCGGCTCCCGCGTATTTGTCTGACCCTACCTACATTCCCTTTGCCTTGACCGCTATCTGGCGTCCGCCCCTTTCACTACTGCACTGATGTTTTCAGCCCCGTAACCGGGCTTTGATGGCGCACCGTGCGCCGCGTGATCCGTGCTGGAGTGAAACATGCGTTGGCTATTCCCTTTTCCCAGCGGCCGCCGCCGCTGCCCTTACTGGCTGCTATCTGCATTACTGTGGGCCAGCAGCTCATTACATGCCGATGAAGGTCTAACGTTTGATCGCGCGCTACTGCTTGCCTTGCGCGAATCGCCGGAATTGCATGCCGAATCAGCAAGAGTCGAAGCGGCGCGGCAGGCTGAAGGGCCGGCTGATGCCTTGCCTGATCCTACCCTGATTCTCGGTCTCGACAATGTTCCGGTGGAAGGCCCGGACCGCTACAGCTTGTCGAGCGACTTCATGACTATGCAGCGCATCGGCGTGACCCAGCGTTTTCCCAATCGCAGCAAGCTCAAGGCACGCGCAAGCGGTGCCAGCCAGCGTGTCGGTCTCGCAGAAGCCAATGCAGAGAGCATCCGACTGGCGGTGCTGCGCCAGACAGCCCGGGCCTGGCTCGCACGCTACACGCTGGAACAGCAGTTGCAACTGATTGACCAGCTGCTTGAGGAAAACCGTCTTTTCGATGCGGCGGTGCGAGCGCGGCTGGCGTCAGGTCAGGGAAAGACAATAGACAGTGTCGCGCCCGCACAGGAGCAAGCAGCGCTGCTTAATCGACGCGACACACTGAAGGCTCAGCAGCGTCAGGCGAAGGCCATTCTCGTGCGCTGGCTCGGCCCGTCAGGAGAGCAGATGCTGGCGGGTTCCGCGCCTGATCTGGCCATCAATCCCGAGTTGCTGCGAAATCGATTGCATCAGCACCCGGAGCTTGAAGTGGCCGAGCGTCGGGCACGTGTAGCCACGGCCGCCGTCGATGAAGCGCGAGCCGCCAAGAAACCAGACTGGGCCCTGACACTGGCGTATATGGACCGAGAGGAGTTCAGTGACATGGCCATGCTGCAGATCAATGTTGATCTGCCGTTGTTCAGCGGTTCGCGGCAGGGGCCGCGCATTGCTTCAGCCGAAGCCGAGCGCAGGGCGCTGGAATCGCAGGCTGATGCAGTGCGCCGCGAGCATGAAGCAATGTTGCAGGCTGATCTGGCTGATTTCGAGCGCCTTGAGCGCGTGCTTGCCCGGCAACGGGAAACTCTGCTGCCTTTGGCGGAACAAAAAGTGGCATTGGCTAGCGCAGCCTGGCGCGGCGGTGATGGCAGCCTCGCCGATCTCGTTCAAGCGCGCAGTGAGTTGCTTGACACAAGACTTGCCGAAATCGATCTGACCGGGCAGCGCGACCAGCTGGCCTCCGCTCTGCATTTTACCTATACCCACCATGCTGTAGCGGGGGAGGAGCACGATTATGAACATTAAACGCAATCTTCTGATTGGGCTGGCTAGTCTGCTGCTATTGCTGGCCGGGATCTATCTGGGCCGCGCCTCCATTACTTCCCACAACGGAATATCGATGGAGATGGAAGACAGCGAGACAAGCGAGAAGACAGACGGGAAGAAGGTTTTGTACTGGTATGACCCGATGTTTCCCCAACAGCGATTTGAACAGCCGGGACCATCCCCCTTCATGGATATGGATCTGGTGCCTCGCTACGCCGAGGAAAATGGCGGTGGCAACTCGTCGACGGTAAAGATTGATCCTGCCATGGTGCAGAATCTTGGTATTCGCACGACACCGGTGGTAACGACAAAGGCAACGTCACGGCTTGATGTCACCGGTTTGGTGGCGTTCAACGATCGTGCGCTGACGCGGTTGCAAAGCCCGGCTTCTGCATTTGTTGCCAAGGTCTGGCCGCTGGCCGAGGGCGATACCGTTACAGCAGGGCAACCACTTTTGCGGCTGCGGGTGCCGGCCTGGACCGGTGCCCAGCATGAGTGGTTGGCCGTGCTGAACAGAGGCGACGCTGAACTAATTGCTGCCGGGCGGGAGCGCATGTTGTCGCTGGGCATGCCCACCTCGCTGATCGAAAGCATCGAGCGACGGCGTAAGCCGTTGGATACCTGGACGGTGGTGGCGCCGCATGACGGTATTATTCGTCGTCTTGATGCCCGTGCCGGTATGACGTTAATGGCTGCCAATGCGATGGTAGAAATTCAGTCCATCAATCCGGTTTGGGTCGAGATCGCCGTCCCGGAACGTCAGCTTGAACAAGTCGCGCGCGGGGACCTTGTTGATGTAACTGTTCAGGGCGCGATACCGGCGCTGCACAAGGGCCAGGTTGCCGAGATTCTGCCGCTGTTGGATCAGGCCAGCCGGACCGTTCCGGTGCGAGTGATTATGGCCAATGACAATGGCGATTTGCGACCGGGAATGAGTGCCCGGATTCTTATTCACGGCATGTCAGTGCAACAGTCTCTGGCTGTACCGACGGCAGCTCTGCTGCATACCGGAAAACGCGCTCTGGTCATGGTTGATGAGGGCGAGGGGCGATATCGCCCGCAGGTAGTGCAACCGGGCGCAGAGATCGGCGAGCAAACACTGATTCTGGATGGACTCGAACAGGGCCAGATGGTGGTGGTCAGTGGCCAGTTCCTGCTCGATTCCGAGGCCAGTCTGCAAGGCGTTGGCGTACAGGAACTGGCCGTATCGAATGTGCACGACATGACAGAAGCACTGCATTATGCGGAAGGAGTTGTCGAGCAAATTGCTGACGGCAAGGTCAAACTGAAACACGGACCCTTTGAAACACTTGGCATGCCCGGCATGACCATGCGTTTCCGCCTTGCCAATGAGCGGGTAGCCAGTGGAATAGCCGAGGGTGACGGGGTTCGCATAGGCGTGAGTAATACCGATGCAGGTCTGATCGTGGAGTCTCTTGAGAAGCAGGAGATAACACCATGATCGCTGCAATCATTCGCTGGTCCCTGGCGAACCGCTTTCTGGTGCTGCTGGCGAGCCTGTTTATGAGCGCCTGGGGCATCTGGTCGGTCAACCATACGCCGGTGGATGCCTTGCCGGATTTGTCTGATGTGCAGGTGATTATCCGTACCAGTTATCCGGGGCAGGCACCGCAGCTGGTGGAAAAGCAGGTTACCTATCCGCTTGCCACCACCATGCTGGCTGTGCCCGGCGCGCGAACCGTGCGTGGCTATTCGTTCTTCGGCGACAGTTATGTCTATGTTCTGTTTGAAGACGGCACGGACCTGTATTGGGCGCGCTCACGGGTGCTGGAATATCTCAGTCAGGTGCAGTCGCAATTGCCCCGTACAGCAAGAACTTCACTTGGCCCGGATGCCACCGGCGTTGGCTGGATATACCAGTACGCACTGATTGATCGCAGCGGAAAACATGATCTTTCGCAGCTGACTTCGATACAGGACTGGTTCCTGAAGTACGAGCTGCAAACCCTGCCTGATGTTGCTGAAGTCGCCACCGTTGGTGGCATGGTGCGTGAGTATCAGGTGCTGCCTGATCCGGTCAAGCTGGCGAGCCATCGCATCACACATCAGCAACTGCGCAAGGCCATCGAAGATGCCAATCAGGAAACCGGCGGTGCCGTACTGACGCTCGGCGAAGCCGAGTATATGGTGCGCGCCAGCGGTTATCTTCTGTCGCTGGAGGATTTTCGCAATATTCCATTGAAACTCGCCGATGGAGTGCCGGTACTGCTCGGTGATGTGGCACAGGTTCGTCTCGGCCCGGAGATGCGTCGCGGTATTGCCGAGCTGAACGGCGAGGGCGAGGTGGTCGGCGGGGTGATCATCCTCCGTTCCGGCAAGAATGCCCGCGCGGTACTTTCTGCTGTACATGAGCGTCTTGATACGCTGCGCAGAAGTCTTCCGGAAGGCGTTGAGATTGTCACCACCTATGATCGCAGTGAGTTAATCGACCGGGCGGTGAAAAATCTCAGTCACAAGCTGGTTGAAGAGTTTGTCGTGGTAGCGCTGGTATGTGTGCTGTTCCTCGGCCACTTGCGATCTTCGCTGGTGGCAATTATTTCGCTGCCATTGGGCATCCTCGCCGCCTTTATCGTCATGCGTTATCAGGGCATCAATGCCAACATCATGTCGCTCGGGGGCATCGCCATTGCCATTGGCGCCATGGTGGATGCAGCAGTAGTGCTGATTGAGAATGCCCATAAAAAAATTGAGGCCTGGCAGCGGGAGAACCCGGGACAATCCCTGTCCGGCGAAGCACATTGGCGCGTCATTGAGCAGGCGGCTATCGAGGTTGGACCAGCACTGTTCTTTTCGCTGCTGATTATCACCCTGTCGTTTATCCCCGTATTCACACTGGAGGCACAGGAAGGCCGGCTATTTGGTCCTCTTGCCTTCACCAAAACCTGGGCCATGGCCGCCGCTGCTGGCTTGTCGGTCACACTGGTACCTGTGCTGATGGGGTACTGGATCCGTGGACGCATCCCCTCGGAGGAAAAAAATCCGATCAGCCGCTTTCTGATTCATATCTATCAGCCACTGCTTGTACGGGTTCTGGCTTGGCCGAAATCAACCTTGTTAGTAGCAGCACTGGTTTTTTTTACTGCACTGTGGCCGTTAAGCCAGCTTGGCGGAGAATTCCTTCCGTCACTGGACGAGGGCGATTTACTGTATATGCCCAGTGCTCTGCCGGGCCTGTCGGCGCAAAAAGCCAGCGAACTGCTGCAACAGACCGACCGGTTGATCAAGTCTGTGCCTGAGGTGGCGCAGGTGTTCGGCAAGGCGGGGCGTGCGCGCACTGCCACCGACCCTGCACCCATGACCATGTTCGAAACCACTATTCGCTTCAAACCGCGAGACCAGTGGCGTGACGGCATGACGCCGGAAAAACTGGTGGAGGAACTGGATCAAGTTGTGCGCGTACCCGGATTGGCGAACATCTGGATTCCACCCATCCGCAATCGTATTGATATGCTTGCCACCGGCATCAAGAGCCCGATCGGTATCAAAGTAGGGGGAGATAACCTTGCCAGCATTGACGATGTCAGTCGTCAGGTTGAACAGGTAGCAAAACAGGTTCCCGGCGTGTCTTCAGCGCTGGCTGAACGACTCACCGGGGGCCGCTATGTGGACATCGATATTCGTCGTGATATCGCTGCTCAATATGGCCTCAACATCGCCGACGTTCAGTCGTTGGTCAGCGGACTGATCGGCGGCGAGAATATAGGCGAGACAGTAGAGGGTCAGGAGCGCTACCCGATCAGCCTGCGCTATCCGCGCGAATGGCGTGAGACCGTGCAGCGACTGCGCGATCTACCCTTGATCACACCGGAAGGGGCACAGATTACCCTTGGAACCGTGGCAAACATCACCATTACCGACGGCCCGCCGATGCTGAAAAGCGAGAACGGCAGGCTGTCCGGCTGGGTGTATATTGATGTTCGTGGCCGCGATCTTGCGTCTGTTGTCGAGGAATTGCGGGCGGCAGTGAATGAGCAGGTCGAACTGCCGGAAGGCATCAGCCTGTCCTTTGCCGGCCAGTTCGAGTTCCTTGAGCGTGCCAACGCCAGACTGAAAGTGGCGGTGCCGGCGACCTTGATGATTATTTTTGTGCTGCTTTTCCTGACCTTCCGGCGTGTCGACGAAGCACTGCTGATTATGGCCACCTTGCCGTTTGCCGTGACTGGCGGTGTCTGGTTCCTGTATCTGCTCGATTACAACCTGTCGGTGGCAACGGGCGTAGGGTTCATCGCGTTGGCAGGCGTCTCCGCCGAGTTCGGCGTCATTATGCTGCTGTACCTGAAACACAGCTGGGAGGCGCGGCAGGAGCAGGGCAATCACAGCGAAATAGCCCTGACCGAGGCGATTCGGGAAGGCGCCGTACTGCGCGTTCGACCCAAGGCGATGACTGTGGCCGTGATCGTCGCCGGCTTGCTGCCAATCTTCTGGGGTGACGGGACTGGCAGCGAGATCATGAGCCGTATTGCTGCGCCTATGGTCGGTGGGATGATCAGCGCTCCGCTGTTATCGCTGTTCGTGTTGCCCGCAGCCTATCTGCTTGTCAGGAGAAAGGGGCATCGACAAGCCGTGCCTGCTCGATGATAGTGTTGCCTGCCTTGCATTTATGAACCAAGGAATACTTTCGATGACGTCAGCGTTCTGGTTTCCCATAGCCGCTATTCTTGAGATCGCAGGTTGCTTTTCTTTTTGGGCATGGCTGCGTTTGGAAAGATCTGCCATCTGGCTGATTCCTGGCATGGTTGCACTAGCCGGCTTTGCCTGGGTCCTGACTCAGGTGGAAGCCAGTTTTGCCGGCAGGGCCTATGCTGCCTATGGCGGTGTGTATATAGCGGCATCGCTGATATGGGGCTCATTGGTTGAGAAGCAGGCACCTTCGATAGTTGATCTGGCGGGTGCTTTTATCTGCCTGGTCGGTGCAAGCCTTATCTTTCTTGGGCCACGCCTGATGCGCCAGTAACAGCAAACCGGTAACCGCCACGAAGCTCACGCCGGGCTTGATTCCCTTCCCGGAGCTGCTAGCATCGTACGCGTTGTTCAGGGAACACTTTATGACATCACGACGGTTTACCTCTGTTACTACCGCACTTTTGCTGGCTGTTTTCATGCTGGCAAATACGGTCGTGCTGGCAGGTGAGGCCGCTGTGCAGCAAGCGCAAGCAGATGATGTAACCGCACTTCATCATCAGGATGTTGCCGATCTCCATGACCACGAACACCTGAACAGCGACGAGAAGGACTGCCAGACCCATCACGGCTGTCATAGCCACTCGCCGCTGGCGTCGCCTGCCGCGAACGGCTTTATTGCTGGCGTCTTGCCCGGTCCGGTCTGGCCTGAGCAGGACTCACCTTCCCTTTTTTCGCACACCAGCCAGCCTCCGGTTCCACCTCCCGATCGTCAGCTTCTGAGCTGACCTTGACTGCGGGTTTCACCCGTACCTGATTAATCGGGAGATATTCCTATGCATTACCCACCCCGTGGCCGGGCGCTTGTCGTCGTGGCCTTATTGGGCGGCATGGCGCTAGTACCACTCTATGCCGCTACTACAGCTGATGCGCAAACCGTGTCTTTACCTGATGCCTTACACCGGACGCTGGAGCAAAACCCGGCGTTGGCCGCATTTCCCTATCGACTGCGAGCGGCAGACGCCAATGTTCTGCAGGCCAGCCTGCGGCCCTCGCCAGCGCTGTCGCTGGAAATCGAAAATCTGGCTGGAGACGCGCCAGCGGACGGAATCAATGCTGCTGAAGTCACTCTGGCACTCAGTCAAATAATCGAACTGGGCGACAAACGCCACCAGCGCACCGGTGTTGCCAGTGCTGCGCTGGACAGCGCAGGCATTGCCTACGAGCAGGCACGACTGGATGTGCTTGGCGATGCAGTCAGCCGTTATGTGGCGCTCGCCCAGGCGCACTCGCGACTGGCGTTGTCGAAGCAGACCCTGACATTGGCACAGCAGGCCGAGCAGGCCGCGCAGCGTCGGGTCAATGCCGGCGCCGCGCCGTCATCCGAACTGATGCGGCTGACGCTGTCGCGTCAGCAGGCCGAAATTGATCTGCGTCGCGCCGAGTTACTTCAGCAAAGTGCCAGCCAGCGCCTTGCCGCACTCTGGGGCGAGAGCGATCAGGACAGCCTGCTTCCTGCTTCGTCGCTAACACCACTGCCGTCTCTGCCTTCACTGGCAGAGATTCACGCGCGGCTGGATCAAACACCCACGTTGCTGGCCATGGCCAGTGAAACCCGGTTGCGTGAGGCACAGCTACGGTTGGCCGAGGCAAACAGCTCCCGTGATCTGACGGTTTCCGTCGGCGCACGCCATGATCGACTCAGTGACAGCAATTCGCTTCTGGTCGGCCTGTCCATGCCGCTTAATTTGCGCAATCCGAATCGCGGCAATGAGGCCAGTGCACGAGCAGCGCTGGCAGAAAGCGAAGCGTTGATGCAGGCACGTAGAACCGAACTGGTGGCGGTGCTATCCGAACAGTACCGCGCTCTGCTGATGACTCAGGAAGAGTACGAGCTTGTCGAGAGCCGCGCTCTGCCACTGGCGCGGCAACTCTATGAGGATATCGAAGTGGGCTACCGCGCTGGCCGCTACAGTCTGCTTGAACTGATCACTGCCCGGCAGGAGCGCCTCGCACTGGAGCAGCGTGCCATCGAACTGGCCGGACGCTTCCACCTGCAACGCAACGAACTCGAACGTCTTACCGGTCAGCCTTTTTCTGCGGCCGGAGCACAGGAGACCAGACCATGACATCGCCACTGAAAATACTATCGCCCCTGTTGCTTCTTCTTAATCTGATCGTTTCGCAGCATGCTTTCGCCGGCGGCGGCCACGAGCATGGCGAGAAGGAAAATGCTGAACAAGACCATGCAGCCGAACAGGAAACGGGGCCGCATGGTGGACGCCTGCTCAAATCCGACCATCTTGCCGTCGAACTGACCATACAGGAATCTGGCATCCCGCCAGAGTTTCGTGTTTGGGTCTATCAGGAGGACAAACCGGTCGCACCATTTTCCGTGGAGATCAGTGTGGAGCTTGCGCGGTTGGGCGGTCGCACCGACCGTATAACCTTTTCACCAGAACAGGATTATCTGGTCAGTGACCAGAGCATTGATGAACCCCATTCCTTTGATGTCAGTGTTGTCGTGCGTGTTGGCGATGAAGCCGCGCAATGGCACTTCGACAGCCATGAGGGCCGCACCGAAATCAGCGCAAGAGCGGCAGCGCAGGCGGGGCTGCAGACTGCACAGGCCGGCCCGGCAACCTTGCGCAGAACCGTTACCCTGTTCGGCAGGCTGCGCGCAAGCGAGGAGCAGGTGCACGCCATCAGCGCTCGTTATCCCGGAATGGTGCAGCAGGTACTGGTAAGCGAGGGCGACAGGGTGTCACGCGGCGATGTGGTGGCCAGGATCGAGACGCGCGACACGCTGCAGCTGGTTTCCGTGCGCGCGCCTGCTGATGGAGTTATCCGGCGTCGATACGTCAATCCGGGGATGGCAGTAGACGCTGAACCACTGGTTGAAATCGTTAACACTGATGTGCTGTGGCTTGACCTTGACGCCTTCCCTCAGGATCAGCCGCTACTGCAAACCGGCCAGCAGGTGTTGCTGCATAACGAAGACCAACGCGAGCCGATTGGCACGCTGAAATTCATTGCTCCTGTTGCCGAAGCACACACACGCAGCACGCTGGCCCGTGCCGTGGTAGATAACCGTCATGGTCAGTTTCGGGCCGGCACACTGGTCAAGGCGGATGTAGTCATCAGCCAGCGTGAGGTGCCACTTGCCGTGCGCGCTGAGGCGTTGCAAACCTATATGGACAAGCCGGTGGTGTTTGCCCGCTTCGATGACATCTATGAAGTACGCATGATCGAGATCGGCGCGCGGGACAACGATTGGCTGGAAGTGCTTGGCGGTATCGAGCCCGGCACGACCTATGTCACCGCCAACAGTTTTCTGGTCAAGGCGGACATTCTCAAGTCCGGCGCCAGCCACGCACATTAAGGAGGCAGCATGATTGATTACATTGCAGCCTTCGCCGTGCGACGGCGCTGGCTGGTACTTGCCGTTACACTGGCGGTGGCCGTTCTTGGCCTGTACAACGCCCTGCGGCTGCCGATTGATGCGGTGCCCGATATCACCAACGTTCAGGTGCAGATCAATACTTCGGCGCCGGGTTACTCACCGCTGGAAGCGGAACAGCGAATCACCTATGCGGTAGAAACCGCAATGGCAGGGCTGCCGCATCTGGACTACACCCGATCCATCTCGCGCTACGGGCTGTCGCAGGTGACCGTGGTATTCGACGAGGGGACCGATCTTTATTTTGCCCGTCAGTTGATCAGCGAGCGGCTGCAAAGCGTAAGAGGCCAGTTGCCGGACGGCATTGAGCCGGAGCTCGGGCCGATCGCCACTGGCCTCGGTGAGATTTTCATGTACACCGTTGAGGCGCAGCCTGATGCCAGGCAGGACAACGGCAATGCCTGGACACCGGAAGACCTGCGCACCTTGCAGGACTGGGTGATACGGCCGCAGCTTTTGCAGGTGCGTGGTGTTACCGAGATCAACACCATCGGCGGCTTCCAGCGACAGTATGAAGTCGCCCCGGACCCGACCCGGATGCTGGCTTGGAAAGTTGGTATTACCGAACTCAGTGAAGCGCTGTCACGGAATAACCTGAACACAGGCGCAGGCTACATTGAGCGGGCTGGGGAGCAGTGGCTGGTACGCGCGCCGGGACAGATGACATCACTGGACGATATCCGCAATACCGTCATCACCACGCGCGAAGGCGTGGCAGTGCGAGTGCGCGATATCGCCGAAGTTCGGTTCGGCAAGGAGCTGCGCACCGGGGCGGCGACGCGCAACGGCGAGGAAGTGGTGCTCGGGACGGCCTTTATGTTGCTGGGGCAAAACAGCCGCGAGGTTGCCCATGCTGTGGCCAGCAAACTTGAACAAGTCAACCAGTCGTTGCCGGAGGGTGTGATAGCAGTGCCGGTCTATGACCGCACCACGCTGGTGGACAAGACCATCGCCACCGTCGAGCGCAACCTGTTTGAAGGTGCGGTGCTGGTTATCGCGGTACTGTTTGCGCTGCTTGGCAATCTGCGTGCCGCATTGATCACCGCCACAGTGATTCCCCTTTCCATGCTGTTCGCGATCACCGGCATGACCGCCAACCGGGTCAGCGGTAACCTGATGAGTCTTGGCGCAATTGATTTCGGCCTGATCGTCGATGGCGCTGTGATTGTGGTGGAAAACAGTCTTGCCAGACTGGCCCGGGCGCAACATTCGCATGGCCGCTTGCTGACTCTGCGCGAGCGGCTCGACACGGTGGCGGAAGCGACCAGAGAAGTATTCCGCCCGAGTGCGTTCGGTGTGCTGATTATCATGGTGGTGTACCTGCCGATCTTTGCCCTGACCGGAGTAGAAGGGAAGATGTTCCACCCGATGGCCTTTACCGTGGTGGCAGCGTTGACAGGCGCGCTGATTTTCTCGGTAACGTTTGTGCCCGCCGCAGTGGCAATATTCGTCAAGGGCAAAGTCTCGCATCAGGATAATGTGGTAATGCGCGGCGCCAGAGATTGCTACGCACCGCTGCTTGACTGGGCGCTTGATCGTGCCAGATGGGTGATGGTCGGTGCTGTACTGCTGATTCTTCTCGGTGGGGGGCTTACGTTGCGCATGGGTTCGGAGTTCATTCCGAATCTCGATGAAGGTGATATTGCCTTGCACGCCCTGCGCATTCCCGGCACCAGCCTGAGCCAGTCTGTTGCCATGCAGGAGGCGCTGGAAAAACGACTGATGGAATTTCCGCAGGTGGAAAAGGTTTTTGCCAAAATTGGCACCGCTGAGGTCGCCACTGACCCGATGCCACCGAATGTGGCGGATACGTTTGTCATATTGAAATCGCGCAGCCAATGGCCCGATCCGGATCTGGCGAAACAGGCACTGGTCGAGCAGATGGAAGCCGCGTTGAGCGAGATACCCGGCAACAACTATGAGTTCACCCAGCCAATCCAGATGCGATTTAACGAGTTGATCGCCGGGGTGCGTGCCGATGTGGCCGTGCGCTTCTACGGCGACGATCTGGAAGTGCTGGCCGGGCTGGGCGAGCAGGCCGAAGCCCTGATCAAGACCATTGACGGTGCTGCCGACACTCGCCTTGAGCAGCTGTCCGGCCTTCCGATGCTGACTATTGTGCCGGACCGGGAAATGCTAGGCAGACTGGGGCTGGACATGGTGACGGTTCAGGATACTGTGCGTGCGGCAGTGGGCGGCACTGATATCGGCATGATTTTCGAAGGCGACAAGCGCTTTCCGCTGCGTATCCGCATGCCACTGGACACCGCGCCAGATCTTGAACATCTGGGCCGGCTGCCGATTCCGTTGCCGGTTGAGGCTGACGGGGAGGGCTCGGTCAATTACATCCCCCTGCGTGAAGTGGCAACGCTGACGCTGGCGCCAGGGCCGAACCAGATCAATCGTGAAAACGGCAAGCGTAACGCCACCGTCAGCACCAATGTCAGGGACCGGGACCTTGGGTCCTTTATTGCCGAGCTGCAACAAAAGCTGCGCACCGGGATGGATCTGCCCGCGGGATACTGGCTCGATCTGGGCGGCACATTTGAACAGCTGCAGTCAGCCAGTCGCAGGCTCGCCATCGTCGTGCCGCTGGCACTGGCGCTGATCTTTGCCTTGTTGTACAGCGCATTCGGCAGCGCCCGTGACGCCTTGCTTATCTTCAGCGCTATTCCGCTATCCCTGACCGGCGGCGTGATGGCCTTGTGGCTACGCGATATCCCGCTATCCATATCCGCCGGCGTCGGTTTTATCGCGCTGTCCGGCATCGCTGTGCTCAACGGCGTGGTCATGGTGTCTTACATCCGCACCTTGCTGGAGGAAGGGCGGCCATTACGTCAGGCCATTTATGACGGCGCGCTACGCCGCTTGCGGCCGGTGCTGATGACGGCACTGGTGGCCGGACTCGGATTTGTGCCAATGGCCTTTAACACCGGCATCGGCTCGGAAGTCCAGCGCCCACTGGCGACCGTGGTAGTGGGCGGGATTATTTCCGCAACCTTGCTGACGCTGGTGGTGCTGCCGGCGCTTTACCTGAAATTTGGTCGAAAGGCCTGAGGCGAACACAGCCCGCGAGCTCTCTGGTGAGGCTCGCGGGCAAAGCCCTTGAAGGAGTACAAGGTGGGCAGTCTTCAGGAGGCTCAGACAGAGATTGATCATATTTAACATAATATACATTATGCGAACTATAAGATCGGGTGGCGGGCATGGGATCAGCACCACAATCGCGCTATTGTTGCCGCCTTCCTTCCCATGGAGCGTCAGGAATGAAAAAACTGTTATCGGCCATTCTGGTTCTGTTCGTTGCAATAGCAGCCATCGTGCTGGCCACCAGCTGGGCGCCGGATCGTCCGCTGGCTGAACTTTCAGAGCGCTGGGCGACACCGCCATCTACCTTTATTGATATTGACGGCATGCAGGTTCACCTGCGCGATCAGGGCCCACGTAATGATCTCGCTCCGATTGTGTTGATTCACGGCACCTCGGCAAGCCTGCATACCTGGGACGGCTGGACCAACGCACTGGCTGACCAGCGGCGCGTGATCCGCTTCGACCTGCCGGCCTTCGGCCTGACCGGCCCGGCCCCGGATAACGACTACAGTATCGAGCGTTATGCGGATTTCACCCTCAAGGTGATGGATGCGCTTGGCGTCGAGAGTGCCGTGCTCGCCGGCAACTCGCTCGGCGGCCAGATTGCCATGGAGACCGCCCTGCAGGCGCCGGCACGCGCAGCAGCGCTGGTGCTGGTGGATTCCGGTGGTTATCCGTTTGAGGCGCAGTCCATGCCGATCGGCTTCAAGATCGCCCAGATCCCGGCGTTTGCGCCGCTGATGAACCGGCTGTTGCCACGCAGCATGATCGAATCCAGTGTCGAAAGCGTTTACGGCAATCCGTCAAAAATCACCCCGGAGCTGGTTGATCGCTATTACGAACTGACCCTGCGTGAAGGTAATCGGGCGGCGCTGGTAAAGCGCTTCCAGAACGTGTTCGCCCGCGAGGACGCACGCCAGCGCGCCAGCACCCTGTCGGTTCCGACCCTGATCATCTGGGGCGACCAGGATCGGCTGATTCCGCCACAGATCGCCGAACAGATGCATGAAGACATTACTGGCAGTGAGCTGGCGCGCTTTGCCGAGCTAGGCCATGTGCCGCATGAAGAAGATCCCGCGGTCACTGTTGCTGCCACCATGGCCTTTTTGGAAAAGCATCAACTTTGACGTTTTACATTGCCCTGAAGACGCTGCATATCGGCACGGCACTGATCAGTGTCGTGCTGTTTGCCGCCCGCTGGAGTTTGTCCCTTGCTGGCCGCCAGGGCTGGCGCGCGACGCCGCTGCGTTGGGTACCGCATGCCAATGACAGTGTCCTGCTATCAGCGGCTATTGGCTTGTGTGTTGTCACCGGCTGGTTGCCACTGGTTCATCACTGGTTGACGGCGAAGGTGCTGTTGCTAATTGGCTACATCCTTGCCGGCAAGCTCGCCCTGGCCGTCAGCGCCGGTTTCCGGCAAAAGCTCTGCATGGGAATGCTGGCCGGCCTTCAGGTTGGCGGCATTTTCCTGCTCGCCATGTTCAAGCCGTCGCTCTGACGCGAATTGCGTGACCTGACAGTCGCCCTCTAAAACAGGGAATGTATGCATGAGCGCAGTCGAAATCGGTATCAATAACCCTGATAATCAGCACCATGCGCGAGCGGTGTTGACCTGCATCAAGGTTCCTGTGATGCCGCCGCGTTAGGGTTGCAACCGCCCCTCTCTGCGCTTCCACGTCGTGAAAGCGTTTACTGGCAAACAAGGGAAGACCGATGACCCACACCCCCCCTTCCGGACCGATCAACTACCACTACACCGTCGTCAGGCAGTTCAGCATTGCCACCATTATCTGGGGCATTGTCGGCATGCTGGTCGGCGTATTTATTGCTGCGCAGATGGCCTGGCCGGCGCTGAATTTCGACATCGCCTGGCTCAGCTTTGGTCGCCTGCGGCCGCTGCATACCAATGCGGTGATCTTCGCCTTTGGTGGCAGCGCCTTGATCGGTTCCTCCTACTATGTGGTGCAGCGCACCTGTCAGACGCCGCTGGCGTTTCCGAAACTGGCGGCGTTCACCTTCTGGGGCTGGACACTGGTGATTCTGCTGGCGGCCATTACCCTGCCGCTGGGCCTCACCACCACCAAGGAATACGCTGAGCTGGAATGGCCGATTGATATCCTGATTACTGTGGTCTGGGTCTCTTACGCGATTGTCTTCTTCACCACGGTGGCACGTCGAACCACCTCGCACATTTATGTCGCCAACTGGTTCTATGGCGCTTTTATTCTCGCCATCGCCATGCTCCATGTGGTCAACAACCTGGAAGTGCCGGTTTCGGCCTGGAAGTCCTATTCGCTGTATGGCGGTGGCATTGATGCCATGGTGCAGTGGTGGTATGGCCACAATGCGGTGGGCTTTTTCCTGACCGCGGGTTTCCTTGCCATGATGTATTACTTCGTGCCGATTCAAGCTGGCCGCCCGGTGTACTCCTATCGTCTGTCGATCGTGCATTTCTGGGCACTGATCGCGGTTTACATGTGGGCTGGCCCACACCACCTGCATTACAGCTCACTGCCGGATTGGGTGCAGTCGCTCGGCATGGTGTTCTCGATTGTGCTGCTGGCGCCAAGCTGGGGTGGCATGATTAACGGCGTCATGACCCTGTCCGGCGCCTGGAGCAAGCTGCGTACTGATCCGATCATCCGTTTCATGATCGTCGCCCTGAGTTTCTACGGCATGTCGACCTTTGAAGGTCCGATGATGTCGATCAAGACGGTGAATGCGCTCAGCCACAACACCGACTGGACCATTGGCCATGTTCACTCTGGCGCACTGGGCTGGGTGGCGATGATCACCATGGGCTGCATGTACGTACTGATTCCGCGAGTATTCAACCGTCAGGGCATGTATAGCACGGCCTGGATTTACACCCATTTCTGGCTCGCCACCATCGGCACGGTGCTGTACATCGCTTCGATGTGGGTGTCCGGTCTGATGCAGGGTCTGATGTGGCGTGCGGTCAACGCCGACGGCACCCTGACCTACTCGTTTGTTCAGGAAATGGAAGCCCGCTTCCCCTACTACGTTGTCCGTCTTGTTGGCGGCACCATCTTCTTCCTGGGGATGCTGCTGATGGCGTGGAACGTCTGGAAAACGCTGCGCGAAGAAAACAATGACCGCAACGAAAGCAATCTGGCCGCAGCCTGAGGAGTCCCGACATGTCGAATGCTCATGAGAAAGTCGAGAAAAATGTCGGTCTGATGATCGCGTTGGTTCTGGTGGTGATCAGCCTGGCGGGCCTCGCCCAGATCGTCCCGCTGTTCTGGCAGAAATCGACCACCGAGCCGCTGAAAACGCTGCGCCCCTATACCGCGCTGGAAATGGAAGGCCGGGATATTTATATCCGTGAAGGGTGCCATGTTTGCCACACCCAGATGGTGCGTCCGTTCCGCGCCGAGACCGAGCGCTACGGCGCCTATTCCGTCGCCGGCGAAGACGTCTGGGAGCATCCGTTCCTGTGGGGCTCCAAACGCACCGGCCCGGATCTGGCCCGTGTCGGGGGTCGTTACAGCGATGACTGGCACCGCGTGCACCTGCGCAATCCAAGGGATGTGGTGCCGGAATCGAACATGCCCGGCTATCCCTGGCTTGAACGCACCAAGGTTGACTGGGAGCACACCGAACGCAAGCTGCGCCTGTTCAAGGACATTTTCGGCGTTGCCTATAGCGACGAGATGCTGAATGAGCAGATGGAAAAAGTATCGGGCGAGTGGGCTGAAGCAACCGAAGAAGACGCACTGGTGGCTTACCTGCAGCAGCTTGGCCACGCCATGACCGGGAGATAACCATGGACGTCATCAGCTTTCAGACCGGATTTACCCTGCTGTTCTTCATCGCCTTTATGGTGATGGTGGTGTGGGTGTTCTGGCCGGGTCGCAAGTCCCGTTATGAAGACGCCGCCAACCTGCCGTTCAAGGCAGATCACAACGAATTTTCACGGGAGCCACAACGCCATGAGTGATTTCTGGAGTTGGTACATTATTGCCCTCACCGTTCTCATGCTGCTGGGCTGTGCCGGCCTGCTGCTGTGGAATCGCAGCATCAGTGAAGAGGAAGCCAGCAAAAAAACCACCGGCCATGTTTTTGATGGTATTGAGGAAAAAAACACCCCGCTGCCGCGTTGGTGGTTGTGGCTGTTTATCCTGACGCTGGTGTTCAGCGTGGTCTATCTGGTGCTATATCCGGGGCTTGGAAAATTTCCAGGCATTCTTGGCTGGACTCAGGAAGGTCAGTGGCAGGAAGAGGTCGATTTCGTCCACAAGCAGACTCAGCCGATTTTCGAGCAGTACGCTCAGGTGCCGGTGGAAGAGCTCTGGCAGCACCAGGAAGTCATGGAAGTGGGCGCCCGGCTGTTCGCCAATAACTGTGCCACCTGCCATGGCGCCAATGCCAACGGTGCCCGTGGTTATCCGAATCTGACCGACAATGACTGGCTCTACGGTGGGGAACCCGAAGCGATTCGTGCCTCTCTGGTAAACGGCCGTCGTGGCATGATGCCGCCCATGATTGCCGCCGTAGGCGGAACTGACGAAGCGGTTCGTGACATGGCGCTGTATGTGCAAAGCCTGTCACGCCCTGCCCTGCGTGACGATCCGACCAAGGCTGAGGCCATTGCCCGGGCCGAACCGCGCTTTATGATGTGCGCGGCCTGCCATGGCGCCGGTGGCGTTGGCAATCCGATGCTCGGCGCACCGAACCTGACTGACGACATCTGGCTCTACGGCAGCACTCTGGCCGATATCGAGGAAGCCATTCGTCAGGGCCGTGGTGGCGTCATGCCGGCCTTTGGCGAGGTGCTGTCGGCAGAACGCATTCACGTCCTCACTGCTTATATCTACGGTCTGTCCAGACAGTAATCGGCACACCGCTCTGGCAAGGAGGCCTGCGGCGTTCCACCGCAGGCCTTTTTTTTGCCCGGCGCAGTACAATGGCTCCGTATGCTCCACCAGGAGAACAGCGTGAAAGACAACAAGCGTATTCCAGCGACTGATGTGACACCGCGCGACAGCGATGCGGTGGAAATCAGTCTTTATGCAGCGCGGGAAAAAATTCACCCGAAATCCATTCATGGTCGCTTCGAGCGGGTTCGCGAGGTCACGGTCTGGATCACCATGGGTCTGTATCTGGTTGTGCCCTGGATCCAGTGGCAAGGGCGTCAGGCAGTATGGTTCGACCTTCCTGGCAGACAGTTCCATATCTTTGGTATCACCTTCTGGCCACAGGACTTTGTGCTGCTGTCCTGGCTGCTGATTCTGGCAGCCTTCGCCCTGTTCTTCTTCACCGTGCTGGCCGGGCGGGTGTGGTGCGGCTATGTTTGTCCGCAAACCACCTGGACCCGTTTTTTTACCAAGATTGAGGACTGGATCGAGGGTGACCGCAGCGCCCGACTGAAACTGGATGCCGCACCCTGGACCCTGAATAAACTGAGGAAGCGGGTCAGCAAACACACTTCCTGGTTACTGCTGGCGCTGCTCACCGGCATTACGTTTGTTGGCTATTTCACTCCGATTACCGATCTGATCTATCGGCTTTTCCAAATCCAGCTTGGCGGCTGGGAGATGTTCTGGATCGGCTTCTTCACTGTCGCCACTTATACCAATGCCGGCTGGATGCGTGAGCAGGTGTGCATATACATGTGCCCTTATGCGCGTTTCCAGAGTGTCATGTTTGATCACGACACCCTGATCGTCAGCTATGACGAGAAACGCGGCGAGCCGCGCACCCGTGGCGCCAAGAGCCGCGACGAGGCCAATGTCGGTGACTGCATCGATTGCGGCTTGTGTGTTCAGGTTTGCCCCACTGGCATCGATATCCGTGATGGCCTGCAGTACGAATGCATCACCTGTGCTGCCTGTATCGACGCCTGCGATCTGGTCATGGAAAAAGTCGGCAAGCCACGCGGCCTGATACGCTATACCACCGAAAATGCATTGGCCGGACTGAAAAGCCATATCTTGCGGCCACGGATGATTGGCTACGGCTTCGTTCTGATGCTGATGTCGGCGCTGTTTGTCGCCGCCCTGTTCCTGCGGGTACCGGCGGAGCTGGATGTGATTCGCGACCGCACCAATCTGTATCGCGTCGCCAGCGATGGCAGCATCGAAAACAGTTACCGCCTCGAAGTCATCAACAAGACACAGCGCGACCAGACTTTCCGGCTGTCATTCCGCGGCGCCGAAGGGCTGGTCTGGAATGGCCCGGAAACCGTATTCATCCCGGCAGGCAGTCACGCCACGGTGGGCGTGACGTTGGGCTTTGATCCTTTCTATCACACAGTCGAAACCGGCACCGTCTGGTTCGTAATGGAGGACATGGATGAGCAAGGTATCCGTCGCGAGCGTGAATCCCGCTTCATCGCCGGCCGTCCCTGAGCAGCCCTGGTACAAACAGGTCTGGGTATGGTTTGTGATTGCGATACCGGCATCGTCGGTGGTGACCGGCATTATTCTGGTCACGGTGGCGACAAAGAATGCCGATGACCTGGTGCTTGACGACTGGTATCGCGAGGGCCGCGGCACCAACCGCAGCATGGCGGCAGAAAATCTGGCGGCAGATTTCGGTATCGGTGTGACTGCCGCAGCCACCGATGGCGGCACCCTGTTCCGTTTTCAGGCTGCTCGTGACATGGTCTGGCCGCAGCAACTGACATTGCTGTTGCGGCACCGGACACTGGCGACCGAGGACCGCGAGTACAATCTGGATTATCAGGCCAATGGCAGCTATCAACTGGACCAAGTGCTCCCCCCCGGTAACTGGCATATCCGTATCTCTTCCGACGATGTCGGCTGGCGTCTGGCAGGACCAACGCAGATTTCCGCCGATGGTTCGCTGAAGATGGGAGCTGGCCATTGAAGCAGGATGTACATTGCTGGCACTGTGGCACACCCAGCGCCAGACCAGTGCTGGCGCGCACTCCGGATGGAGAAGTGCCGACCTGCTGTGCCGGCTGTGCCGCCGCCGTGGAAACCATTCATGGTCTCGGCCTTGGCGATTACTACTGCTTTCGTGGCGAACAACTGGCCAGCATTCCCGCTGCCGGCGAGGAGCTTTCTCTTGCCCTGTTTGATCTGCCGGAGCTTGTTGCGCCCTTTGTCGACATCAGCGGTGACCAAAGCACCCTGACGTTGTCGCTCGATGGCGTCCATTGTGCCGCCTGTGTCTGGCTGATCGAACGTGCATTAAAAGAAATGCCCGGCGTCATTTCGGTATCGCTGAACCTGACCACCTTGCGATTGAAGGTAACTGGCACTGATTTCAGGGCCGGCGATATTGCCCGCCGTTTGCATGATCTCGGTTACCGCCCGCGCCTGCCAGTCCGGGAAACGCAGCTGAACGACGACCGTCGCGCCAGCCGGCAATTGCTGGCGCGGCTGCTGGTGGCCGGGCTCGGCAGCATGCAGGCGATGATGTATGCCGTTGCATTGTATCTCGGCGCATTTCGCGACTTTGAACCACTATGGCGAGATTTTTTCCGGATTGCCGGGGTGCTGGTGGCAACGCCGGTAGTGTTCTATTCCGGTTGGCCGTTTCTCAGCGGCGCCTGGAAATCCCTGAAAGCCGGCATGGTCAGCATGGACGTGCCGGTGTCACTGGCGATTCTGATGGGTTGGACCGGCAGTGTTGTTTTTACTTTTACCGGCGGCCAGCACGTCTATTTCGAATCCATCGCCATGTTTGTTTTCTTCCTGTTGATCAGCCGCTGGATTGAACAGCGCCAGCGGGCTCGTGTCGGCCGTCAACTGGTGCAGCTGCAACAGGGCCTGCCATTGGTGGTGCGGCGTTGGCAAAATGACGCATGGCAGCCGGTGCCGGCGATGATGGTCAACAGTGGTGATCGGCTGCAGATACGCAGCGGCGAGCTGGTGCCTGTGGACGGCGTCATCACCGACGGCAATGCCAGCATTGAGGAGGCCACCCTGACCGGGGAATCGGTGCCCGTTTCCCGTCGCTGCGGAGAAGCTGTGCATGCCGGCACAAAAGTTTGCGAAGGCCTGATTGATATAGAGGCCAGCGGCCGCGCCAGCGACAGCCTGCTCGCCCGTATCGGCCGGACGGTGGATCAGGCGGTTGATCGCCGGCAAAGCGAAACACTTCGGTTCGAATGGATCGCCTCACGTTTTGTTTCCGTCGTGCTGGTGCTGACCGTTGTGACGCTCTGGTGGCACTGGAGCAGTGGCGCCACCATCGCCTTTGAACATGCCATCGCCGTGCTGGTGGTAACCTGCCCCTGTGCTCTGGCATTGGCCGGGCCATTAAGTATTTCTGCTTCGGTCAGTGCTGCCCTGCGTCATGGCGTGCTGGTTGCCGACCCGCGCATGTTGCTGAAGGCACGGCAGGTCACAGACGTGATGCTGGATAAAACCGGCACGCTCACCCAGGCAGCGTTCGAGGTGGCGGAAACCCGCTTGCTGGCAGCAAACCGGAATGAACAGATGCTGCGGGCGATAGCCGCAGCATTGGAAGCCGGCTCCTCCCATCCGTTGGCAAAGGCGGTTCAGCAGCTGGACGTCAACAGTGATCTGATATTGACCGAGCTTCAGCATCGTCGGGATGGTGTCAGTGGCATGTTTCAGAATCACCATTGGCGTATTGGTCAGGCGCCTGCTGAGTTCGGCGGTGACGCCGGCCTGACCGATCTGGCGCTGTACTGCGACGGGCAGCCGGTTTACCTGATTCGCCTGCATGATCCATTGCGCGAAGGTGCCACTGCAGTATGCCAGCAGTTATCCGCCGCCGGATTGCGGCTTCATCTTGCCTCCGGAGATCAATCCGGTGCGGTTTCTGCGGTGGCTGCTGCGCTGTCAATTGATAGCTGGCGGGCCGGGTTGCAGCCGACGGATAAAGCGCAGTGGATTGCCGATCTGCAACAGCATGGTCACCGCGTTTTGATGACCGGTGATGGAGTCAACGATGCACCGGCGATGTTGCGGGCGGATGTTGGCGTCGCCGTTGCCGACAGCAGCGCACTGGCAAGGGAGGCCGCCGGTATCTATCTGTTACGCCCACAGCTCGCTGCCCTGCCCTGGTTGCTGGCCCTGTCGCGACGCAGCCACCGAACGCTTCAACAAAATACCGCGTGGGCGCTGGG
Source organism: Alcanivoracaceae bacterium (assembly GCA_023146255.1). Taxonomy (GTDB): domain Bacteria; phylum Pseudomonadota; class Gammaproteobacteria; order Pseudomonadales; family Alcanivoracaceae; genus PGZG01. The sequence continues at coordinate 204,724 of JAGLCJ010000005.1, forward strand.
CTACAATCTGATCACGGTACCGTTTGCCATGGCCGGGTTGATTCCGCCATGGCTGGCGGCGATCGGCATGTCGGCCAGCTCGCTGCTGGTTACCTGGAACGCGGCAAGGATGGCTTCATGGAAATACTGATTTTTCTGGTCCCGCTGGCGTCGGTGGTGGTGGCCATTGCGGTCTGGGCATTTATCTGGGCGCTGCGCCGAGGCCAGTTCGACGACCTCGATAGCCCGGCCTGGCGAATCGTTTTTGATGACCAGGAGCGACAACATAAACCTGATGTTGATACTGACAATGACGAGGGCGACAGCAAGTGACGCTGACTGAATCCATCTCTGCAGCAGCACTGCTGGCGCTGGCCGGTGCCGGACACTGTCTTGGCATGTGCGGCGGCATCAGCCTTGGCCTGTCCATGGCGGTGAATGAATCACAACGGCGTGGCCGCAAACTGTGGTGGTGGCAATTCCTGTTTGCCGCGGGACGGGTCAGCACCTATTCCATACTCGGCCTGATTGCCGGCGGCATGGGCCAGTGGTTGCTGGAGACCTTGCCGGCTGCAGGGCCGGTGGCCTGGCTGTTGTCTGCTGTGCTGATGCTGCTGGTGGGACTGATGCTGCTAGGCCACGATATCGGCCTGCGCGGGCTGGAAAAAATCGGCCTGAATGTCTGGCGGCGGATCCAGCCGCTGACCACCTCGCTGGTGCCGATTCGCCATGCCTGGCAGGCGCTGCTGCTTGGCGGCCTGTGGGGTTTTCTGCCCTGCGGCTTGCTGTACACAGCGCTGGCGCTGGCGGTCTCCAGCGGCGATATCTGGCACGGCGGCGTCATCATGCTGGTGTTTGGTCTGGTGACCGTGCCTCCGGTAGCCGTCGGCGGTGTCGCCACCGGCCTGCTCACCATTCTGCGCCGCCAGGGCTGGCGAAGGCTGACGGCGATCCTGACCCTGTTGATGGCCGGCTGGCTGTTCTGGCAGGGAGTTTCCGGCGTCCATGGTCATCATCCGGGTCATGGCAATAGCGGCTCTCAGCAAACACCTGCACAGGAGCACCACCTTCACCATCATTGACGTGCATCAACACAGCCTGTGGTCGCCACTCCATACTGGCGCCATTGAGACTGCGGGTGGCCGCGATGACCGAATGGAATACCGATCTGATACGTCGCTACGGCGATCAGGGACCGCGTTACACTTCCTATCCGACAGCACTTCAGTTCCATGAAGAAGTGACCGCCGATGATTACTGGCAGGCGCTGGAGCACGGAAATCTGGCGCGCCGGCCGCTGTCCCTGTACCTGCATATCCCGTTTTGTCAGCACGTCTGCTATTACTGCGCCTGCAACCGGGTCGTGACTGCCGATACCCGGCGGGCGGATGAATACCTGAAGCGGTTACTGCGCGAACTGAGCATGAAGGCGGAGCGGGTCGACAGTCAGCGCCCGGTACTGCAGATGCACTGGGGCGGTGGCACGCCCACCTATCTGTCCGACGCGCAGATGACCGAACTGGTCTATCACACTGCCCGTCAGTTTCATCTGCTTGAAGATGATCGTGCCGATTATTCCGTCGAAATTGATCCTCGCACCGTAACCCAGTCACGCATCGGTCTGCTTCGCGGGCTCGGCTTCAACCGGGCCAGCCTTGGCGTTCAGGACCTCGACCCGCGAGTGCAGGAAGCGGTAAACCGGGTGCAGCCCTACAGCATGATTGAGGATGTATTTGGCTGGTTACGTGACTTCGGTTATCGCTCAATCAACACCGACCTAATCTATGGCCTGCCCTGGCAATCGGAAACCAGCCTGGCCCGCACCGTGGAACAGTTGCTGGCCCTGCGGCCGGAGCGTATCTCGCTTTACAACTACGCCCACCTGCCAGCCCGCTTCAAGGTGCAGCGGCAGATTAGCGAGCAGACCCTGCCATCAGCAGACGAGAAGCTGCGGATGTTCTCCCGCGCCGGAGAAATGCTGGAGTCGGCTGGCTATCTGCTGATCGGCATGGATCACTTTGCCCTGCCCACCGATGCGCTGGCGCAAGCACAGCAAAGCGGCACCCTGCACCGCAACTTTCAGGGCTACACCCTGCACGGCGATGCCGACCTGCTTGGCTTTGGCACCTCCGCCATCAGCGCGCTGGGCACCTTTTACGGCCAGAACCAGAAATCCATTGAGGAATGGCAATCTGATATCGACGACAACCACCTGCCGCTGGAGCGAGGCTGCCTGCTAACACTGGATGACCAGATCCGTCGGGATCTGATCACCACCCTGCTATGCCAGATGGAAATCGATCTGGAAGCCCTTTCGCAGCGCTGGAACATCGATGCCCGCCAGTACTTCGGCCCGGAGCTGATGCAGATGAACCGGCTGGTACAGGACGGGCTGGTGGAGTTTGACTGGAAAGTATTGCGCCTGACCGCTATTGGCAGGCTGCTGGCCCGGGCGGTCGCCATGATCTTCGACGCATATCAGAAGGATGGCCTCAAGCGCCATTACAGCCGGATTATCTGATTCTGGCCCTTTACGCCCCCGGGTATTTTCTATACCCCGGGGGATTTATCAGGAAATTACACCGGCAAGGTTGCAATAGGTGAAAAACGGGAGACTATAATGGGCATCAACCACCTCCAGCTGGTCAGCAATACCAAAGGACGCCCTGCCATGTCGCAGCACCGCGCATCGTGCAATGAATGCAGCCTCAGCCCGATCTGCTTACCCCTTGCCGTATCCGTAGACGAACTCGATGAACTCGAGAATATCATGCACCGCGGCCGGCCACTGAAGCGCGGCGAGCACCTGTTCCGGGCTTCCGACCAGTTCGAATCCGTGTTCGCTGTACGCAGCGGCGCGGTCAAAACCTATGCCCTGTCCGAGGACGGTGAAGAGCAGGTCACCGGTTTTTACCTGCCAGGTGAAATTGTCGGCATGGACGGCATCAGTACCGCGCACCACATGAGTTCAGCCAAAACCCTGGAAACCTCCTCGGTTTGTGAAATTCCGTTTTCCCGGCTGGAAGACCTGTCCAGCAAGATTCCGTCCCTGCAGCACCATTTTTTCAGCCTGATGAGCCGGGAGATTCAGGCCGATCGCGAGCTGCATATGCTGCTCAGCAAGAAGTCTGCAGATGACCGTATCGCCTCCCTGCTGCTTTCCCTGTCGGCACGCCAGCAGCGTCGCGGCCTGTCAGCCCAGCGTATCCGCCTGCCGATGTCACGTTACGACATCGCCAACTACCTTGGTCTCGCCGTCGAAACGGTAAGCCGCATCTTTACCCGCTTCCAGCAACAGGGGATGCTTGCGGTTGAAGGCAGGGAGATTGAAATCCTCAACCGCGAAAGCCTGTGCGGTAATGGCCGTCTCCGAGCCTGACCTCCTTTTCTGACGGAATCTGACATGAAGCCTGTTGTTGTCCTGCTGGACAGTGAAATCAATGCGCCACAACCGGCACTGGCCAAGGCCGTAATGCTTGCCAAAAGCATGGGCGCCCCGCTGCAGCTTTACGTTAACGCCTATTCCACCGCGCTGGTCAGGGCCGTTGGCCCGAACCGTGAGCACCTTGACCGTGCCCGCGATAACATCATGCGCGGCTGGGAAAAGCAGCTGCGCAAGGCGCTGGACAAACTCGAGGCCCCCGACAGCGAGACCCATATTTTCTGGGACCAGGCCGAATCGGCGGCGCTGACCGATTTCATCCGCCGTGCTGAGCCCGGATTGCTGATTCTGCATCGGGTTCGCGAGCCGCTGCTGCAGCGGCTGGTGCTGACACCACGGGACTGGCGCGTGATCCGCAAGGCGCCCTGTCCGGTATTGTGCGTTGCCGAGACATCATGGCCAGAACAGCCCACCGTGGTCGCTGCGGTGGATCCGGACCATGGTCTGGATCACCCCGACACGCTGAACGACGATATTGTCAGCGCTGCCCGAGACATCACTGCCCGTATCAACGGGCAGATGCAGCTGGCCCATGTTGTCGAGTATCCGGATGAAACACTGATCATGCTCGCCGGCGAAGCTGTGCCAGTATCCCTTTCCGATCTGGATACCCTGCGCAAGCATTACCAGACACGTCTGCATGATTGCGCCGCCAGTTATGGCATCAGTGACAATGACGCGGTGATGCTGGAAGGTGCGCCACACCGGGCGCTTGGCGAGTACATGGACAGGCACCCCGGAGTGCTGGTTCTGGGTACCGTCCATCGCGGCGCCATTCGCCGCCTGCTGCTGGGCAGTACTGCTGAACAGATTCTGCTGCACAGCAATGCCGACATTCTGGTGGTCAAACCGGCGAACTTCAGCTCTCCCTGGCAGTCGTCTTGATATGCGTCAAGCCGCTGTCATCCGGCAGCGGCATAATTCATCACCACAGGGACCCCGTCGGCCCTTTTCCGGACATCACATGGAGCAGAATGTATGAGCGAATCGTCCTTTATCGACAAGATCCGTCGGCAACTGGAAGACTGGGACTACCAACTCGATCGCTTTGAGCATCGCGTTGACGACCTGAGTCACGAACTGCAGGACAAAGCCAAGCAACAGGTCTCGGAGTTTCGCAGCAAGCGCCGTGAGCTTGAGGGTCGTCTGGGCGAGCTGGAGAAAGCGTCCGAGCGCGCACTGGAAGATCTGCGTGACGGCATCGAGCTGGCCTGGGACGGACTGAAAACCGGCTTCTATGCCGCTCGCAGCGAATTTGAGAAAGACGACGATAAATAAACCGCTGTAATGGCCGCCTGCCTGTCATGTCAATCACAGGCAAGCGGCCGCTTTCGTGGCTACTGCCCTGCCCCTTCCCTGCGACGAAATATCAGCGTATCGGCATCAGAACCTGCCGCAGAAAAGGCGTAGCCTGCCTCGGCGAAATTCTCCAGACTGGCAGGATCAACAATATTGTTGCGGATTATCCAGGCCGCCATCAGGCCTCGTGCTTTTTTGGCATAGAAGCTGATGATCTTGTATTTGCCATTCTTCTCGTCCTCAAACACCGGCGTGATAATCCGGGCGCCAAGTGTTTTTGCCCTGATCGCACGAAAATACTCCTGCGATGCCAGATTAATCAGAACATTGACTCCGGCTTCATCCATGTCCTGCTTTAACAGTGTCGTGATGGTGTCGCCCCAGAAGGCGTACAGATCCCGCCCAGCCGGATTTGCCAGCACAGTACCCATTTCGAGGCGGTAAGGCTGCATCATATCCAGCGGCTTGAGCAGACCATAAAGCCCGGAAAGGATGCGCAATCGTTTCTGCGCCTGCCTGATGTCCTTTGCCCTGAACTGCTCGGCCTGTAACCCGGTATAAACGTCACCGCGGAAGGCAAACAGTGCCGGTCGGGCGTTAGCCGGGTCGGGAACAGGCTGCCAGGTATGATTGCGCTCGACGTTGAGGCGGGCAATGTTGTCGCTGATGCCCATCAGCTTGCCCAGTGACGTGGCACTGTGTTCACGCAACAGCCTGTTGAGTGATTCACTCTGCGGCAGCAGGCGTGGCAGACTGGCATCTACAGCAGGGATAACTGAGGTATAGTCCAGCGTCTTGGCGGGCGACAGCACAACAAACATCATCACTCCGGAATGTCTTCGGCGTATGGCAGGGGGAATTATACGGGATGGCTCAGATTCTGTTGTCACTGATTGTGTTCACGGCAGCACTGGTGCTGCTGGTAAACAGCTGGAGAGCCGAGAAACGTCTTTTTGCGGCCACGGCACTGCTGGTCGTGCTGACCGCTGGAGCGATTTTTGCCACCCTGATCTATCAGCAGTTGACAGATCACAGCCTGTCTGACCCTGCGTTGGTCGAGGTGACCCTTGCCGAAGCCAAGCCAACCGAGAACGGCGTACGTCTGTCAGGCAAGCTGCAGAATCTCAGCGCACAGCGCGTTTCCGCGGTACAGCTGGAGCTTGTCGTCTCGCAGTGCCCGACTGAAAGTGACTGCAGCGAAATCGGCAGGGACCGCATCGATGTGGTACTGCAGATCCCGCCAAATGGCAGCTATCCTTTTAATGCCGTAGCCCGAATCACCGGCCTCCGTGGCAAGCCCGACCTGCGCTGGCAGATCGAGCTGGTGAGCGTAACTACATACTAGATCGGGGAAGCACTATGTTCGCACTGACACCTGGGCAACCGGTTGAAATTGCCAACGGTATCTGGAGATTGCTGGCGCTTAATCCGGGCATGATGAGTGGCCCGGGCACCAACACATACCTGATTGAGGACCACCAGGGTTTGGCCGTGCTCGACCCCGGTCCCGCGGATAGCCGTCATATCGACAACATACTTCGTGCCAGCGCAACACTTGAACGGCATCTTACCCGCGTACTGGTCACCCACACCCACCGCGACCACTCGCCAGCGGTGGCATTGCTGCGTCAGCACTGTCGCGGCGAAGTGATTGGCCCGGAGATACTCAATGATCCGTTGCAGGATGACAGTTGGGCACCGGATCGGGTGTTGGCTGATGGCGACCGGATCGAGCTCGGGCGCCTGTCTCTGCGAGTGATCGCCACGCCTGGTCATGTCAGTAATCATCTCTGCTACCTTGAGCAGCAAAGTGGCCTGCTGTTCAGTGGCGACCATCTGATCAACGGCTCCACCGTGGTGATCGCGCCGCCATCCGGCTCCATGAGTGCCTATCTGCGCTCACTGAAGCGGTTACTGGACGAGACCATCAGCCAGATTGCCCCGGGGCATGGCGACGTGATTCGCAATCCGGTGCAGACCATAGAGGCGACCATCGGTCACCGGTTGGCCCGAGAAGAGAAAGTGCTGCAGGCACTGCAATCTATGCCGAACAGCAGCCCGGGCGATCTGGTTGCCCGGGTGTACAGTGACGTGCCGGCATTCCTGCATGGCGTGGCTGCTTTTTCTCTGGAGGCACACCTGATCCGGCTGGTGGAAGAGCGTCGCGCGGTGTGTTCGGAAGACCGGCACTACCGCGCGCTGTAACCGATCAGAGCCAGCCCTTGCGCTTGAAGTAGACATATGGCGCCAGCCCGGCCAGTAACATCACCACTAGCGCAAACGGATAGCCCAGCTGCCAGTCCAGCTCTGGCATGATCCTGAAATTCATGCCGTAGACACTGGCCACCATGGTCGGTGGCAGAAATACCACTGCGGCAATGGAAAAGGTCTTGATGACCTGGCTCTGCTTGATATTGATAAACCCCTGCGCTGCCTCCATCAGGAAGTTGATCTTGTCGAACATGAAAGTGGTGTGCGCCATCAGAGTGTCGAGATCGTGCTGCATCTCCAGACACTGGGCGCGCCGTTCGGTATCGGTGCGAAGGTGACGCTGAATAAATGACACCGAACGTTGGGTGTCCATCAGGCACAGACGGATTTTCCCGCTGGAGTCCTCCAGCTTGGCCAGTCGGTCGATGCTGTCTTCGAGTTCTGCATCCTCGTCCTCGAGCACATGGTAGCTGACGTCCTCAAGCTGGCCATGAACATGCTCAAGCGAGTCAGCAAGGTTCTCGACTTTCTGCTCCAGTATGCTGAGCAGGATATCCAGCGGCTCTTCGACCTTTACCCAGCCACGACGGGTGCGCATTCGCATCAGACGGAAGTCGGCAATCTCGGTATCGCGCAGGCTGACGAGGCGATCAGGTTGCAGAATCAGCGCCACCGAGGTGGTGCGGTGACGCCCTTCGCTGTAATGCAGAAACAGCGAGTGAACGTGAATGCCCTGCTCGTCAGTAAAGTAACGGGCCGAAGCCTCGATTTCCTCGACATCGTCCGCATCCGGCAGCGGTGCGGTATAAATGGTTTCCAGAAGCGCCCGCTCTGCGTCATCCTCGCCAACCAGATCAATCCAGCGAGCGGCACCGAGACCTTCCGGGCGATCCATCGCGGAAGGTAATTCCACCAGCGCGCCCTGGCGGATATCGAAGGTATGTAACATGCGAACTCCAGAGGCAGTAGCTGGCAATACTATAGCAGAGGCCGTCGAGTGATTGATGTGACAACTGGTATCGAGCCGGTATTTACCACCCCTCCCCATGCCGAGACCGTTCTTGATGACGATGCCCGACTGTGGCTGTGGCATCTGGCTGCCACCCTGCCCGAAGGGCTGATGAATCGCCTGATTGCGAACCTTGAATGGGAGCAACCGGAAATCCGCCTGTTCGGGCGCTGGCACCGCATTCCGCGACTACAGCACTGGTGTGCCGATGATGGGGTGTCGTATCGCTACTCCGGCAGGACTTTGCCTGCCGCACCCTGGTCACAAGAGCTTGGTTGGCTGCGTCAGATGACCGAACAACTGACCGGTCTTGCCTTTAACAGCGTGCTGGTAAATCTCTACCGGGATGGCAAGGATGCCATGGGCTGGCATGCCGATGATGAAGCAGAACTGGGGCCTGCGCCGTGGATTGCGTCCTGGTCATTCGGCGCCAGTCGTGACTTTTGCTTGCGGCGCAAGGGCGAGAGCAGGACCAGCCGCTGTATGACGCTCGACGACAGCAGCCTGCTACTGATGTCGCCGGCCGTGCAGCATCACTGGCAACATTCCCTGCCCCGTCGCCAGCGCGTCCGTCAGCCCCGTCTCAACCTGACTTTCAGACAAGTGCTGCCTCAGGCCGCTGACAGGGTATCGAGTGGTCGCGGCTTCTCGACCCCGTAGCCCTGTACGTAATCCACCCCGATCTCCGCCATCAATCCCCGGATCTGGTCATTCTCGACATACTCGGCAATGGTGCGCTTGCCCATCAGGTGGCCCATCTCGTTGATCGAGCGCACCAGCGCCAGATCCGCCGGATCATCGGCGACATCGCGAATGAAGCTTCCATCAATCTTGATGTAATCCACTGGCAAATGTTTCAGATGACCATAAGAAGCCAGCCCGGAACCAAAGTCATCCAGCGAGAACCGACAGCCAAGCCCCTGCAATTCGCGAATAAAGTCAGCGGCATCTTCGAGATTGGAAATGGCCGCGGTTTCCGTTACTTCAAAACATATCCGGTCACGCGGCACCGGATAGAGCTGGAACATCTCGAACAGGAACTCGAGCAGGGAGGTATCGTTGAGCGAGTGCCCGGAAAGGTTAATTGACAGATGATCAATTTTCTCAACAGTTCGTGGATTGGCATGCATCCAGCGCAACACGTTCGATACCACCCAGCGATCCACCGCATGCATGCGGTTATAGCGCTCTGCGGCATGCATGAACTCGGAAGGTGCGATCAACTCGCCTTCATCGCCGGATATGGAAATCAACACCTCATAGGCCGGCAAGGCGCTGCCGTCACTGGTGCTTTCAATGCGCTGGCAGCGGAGCATCAGCCGGTTATTTTCAATCGCCTCATTGAGGCGAGTCACCCAGGCCATGATGTCATCACGTTTGACCAGCTCCTTGTCATCTGCGGCATAACGCTGCAGCCGATTACGTCCCGATTCCTTGGCGGCATGGCAGGCACTGTCGGCATTACGCATCAATTCCGCCGCCGTAGTTGCCGGATTCTCGCGCTGTACCAGACCACAACTCACGGTAATGGAGAACGGCTTGCCACCGCAGACAAAACGTTCATTGGGAATACGCCGACAGAGTTGTTCCGCTGCCCGCAACGCCGCCTCGGCGGGCAGATCTTCCAGCCAGATGGCGAATTCATCTCCGCCAAGACGAGCGACAAGCGTTCCGGGGAACTGTTCCTTCAGCAACGCACTGAATTTCACTAGCAACTCATCTCCGGCCTGAGGGCCGGCCAGATTGTTGACCACCTTGAACTGGTCAATATCAAGATGCAGCAAGGTGCCATGCTGCTTTCCAGCCGCCAGTCGCTGGCGCAACCGGCGCTCGAATTCACGCCGATTGATCAGATCACAGAGATCATCGTGGGTAGCTTGATGAGCCATCTGGTCATAAACCTTTTGCACCATGCTTTCCAGACCACGATCAACGGCCGGAGCGTCAAGATTGTCGATCTGCTGCATCTGCCCGGAGGCAAGGCGCTCAGCAAACTGCTCAAGGCTGTATTCCGTCACCTTCATGCCCTGATGATTAACGAATACGAAGGTCTGCTTTTCCATGTCGGTCCATGCCAGACGCACCATCTGATCCTGACCGTTATCAAAATAGCTGAACCAGTCGCCGACATCGTGGCGCTGCGCGCGCCGCGCCCAGCGTTGCTCTATCTCGCCCTGAGCCTCTGCATTGCCGCCAGCGGCCTCCTCAACCAGTCCAGCCGGCACTTCAACCATATCCGGCGTCTGCTGGTCGCGGGCCTTGCGGGAAAGCAGGTCGCGCAGCTCCGAGATCAGCCGCGCATTCTGCATCTGGGTATGATCCACCTGACCCAGTCCGGCCTTGATTGATGCCAGAATCGCGGTCAGATCTTCCTGCGCCGGCACCTGATCCACGGAACGGATCATCCGATCAATAACGCCGAGATACTCGTGCCAGTCACGGCTGTCCCGGCCACTGCGCAGCAGGGTTTGTATCAGCAGCTGCCGCCAACCAGCATCAATCAGACTGAGCACCGCCTTGGGAACCGTCTTGCCTCCGATCCGTCGCTCAAGCGCCTGATTGACCTCTCGACGCGCCACTACCACCTTGTAGCGACCATCGCAGCTTTCCGTCACTCGCTTCATGTTGCGCAGATAAAGCGTTTGCTGTCTTTCTGCCAGACGATCCAGCTTTTGCAGAGACTCGCTGAAAATGCCGGTATCGTCATCAAAGCCGCTGAGAATGGATTGAACCTCCTGATCAATCTCGCTTTCGTGCGCCTGCAGATTGGCGCTGCCGCGGACACCAAGATGCGCTATCCGGTTGAGCATCTGCCGGGCCGGGTGTGATTCCTCCTGAAGAAATGAGTCATCATTAAGCAGAAGTCGCAGGAACGGCACTTCCAGTTTGCGAATGGCACCACGGACACGATCGCTCAGTGCCGGGTTGGCCAGAATGCCGGCAAACAGGTTATGAATCACATCAACAGCGGCCTGCGCATCATGATCAAGATGCACATCATCCTGATCCCCCTGTAGTGCCTGCTTGACCCGCAGCGGCAGCGGAAGGTCAGTATCTTCATGCAGGGAGCGCTGCAGTTGATTGAGCGTTGCATCGAGCTGCTCTTCGGCGATCGGAGCAGACAGGGCACTGACCTGCTGCGCCGCAGTCCTATGCCGTGCTGCCTCCACCGAGTGGCTGCTCAGAAGCTTTCTGACGGTTTCATAGGCGTGTTTGGCGATATGTTGCTGCAATGCGAACTGCCGCGCCGCCAGACTCGGCGCCGAGTTGGCACTTTGCCGGATAGCGCTGGCAGCCGCCGCCGCAGAGCTGGCCGGCAGAGCGGCTTCTGCTTGTCCTGCCTCTGCTGCCGGCGTTTGCGGCAAAGCCCCGGCATCACTATGAGCGCCAACATTTGCCGCCGCGGCTTTTTTTCCGGCTTCCACCGGCGCTGATTTTTTTCCCGCTTCGGGTGGCGCGGGTTCAGCCGGATGGGACTGATTGTATCGCTCACTGATGTAACGACCGACATCAAGATCCGCCAGCACCCCATTTCTGGCCAGCGACTGATTACAGTCCCGGTAGAAATCATGCAGATGATTGATCACCGTTTCATCAAACGTGGCAAGGATGACCCGGTCTGTTTTCTGCTTGAGCGGCAACAAACGCAACGACTCGCCGAAGGCGTTGCAAAATGTCGATGGATGCAGGGGGTTTTTACGGGCACTCAGGGATATTGCGAACAGCTCATCAAATCGCAGCTGAAGATGCAGCAGTTCCTCGTTAAAATGGCTCTCTGCTCTGGAAGCCATCACCTTCAGCGTCAGCCAGTCTTCAAAAATATCCTTGTCCACCAGTGACAACTTGCCATTGCGATGGTCTTCCTGCGACGTCGCAGCAGACTGACTGGCAAGGCCATGGGAAAGCTGTTCAAGGGTCTGGCTGCTGCGAGCGACGAAGTTGCGCGATAACGAAGTCGCATTCTGACCCAGCAGTTTTGCAGCTTCAAACCACGGGTGCTGAGCCTCGTTCGTCGTGGCCTTGTCTGCCATGGCAAGCAAGGCCTCCCGGGCCACCGGGAAAAACACTTCCAGCCGGGTCAGACAAAATCGCCGGGTAATGTCCAGAAGCTGGGTGGCGGCATGTCTGGCCTGCTCACGATTCAGGGTCGGCTGTCGCGTCAACGGCTGATGGTCGCTGTCGAGCAGGCTACGGACATGATTCTGGACCGCCAGGAGGCTGGTGGAATCAGGTGCATCAAATGCCAGACCGAGATCCGGGCCTATTTTGCGGGCCAGTCGCGCCCTCAGGGTTACCGACCGGGTTCCTCGCAAGCCCTGAACATCAACCGACACCGTCAGGGCATCGCCTTTCTGCAGCGAAAGCACCAGCGTTTTCTCTGCCGGAGACACCGTAACCAGCATCCCGCCGAGACAGAAATCACGGACCTGACAGGGCCGGTCGGCAAACTCGCCGTTACTGAGTCGCGCCGGCATATCGACTGCACGACGGATGTGCGCTCGCTGATTCATGGGCCCCTGTGCTTCCTGCAATGACTACGGATGGGTGTGACCGGAGAGTCCCCGAGAGCTAATGATTAACCGAAAAACAGGTAACTGGCCAGCACGGCCGTGAATAACCCTGCTCCGTCTGCGGCCAGACCACACCACAAGGCATGGCGTATGCGGACGATGCCGCAACTGCCGAAATACACCGCCAGTACATAGAACGTTGTTTCGGTGCTGCCCTGCATCACCGCCGCCATCCGCCCGGCGAGTGAATCCACGCCGTGGGTCTGCATGACCTCGATCATCATCGCCCGCGCACCACTGCCGGACAGCGGCTTGAGCAAGGCCACCGGCAAAGCATCCACAAAACGGCTGTCGATGCCGGACAGGGTCACCAACCAGCGAATGCCGTCAAGCAACAGATCCAGCCCGCCACTGGCCCGGAGCATGGCAATCACCACCAGCATCGCGACCAGATAGGGAATCAGCCGGACTGCGGTGTCAAAGCCCTCACGGGCGCCCTCAATGAAGGTTTCATAGACATTCAATCGAGCCCGCAGGGCGCTGCCGATAAAGGTAGCCACCACCAGCAGCAGAATCACCGCACCGGCCAGCCCGGAAACCCGGGCGGCAGACTCCCCGGGCAGCGTCAGCGCCATGCCGGCGCCAATAGCGAGCAGCCCGAGCCAGGCGGCGGCCACGGCCAGAATCAGGGGGTGACTCAGGCGGATACCCTGTAACCGGGCCACCAGCCAGACGCCGACAAAGGTTGATGCGGTGGTAGCCATCAAAAGCGGCAAGTAGATATCGGCCGGATTGGCAGCGCCCTGCTGGGCCCGGTACATCATCACCGTCACCGGCAGCAGCGTGACCGAAGAGGTGTTCATCACCAGAAACATGATCTGGCTGTCACTGGCGGTGTCCGGCTTTGGGTTGTGCCGCTGCAGCGCCTCCATGGCCTTCAGGCCTAGTGGTGTGGCGGCGTTGTCCAGCCCCAGCATATTGGCAGACAGGTTCAGGGTGACCGGACCCAGGGCTTCCGGGTGACGACCCACTGACGGCATCAGCCGGCCCAGCACCGGTGCCACTGCCAACGCCAGACGCTCAGCAAGCCTGCTGCGCTCCGCCAGACGAAACAGCCCACTCCAGAGAGTCAGTACACCAACCAGACCCAGACAGACCTCGACGGCCAGGTTGGCACCACTGAACATCCCCTGCACCACCGCCGGCGCCACCTCGGCATGACCGCCCAGTAGCTGGACCAGTGCCAGCGCCACTGCCAGCAACAGGGCACCGGCAAACAGACCATTCATTGAATTGTTGCCCCATCACGTTGTCACAGGCGGCAGGCTGCATTCATTGCAGAATGGCGTCAAGCCGCCGCTGCATGCAATCCGGGCCGGCTTGGTTATACTGGAGCCGGTACGCTCCGGTCACAGCGGGAGTGCTGCCTGTTTGAATCTGCGGTAGCGGAAAATATGAGCTTATATGGAATGGTGATGCGCAAACTGTCTCTCAGTCATCGAATCCTGCTTGGACTGACGTTGTCGGCGGGCATTGCGTTTGGCGCAATCTCGTTTGCCACGGCGCCGGTCGCGGGCGACCAACAGGGCCTGCAGCCGGAGCCGGTGCATGGCCGTACCGCACAGGAAATCCTCTCCCGGCTGGATCGTCACTATCATAACCGGCGACTGGATGATCAGCTTTCCGAGCAACTATTGAACAGCTATCTGCGCGACCTTGATCCCAACCACCTGTATTTCATTCAGGCGGATATCGCTGAGTTTCAGGTGTATCGCGACAAGCTCGATGACCAGCTTCAGGATGGTGAGCTAAGCGCCGGCTACGCTATTTACAACCGCTATCAGCAGAGAGTCGAAGAAAGCATCGGCTATCTGCTATCCGTACTCGAACAGGGCATAGATTCCCTTGACCTCGACAGCCGTGAAACCGTTCTGGTCGATCGCAGCAAGGCCGATTGGCCCAAAGACGATGCGGAAAAGAAAAATCTGTGGCTAAAGCGTCTCAAGGATGCCGTGCTGACCATGCGCCTGAATGGCGATGCCGAGGATGAAATTGGCGACCGTCTGCAGCGCCGCTATGCGGGGCAGCTTAAACGGCTGCAGCAAAGCACTCCGGAAGACGTGTTCCAGATTTACATCAATGCGCTGACCATGAGCTATGACCCGCATACCAACTACCATACCCCGCATAACTCGGAAAACTTCACCATCAGCATGAGTCGCTCACTGGAGGGCATCGGCGCAGTACTGCAAGCGGAGGACGAGTTCACCAAGGTGGTACGGCTGGTGCCGGGCGGCCCTGCTGCGAAAGGCGGGGCACTGAAAGCATCCGACCGGATTGTCGGTGTGGCTCAGGGCGACCAGGAAGTGATCAACGTGATCGGCTGGCGCCTTGATGAGGTGGTTAATCTGATTCGCGGCCCGAAGGGCTCCAGCGTGCGACTGGAGGTCATTCCTGCCAGCAGCCCGAGCGAGCACAACACCAGGATGATCTCCATCGTCCGCAACAAAGTTGTTCTTGAAGATCAGGCGGCAAAAAGCCGAATCATGGAAATTCCGGCCGGTGACCATACCGCCAGAATCGGTGTAATTGACATTCCGACGTTTTATCTCGACTTCGAAGCCATGCATCGTGGTGACGCGGATTACACCAGCACCACAAGAGATGTCGCCCGCTTGATCATGAACCTGAAACGCGACGGCGTTGACGGTCTGGTTATTGACCTGCGCGACAACGGTGGCGGCGCCTTGCCGGAGGCCACCCAGCTTGTATCCCTGTTTATTGACCGCGGCCCAACGGTGCAGGTTCGCGATGCTCGCGGCCGGGTATCGGCAGAGCCCGATCAGTACCCCGGGCAACTCTACAGCGGACCCATGGCAGTACTGGTGAACCGTCACAGCGCTTCAGCTTCGGAGATTTTTGCCGGCGCCATGCAGGATTATGGTCGCGCACTGATCATTGGCGATGAAACCTTCGGTAAAGGCACAGTGCAGACACTGATTCCACTGAATCACGGCCAGTTGAAAATGACTCAGGCGAAGTTTTATCGGGTATCCGGTGGCAGCAACCAGCATCGTGGTGTGGTCCCCGATTTGGCCCTGCCCTTCGTGGTCGACAAAGCGGAAACCGGAGAGAGCGCGCTTCCCAATGCCCTGCCCTGGGACCAGATTCGCGCTGCCAGCTATTCACCGAGTGCAGATCTGACGCCGCTGCTGGAACCGTTGCGCAGAAAAATGGAAAAACGTATCGACCGTGATCCGGAGTTTGCCTATATCCGCGAGCAGATCAGCTTGCTGGAGCAAATTCGCGGCGCCACCGAACTGCCGCTTAATGAGTCGGCACGCAAGGATTACCAGAAGCGCATCGACGAAAAACGTCTGGCCGTAGAGAATCGTGTCCGTCGCTCGCGCAATCAGGAAGCATTGAAGGATGTTCGCAGTCTGATTGAGCAGGAAGAGGAACGGATTGCAGCATTGCAATCAGGGGAGGATCAGGATCAGAAAGACGATGCCTGGCTGACTGAAACCGGCCGCATTCTGGTTGACCTGATTATCCTGACCGACCGCAGCAAAATGGTAGCTCTGGACCCGGCAGCCTGATTGGCTGCCGCTGAACGCTGATCAGGCAATCGCCTTGAAACCCCACGATGCAGGGTTTTGTCCCAGACCCTGCTGCAGCGTCCGTCTACCCAGATCATGATTCCAGGCCTCAATCCTGCGCAGAACAAAGTCCGGCAGGAACTGCTGCCCAACACTGCCCAGCGCCAGCGCCGCCCGCACCACTCGCACCACAGCGGCAGCTGATACGCTGCTGTGGATATTCAGGTCATTCGCCACTTTGTCGCCGATCAGATAGCGACTAAACGCCAGCAGCTGCTCGTAAGAGAGCATAAACGGTGGTCGCGCCGACATATCCCTGAGCAATGCCTTGGCAAGCGCCTCGGAGTCCCTTGTCGGCTGATAAAGGTGGGTGGTCAGTTGCAGCGCCAGCACTTCCTGCTCTTCTATCGTTGCGGTCAGCAAGTCTTCGTGAACCCCGAGCACGAATCCGGCATAGCGCCACATGTAATGCAACGACTCATGATCAGCGCGACTGACCTGCAAGCCGAGCCGCTTCATGCCTCGCACCACCATGAAATCAAACTCGAGAATGGTCCCGGCCATGTCTTCCTGATTGATCGGCTGGTCGTAAATGGCGACATCAAAGCGCGGATTCTTTTTCAGAAACTGACGGACGGCGGAGTGCAGCAGACGCACCTCCATCAGGGTTCGGTGGCCCACTCCACCGGGGCGCAGGCCATCCGGACCGACCATGTTGTGCAGCATCTGGCCGGTTTCATAGATCCGCCGGGAAACGTCTTTCTGCAACCGGCCGGTCGCCACCAGCACCTGCGACGGCTTGTTGTGGGCATAGCCTTCGACCAGGCTTGAACACATCAGGATCAGGCCCTGCAGGGCACCGTAACGGCGGCAGAACCGGCGACCGGTTTCCATCATCTCGAAATCAACCCAGTCCGGCACCCGGAAACACTCATCGAGAAAGGCCTGAAATGCCCCTCCCTCCTGACGTGCCCGGCGTTCCACCTCTTCGAGCAGCCCGGATGGCTTGCGAAACTCCATCTGTTCCGTGCAGGCGTCGGCGAACGGGTCCTGAATCTGACGCCAGGCCTGAAGCCGTTGATGGGAGTATTTATCGAACCAGATCCGTTCCGCCGGGCTCTTCGGACCAGCTTCCATACGCGCCAGCTCTTCCGGGGTTGCCATACTGCTGCCCTCGCCTTGTCATTATTATTGGCGCGGGTGCAAGAACATCAGAACCCGCGAGTTCTGATGAAATTAGCACTGCCGTTCGACGCCGGTCAAGGGCTGTCGCCAACCCAGTCATACAGGGCGCTGGCGGCCCACTCCCCGGCGTCCAAGGTCAGATCATGACCGGCATCAGGATGAACCCGGAGCGGCAAACCCCAGCCCCGGGCCATGGCCAGAGAGCAGGACGGGTTAACCATGCGATCACCGCCGCCATTCATGATCAGCACCGGCACCGCGGATGGCAGCCCGACCGGCGCGGTGAAGCGCGCTGCGGCGAGCAACTGGCGCAGCGCGTTGATCCGGCTAACCGGTTGTTCACGAGCATAGCCGGCCCAGGCCTGCGCCACCGCCTCACGCCGCTCGGCACTGATCAGATTGGTGCTCATCGAGAGAATGGCGCGCTCCTTGCGCAGCAGATCCCGGGTTAGCAAGCCATCCATCAGAATCGAGCGATAGTTGCCCGGCCGCAGGCGCTGCCAGAACGGGCTGAACCGGGCCACGCTGCTGTTAAGTAATGCCGCCGCCGCGACCTCTCCCGGATAGTCGCTAATCCAGCTGATCGCCGTCATCGCACCGAGTGACAGGGCGACGACATGAAAAGGAGGCCGTAGTCCTTTGTCACTCAACTCAGAGCGCAACGCGGCCACCATGCCCTCAATGCGGGTTGGACTGGCTTTCCGGTACAGCGATCCGTTTCCGGGCAAGTCCAGAGTTACCACCCGGTCTCCGGGAAATCGTTGACCAAGCTGAGCCGGAAACTCCTGCCAGTGGCGCTGTTCCCGCACCAGCCCTCGCAATAACACCCAGGTCCGCGCCATATCACCTCCCTGAAAGTCCGATCGCTGACCGTAGCGCTGGTCGGACAGGATTAAATGGGTCAGCACCCAACGGCCGACAAGCTGGTAGAATGCCGCCCCGTCCGAAAGCGTGCAATTGGAGTCCTGTTGAATGAGTCGGAAAACCGTGAGGCGCGTCAAAACCGGAGCCTTCGAGCGTCGCTTTTCCATGGCCCGGGCCGGTTTCATGGCCGGCGCCCGCTACGCCACCCTGACCGCCGGGACTTTTTTTGCCAGTGCCGACAAGCGCGCCGACATGCGCCGCGACATTCTTTCCCGTCAGGCTCAGGAGCTGGCCGCTGATCTGGGCAAGCTGAAGGGTTCAGTGGTGAAAATCGGCCAGATGATGGCGCTGTTCGGCGAGCATTTTCTCCCCGACGAAGTCACCGCCGCACTGCATACGCTGGAAAACAACACCACCGCGCTGCACTGGGACACCATCGAGAAACACCTGCGTCGCCAGCTTGGCGATATGAAACTGGCGGAGCTGGAGATTGATCCCGAACCGCTGGGCGCAGCATCTCTGGGTCAGGTTCACAGGGCTCGCTGCAAGGCAGATGGCCGTGAGCTGGTGCTGAAAATCCAGTACCCCGGAGTGGCTGAAGCGATTGACTCTGATCTGCGCGCCATCGTCCAGTTGCTGCGCGTCAGCCGTATGGTGCCGATCACCGAGCAGTTCAACGAGTGGCTCGACGAAGTCCGGCAGATGCTCGGCCGCGAAGTGGACTACGATCTGGAGGCGGCGACCACCCGACATTTTCGCGAGATTCTCGCTGATGATCCGCGCTTTGTGGTACCTGAGGTGGTGCCGCGCTACTGCACCCACAACATTCTTTGCATGACCTTCGAGCACGGCATCAGTGTCAATGATCCGGCAGTGCTGGAGCTGAGCCAGAATCGCCGTAACTTCATCGGCCGCGCCATCATGGAGCTGTGCTGTCGGGAAGTGTTCGAATGGAACAAGATGCAGACCGATCCGAATTTTGGCAATTACCTGCTACGTATCGACCCCGAAAGCGGCGCCGACCAGATTGTGCTGCTCGACTTCGGTGCCATCCGTGACTTCAGCAACGACACCCTTGGCCCAGGCAGGGAAATGATTCGTGGCGCCTGGCACCACGATAGCCAGCGTCTTGTCGATGCGCTTTACGCCCTCGGATTTCTTGCCACAGGTGCACCACAGCGCCTGCTTGAGGACTTCGCCGCCATGTGTTTTGAAGCCGTGGAGGTGCTGCAGGACCCGGAGCGTTTCCCGCCACCGGCACACGTCCTCAACGAGCGTGGCGAATATCTCTGGGGCAAGAGTGATCTGCCCAGCCGTATGGTCGCCCGGGCAGGACGCAATGCTCTGTCAGTGCACTTTGATGTTCCACCGAAGGAGTTCATTTTTCTGGCCCGTAAACTGCTCGGGGCCTACACCTTCTTGCACGTCATTGAGGCAGAGGTCCGGGGCAACACCATTCTGGAGCCGTTCCTCAGCATGAACGAGGAGGATGATCTGGCTCTGGTGGCCAGAAAAAAGGGTTAGAGGGCCTTCCATCCGGGCCGTTTCGGTCATTTATTGACCAATTGTGATGCAAAAAAGCGTTTCCTGTTTGCCATACGTGGTGCAGCGCCATTAAGGTTTGCACCCTGCCGAATCGCTGCCCCTTCAGGGCGGCCAGAACGGGGCAAAACCTGAACCAGAAATCGGCCACGACGGTGATCCCGGCGCGGCTTTCACAACCAGCGAACCGAACGGGGGTAGCGCGGTGATCATCGGTGTTCCGAAAGAGACATGCCCAGGGGAAACCCGAGTGGCCTTCACCCCGGCCAACGTGGCCGTGATGATGAAAAAACCCGGCATGCGGGTACTGATCGAAAAGGGTGCAGGCGAAGCTGCTGGCTACGCTGATGCCGATTACGTCAGCGCCGGTGCCGAGCTCAAGGATCGCGCTGCGGTATTTACTGAATCGGAAATCGTCCTGCAGGTGCAAACGCCCGGCAGTAGCGGTAGCCATGGCAACGCCGATCTGGTGGCGCTGAAAGCCGGCCAGATCCTGATCGGCATGATGGACCCGCTGGCCAACCCGGCGTTTGCCGGGAAACTGGCTGAACACAAGATCACCGGCGTGGCGCTGGAGCTGGTGCCGCGCATCACCCGCGCCCAGGCCATGGACGTGCTGTCTTCGATGGCCATGATTGCCGGCTATAAAGCCGTGCTGATGGCGGCCGCCACCAGCAACCGCATGTTCCCGATGAACATGACCGCTGCCGGCACCCTGAACGCCTCGCGCGTGTTCATTATGGGTGTCGGTGTTGCCGGTCTGCAGGCTTGCTCCACTGCCAAGCGTCTGGGCGCGATTGTCGAGGCCTACGACGTGCGTCCCGCCGCTCGCGAACAGATTCTGTCTGTCGGTGCCAAGCCGGTGGAACTGGATCTGGATACCAGCGCTGCAGAAGGCACCGGTGGCTACGCCAAGGCCCAGGGCGAAGATTTCCTCAAGCGTCAGCGTGAGCTGATGACCGAGGTGGTCAAGCAGATGGATGTGATCATCACCACCGCCGCCGTGCCGGGTGCCAAGTCACCGATTCTGGTCACCGCCGATATGGTCAAGGCGATGAAGCCGGGTGCAGTGATTGTCGATCTGGCCGCCGAGCGTGGTGGCAACTGTGAGCTGACCCGTCAGGGCGAGACCATTGTAGAGCACGGCGTCACTATTATTGGCCCGGTCAATGTGCCCTCCTCCGTGGCATTTCATGCCAGCCAGATGTATGGCAAGAACATGGAAAACCTGCTCAATCTGATGATTGACCGGGAAGGCCAGCTCAACCTCGACATGGAAGACGAAATTTTCCAGAACACCGTCATCGCCCATCAGGGTGATGTCCCGCAGAAGCGCATGCGTGAACTGCTTAACCTGCCGCCGCTTGCCGCCCCGCAAGCGGAAGCCAACGCCTGAGGAGAATCAACATGGATTTCATTGCCATGCTGACCTTGTTCGTTCTCGCCATTTTCCTTGGTGTGGAACTGATTACCAAGGTACCGCCGACACTGCATACACCGTTGATGTCAGGCTCCAACGCCATCTCCGGCATCACCCTGGTTGGCGCATTGATCGCTGCCGGCCATGGTGAAAGCGTGCTGGTACAGGTATTCGGTTTTATCGCGGTGGTGCTCGCCACCATTAACGTGGTTGGCGGCTTTATGGTCACCAACCGCATGCTGGCGATGTTCAAGAGGAAGTAATTCATGCCGCATCTTGCAGACCACTGGCTCAACATTGCCTACCTGATTGCCGCTTCTCTATTCGTGTTCGGCATCAAGGGACTGACCAAACCGCGTACGGCTGTACGTGGTAACCAGCTGGCCGCGCTGGGCATGCTCATTGCCTGCGTTGTCACCGTGTTCCATCGCGACATCTTCGGCTACGAGTTCATTGTCGCCGGTGTCATCCTCGGCACTGTAATCGGCGCTGTGATGGCCATCAGGGTGCAGATGACCTCCATGCCGCAGATGATTGCGTTGCTGAACGGTTTCGGCGGTGGCGCTTCGTTCGCCGTTGCAACTGCCGGGTACATCGCCGGCGATCTGGTCGGTGCCGTCGCCATTATCAGCACCGGCGCTGCCGTGTTGATCGGCGCTGTCACCACGACCGGCTCCATTGTTGCTTTTGCCAAGCTGCAGGAACTGATCAGCGGCAAGTCGATCGGCTTTGCCGGGATGAAGTTCGTCAACGCCCTGCTGTTGCTCGGTTCGCTGGTTGCGATCGGCTATCTGGTTATCGAGCCCGGTAACGAAATGGTGTTCTGGGCGCTGGTTGCTGCTGCCTCCCTGCTCGGCCTCATGCTGGTGCTGCCAATCGGTGGCGCAGACATGCCGGTAGTGATTGCACTGCTGAACTCCTACTCCGGTGTCGCCGCGTCTGCTGCCGGTTTTGTTACCGGCAACAGCGCTCTGATCATCACCGGTTCGCTGGTCGGCGCGTCTGGCCTGATCCTGACCCAGATCATGTGCAAGGCGATGAACCGCTCATTGACCAACGTGCTGTTCGGCGTCATGGCCGAGGGTGGTGTGTCGATGAGCGACGACGAGGTATATCAGGGCAAGGTGAAATCCTCCTCCGCTGACGAAGTAGCAATGATTCTGGAAACCGCTCAGCGCGTCGTTATTGTTCCCGGCTTCGGCATGGCCATGGCACAGGCACAGCACGCCGTTCGCGAGCTGGCCGACACTCTGGAAAAGCGCGGCACGGTGGTGGAATACGCCATTCACCCGGTGGCAGGTCGTATGCCAGGTCACATGAACGTACTGCTGGCCGAAGCAGAAGTGTCCTATGAAAAGCTGAAGGACATGGACACCATCAACCCGACCTTCGAGCAGACCGACGTGGCGATCGTTATCGGTGCCAATGACGTCACCAACCCGATGGCTCGTGAAGACAAGGGCAGCCCGATCTACGGCATGCCAATTCTGAATGTCGACAAGGCCCGTACCGTTGTGGTGGTCAAGCGGTCACTGTCCTCCGGCTTCGCTGGTCTGCCGAACCCGCTGTTTGCCAAGGACAACACCCTGATGCTGTTCGGTGATGGCAAGCAGGCAATTATCGATATTTCCACTGCGCTGAAAGACGCCTGATCAATCAGGTTTCTTTCAGGCAATAAAAAACCCGCCATTGGCGGGTTTTTTATTGCCTGTGAATAGTGATCAAAAGCTGTAAACCAGCGATACGGTCAGCTCTGTATCAGTCTTTTTCGCCGGCGCCTGTACTTCCGATGTGTATTTGAGCAGGTGGGCGATACGCGCAGACAGGCTGCCATTGATCTGGGTGGTCAACGACGTCTCCGCTCGCACGGTGGTGATGTCATCACTGATTTCCGAGGACACATCCTCACGGAACTGAGCGCCTTCACTGATCTTCCAGTGGTACTTGGCCGCGACCCGGGCGATGGCGCTGTCTTCGGTGTCATCACAGTCACTGTAAGAGGTTTCCGGTTCAAGACAGACAGAACGGAAACCGGGACCGACTTCGGTATCAAGCGTGTGAATACCATTGTCCAGCCAGCGGCGACCAATACCGAGCGCATAACTGGCCTGATAGTGATAGCCGGAGAACAGGTCCTTGTCGTAGGAGAGAATATTGAAAAGATAGTTAGCTGCATTGTCACCCAGCTTTCGGTCCAGCTTGTAGGAGACAAAATAGCGCTCGCCGGTTCGGGTTTTGATCCCGGCGGCATCCTCGGACTGGGTGTTGGAGCCCTCAGCTTTGGCGGTATGACGCCAGCGGACGCCGTCCCGCTCGGCGCTGACCTTGCCCTGCAGGGTGTCAGACTCGCTGTTGCCCCGGGTAACCAGATAGGACAACGCCATCTCACCACTCCAGGCGTTACCATTCTGCGCAGATTCTTCCGCGTTAGCCTGAATACACAGGGTCGCCGCACAGGCGACCGCCAGCAATTTCTTGTTCATAAATTTTCCTTACTCCGTTTTGGAAAAATGCACATCCATCTGTGGGAACGGGATCTCGATACCCTCCTCGTCAAAGCGCCGCTTGACGGTTTCCGTTGTGTCCCACATGACTGCCCAGTAGTCCGCCGAGTTCACCCACGGACGGACCAACAGATTGATGGAGCTGTCAGCCAGTTCAGAAACTGCCACCACCGGCGCAGGGTCCTTCAGGACCCGCTGATCCTGATCGAGGATGGCGGAGATAACTGCCTTCACTTTGGCCAGATCACTGCCATAGCCCACCCCGACCACCATATCAACGCGGCGGGTCGGCATTTCGGAGTAATTGATGATATTGCCGCCCATAATGGCGCCATTCGGCACGGTGATGACCTTGTTATCCGGGGTCGCCAGAATAGTGGCAAATATGCGGATTTCCTTGACCGAACCACTGGCCCCGCCTGCTTCCACGTAGTCACCAACGCGAAACGGCCGGAACAGGATCAGCATGACGCCGGATGCAAAGTTGCCTAACGAATCCTTCAGCGCCAGACCAACGGCCAGGCCGGCTGCACCGACGATGGCAATCAGCGAGGTGGTTTCCACGCCAACGCGATCAAGCGTGGCGATCGCCACCACGGCAAGCAACGCAATCTGGGTCAGATTTCCAATGAATTTGGATACGGTCGGGTCTATTTTCTTGCTCAGTACGGTGTCCACCGCACCACTAATCCGTTTTGCCAGCCATTTACCGATCAGGAAAATGACCAGTGCAGCAATAAGGTTGGTGGCAAAGGGAAAGATGTTTTCCAGAGCGAAGGTGTTGAGCTGATCGAGCATGGCTTCCATGGAACCGGCCTCCTTGATTAAACGACAGCAACAGCGCCCGGGCCATTGCTGTCGGGGATAAGATTACCGCCGTGCGGTAGCCTCGGAGCGGGTGATCTGAGCGGCATGATGACTGATGGCAGTGAAAGCAGCGTAAAACCCCAGCACGAAGAAAAGATCGCCCGCCAGCGTTTTCCACAGAAACGGCAACGCCATGGTGTAACAGGCAACAAGCCCCTCGGCAGTCAGCGGGTAGAGGGTGTCACTCATCCACACGCCGAAATTGGTGATGGCGAAGAACAGCAGTGAACCGGCAACCGACAGGCCGGCATGCCCCGGCAGGGAAGCACCTCGAGCAAAGCCCTGCCCCATCAGCACCACCAGTGCCAACGCGCCATACACATACAGCATGGTGTCGTGGAAGCCGAGTATCAGGTCAGAAACCAGCATCGCCGCCAATGGCAACGCGAATCGCAGCGCCGGCTGCTGCAGACGGGCACCGGCAAACAACGCCAGCGCCAGCGCCGGGGTCATGTTCCAGCCATGCGGCAGGACACGCCAAAGCAGCGTAAACAGTGCCAGAGCAAGCATCAGATAGAGGGTTGAACGCATGGGAGACTCCTGTAAGTGCCGGCAGTATAACGCAATCCACCGCCGGGTTTACCACCTTGGCCCCCACTTCCGGCTATAATGCCGCGCCCGTTACCCTTATCCCGGAGAATTCATGAGCCAGTCTGTCCGTGCCCGCCTCAGCGCCCTGCTGCGCGAACGCATCCTGATTCTCGACGGTGGCATGGGAACCATGATCCAGCAGTACCGATTTGATGAAGCTGCCTATCGTGGTGAACGCTTCGCCGACTGGGCATCGGACTTGAAGGGCAATAACGATCTGCTCTGTATTACCCAGCCGGCAATTATCGAAACCATCCACAGCGCCTATCTGGATGCCGGCGCGGATATTATCGAAACCAACTCATTCAACGCCACTCGCATCGCCATGGCCGATTACGCCATGGAAGAAATTGCCCGTGAACTGAATGTGGCCGCCGCACAATGCGCCCGACGCGCTGCCGATGCCGCCATGGCGGCTGAGCCGAGCCGTCCACGCTTTGTCGCTGGCGTACTTGGACCAACCAATCGCACCGCCAGCATCAGCCCGGACGTCAATGATCCCGGCTACCGCAACACCAACTTCGACGCTCTGGTGGATGCCTATCTGGAAGCGATTGACGGACTGGTGGAAGGCGGCGCCGACCTGCTGGTGATCGAAACCATCTTCGACACCCTGAATGCCAAGGCGGCGGTGTTCGCGGTAAAAAAATACTGCGACGATCACCAGCTGGATATTCCGGTGATGATCTCCGGCACCATCACCGATGCCTCCGGGCGCACGCTGACAGGCCAGACCACGGAAGCTTTCTATCATTCGCTGCGTCACGCCGAGCCAATCACGATCGGTCTGAACTGCGCGTTGGGCGCCAAGGAACTGCGTCCCTACATGGCGGAGCTGTCGCGGATCAGCGAGGGCTTTGTGTCCGCGCATCCGAACGCCGGCCTGCCCAACGAAATGGGCGAGTATGACGAATCACCACAAGCCATGGCCGCAGAAATCCGTGACTGGGCCAGCAAGGGCTACCTGAATGTGATCGGCGGCTGCTGTGGCACGACACCGGCCCATATTAAGGCGATTGCCGAAGCGGTCGCACCGTTCCCGCCGCGCGCCCTGCCCGACATCACGCCGGCCTGCCGGCTTAGCGGTCTTGAGCCACTGACCATTGGTGCCGACTCACTGTTTGTTAACGTTGGCGAGCGCACCAATGTCACCGGCTCGAAAAAATTCCTCCGCCTGATCAAGGACGGTGACTACGACACGGCGCTGGAAGTGGCACGCCAGCAGGTGGAAGCCGGCGCCCAGATCATCGACATCAACATGGATGAGGGCCTGCTCGACGCCAAAGAGTGCATGGTCCGCTTTCTCCACCTGATCGCCGCGGAACCGGAAATTTCCCGGGTGCCGATCATGATCGATTCGTCGAAATGGGACGTCATCGAAGCCGGCCTGAAGTGCATTCAGGGCAAGGGCATCGTCAACTCCATCTCGATGAAGGAAGGCGAGCAGGCATTCCTCGATCAGGCGCGTCTGGTCCGTCGTTATGGCGCCGCTGTGATCGTCATGGCCTTTGATGAGCAGGGCCAGGCCGACACCCGCGAGCGCAAGACTGAAATCTGCAGCCGCGCCTACAAGCTGCTGACCGAGGAAATCGGTTTCCCGCCGGAAGACATCATCTTCGATCCGAATATCTTTGCCATCGCCACCGGCATCGAAGAGCACAATAACTATGCCGTCGATTTCATCGAGGCAGTGCGCGATATCAAGAGCAACCTGCCCTACGCCCTGATTTCTGGTGGCGTCTCCAATGTATCGTTCTCATTTCGTGGCAATGAGCCCGTGCGCGAAGCCATTCATGCGGTGTTTCTGTACCACGCTATCCGCGCCGGCATGGACATGGGCATTGTCAACGCCGGCCAGCTGGCAATCTACGAGGACATTCCGGCGGACCTCAAGGAAGGGGTTGAGGATATTGTTCTCAATCGCCGCGATGACAGCACTGAACGAATGCTGGAACTGGCCGAGAAATATCGTGGTGCAGGTTCCGGCAATGTCCGTCAGGAAGATCTGAGCTGGCGTGAATGGGAAGTGGAAAAGCGCCTTGCCCATGCGCTGATCAAGGGCGTGGCCGATTATATCGACGAAGACACCGAGGAAGCGCGGCAGAAAGCTGCGCGTCCGCTGCATGTCATCGAAGGGCCGCTAATGGACGGCATGAATGTGGTCGGCGACCTGTTTGGCGAAGGCAAGATGTTCCTGCCTCAGGTGGTCAAATCTGCCCGCGTCATGAAGAAGGCGGTGGCCTATCTGATGCCCTACATGGAGGCAGAGAAGGAAGCCCTTGGCACCCAGCAGGAATCCCATGGCCGCATTCTGATGGCCACGGTGAAGGGCGATGTTCACGATATCGGCAAGAATATTGTCGGCGTGGTGCTTCAGTGCAACGGTTACGAAGTGATTGATCTTGGTGTAATGGTATCGTGCGAGAAGATTCTCGACGTGGCGAAAAAAGAAAATGTCGACATCATCGGCCTGTCCGGCCTGATCACCCCGTCACTGGACGAAATGGTCAATGTCGCCAGCGAGATGGAACGCCTCGGCTTCGAGCTGCCGCTGATGATCGGTGGCGCCACTACCAGCCGCATTCACACGGCCGTCAAAATTGCACCGTCCTATCATGGCCCGGTAATCCATGTCGCCGATGCCTCCCGTGCCGTGGGCGTAGCCTCGAACCTGCTCAGCGATACCCATAAAGATGATTTCCTCGCCGGCATTATTACCGAGTACGAAGCTATCCGTGTGCGTCGTAAAGGCCAGCAGGACAATCGCAATCTGGCGCCGATTAGCGAAGCCCGGAAAAATCCGTTCAGCTGGGATTGGGCCAGTTATGAGCCGCCAGTGCCGGCCGTTAAGGGCATTCAGGTATTTGAAGATTACCCGCTGGCCGATATTGCCCGACGTATCGACTGGACTCCGTTTTTCCAGGCCTGGGAGCTGGCCGGAAAATTCCCACGCATCCTCGACGATGAAATCGTCGGCAAGGAAGCAACCAAGCTGTATCGCGACGCCCAGCAGATGCTGAAGAAAATCGTTGATGAAAAGTGGCTCAGCGCGAAGGCGGTGATCGGTTTTTGGCCGGCGAACAGCAAGGTCGATGACATTCTGCTCAAGGATGAAACCGGTCAGCCGCTGATCACGCTGCATCATTTGCGTCAACAGCTTGAGCGCAAAGGCGTGGAGAAGCCGAACTATTGCCTGAGCGATTACATCGCCCCTGTGGACAGCGGCAAGCAGGACTGGCTCGGTGGTTTTGTCGTCACCGCCGGCGTCGGGATCGAAGAACATCTGGCCCGTTTTGAAGCGGATCACGATGATTACTCCAGCATCATGCTGAAAGCACTGGCCGATCGTCTCGCCGAGGCTTTTGCCGAGCGTCTGCATGAGCGGGTGCGCAAGGAATTCTGGGGCTACGCCAGCGACGAAAACCTCAGCAACGATGACATGATTGACGAGCAGTATCGTGGCATCCGCCCTGCCCCCGGTTATCCGGCCTGCCCGGATCACACCGAGAAAGCACTGCTCTGGCAATTGCTGCAACCGGATCAGCGCATCGGCGTGACATTAACGGAAAGCTATGCCATGTACCCGGCTTCATCGGTATCCGGCTGGTATTTCTCCCATCCGCAGGCGCGTTACTTCGGCACTGGCAAAATAGCCCGCGATCAGGTTGAGGACTATGCCGGCAGAAAAGGACTGGACGTCAAGGAAATCGAGCGCAGCATCCCGCATCTGCTCGGCTATAACGACTGATGAATCACCATTGCACTGGCGCCCCTGGATCAGCGGGGCGCTAGTTCAGCGGTTCGTTGCCGCCGATCTCTCTTGCCACCGGCCAGGCTGACGCATCGATGGTCTCCCGATAGCCATGTCAGGTGGCATGGCCGAGCAGTGGCAACAACACCGCAAACGCCAGCCACGCCGTCAGCGCACCGATAACAATAAACATCCCGATCAGCATCGCCCACACCAGCATCGCCGGTTTGTTACGCAGCACCGCGTTGACACTGGTAATCACTGCGGTGACTGTGTCAACGCTTCGCTCCATCAACATTGGCAATGAAAACGCGCTGATGGCAAAGACAATGGCGCAGAACACAGCTCCCACTGCCGAGCCAACCGTAAGAAACGGCAACAGATCGCGTAGCGAAGGCGTTTCTCCCGAGGCTGGAAAAAACACATGAATGACCGTGGCGGCACGCGCCCAGACCAGAAACAGCACGGTGAGAATGACGGCGAACACCATCGCCCCGCCGATCTGGCGCCGGGCATCATTAAGACTGGCTCGCAGGCTGACCGGCTCACCACGCTCAATACGGATGCTGATTGCGTATAACGTCAGTGCCAGCCACGGGCCGATAAAAACAAACCCGGAAACCAGACCAAGATAAAGACCGAGATTACCAAAGCGCCAGGTCAGATAACTGATCAGATAGCTGATCAGCACCATGATCAAACCGTAGCCGACGCTTTGTCGTGGCGCCTGCTTTATGTCGGCCCAACCCAACGCCAGCCAGCGCAGTGGGGCTTGCAACTGCAGTTGCCGACAGGGGGCAACCAAGGGAAGTTCGTTATCCGGTGTCGGTTCCATCGCGGCACTCCCGGCCAGACCTGAAAAGTCTGCAAATACTGGGCGGGCTCAGCCTGCCGCGCCTTGATCACCGTCAAGTTCGATGGGATCACCATCGACCACCGAGTGCATGGCGTCATCGACGCCCCAGACTGCCGGAATCCTCAGGGCCCGTGCCAAAGCGACGGCAGGATCAAGCGGGTCGCGATGTGCCAGCACCAGACCACCGGCCAGACACAACCAGGGCAACCAACCCGGATCGCAGCGATCCAGCACCAGAATATCCCCGGCGCGCACCTGATTAAGCTGCCAGCCGCTGCCGATGCGACGCACCGGCCCACTGGCCTGACCCGCCACCAGTGGATAACCGCGCAGCAATGGCTGCCGATTTTCCTGAGCAAAAGCCGAGTTGCCGTAGCCGACCTGATCGATGACCCAGTCCGGTGGCCCGCTGTGGGCATCGGTCAGATAGCGCACCTTGCGTTCAGCCAGCTTCTGCTTGAGGCCAGGCCTTCCCTGCCCCCGCCAGCACAGCCAGAGTTCGTCGAAGTACAGGAAAAACACCTCGTCCGGATGATTCAGCCAGCCTTCTTCATGCAGTCTGGACGCCATCTCGCGAAACAGAATCCGCAATGCGGACGCAATGTCTGCACGCAACTGCTCAACCTGCTGCCGCAACCGGGACAGATTTTGCTGATCTGGCTGCAACGCCGCCATGCCATCACGCCGGCCAGCAGGCACCTGCGCCAGCTGCTCAAGCAACAAAGCCAGATCTGCCGGTTGCTCCTGCCATCGCGGCCAGACCGGATCACCACCCGCAGCAGCAAGCGGCGCGATCTGGCCGACGCCCTCAACCGTCAGCGCTGGCGCAGCCAGAGCCCTGAGCAAACCGGTTTGCAGTTCAGACAAGCCGGGATGGTAGTTACTTTGCTCAGGCAGCCAGATCAGGCAAAGCTCGCCATAAAGGGCCGCAAGTTTCTCGCCGAGCTGATCCAGAGCCATCAGCCGTAACCATGCATCCTCTTGCGCAGACATGCGGGTGCGATCAAATCGTCGCTGCAACAGCTGCAGCCGCAACCGCAACCAGAGTTGTCGCGGCCATGACACCGGAGACGCCTTCGGAAGGCCGGGCAGTCGCCATGCTGGCGGCAGATCGGATTGCTGGCGCTGGCGGCCGCGCCAGCGTACCAGCGCCGCCACAAACTGACTGTTCAGATACAGATGGCTGTGCTGGCGCCGGAATGGCTCGATATTGGATAACGTTTGCCAGCCGGCTTTCCGCCCCAGCGGTCGCCAGAATCCGGCTTTCATCCAGCGACCAAACAGGGTGTACCAGAGCGGACTGATGACCTGCACAGCCGACGCTTCACTGCGTCGGGTCCAAGCCTCACGGGGCTCTGGCAGGCTGCCGATCGACAGCATCTGGATAACCCAGATACGCGCCCCGTCCCAGACCCATTCCAGTGCCATTGGTGCGGTGATGGCCTGATTCAGCTGCAACGCCAAGCCGGCGAGCCGGTCGATCAGCCCTGCTTCGACCGCCGCCAGATCACTGCACCAGGCCAGATGGCCATCAGCATGGAATATCAACCGCTCGGTGGTACCGCGACTGTCGGCAATTTCCACCACCGCATGATCAAGATCCGGTCGCCGCGGATGGCGACTGAACAGCACCCCGGCCCGTTGTTGTGGCGGCAGTCGCTGTACCATCAGATTTGCCGCGGCATCAGGCTGCTGGAAGTGCTGGGACAGGGCGGTCTGCAGCGCCACCGCGCTATCCAGATTGGCCAGCAGTTGTCGCTGCGACCCCGGCGCCATGGCGCCCTGATGCAGAATCCAGTAGCCGTTGCCCTGTTCCAGTGACTGCAGCTCGGCAACCCGGTCGGCCGGTGCCAGCGCCAGAAAGGCTTCGCGGGAAATACGCCAGCTCGGTGGCCGCGGCAACCCGTCAGCGGGCAGGCTTACAGCTTCAGCAATACCAGACAACCCTACCTCCGCAGCAGGCGCCGACCGAGCCGAGCGCCAGCGAGATGAATTGGCAACAGCAACAACGCTGCCAGCAAAACGATCTGCACCGCGATGGCGCCAAATAACTGCGGCGCCTTCATCAGGGTGCTCATCAATGATTCTTCCCAGTAAAAAAACCAGGGGTTCTCAGGCGGGAATAACCAGACATGAAACTGGTAGAACACCGCTTTCGGGCCAATCGCAAATACCATCAGGGTCAGCAACAACAGTACCGATGCCATGGTCAGTATCCGCACCCGTCGGGGTGCCAACGGCTGGCCGGAGAGCAACGCCATCGCCACAAGCCATAGCGGCAACGCCACCAGTGTCGCCGAGCCGGCCAGTTGCAGCAAGTGGCCAACGTCCTTCAGATGGCGGATTTCCGCGTCGTCCAGCAAGGCCACAGACCGCCCTTGCGGAAGTTGATAGTTGATGTCTTCAAGCTGACCGCCACGGTCATGCACTGCTCGTACGATTTCCGCGAACAGCCGCCGATGCTGCTCGGCACCGACACTGGCAAGGCCGGGTTTGCTCGGATGATGTGGCGCATAGCGGGCGATATGCTCATCGATTGCCAGCGCCCGGTACCAGAGCGGGTAGCCGTATTCGACCGCCGAGCTGATCCACCAGGATGCGGCGATGGCGAGCCAAAGCGAGAGAATGGCGCAAACAAACCATAACAGGGAATTTTTCGCATGGCCTTGACGGGACGGCTTGGTCATAATGGTCGCGCTCTGATGACCCGGGGGATCCTTATGGGGCCATCACTGACACCCATAAAGAAGCAAGTGCACGAATAATAACGAGGGGTTCCATGTCGATGCGAGTCGCACTGACGATTTTGCTGGCCTTCACTGTTGCCGGCTGCGCCACCACCAAATTGTCGCCGGCCACGCCCGGTCCGGCCCAGACTTCGCTGAAGCAGGACTATTATCAGGTCCGCATCGTCACCCATGATGGCAAAAAGCTGGCCGCCACGGTCTATCAGCCGGCACTGGCCCCCGGTGAAACCGCACCTCTGATCATCGCCACCCATGGCTTTGGCGGCTTTCGTGCGAAACGTCCCCTGTCTATCTATGGCCAGACCATGATCACCGGTGAAGCCGCACTGGCAGCCTGGAAAAAGGGTTACTGGGTGGTGTTCTACGATCAGCGCGGCTGGGGGCAAAGCCAGGGGGTGGTCGAGATGATGCACCCGGAGTTCGAGATCAAGGACGTTTCCACTGTCATCGACTGGTCACTGAAGCACCTGCCTGCCATCCACTCGCTTGAAGACGGCAGCCCGGCCATCGGCATGATTGGCGAGTCCTACGGCGGCGGCGCCCAGATCATGGCATCTTTCGTGGAGCCGCGACTGAAAGCTCTGGTACCGATTGCCAGCTGGTATGATGCCAACGCTCTGGCCCCGAACCGGCATATGAAAACCAACTGGGGCGCCACCCTGCTGATTCCCGGTGGCGTCAGCAGCGGTTTTGATATCGGTTTCATGACCCGGAAACCGCTGCGCAGTGGTTTTAGCGGCACCATGAGCCATGACGGCGCTGACCTGATGTATCAGCGCAGTCCTGCGTTCTTCTGTGACAGCGGCGCCAAACCCCAGGCTGATGCGTTGTTCGTTCACGGTTTCCGCGACACCCTGTTTCCGATGCAGGAAGCCCTGAACAATCAGACCTGCTTCAATAATGCCGGCCGCGATGCCCGACTGCTGGCAATTCAGGGTGGCCACATCCTGCCTTGGCCGGTACAGAAATGGTCCGGCAAGCCGCTGTTCAATACCGAAGAGGAAATCCGCTGCGGTGAGTATGAGGCCACTCTGGTCGATAGCATCGTCAACTGGTGGGAAGAAAAGTTACGCGGTGAAGATCGCACCGTACCAACACTTTGTCTCACGCTCGGCTATGACACCGATGGCCTTGCCGATGAAACCTTCCCCGAGGTCAAGGAAGTGTTCCCGGTGCCAGCCCATCGCATACAGATTCCCTTTGCCGGTATGGGCGAGTGGCTGGCGGTTCCGATCGATAACTTCACTGACGTATTTCGCGGCATGTGGCCGGGAGCGGATCTGCGTTTCCTTCGACCGAATGGCGGCGTGATTCGTCCGCGCTTTATTCCGGTCTATATTGCCGGCGAAAACGAAGTCCTGGCAGGGATACCGGAGATTGATCTGAATGTCGCCGGCACTGCCAGCAAGATCAGTACACGCCTGTTTGTTGGCGTGGGCGTACAGCGGGCAGGGAAACGGCGAGTGCGAGTGGTCAGCGAGCAGCTCACACCGCTGCCGCGGAAAGGCTACTTCCGTCAGGAGTTGCCGGCGGTGTCGGCCGAGCTAAAAGCCGGCGATCGTGTTGGCCTGGTGGTGTACGGCTACACCTGGCAGTACTTCTTCAACCCGTCGTTCTGGTGGAGTCAGGCACAGGTCAGCGGCGATCTGGCACTGCCGGTGATTGAAGTGCCGAAGGATTAATAACCTGGATGCTTAAAGCCCTGCCAGTGCGCAGGGCAACATAATCTGACGGTGCAAGCTCACCAAAATGCTGGTCAAATAGCAGTCGCACGGCAAACCGCAATTCGTCTTGTTGCGGCCAGCCGTTCAGAGCATAGCCAAGATTGGGTAACTGCCCGGGGTATTGTTCTGGCCGAGACTCCGCCTCGGCATCATCCTGATACACCAGATCCAGTGGAATGCCATGTAATGCCGGTGGCACATCCAGCTCTGTCAGCAGCGCAAAGCCCTTACGGCTGTCAAACAGAATCCAGCTTTCATCACTACTCAAGCCCCTGCGAACCAGCTCCCGCTCATCGTCATCCATCTTGCCATCAACAGTACCGATCAGTGCACCACCGCGGGCCGTTTGCACGGCTGCGCCAAAAAGACGATTACCGTCAATTGAAACCGAGACCTGCGGATGCTTCAGCGCGCTACGATACAGTGACGGAATACGGGCAAAGGTATGGGCTTCATAATGGTTGGCGTAACGCAATGCCTGCACATGCAGCTTCATCATCGGCAGGCCGGCAAAAACCACCCGCGTTTCAAGATGCATGACTGAACGGATCGGCCCAACCCGGAAGCCGGTCATCACCGGCCTGAGATTATCGTTATCCAGCGTGACTCTGGGAAAACGGAACAATACGCCGCCGGACATACGCATCTTCAGTGTGTCGATCAACGATGCATCAGCTCGGCCCAGATAACCACTGTATCCAAGATACTGCCAGTTGAGCTCGTTATCAGGATCCGTGGTCAGGACATACTGGTCGGTTCTGGTGACGCCGGTATGGGGATCGTGACTGACATAATGACGGGGATCGCGAGCACTATTTCCCGAAACAAGATAAAACGCACGCTCGTTACCTTCCGGCGAGGTCAACCTGATCTCCGCCAGAATTTCCCCTTGCCTCAGCGCCTTGCTGTCAGCGCCCGGAATGCCGCTGTCACGCAGCATCACCAGCAGCTGATCGGCACCATCGAAAATGCCCGCCTCACCGAAGCGATTGAAACCGCTCTCGGCAAACCACACCATTTCGACATCGTCCATCTCATCAATCTGGAATGGCACTGGCAAGAACCTGACGCCGTCCCACACCATCACAGACAGATCTTCCAGGCTGCTGCCGCTTGCCGACGTTAACTCCGCCGGCGTCAACGTCAGCACAGTGTGCTCAAGCGCCCTGCCCTCCTGTGCTTTAAGCTGGCCTGCCAATGAAAACAGCAACGGTACCAGCATTACCAATCGAATCATGGGGCTCGCTTCAGCGTTGCGCGCAGATTGATCAGCCCGGGAGAGCTGGTGGAAGAAAATTCGGCGTTGGCAACACGTACTCCCTGTTCATTTTCCAGCTGCTGCAACCAGCTCAGCACTTCGGCAAAAGGCTGTGCCTCTATCTGCACACGTACCGTCTGCTCACCTTCCGGACTGAAGCCACGCAACACCACGCCGGAAGCATCGGCACTGCGACTCAGCTGGGCAATCCAGTCAGCTCCCGTAGCCACGCTGACCTTTGTCTGCACCGCACCACGAACGGCGTTGCTGTTGTCTTCAATCCAGGCTTTCAGCCTGGCATTGCGCTGGTAATCATCAACCGCACTCTGGTGACCATGCTGCAACGGCTTCCAAATTAACAACCACGACAAAGTCAGCACCACGGCGATGGCCAATATACGCAGCGCCATTTGCTCTCGGGGTTCGCGTTGCTCGAACCAGACCCGGGCCGGTGTGAGCCGGCTATGCAGCTGTTCTGTCAGGGATGCAATACTTTTCATCAGGACCCCGTGGTCACACGAAGGCGAGCAGTGACACTCTCGCCCTGGCTTCGATAATTGGCAATTTCCGCCTGCAGTCCACCTTCACTGATCCGCCCGCGCAACACCTCAAGGCTGTCATAGCTGCCAGCCTCGACATCAAGTGTGAGGGAATTATCCCGTTCGTCGTACTGAATACGGCGAGCCGACAATCCAGCCCCTTGCTGTCCTGCCAATGACTCACCCACCGGAATCATCAGACCAAGAAAACCACCGCTGGCGCTGCCGCCGAGACGGCCCAGCCTGCTGCGAAACTGATTCTCCAGATAACCCGGCTGCGCGCTGTCACCAGGGAAAAGCTGGTTATAAAGACTGACAGCCTGAGCCAACTGCTGATCTGCCGCGCTCTGGTAACGCCATATCTGGCCAGCCATCAGCAACGCCACCAGAGCAATGCAGGCCGCAGTCAATATGATCAGCTGCTTCCAGCGCCCGGATAACTGTGGCCCACTGCCCTGTTCCACCGGGCGCAAATCACCCTGCAGCAATTCCACCTGACGTCCGTGCTGAATCGCCGCACGCATTACCGCCATCAACTCCATCACCGGACGGCTCCGATCTTCCAGCTCGCCCAGACCGAGAACGGCAAGAACCTGCTCGGCCTCTGCCTCCGTAACCGCCAGACCCTGACAGCTATCGGCAAGTATCATCGTCTGCCCTTCAACCGTCAGACGGCACGGCGACAACTCCACCAGCAACTGGGCATCGACGGCCACCCCGACAACCTGCAGTGAAAGCTCCGCGCATACCTGCAACAGTCGCAGCAATGACTCCTTGTCGCAGGCCACCACCGGGTAGCGGCCATTGGCCGGACGGCCGCTGGCGAACCAGAACCGCTCTGGCACGCCAATCAGCTGGTCTTCCAGCATCCAGGGCAAAACCCGCTGCAGATGCCTTGCCTGGCGCCGGTTGAGGACAACCTCGGTCAGCAGCACATCGGTGACCGACAGCAGCAGTCGAACCGGCCCGCTTATCTGCCCCGCAGCATCTGCCAGATCGCCCATCCGAACAGCGCCATCAGCACCACTCCAGCGGGCAGCCAGCGTATCGGGTTGCGCGGTTGACAGGGCTCCGGGCGCCAGCCAGATCAGTGTCGGATCAGCCATTCATGTTCTCCTCGGCCTGGTTCCGGCCACGCTGGGATTCTAGAGAGTATTGCACGGCGGTTCGAGAGGGCTAAGTAACGGCACCAGCTGGCGACTGAATACCACGGTCTCAGCATTATCGGGCCGGTAGATCCGGGTCACCAGTCGACTCACCGCATCCCCGGTTTTGACATCAATCATGACCTGAAAGAACTCGGACTTTACCGTCAGCATGTTTTCCAGAGCAGTGCGCTGGTCCGGCTGCAACGTGCTGAACGGCGCCTGTGCCAGCAACCCGGCAATGTCGGAGATGGCACCCTGCTCACGCTGCTGCAGAATCAGTTGCGTCCCGGCATTGCCGACGGTACTGCTCAATACTGCATCCAGCACCTTGGCTGGCGCGGTATTTACATTTAGCAAGGTGGTGTTCGGCAACGCGGCCAGATGGCTCCAGAACTCGGCGCCACCGCTGTCTTCGGCATTGAAGGAGCGCAGCGCACGCAATTCCGACTCGTGCGCGACCGGCAGATTCGGGGTGCGACGGTCTCGATACTCTGCATCCTCGGCACCGTCGATACCGTTAACCAGATTATCGCTGTCTATCCAGTCGGCCATCTCCATGGCCAGTACACTGGCCTTGGCCGGATCCGGCAAAATGGCCCCGAGCAACTGCTCCAGAAAGCCGATTGCGTCCTGATTGCGTAGATAGTCAGGGCCCAGTTGTCCGGGCTGCGCCGTTACCAGCCAGTTCAGATTAAAACGGCCCTGCAGATCCTGCACCGAGGCGGTAAAGACAGCCCCTTCATAAGGTGTTGGCGGCAAGGTTATGCCCCAGGTATCGGTAACGCAGTCATCGGCCAGCTGATTGTTGCTACGATCTTTTTCCAGATCATCAATCAGCGCCTGAATAGCCAGCGCCTCGGCTGCCAACGCATATTGATAACGCTGGTCCCAATCGAGCAGGTTCGAGGTCCGGGTGCGGAAATGATCCAGCCGATAAAGCACTTCCACCGACAACGCCATCAGCACCGCAAACAGCATCAGGACAATAATCAGGGCAGCGCCCTGCTGACGCGATTTCACTGCCATAGGTTGACCACCGTACGGAAATAGCGGTGCAGGAAAGTGCCATCGGCAAAACCGATTTCCACCTCAACACTTTTCGGCAACGGCATCAGCAATGCAGGTGTGCCCTGAAGGGAGATATCCGGCCATTGCTCCAGCCACTGCCAGTCAGTGGCGCCTGGCGGCTGATACAGATAGCGCACAGTAAGGCTGTCAACTTCCTCCAGCAGTACCGTTGTTTCCGGCTCCGTGCCGGACTGGACATCCAGCGCTGGCCAGTAAAGTCGCAGCAACCGGTTTTCCTGCAACCGGTACTCCACCCGCTGCATCTGACTGCGCGAACGCAAATCGAAAGGATTGGCCCAGCCAAGCCGGGTCAGGGCAATACCATTTTCAAGAGACAGTATTGCAGGCTGAGGATCGCCCAGAATGTCACGTACTGGCCGTGCCACCACCTGTTCGAAATCAAGCGCCAGAAAAGTCATGGCACGTTGTCGTGCTTCCAGTCTGGTGGCTTCGGCGGCAAGTTTTTCCCGACCATCCGCAGCGGCACGAAAGGTCTCCATCGCCACCATAAACATGCCGGCCAGAATCGCGATGGCCACCACCATTTCAAGCAGCGTGAAGCCTTGCATGCGCTTCATGGTTGCTCTCCAGCGGTGCCGGCGCTACCGCTACCAAACCCTGCAGCAGGGGCGCCGGGATTACCGCCAGCGCCACCTGCTGTGGCGGCGGTGTATGGCTTGCCCAGCAAGCTGAAAACCGACCAGGTGACCAGCCGCTCCTTACCGGGTTCGGGCTCCGGCCCCACCTCGATATCAACACGACGGGTGTCCGCGTATGGTCCGCTACTGATCTTGGTCCGCACCATCCAGCGCTCATCATTACGCTCGATGGTTTCATCCTGCACTCCGATCCCGGGCCAGCGCTGATACACCTGCAGCTCGACCAGCTTGTCGGACGCCACTCGCCAGGCCCGGGTGGTGTCATCAAGACGGGTATGGGCAACGGCGCCTGCGCCAATGGTGTCGGCCAGCACGATGGCGACACCGGCGAGAATCACCAGTGACACCAGAATCTCAACCAGCGTAAAACCTCGGGAATGGCGACGCGTCACGGCTGTTCATCCTCGGCAATCGAAACGACACCGAGCGCATCAACCGTCAGCTGCCGACGTACGTCAGTGTCCTCATCAATTAGCCGGATGGTGACTGGCGATGCCTCACCACTGGGGAAAAAAAACATCTGCGGCGGCTTCGGCTTTTCATCAGGACTGATATCTTCAGCCGTCAGCGCCTCTGCTGCTTCGGCGATGGTCGGGCCCCGATCATCGTCATCCTGCTCCAGCTGCCACTCGAGCCGGATGTTGTCCGGCAAGGTCACGGCCTGCAGAGGGGCGGGCAAAGGCATAAAACCTGCCTCGGTGACATCAAAGCGCAGCGGCTCCCAGCCAGTGTCAGTAAAGCGCATGGCAAGCAGGTCACCACGAAACAGACTTTGCTCGGTCATCAGCACAACCGTATCTGATAATTCAGCCAGCGCTTTGGCGGAAGCGTCCTGGCCACCACCGCGCAAGGCCGCCACCACCACCACCGTGGAGATGGCCACCATCAGGAACACCACAACCAGTATTTCAAGCAGGGTAAAGCCCGCCTGATTTGTGGCGCCTTGAACGGACTGCCGGCGGCGCAGTTGCTCAGCCCCCGCTTTCGCGCAGGCTGATATCGGCATCGAAACCCTCACCACCCTCACGGCCGTCAGCACCAAGCGAGATCAGATCAAACGGCCCGTTGATACCCGGGCTGATATAAACATAACCATTGTTCCAGGGATCTTCCGGCACCTTGCTCAGGTACGGCGTGGTCCAGTTGCGGGCATTGTCCGGCTTTTCCACCAGCGCCCGCAGGCCTTCTTCGGAAGTCGGATAACGGCCGTTGTGCATGCGGAACATTTCCAGCTGGGTGGAAATCGCATTCATGTTGGCGCGAGCCAGATCCACCCTTGCCTTTTCACTCTGGCCAATGACATTCGGCACAATAAAGGCCGCGAGCAGGCCAATCAGTGCCACCACCACCAGAATTTCAATCAGGGTAAAGCCCTGCTGGCGCTGTAGTCTGACCCGGGATTGTTTCGTCATCATCATCTGGTTTCCTGTCATTCCCTGTCCCTTTACCGACCGATAAAGGCATTCATTTCCAGCATCGGCAGCACCACCGCCAACACCACCAGCACCACAAAGCCTGCCATCACCAGCAGCATCAGAGGGCCAAGCAGACCAACCGCTGTTGAGACCGTGGTATTCAGATCCCGTTCCTGATAAATCGCAGCCCGTGTCAGCATCTGGTCAAGCTCGCCACTGGCTTCACCACTGGCGATCATCTGCACCATCATCGGCGGAAAATAGCCGCTCTTTTCCAGCGCCCGGCTCAGGTTGCCGCCCTCTCGTACTCTGGCTGCTGCCTCTTTGACCGCGTCGCGGATGGCCAGATTGCCCACTACCTGAGCAGAAATGGCCAGCGCCTCGACCAGTGGCACGCCAGCCCGGCCGAGAATGCCTAACGTACTTGCCAGCCGGGCACTGTCAGCAGCGCGCAGTACGCCGCCGATCAGAGGCACTGTGACCAGACGCCTGTGTACCCGTAGTCTGAACGCCGGGTCGCGCATGGCCCGACCGAACAGCACCACCGCCGCAGTGACCAGCAACGCCACCAGCCAGAGCCAGTCGCGGAAAAAGTCGCTGATGACAATCATGATCCGGGTCAGTAGCGGCAGCACCCGGCCCTGATTGATAAATACCTCCACCATCTTCGGCACCACGTACATCATCAGCACGGTGATAACGAGGCTGGAGAACACCATGATAAAGGCCGGATAGATCATTGCCTGGGTTACCGAGCGGCCGGTGTCATGCCGGGTTTCCAGATACTCGGCGAGCTGCTCCAGCACCTGCTCCAGATGACCGCTCTGTTCACCCGCAGCGACCGTGGCCCGGTACATTTCCGGGAAGGCACGGGGAAACTCGGCCAGACTGCCGGCCAGACTGTGACCCTCAAGAACTCTGGCCCGAACCGCCAACACGATACGCTCGACCCGCGGCTTGCCCGCCTGACGGGCTACTGCGGTCAGGGATTGTTCCACCGGCATCCCGGAGCGAATCAGGGTCGCCAGCTGACGGGTAATCAACGCCTGCTCGGCACCATTCAGGCGGCCACTGGAGGATGAGGAGGAAAACAGCGGATTGGCAACATGCTTGTCAGCGGTAACAGTGACATCAAGGGCCACCCAGCCCTTGTCACGCAGCTGCTGGCGAACCTGACGCGGACTGTCCGCCTCAAGCACGCCTTTGCGGACCTTGCCATTGTCATCCAGACAACGATATTCAAACGCGGGCATCAGCGACGGCCTTTACCGGACTCCATAACAGGGGTGCCAGCCTATCAGTTTTCCCGGGTGACACGCAGCACTTCCTCAATGCTGGTATCGCCGGCCAGTACCTTGCGCCAGCCATCCATGCGGATACCCGGCGTCGACTTCCTGGCATGACGTTCCAGCAGCTGCTCGGCGGCCCGGTCGTGGATCATTTCCCGCAGGGTATCGTCGATCAGCACCAGCTCGTAGATACCGGTTCGGCCGCGATAGCCGGTCTGATTGCACTGCTCGCAACCAACCGGCCGGAATACCTTGTCGGTATGCCCATCGATCAGGCCGAGCATGGTGCGCTCTGCCTCGGTGAGGACATGCTCTTCCTTGCAGTGCGGGCACAACAGCCGCACTA
Source organism: Alcanivoracaceae bacterium (assembly GCA_023146255.1). Lineage (GTDB taxonomy): Bacteria > Pseudomonadota > Gammaproteobacteria > Pseudomonadales > Alcanivoracaceae > PGZG01. The sequence goes on from JAGLCJ010000005.1 coordinate 246,547, forward strand.
GTCGCTGGGCCAGCACACCAAGCAGGCTCGAGGACAGCAGAAACGGTTCGATGCCCATGTCCTGCAAGCGGGTGACAGCGCCAACCGCGCTATTGGTGTGCAAAGTCGACAGCACCAGGTGACCGGTGAGCGATGCCTGCACGGCGATCTCGGCGGTTTCCAGATCGCGAATTTCGCCGACCATCACCACATCCGGATCCTGACGCAAAATAGCGCGCAGACCACGGGCGAAGGTCATCTCCACCTTGGTGTTGACCTGGGTCTGACCGATACCCTCAAGCTGATATTCGATCGGATCTTCGACGGTGAGGATATTACGCGAGTGATCATTCAGATCGGTCAGGCCGGCATACAGTGTCGTCGTCTTACCGGAGCCGGTCGGTCCCGTTACCAGAATAATGCCGTGCGGCTTATGAATCAGCTCGCGCATCATCTGATAACACTGGTCGCCCATACCCAGATGAGAAAGCTGTAATCGCCCGGCCTGCTTGTCCAGCAGTCGCAGCACCACCCTCTCACCATTGCTGGACGGCATGGTGGACACCCGCACATCAACATCACGGCCGCCCAGACGCAATGAAATCCGGCCATCCTGCGGCACCCGTTTCTCGGCAATGTCGAGCCGGGCCATAACCTTGATACGTGATACCAGCAGCGGCGCCAGCTCACGACGCGGCGTCAGCACCGTGCGCAGCACGCCGTCGATGCGCATCCGCACGGACAGCCGGCGCTCGAAAGTCTCGATATGGATATCTGACGCGTTCTCCCGAATCGCCTCCTGCAGCAGGGCATTGATCAGACGAATGATCGGCGCATCGTCTTCCTGTTCCAGCAGATCCGCCGTCTGCGGCAAGGCGTCGACCAGGCTTGTGAGATCAAGCCCTTCAAGATTGTCCGCCGCTTCTGCGGCAGCGCCACGCTGCTGCTCGTAAACCAGCGCCAGCGTCGCATCAAAGCGGGTTTCATCCAGTGGCTGCGGCGCCGGCAGCTCACCGAAACGGCGCTGCACCTCCGCCAGCGTGCGCAGAGCCAGCGGGGTACGGCAATAGACCTCCACGCGATCACCAACCGGCTTCAGCACAATGCCGTGACGCCGGGCAAACGCATAAGGCAGCAGCGAACCACTGTCTTCCAGCAGATCATCCTCTGCTACCGGTACCGGCTCCATGCTCATATCAGAACTTCTCCATCATCATTTCCAGCACGCTACGGTGCAGATCGCTGACCTCAACGATCTGAAATCCGGCATGGTACTCATTCTGGCGATCCTGTTCCTGACTCCAGACGCAACGCCCCTCAAGGCTCAGCGTCGTGACACCCTGCAACTGCTCTGGCAGCACCATACTCAGGGAGAAACGGGTGCCGGGATCGATGCTTTGACGGGTAGACAACTTGAACCCGTCAAGACTGATATTGATCAGACGGCCGACATTACCACCCGTGGTGCGGTCGAACATGACCATCTCGCGCAACAGCTTCTTGCGGGGCTGGCGACGCAGCTCACGGGCCTGTTGTTCAGCGCTTGATTGCCATGCCGAGGTCACATCGCGCAACACCAGCACTGAACCGGAAAAGGCTTCTCCGGGCTGGTTAAGTGGCGTGGCAGCTATATCAAGCGCCACAGCGATGCCGCCACGCTGAATAAAACATGGCGTGTCACTGCGCCAGGCCTGATCTGATTTGCAGGCCTTGAGCAGTGGTGAGGATGACCAGTCCCAGCAACGAGCACCATCCTCATCGTAGAACAGCAGTGCATCGACGCGCTTGCCAGCGAGTTCCTCGCGTGGCATGCCAAGCAATGCCGCCGCCGCACCGTTGGCAAATGTCACCAGCCCCTTGGTATCAGCACCAAGAATGCCCTCACCAATCGCCTGGAGAAGACGCTCGTTCTCATCCTTGAGGCGTTTCATCTGAACCACAGCTTGCTGCAAGCGACGCTTCTGTTGATCCAGATCGAGAAACACCTCGACCTTGGCGGTCAGGATTTGCTGATCAATTGGCTTGAACAGGTAGTCCACCGCGCCGCACTCATAGCCCTTGAAGACATAGGTGTGCTCTTTGGAAATCGCGGTAACGAAAATAATGGGAATATTGCGGGTTTTCCTGCCTTGACGCAGAAGCTGGGCGACCTCGAATCCATCCATCTCCGGCATCTGCACATCCAGCAGTACCAGCGAAAAGTCATGTTTCAGGGCAAGCTGCAACGCCTCGTTACCAGACGTGGCCATGACCAGCTGGCGTCCTGGGGCTTCAAGGATTGCCTCCAGCGCGATCAGATTTTCCCTGTGGTCATCGACCAGAAGAATGCTTTGCTTCATCGTTTTTGCCGGCTTGTTACCTGCTCGCGCAGGAACTGTCCTATTTCTTGTAAAGGTAGTATGTAATCAACACACCCGGTCCGAATCGCCGCTTCAGGCATCGTTGGCGCCTCTGCCGTAGCCGGCGCCTGTGCAACTGTTGTACCGCCGCGCTGGTGAATATAGCGTATTCCAGCGGCACCGTCCTCGTTGGCACCAGTTAGCAAAACTGCCAGCACGCCGGCACCATAAACGTGGCCGGCAGAGAAAAACAACTCGTCTATCGAGGGTCTGGAATAATGCACTGGCCAGTGACACGACAGTGCAATAAACCCTCCGCGATCAATCAACATGTGAAAACCGGGTGGTGATACATATATGACCCCCGGCTCAATCTGCTCCTTGTCTTCCGGGGCCACCACCTTCAGCTCAGTGCGAGACGACAGCACTCTGGCCAGACGGGATTCGGACTCATAACGTTGGTGCTGGGCCAGAAACAGCGGCACAGGAAACGGCACCTTGAGCTCGGACAGCACCTTGATTGAGGCCTCAACCCCGCCCCAGGAGGCGCCCATCACCACCGCCCTGACCTCTCCGGCGCTCATCCGCCCGGGCCGCCGCCCTTCTTGGCCGCTTCATAGGCAGCCCGATGTGCCTGAGCCTGCCGAAGCTTCTCCTGCAACTCACGCCGCTGACGGTCAAGCTGCAGGAAAAAATTCACCTTGCTCTGCAGAACCACCGGATCCAGTGGCTTGAACAGATAATCCACCGCGCCCACCTGATAGCCGCGGAAGACATACTTGTCCTCCTTGCTGATGGCGGTGACAAAGATAATCGGGATGGTCTGGGTATCCTTGCGCTGACGCATCAGCTCCGCCACCTCGAAACCATCCATGCCCGGCATCTGCACATCCAGCAGCACCAGTGAGACATCCTCACGCAGCAGAATCTTTAGTGCCTCGGGACCCGAGGTCGCTTTCAGCAGCACTCTGCCCTCCGCCTCAAGAATGGCATCGAGGCTGACCAGATTTGCTGGCTGATCATCGACCATCAGTATCTTTTGCTCAATCATTACCTATCTCACAGCACAACTTGTTTGCGACGAAAAATCTTCATCTGCGCGTCCACTGGCTCGAACTCATCGGCAATCCCGGAAAAGTTGAGGCTTTCCTTGGTCCCCAGACAGAGGACGCCGCCGAGGTCGAGACTGTCCCGAAACAACTGGAACACTCGACGCTGAAGATCCCGGTCAAAATAAATCAGTACATTCCTGCATACGATTACGTTCATCTCGCCAAACACCTGATCGGTGGCCAGATCGTGGTCGGCAAACAAAATGTTGCGGCGCAGTCGCTGATCAATAATCACCCCGTCGTACTTGCAGGTGTAGTAGTCAGACAAAGAGGCCTTGCCGCCCGCCTGAAGGTAATTCTCACCGTACTGGCGAATGGAAGATATCGAATAGATCCCTTTCTTGGCAGCCGCCAGAACATTCTTGTCGATATCCGTAGCATAAATCATCGCTCGCTCATACAGGCCTTCTTCCTCCAGCAGGATTGCCATGCTGTAAATTTCTTCCCCGGTCGAACAGCCTGCATGCCAGATCTTGATAAAGGGGAAGGTTTTCAGCAATGGCACAACCTCTTCGCGGAAGCGCCGGTAGAACATCGGATCACGATACATCTCGGTGACATTGACCGTCAGATCATTCAGCAGAGAAACAAAGAACTGTCTGTCCTTCATGACCCGATCAATCATTTCCATGATCGAGGGTAGCCCTGACAGATTCAGCCGATGCATGACCCGGCGGCGAATGGATGCCTTGCTGTAGGAACGAAAATCGTAGCCATAGATGTGAAAGATTGCCTCAAGCAGCAGGCGAATCTCCACGTCTTCCATATCAACCTGGTCGTCCTGAATCTGCGGAACATCGCTCATGAACGGCTACTCATTTATGCAACCAGACTCGCATCAGGGAAGTCAGCTTGCCCATATCAATCGGCTTGGAACAGTAATCGTTGGCGCCGGCCTCAAGACATTTTGCCCGGTCATCCTTCATCGCTTTTGCGGTAAGTGCGAGGATCGGCAACTTCTGGAACCGGGACTGCTTGCGGATCAGGCTCATGGCTTCGTAGCCATCCATTTCCGGCATCATGATATCCATCAGTACGATGTCCATCTCCGGATTGTCCTCTAGCGCCTGAATCGCTTCCTTGCCGTTATTGGCGATGGTGATATTGAAACCAAAGTCTTCAAGCTGCGCCGAAAGCGCATAGATATTGCGCATATCATCATCCACCAGCAGCAGTTGCTTGCCGGCAAAGACATCATCCCTGTGCTCGACACTGGCAGGTGCGGGCTTAGGACTGGACGGCATGGTCGATTCCAGCCAATGCAGGAACAACGACGCCTCATTCAGCAGTCGCTCGGACGAACGCTCGGTCTTGAGGATGATACGATCGGCATACTTGCGCAGCTTGGCTTCTTCGTCGCGGCTGAGCTCCTTGCCGGTGTAAATGATCACCGGCACCGAATCGTACTCATCGTTACCGTGGATTTTCTCGAGCAGCTCGAATCCGTTCATGTCGGGAAGCGTCAAGTCGAGGATCATGCAGTCATGCACCTGCGTGCGCAGCACATCCAGCGCCTCTGCCCCGGTATGAACGGCGGTAATGGAGACGCCCTTCTCCGAGAACAGCTCACGGATACCTTCGTGCTGCAGCTCACTGTCTTCCACCACCAGCAGGCGACGAACATTTTTCTCAATGGCTTTTTCGATCTTCGAAAACGCCTTGACGATGTTATCCTCGGAAATCGGTTTGGTAAGGAAATCAATGGCGCCAAGCTCAAGGGCCTTCTTGCGCTCGTCCTTGCCGGACAGGAAATGTACCGGAATATCCTTGGTGCGCGGATCGGCCTTCAGCTTCTCCATCACCTGCCAACCGTCCATGCCGGGCAAGCCGATATCCAGGATGATCGCGCTCGGCCGGTAATGGCGGGCATATTCCAGACCACTCTCGCCATCGGAACAGACATGGCCTTCGAGACCATAGTCAGCTGCCAAGTCTGTGAGCACACCGGAGAAGTCGCCATCATCCTCAATAATCAACACGGTCTTCTCGCGCACCACGAAGCCTTCCTCCGGGGCCGCAGCTGCCGGACGAACGCTGGCCACTGCCGGCGTCTGCGCGTAGGGAGACGGTGCGTCAGCACCCTCTTCCTGATAAACGCTGTCTGCATCGCCAACCGGCAGGAACAGCATAAAGCTTGTGCCTTTGCCAATGCCCTCACTGAACAGGCCAACGTCACCGCCAAGCAATCGCGCCAGCTCACGGGAAATAGTCAGGCCCAGACCGGTACCACCGTATTTACGACTGGTTGTGCCATCGGCCTGCTGGAACGCTTCAAACACCAGCTTCTGTTTCTCCGGGGCAATACCGATACCGGAGTCGATTACTGACAGGCGCACGGTCTTGCCAGGAATCAGATGTTGACCTGGCAGATCCTTCTGATCCGCCGGCACATCAATACGCAGGCGGACCGAGCCACCGCTTTCCGTGAACTTCATGGCATTGGAGAGCAGGTTCTTGAGAATCTGCTCCATGCGCTGGCGATCAGTGTAGAAATGCTCCGGCACGCTTTCATCAAGCTCAACCGAGAAACTCAGGCCACGACTTTCCGCCAGATGGGTAAAGTGGCGACGGAAGTGCTCGCCCAGCTCCGGCACCGAGACATCATCAATGATGATGTCCATCTTGCCTTCCTCGATTTTCGAGATATCGAGAATGTCGTTGATCAGTGACAGCAGGTCGGAACCTGCCGAATGAATAACCTGGGCATGTTCAATCTGCTTCTCTTCCAGATTGCCTTTCTTGTTCTGCGCCAGCGCACTGGACAGGATCAGAATACTGTTCAGCGGCGTGCGCAACTCATGCGACATGGTGGAGAGGAATTCGGACTTGTACTTCGAGGACATCTCCAGCTCGCGGATTTTTTCTTCCAGCTCCAGCTGCAGATCTTCCAGTACCTTGTTCTTGCGCGACACTTCACCTTTTTGCTCGGCTAGCAGACGGGCCTGGGCCTCAAGCTCTTCATTGGTAACCCGCAACTCTTCCTGTTGCGCCTGCAGGCTTTCCTCAGACGCGCGCAAAGCCTGAGCCTGTGACTCAAGCTCTTCATTAATTGCCCGCAGCTCTTCCTGCTGCTGCTGCAAGCGGGATTCGGACGCGGCCAGTTCCATGGCCTGGTCTTCGAGGTCCTCATTGACCTTCTGCATGGCCAGCTTCTGCTGTTCCAGCTCTTCAGCCTGTTTCTGCGACTGCTCCAGTGCCTCGGCCAGACGCACCCGGCTCTGCGCGGTATGCACTGACACCGCCACAATGCGAACACTGTCGGAGAGGAATTTCAGGTCATCGTCACTGAAGTCATGGAAGGCGCCCAGTTCGATCACGCCCTTGACTTCGTCTTCATGAACAATCGGGGTCACCAGCACATTCCGTGGTGTACCCGCGCCCACCGCCGAGGTGATAGTGAGGTAGTCTTCCGGCACCCGGGCCAGCAGAATTTGCTTTTTCTCCAGCGCGCACTGACCCACCAGCGATTCACCCAGAGCAAACTCACTGGAAAGATGCTTGCGCCGCTGCATGGCATAGGAACTGCTCAACTTCAGCATCTGACCGTCGATATCCATGCAATAGAAAGCACCAACCTGACACTCCAGCGTCGGCACCAGATAGTTGAGCATGTTCTCGCCAAGTTGTTGCAAGGTCATGTCGCCGCGCAGGCGGTCACCCAGGTCTGCAAGGCGGGTCTTGATCAGCTCCTGACGACGATCTTCATCGCGGCGGAACTTGAGGGTGTCACGCATCTGCCTGATCGCAGCGAGCAAACGTCCGGCTTCATCATGGCTGTCAACACGGATGTCCTTGTCCCAGTCGCCCTCGGCAATGTCACCGGCCACTTCCACCGCATACTGGATCGGCTTGACGATACTGCGGGTTACTCTGAAGCTGATGAGAATTAGCAGGACAATGGCACTACCGCCGAAAATCAGACCGATAAACTGGGTACTGGCAGTGCTTTCCCGGGCACCACGGAGGTTGTCATAAAACGCGGTGTAGCGGGCTTCCTGAAACTCCTCCTGCGCGTACTCGAACTGCTCACGCAGCCGCGCAACATTGGCAAGCCCCTCATAAAAGTTGTCGTCTGCCGCAGCACCGGAAACCGCTTCTTCAGCCAGTTTCTGCGCCTCGGTAAAATAGGCATTGAATGCATCGACCAGACCATCAACCTCGGCAGCAATGGCCGGATCCACCGACGCCATGGCATTAAGATTTTCGGTAGCCTGCAGGGACAGCCTGCTGGCCTCTGACAGGGCGTCTTCCTCACCATTGTTAATCGCCCGGATCAAAGCATCCCGAACCATATAGAGAGTCAGGTTGTTCTGGCTGGAGGCCTCCAGCACCACGAAGTCGATATTCTCGATGGTGCCCAGATCATCAATATTGCGATCGGCCACCAGATAGCTGTAGGCGAAATAGGCCATGAAAATGACGATGCCAAGGCCGGCAACGGACAGCACCTTGAGCCGCACAGAGAGGTTCTTGAACCAGTTCATCCCGGATTCCCGTAGTCTGATACAGGTTGTTGTTATGGCCAGCGGCAGGGGCACCGCAGACTAGGAATATCAACCTAGACTAGCAGATAGCGTCGGAACGTCACAATTCAGATGAACCCGGCAAGGGGGTATCGGTGAAAAATGTTGTAAAGCAGGGACTGAAGTATGGTGCCCGGGGCCGGACTTGAACCGGCACGTCCCGAAGGACAAGGGATTTTAAGCGGGGATTTTTGAGTTCTCTTAACGGCTCTTAACGTCTCTCGACAGTAAAATATCTCTATCTATATCAATAGGTTATTGTATCCCCTGATCTCGGAATGTATGTTTTCTGCTCACGCCAACTAGGCACCATCTAGGCACAAATCGTGAAAATCTAGGCACCAGCTAGGCACGGTTTTTCACGCGGCAGAGCATAAAAAAACGGCGTACTGCAGAGCACGTCGTGGAGAACAAAGCATGTCCAGATCATCGACCAGAACCACCGCGGGAATCATCACCGTCGCAAAGATCCGATCAGCCTCAGCGGATAGCTGGCTGACCGAAAACTGGCCAAAAGGCGAAGGCACCTTCCAGGTTCGCAAACTGACTGGCGAACGATGCGTTTATTACTATCGCTACACGGACGCCTCTGGCAAGCAGCAGCGTATCACCCTGCCCCGCTATAACGAGCAAGGTCAGCCGGTGACCCTGGCGGAGGCCCGCGCCGAAGCCAAGGCACTCGCCCGACGCCACATGCTGGGTGACAAGAACCTGCGCGAAACGCTCGCTTACGAGCAGCGCAAAGTCGAGGAAGCCCGGGAAGCAGAGCTGGAGAAGGAGCGTATGGCAATGGCGCGCCGTACTGCTACTCTGGGCAAGCTCATGGATGCCTACTGCGAGCATCTGCATTCTCAGGGCAAGCCGTCATTCAAGCAGGCCGTCCCTGCCATCCGCCGGCATATCAAGGAGCCCTTCCCCGAACTGTGGAATGCCCCAGCAGCGGATCTGGCGCCTACCGACCTGACACGAATCCTGCGGCTGATGGTCGATAACGGCCTGCTGGGACATGCCAACAAGGTCCGATCCTACATCCGCGCTGCCTATGCTGCGGCCTGTAACGCTCCGCTGAATGCCCGGGCGCCAGAAAGCCTGCGCGAGCTTCACATCACCACTAACCCGGCCCGGGATCTTGCTGTAATTCAGGGCTCCCGAACGACACGAGATCAGGTGCTGTCCCTCGACGAGCTGCGCTGCTTCTGGAGGCGGTTAACTGCCACCGACTCCCATGGCGCCGCCATCATTCGTTTCTACATGTTGACCGGTGCCCAGCGTTTTGAGCAGCTCGCGCGGGCCACTACAGAAGATATCCACGATGGCTGCTTGACCCTTCTGGATCCGAAAGGCCGTCGGGAGAAGGCCCGACGCCATGTATTGCCACTGTTACCGGAAGCCGTAACTGCGATGAACGAGATTGCGCCCCACCGGATCGGGCCCTACCTGATTACCCTGAATGGTGGACACAGCGCCTGTGACAACTCCGCCACTACGCCGCACCTGAAGAAGATCGCCAGCGCCATGATCGAGGCCGGCGAAGTGCAGAAGAGCTTTTCGTTCGGGGTATTACGGCGGACCGTGGAAACCCGGCTTGCCGCCGCCGGCGTCACGTCGGACGTCAGGGGACACCTGCAAAGCCACGGCCTCGGCGGCGTCCAGACACGCCATTATGATCGGCATGACTACCTAGAGGAAAAACGCCTGGCGCTGGAGAAGCTACGGGATCTCATGGCCGGAAAGCCGGCGCAGTTAAGTTATCTACCCGGGGCAGGCAAGGACAGCAGCAATATCGCGGACGCACCACAGGACTACCCAAACGAGCTCAAGGCATGGGGCAATGGCAGAGGAAAAATTTAACCTGTCCATAATATGGATATGTGGTCACGGTATTTCCACAACCGAACGCCCACCAAGATCATCAACCGACTTATTCAATATCCTTGGCTCCGGTGAAGCTTGTAAACAGCCGCGTACAGGGCTGGCAATGAGAATAATGTCAACGCGGTCGCAACAATCAATCCACCCATGATAGCGACCGCCATCGGGCCCCAGAAGGATGTCGTTGTCAGAGGGATCATCGCAAGAACCGCCGTAATGGTGGTCAGGAAAATCGGCCGCGCACGCCGAACCGCTGCTGCCACCACCGCATCAAATCCGCTCATACCGCGCTGGATGTCCTTTTCAACCTGATCAACCAGAATAACCGAGTTGCGAATAATCATACCGCTCATAGCGATCACTCCGAGAAACGCAACGAAACCCAGCGGCTCGCTAAGCAAGATGAGTGTCCAGGCCGCACCAATCAATCCCAGCGGTCCGGTAATAACCATCATCAGGGACAGCTTCACGCTCCTCAGCTGAAGCATCAGCAAGGTGAAGATCAATGCCGCCATTAGCGGCAGCCACGCGTTAATCGAGTCTTGGCCTTTTTGTGATTGCTCAACGGTACCGGCAATTTCAATAAAATAACCGTGCGGCATGTTCTGACGAATTGCATCGAGCTGACGATCCAGCCTCCGCGCCACCGTGTCTCCTTGTATGCCCCCGGATACATCGCTTTGCACGGTAATCGCATAGTGGCGATTGTGGCGCCACAATACCCCTGGCTCCCAACCGAGAGATGAATGCACCAGATGAGATATGGGTACCGAACTACCGCCTTCCAGCGGCAAATACCCTTGCGCAATCGCCGTCAGGCTGTTTCTTTCCTCAACCGGCTGGCGCAATACGATCGGCACATTATCCTCTCCGTCAAGAAACGAGCCGATGACGATTCCCGACAACAGCGCCTGGCCCGAGTTGGCCACTGATGCCGTGGAAGCACCCAGCTGACGGGCTCGTGCCTGGTCAAGTCGGAGATCCAGAATCTTGATCGGTTCGTTCCAGTTGTCGTTGAGGCCCTGGACATCAGAATCCGCAGCCATTTGCTCCCTGACCTGATCAGCCCAGTAACGTACTTGCTCCGGCTCTGGCCCCATAATGCGAAACTGCACTGGATAGGGCACAGGCGGGCCATTGGGCAGCAGTCGCGCTCGAGTACGCACATCCGGGAATTGTTCGGCAAACAATATCTGCATCTCTGCCAACAGTGCGTTACGCTGACCGACGTCTTTCGCCTCGACAATCAGCTGACTGAGATTCGCTTGCGGAAACAATACGTCCATAGGCAAATAGAAGCGCGGCGCACCCGATCCGATAAAGCTGCTCACCTGCCCGGTATCCGTCAGCAGGAGCAATGCCTCCTCGACCTGCTCGGTGGTTTCACGCATATAGTTCATGCTGCTGCCCTCCGGCAGCCACAGGTCAACCAGAATCTCCGGGCGGCTGGACTCTGGAAAGAACTGCTTCTCGACTAACATGAGACCAAGAAGACCAATAACAATAGCGCCGCCGGTTGCCGCAAGGGTCTGCCATTTACGCTCAACACACAGCTCGATAAAAGCCTTGAGACGTCGATAGAACGGCGTGTCATACACATCGTGCTCAGCGGCGAGCTGACCGCCGGAGCCCCGTTCCTGCAACAGGTGGTAAGCAATATAGGGTACAAAATACACTGCCATACACCAGGAAATCAGCAGAGTCGATGCGGTTACGGCAAAAATGGCAAAGGTATATTCGCCAACAGATGAGTTAGCGAGGCCGATAGGCAGGAAGCCTACTGCAGTAATCAAGGTGCCTGTAAGCATCGGCATGGCGGTTTCGGCATAAGCGAAAGTGGCGGCACTGTGCCGATCCATGCCTTCCTCAAGCTTACGCACCGTCATTTCAATGATGATGATGGCATCATCAACCAACAGGCCAAGAGAAATGATCAGCGCACCAAGCGAAATCTTGTGCAAGTCGATATCGGCAACATACATGAGCAAAAAAGTGCCAGCCAGCACTGCCGGAATTGCCAGTGCCACGACCACCCCGGGGCGCCAGTCCAGATGCCGAAAACTTCCCTGGAAGCCAAGTGTGACGAATGTTACCAACAGCACAATCACCAGGGCCTCAATCAGTGCCTGGATAAACTCGCCGACAGAATCCGCAACTATCTCCGGCTGATTCTGTACCCGCACCAGCTCCATGCCGAGCGGCAAGCTGGCTCGGATGAGGTCAAGCTCAGCCTGCAACTGCTCACCGAGATCAATAATGTCTCCGCCTTTTCGCATCGAAATACCAATGGCGACCACCGGCTTTCCATTGACCCGCACCATCGGATCAGGAGGATCGCTGAAGCCGACGAACACCCGACCAATGTCCTCCAGCTTGACGCTGCGCCCGCCAGCATGGACCGGCATCGACCGCAGATCATCCAGCCTGTTGATTCGACCTGAGACGCGCAGGTGAACCTGATCCCTCTCGCCCTGCAGGATCCCGGCCGGTGTCACTTCGTTTTGTTGTCCAAGTTGGGCTGCCAGTTCCGGCACGCTGATGCCCAGTGTTGCCAGCCGACTCTGCGATATCTCGATATACACATATCGCCGCTGCTTGCCGAATAATTCGATCTTGCTGACATCCGGCAACACCATAAGACTCTTGCGAATATCATCTGCTGTGTCTTCCAGCTCCTGCCAGTCAAATCCGTCGCCCTGAAGGGCATAAATCAGGCCGAAAACATCTCCAAACTCATCATTGATGAAAGGCCCTTCAACACCGGCCGGCATCTGCCCCCAAACATCTCCAATTTTTTTGCGGGTTAGATACCAGATGTGCTGAATCTGTTGTGGTGGTGAAGATTCCTTGATCTGGAAGATAAGACTGATCTCGCCCGGCTTGGCGTAGCTGCGAATTTCATCCGCGTAGGGGACATCCTGAAGCGTCTGTTCAAGCAGGTCGCCAACCTGATCGACCATCTGCTCGGCGGTGGCGCCGGGCCAGAAAGCGCGAATCACCATCATCCGGTAATTAAATGGCGGGTCCTCATCTTGCCCGAGCGAGCTCAAGGCAAAAAAACCGCCAAGCAACAGCAGGACAAGAAAATACAGTGTCAGGTGCCCATGACGGATAGCGAGGCGGGACGGATTCAGCAACATTGTCATTGTCCGGTCGATGTCAGCGCCATAGGCCGAGCCGGTTGCCCTTCACTGATAACATGCACACCGGCGACCGCGTACTGCTCACCGGGTGCCAACCCGGTGACAAGCACATCATTGTTCAGCACGCCAACGATCTCTACTCCCCGGCTGCGCATCACGCCCTCCTCCGGATCATAGACCCAGACCCCGTGCCCTTCGTCCCGGGGAATGAGCGCTGCCGAAGGCACCGCCACTGCCATGCCACGTTCCGGCAATGTCAGGCGCAACACGCCGGTTTGCCCGATTTCGATGGCTGCGTCATCTGCCTCAATACTGAAACGTGCACGGTAGGTGCGGGTAACCGGATCGGCCGCAGCACCCAACTCCCGCAGGCTGGCATTGAAACGGCGTTCGCCAAGGGCCCAGAGGGTAATCGAGGCGGGCGAGGCGCTCACCCAGTTGCGCTGGCTTTCCGGCACATCGACGACGAAATCACGGGCACCATCAAGCGCAATACGGGCCACCGGGGCCCCGGCCTCCACCACATCTCCGACATCGACAAAAACTTCCGTTACCGTTCCGTCGCCCGTTGCCACCAGCTCTGTGTAGGCGAGTCGGTTACGCGCCAGGGACAGTTCCGAGTCGGCCTGCTCAAACAGGGCGTGTGCCCGCCTTTCCGCCAGTAATGCCCGATCGAACTCGGTTTCCGATACAAACCGCTTGTCGCGCAGATCACGAAATCGCTCCAGCTCTACCTCGGCCAGCCGCCACTCGGCCTCAGCTCTGTCGCGGTTGGCACGGGCAGAGTTAAGAGCCAGAACCAGATCGGCCTGATCCAGCCGCATCAGTACCTGACCCTTGTCGACACGGGCCCCGGGGTCGACAAGGCGCTGCCTGACCTTGCCGGCGACTCGAAAACCCGGGGTCGACTCAGACTTTGCCCACACGGTACCGACATACTGCACCAGACCAGCGGTGCCAGTGAGATCCGCATACGCAAGTTTTACCGGGCGCGCCAGCGGCGCCTCGGGCTCGGGGCTGCAACCAACCAGAACCACCAAAACCGCACTCAAACACCCGTAGCGCCGAATCCATCCACCCTGTTTCATCTGACTCGCCTATGGTTGTGACTCGAACACTATGTCAAACATTCTATCCACCACCTGCTGCGCTACGATCAGCAACCCGGCGGGGTCGCCTAGCAGCCCATGACGCTCCTCCAGCAGTTGCGGAAATACCAGCATGCGTGGCACCCCCAGCAGCAGCACCTCGAACGCGGCACGATGGGGTAAGCCGCTTTGCCCGCCATAAACTGTCCACAACTGATCCAGTATTGGCCCCAGATAGGTTTTACGCAGGTAGGCGCCACGCCTGTTCTGCTGCTCGCCTTCACGGTACAGAAAGCCGAGCAATCCGGGCTCCGCCAGCAAGCCCAGCAACAGCGTCTTCAGGGTCTGCTTGATACCGGCACTCTCACGCACGTCGCTCTGGGCCATCAGTGCACTCATCTGCTGCCGATGTAATGGGCCATAAACGGCATCTACGGCCTCGAACCAGAGCGCCTCTTTGCTGCCAAACAAGTGATTCAGCAGCGCAGCACTCACCCCCGCCGCCCGGGCCAGTTCCCGCATGGTGGCAGCGTCGTACTCAAGGTCGATGAATACCCCGAACGCCGCCCTTAATACCGCATCACGAGACACGGCGGTGGCATCGGCAGCGGGCCGGCCTGGGCCCCGGGATTTATTAATCATGCGGCCAATTTAGTGCCAAAGGAGGTAAGGCGCAACTACTTCGACACGCTGCGGATTAGCTGGCAGGCCGCTGTTCGCGCTCTTCCAGCACCGCGCTGCGAATCATTCGCCAAACGAAATCACCGATATCTTCGAGCGAATAGCGGCCTTCCTCACGAAACCAGGTAGCCACCCAGTTGAGTGCGCCGAGACCGATAAGACGCAACAGCTCGAGATCCACATCCTTCCGTATCACTCCCTGCTCCGCCAGTAGCTGCAGCATCGCGGCCCACAGCGACTCATAGCGATCTCGCAGCTTGATCATTTCCCTGCGCGCCCCGCCGCGCAAGGAGCGCCACTCGAACAACAGCACGTAGACCATATCCGATCCACTGACCAGCATTTGCAAGTGCGCATTAATGCCGCGGCGCAACTGCTCAGCAGGCTCTGTCACTCCCGCCACAGATTGAGAGACAGCAATCGAGGCCTCCTCCAGGCCCAACCGCATCAGGTCGACGAGGATGTCTTCCTTGGCCTGATAGCGGTAATGAAGGCTGCCGGGCAGCATGTTGCACGCTTCGGCAATCTCCTTGACCGTGGTCCGGTCATAACCTTGCTCCCGGAACAAGCGAGCGGCAGATCTCAACACGAAATCACGATCAGACTGGGCAACCGACCTGTCCTGACGACTTTTCTTCACGGCATCCTCCCGAGCAACGGAAGCGATATTCTAGCCTGAATGCCGTTCGACACGCCTAAATTCGATCTCGCCCCACCCACGATAAGCGTCTTTATGACCCTGTCGCCGATGCCCGCTCAGGCTCCGTCGACGCCTGATACATATTTCAGGTGTATGTCTATCTGGCAGGATTGACATTTGGCTGGCCGACCAACTACGTTGATTGCCATGGTTACTACCGTAGGAGAATCCAAATGGCTCTGGCAAATCGCAAGATCGGTTACGACGAAGTTGTGACGCGCGACCTCCACTTCCCGATGAACCTCGAGACGGTCGCCCGCCACTGGTTCAACAACGACCCCTGGAGCACGCACTGGATGAACGCCATTCTGGCTGCCGTGCCGGATGGCGAACGCTGGGTGATGAACTCGGCCCGCAGACAACTTGACAAACTGCGCGACCCGGAAGTGCGCAAAGCTGCCGGCGAGTTCATCCGCCAGGAGCGCATTCATGCCCGCGAGCATGACGAGATGAACGCCATCTGCGTGCAGCAGGGCGTCCCTATGGACAAGGTCGAAGCCATCTTCAAGCTTATTCGCAAGGAACTCCAGCATCGCCTGAGCGATGACATGCAAAGCTCCATCGCTGCGGCATTTGAACACTTCACCGCCATCATTTCCTCGGTGCTGCTTGAGCACCCGGAACTTTTCGACGAAACGCACCCTGAATTACGGGCCATGCTGTACTGGCACTTCGTCGAGGAAACCGAGCACAAGAGTGTCAGCTTTGATGTGTTCGTCGACGCCAGCGGCGGCGGCCTACGCAGTTACCGGTTGCGTATCAGCGGCATGATGCTGGCCATCGCACTCGGCTTTCCGATCATGATCGGCAATCAGGCGTTCTTGCTGGCCAAAGACAAACAGCTCCTCAATCTGCGTTCGGCGACGCATATGCTCAAGGTGCTGTTCGTCAAACCTGGCATTCTTTCCAAAGTGCTGGCAGGTGTATTCCCCTATTTCTCGCCCACCTTCCATCCCTGGGACGATGACAACCGGGAGATCATCAGAATCTGGAAGCGCGCCTACGAACAGACTGGTGACACCCACAAGGCATTCGAGGCACTGCTTGATCACCAGCCCGGTATCCGGACAGGGCGCCGTATCCGTCCAGTTGCGCAACCCGCCTGAGGGGCACTTATGAAAAAGCAACCGCTACCCCCTTCACGTAATGCAGCCGCTATCGTCACCGGAGCAGGCAGCGGCATTGGTCGCAGCTTTGCCTACGAGCTGGCACGTCGTGGCGGCACGGTTATCTGTGCAGACATCAATGAGGAGCGAGCCGAGCAGGTCGCCGCAAGCCTGCAGGCGCTGGGCAGCAAGGCAACTGCCCGTCACTGTGACGTCGGCGATGCGAAGCAGATGGAAGCACTCAGTGATGAGGCCGAGAAACTGCTCGGCCGTCCGGTGACACTGGTTATCAACAATGCAGGTGTGGGTCTCGGTGGGCCCATCGGCGACGTGCCACTGGATGACTGGCACTGGTGCATGAACGTGAATCTTTGGGGCGTAATCCACGGCTGCCATTACTTCGCGCCGAAACTTCGGGATCTTGGCTATGGTGGCATCATCAATGTCGCTTCCGCCGCCGCTTTTGGTGCAGCGCCGGAAATGAGCACCTACAACGTCACCAAGGCCGGGGTGCTGGCGCTCTCGGAAACCCTGGCTGCTGAGCTTGCCGGAACCGGGGTTAAAGTCACTGCACTGTGCCCGACCGTGGTCCCCACCAACATCGTCAACGACGGCAAGCTACCGGAAAGGCGCCGCGAATTTGCGCGGTCCGCCATGACTCGCTTCGCCCTGACCACTGCCGACAAAGTCGCCCGACAAACACTTGATGCGCTGGATCGTGGTGAGCTTTACGTACTGCCACAAATCGATGGGCGTCTCGCCTGGCGTTTCAAGCGCCTGATGCCGCGCCTTTACGCCCGCACCGTCGGCGAGACCTATCGCCTGCTGGCCAACTGAATCCGGGAGACCACCATGGCGTCACTTGCTGCAAAAATCATCAAACCTCTGTTCCGCGCGATGATGAAGCGCGACATTCAGGACCCTGATCATCTGGTCCGTCATTTACGCAGGGTCATGAATGCCCCGCTGATGCCCTCCCTGATACCCCGTGGCGTCAGCCTGCGCCATGGCCGCGTGGCCGATGTTCCTGGCCAGTGGCTGAGCACCGTCAACCCTGTGGCGACCGTACTGTTCCTCCATGGAGGAGCGTTCGTCGGCGGTCGTCTCGACACCTATCACCATTTCTGCGGCACGCTGGCAAAAGCACTCAACGCCCGCATTTTTCTCGCTGATTATCGACTGGCACCGGAACACCCTTTCCCGGCGGCAACCGATGATGCCTTTGCTGTATATAGCGCCCTGATTAAAGAATCCTTGCCACTGATGGTGGCTGGCGATTCCGCTGGCGGCAATCTGACTCTGGCGACGTTGCTGCGTGCCCGCGACGAGCAACAAATCATGCCGGTGTGCGCGGTGGCCATTTCACCCGGCGCCGATGCAACCGGAAAGCTGATGTCCAGGGATGCGAATAATGACAGCGACCCGATGCTGTCACGGGTGATGATCGACGGCGCCACAAGGATATACCTGCAGGGCGCTGATCCGTTCCATCCCTACGCGTCCCCGACACGGGGTGACTATCAGGGTCTGCCGCCGTTGATGCTGACGGTAAGTGAAGAGGAATGCCTGCGCGATGATTCCTATGTCGTTGCAGAACAAGCTCGTCGTGCGAGTGTGCCAGTCACTCTGCTATCACGACAGGACATGCCCCACGTCTGGCCAATTTTCCTGCTACTCCTACCTGAGGCCCGTCAGGATACACGCAAAATAGTCCGTTTCATGCAGTCCCATCTGAGCAGTCGACGGCATAACGAACTACCCAACCACAGCTCCCGATCCGATAGCTTGCACGCATCACCGACCACCCAGGAGGCTGTTGCATGAACATGGCTGCTTTCACCGCCGATCAAACCCGGCGTCCTTCCGCTGTCCTTCCTGATCACGAAGTGATTATTGTCGGCGCCGGCATCTCCGGCATCGGTGCCGCCATCCAGCTCAAGGCGGACGGCGTCGACGACATCCTGATCCTCGAGCGTAGCAATGATGTCGGTGGTACCTGGCGTGACAATCGCTATCCCGGTATTGCCGTGGACATCACCTCGTTCACCTACTCTTTTTCGTTCGAGCAAAACGCGAACTGGTCCCGGGTATTCGCTCCGGGCAGCGAGTTGTATCAGTACACCCGGCAGGTATCGTCCAAATACGGCATCTACCGCCATATCCGCTTCGGCGTCGAAGTGGAACGGGCGCAATTCGACACGGAAAACAATCTCTGGGTAATCAGTCTGGCGAGTGGCGAAACATTGCGTGGCCGGCATCTGGTCTCCGCCTGCGGCGGGCTGATCTCCCCCAAGCTGCCAGATATCGAAGGTCTTGATGCCTTCGAGGGAGAAATTGTCCACACGGCCCGCTGGCCTGAAGACATGGACCTGACAGACAAACGCGTTGCCGTCATCGGCACCGGTGCCACCGCCGTGCAACTGGTGCCGGAGATCGCTCGTCAAGCGAAACAGCTTGATGTCTATCAACGCACCCCGATCTGGGTTCTGAAAAAGCCGGACCGGCTGTTGCCCGGCTGGCTGAAAAGCCTGTTTCGTGCCTTACCCACCCTGCAAAGTGGCGTTCGCAGCGTAACCGATCTGGCCAGCGAAACCCTGATGGTGCTGTCGGCGATCTATTATCGCCAGGCCCCCTGGATCGTGCGCGCCTGTGAGAAGGCCGCACTCGACAATATGCGAGAGCAGCTCCCCGGCAGACAGGATCTCTGGGAAAAACTCAGCCCGGGCTATGGCTTTGGTTGCAAGCGGCCGACTTTCTCCAACGAGTACTTCACAACGTTCGCCCGCGACAATGTCGAACTGGTCACGACGCCCATCCAGCGCATTACCCGACAGGGCATCACCACCAACGATGGCAAATCGCGACGCATTGATGTACTGGTGCTTGCCACCGGCTATAAAACCTTCGAAAAGGGCAACATTCCCTCGTTCGAGCTGATCGGCAGTAATGGCGTTGATCTCGGCCAGTTCTGGCACGATAACCGCTATCAGGCCTACGAAGGCTTGACCGTTCCGGGGTATCCGAACTTTTACATCATGCTCGGCCCGTATGCATTGATTGGCACCTCCTACTTCAAGATGGTGGAAGGAAATTCCATTCATATTTCACGCTGCATCCGCGAAGCCCGCCGGCGCAAGGCAACCCGGGTGGAAATCCGGCAGACCGTGCATGACCGCTACTTTCAGAACATTCAGAAACGGCAGCAGAACACCGTATTTCTGAACCACAACTGCGCACTCTCCAACAGCTATTACTTCGACCATCATGGCGACGCGCCCATGCTTCGCCCTTCAACCTCGGTAGAAATGCTGTGGCGGGCGAAGCATCTGCCAATGGACAACTATCTGTTCCTGAACAATACGGATAAGGGTGCGCCTTCGAAAACCCCTACGCCGGCATATGTAGACTTGGCCGAATAACCGATTTGGTCCGGAGCTACCTACAACCCCCCGGCATTGCGCCGGGGGACTTGTTTCAGAAGCCCTCGGCATCCTCAAGTATCATCTCGGCGCCCTTCTCGCCAATCATGGTCGCTGGCTGATTGGTGTTGCCGCCAACCAGCGTCGGCATGATGGAGGCATCGACCACCCGCAGGCATTGCAGTCCATAAACGCGCAGACGCGGATCGACCACGGCCATAGAATCGATGCCCATCTTGCAGGTGCCGACAGGGTGATATGCCGACTCACCGCTGCGCCGCACCCATGCGGCCAGATCGTCGTCATTCTGCAGCGCCGGCCCGGGCGACATCTCGACCTCATGGTGCGGGGCGAAGGCCGGCTGCGCCAGGATTCTACGCACCAGATGTACACCGCGAACCAGTTGCTCGACGTCGGCGGACTCGGCCATGTAATCGGGGTCGATCAGCGGCGGGGCGAACGGGTCAGCACTGTGCAAACCAATCCGGCCGCGCGACAATGGCCTGAGTCCGTAGATCATCACTATGTAGCCATAACCGCTCATTGCGGTCTTCATGTCACGCCCGTGATCGGCGTAAAGCATTGGCCCAAAGTGCAATTGCAAGTCGGGTATCGGCTCTTCCGGGCGGGAACGGATGAACCCACCGGCCTCGGCTCCGTTACTCGACAGTATGCCGCGCCGCCCGCTGAGGTATTGCAGCAGGGCCACCAGACCCTTGAGCCAATAACTCGGATGCATCGAGATGCCCAGGCGGCTACGCGCTCTGACGCGCATGAACACGTCGATATGATCCTGGAGATTCTGCCCAACCCCCTCCAGCGCATGACGCAATTCGATGCCGTGCCGGGACAGCTCCTCACGCGGACCGATGCCAGATAGCATCAGCAGTTGCGGCGAGTTGAACGCTCCGCCGCAGAGCACAACCTCGCGGCCGGCACGGACCTGCACCAACCCCTTCGCGCTGCGGTACTCGACCCCGGTGGCGCGGGTGCCATCGAGCAGCACGCGGGTAACGTGCGCGCCACTGCGGACCGTCAGGTTGGAACGCCCCGCGGCAGGTTCGAGATAGGCGCGCGCATTACTGCAGCGCGCGCCGTCCTTCTGGTAAGCGTAGTAAAAGCCCACGCCCTCCTGCTCACGGCCGTTGAAATCCATATTGAGGCGGTGCCCCGCCTGCGTCGCCGCCTCGACGAACGCCTTGCTCAGCGGATTTGTATAGCGCCGCTCGGCCACATTGAGCGGACCACCCTGACCATGAAACCCGGCCTCGCCCTGCGTCAACTTCGGCTCGAAATGTTCAGATCGGCGGAAGTACGGCAGCACATCGGCGTACGACCAACCCTCGCAACCCAGCCGCGCCCATTCGTCGTAATCCCAGGCATGCCCGCGAATGTAGACCTGCGCGTTCATGCCACTGGAACCGCCAAGCATCTTGCCCCGCGGCTGGAACAACGAGCGGTCATGCATGTGACGCTGCGGCTCGGTATTGAACTGCCAGTTGAAACGGCGACTGAACATCAACTGCAGAAAGCCCAGCGGCATGTTCACGAAAGGGTTGCGACGACTCTCCGGGCCCGCTTCGAGCAGCAGCACCGAATAGCGACCGCTCTCGGACAGGCGGTTGGCCACCGCACACCCGGCCGAGCCCGCGCCGACCACCACATAATCGAATTGTTCGGACGTCTCTTCGATTAGACGGCTCATTAACTTTTTGCCGTCAGCTTGACCATCAACCTGGAATAGCCGCGCACGAAGTTGGACTGCACGCGCTCCGGCTCACCGACAACTTCGATGTTATCAAAGCGCTTGAGCAGTTCTTCCCAGAGGATGCGCAGTTGCAATTCGGCCAGACGGTTACCCATACAACGGTGAACGCCGTAACCAAAAGAAATATGGTTCCGGGCGTCCTTACGATCAATAATGAGCTGATCCGGATTTTCGAACTTGCGCTCATCCCGATTGCCCGAGGCGTACCACATCACCACGCGATCGCCCTTCTTGATCGTCTGACCACGCAGTTCCACGTCCTGCGCAGCAACCCGGCGCATATTTGCCAGCGGGGTTTGCCAGCGGATGATTTCCGAGACCATGTTCGGAATCAGCTCCGGGTTCGCCTTCAGTTTGGCGAATTCCTCGGGGAACTGATTCAAGGCCAGCACGCCGCCGCTCATGGAGTTGCGGGTGGTGTCATTGCCACCAACGATAAGCAGCGCCAGGTTCCCGATAAACTCCATCGGACGATTGATCAAGTCCTTTGTATCTTCGTTGCTCTGCAACATACTGATCAAATCGAAACCGGGCTCTTCGCCGGCTGCACGGCGTGCTTCCTTGTCGCGCCATAGTCTGGAGAAAGCCCTCGCCATGTCTGCGGCGTCGTCGAACATGCGGTCTTCATCGGTAAACTCGCCGCCGGTCGCTGATGCTGCGCCAGACAAGCGATCCGACCAGTCAACCAGCTTGTGACGTTCCTCGTAAGGGAAATCCAGCAGCGTGGCCAGCATGCGCCCGGTCAGTTCCTTGGACACGGCCGGCACCCAGTTAAAGGGTTCGCCCAGAGGCAGGCTGTCGAGCACTTCCCCGGCGCGGGTGCGGATCAGTCCTTCCATTTCCTTCAGATTTTTGGGCGCGACCACACCCTGCACCGCCTTGCGCTGTACGTCATGTTTGGGCGGATCCATGGCAATGAACATTTCCACCGACAGCCCTTCCGGCGGATCGCCCAGAATAATTTGTGGCTCGGAGGAAAACAGCTCGTGATTCTTGTCCACGAACAAAATGTCTTCATAGCGCGTTATCGACCAGAACGGCCCGAATGGACTGTTCTTCTGGTAGTGCACCGGCGCCTCGTCACGCAGCCGTTTGAAATAGGCGCGCCACTGGTCTTGACGGTACAAAAACGGGTTGCTCAGGTCGATATCCTCGAGCGCCAGTGTGTTGACATCGGGCACAGGCGCTTCGACAAAGTTGAGCGGGGGGCGCTGCCTGCCGATGATGCTTTTTTTTGCCTTCACCAACATCTTCAGTGCCTGGATTTGCAAGTGCATTGGCACCACTTTGGATGTGGCGTTGATCACTTTGGTCTGAATGGCATCAGTTGTGCTTGATTTCGTTGACATGGCGTCCTCCGCACTTACATCTGGAATTCAGGCAAATGAACGGTGATACCGTCTATTGCCTCTGTGGTCTTGACCTGACAGCCCAGTCGCGAGGTTTTCGCCCGCTCCGGGGTCATGGACAGCATCTGCTCTTCGGCGTCGCCTATCGCGCCGGTCTTGCCGAACCACTCATCCGCAACGATCATGTGGCAGGTGCCGCAAGCGCACTCCCCGCCGCAGTCGCCGTCGATGCCGGGCACGGCGTTATCGACGGCAACCTGCATCAGCGTGGTTCCAGCCTCAAATTCTGTGACATGTTCGGTGTTGTCATGTTCAACAAAGATAATCTTGCCCACTGTCTCTCTCCTGCGAGTAACTTGCTGCCTGGATAGTGATTTTACGCCCGCACGACGGCGAGGTCATTTTGTGACACGCAAAGGGTCATTTAAAGACAATGCCCATGACGGAGCAACCTGTTTCAGACCAGCGCCTTCAAATCGGCACCCGGATCACTCAATGCTTCAGCGCTGACACTCTTGCGGTGCTGAACCAGCTGCTTGCCAACCATGAAAGCAACCGGCAGATTGACCGCGTCAACAGCAATGACACAGCCCTCGCGGAGATAGAACACCGCAAATTCCTTATCTTCGGTGCTGCCGCGCAGCACACGCTGATCATGATTTTGCGACAACCCCACCATCTGCAGGCGAACATCATACTGGTTCGACCAGAACCACGGGGCGCTATCGTAGGGTTTCTCCTCGCCCATGAGGGTCGCAGCAGCAGTACGTGCCTGATCAACCGCGTTGGCGACAGACTCAAGCCGTTGCATTTTCTCGAAAAACAGATTCCGGTGGCGGGTACAGTCGCCGATCGCCAGAATGTCGGGATCACCGGTACGGGTAAACTCATCCACGACAATACCGTCATCACAGGGCAGCCCGGCGGCCTCAGCCAGAGCTGTTTCCGGTATAACGCCGATTGAGACGAGTACGATGTCGGCCGGCACAGTGCCGCCATCCGCTAACGTTACGCCTGCCACCCGACCTTGATCACCCGCTTCGAAACCGGTTACCGCCGTGTTCAGACGTACGTCCACGCCAGCAGCGATGTGTTTGGCGTAAAAGAACGCGGACATCTCCGGGCCTGTTACGCGCTGCATAAGACGATCAGCGGCTTCCAGCACCGTGACATTCACACCTTTCTTGATAGCGCTGGCTGCCACCTCAAGGCCGATATAACCGCCACCGACGATGACCAAACGCGTCCCCGGGACCAATTTTTCACGCAGGGCATCTGTGTCAGCTATGTCGTGCAGGTAATGAATGCCCTGCAAGTCAGACCCGGGTGCCCGCAAACGCCGGACGTGTGAACCCGTGGCCAGCACCAGTTGATCGTATTTCAACGTGCTCTGATCCGACAGCCTGATGGTCTTGTTGTCCCGATCAATTTGTTCGACGCGCACGCCGAGCCGCAACTGCTGCCCTGCTTTTTCATACACCGCACGCGGCTTCAGGTACAGCGACGCCTGCTCAACCTCTCCTGCCAGATAATTCTTGGACAGAGGCGGCCGCTGATAGGGTGGATGGGGTTCCTCGCCCACCAGAACCACCTCATGCTGATATTTCTTCTGCAGCAAGGTTGTCATGAGCGCACCTGCTGCGTGCCCGCCACCAACAATGACTGTGGTTTTTTTCTCGCTTGTTGTCATGATCCCCTCTCCACTCCTTCTCCAACTGAAGTCGCTGTGAAACTACCAGGAGCTTTTTATCAAACCAGGACGCTACCAAACAGCCGCAACCAGCAGCGGACACCGGGCTTTCCGGTGTCCGCTGCTGGTTAACCAGGCTTTCATTTTCAGCGAACTACTGCTGCTTTGGCGTCAATTTAACCATAAGCTCAGAATAGCCGCGCACGAAGTTGGACTGCACTCGCTCGGGCTCCCCCACAACCTCGATGTCGTCGAAGCGTTTGAGCAGCTCCTCCCAAAGGATTCGCAGTTGCAGCTCAGCCAGACGGTTACCCATGCAGCGGTGAATGCCATAACCAAAGGAAATATGGTTTCGCACGTCCTGACGATCAATGATGAACTGATCGGGGTTTTCGAACTTGCGCTCGTCCCGATTACCCGAGGCATACCACATCACCACGCGATCGCCCTTCTTGATGGTCTGACCATGCATTTCCACATCCTGCGTGGCGATCCGGCGCATATGCGCCAGCGGGGTTTGCCAGCGGATGATTTCCGACACCATGTTCGGGATCAGTTGCGGATTCGCCTTCAGTTTGGCGAATTCTTCCGGGAACTGGTTCAGAGCCAGTACGCCGCCGCTCATGGAGTTGCGGGTGGTATCATTGCCACCGATGATGAGCAACGCCAGGTTGCCCAGGAACTCCATCGGCCGATTGATCATATCCTTGGTATCCTCGCCCTGCTGCAACAGGCTGACCAAATCAAAACTGGGCGCCTCGCCCGCCGCAAGACGTGCTTTTTTGTCATGCCACAGCAGCGAAAACTCACGGGCCATGTCGGCGGCGCAATCAAACAACTCACTGTCGTCAGTAAACTCGCCGCCGGCCGTCTCCGCCGTGCCAGCGAACCGATCAGACCAGTGAATCAGTTTGTTACGTTTCTCGTAAGGGAAATCCAGCAGGGTGGCCAACATGCGCCCGGTCAGTTCTTTCGAGACCGTCGGCACCCAGTTGAAGGGCGTGCCCAAAGGCAGGCTGTCAAGCACCTCACCGGTGCGCTCGCGGATCAGGCCCTCCATTTCCTTCAGATTTCGTGGCGCCACCGCGTCCTGGACCGAACGACGCTGCACATCATGTTTCGGCGCATCCATAGCGATGAACATTTCCATCGGCAGGCCTTCTGGCGTATTACCCAGCACGATGATCGGTTCGGAGGAAAACAGCTCGTGATTCTTGTCCACAAACAGGATGTCGTCATAGCGCGTCACTGACCAGAACTTGCCGAACGGACTGTTCTCCTGGTAATGCACCGGTGCCTCGTCACGCAGACGCTTGAAATAGGCGCCCCACTGACCTTGCCGGTACAAAAACGGATTGCTGACGTCGACATCCTCAATGGCCAGCGTGTTGATATCGGGAACGGGCGCCTCGACGAAAGCCCCCGGCCCGGGCCGGGCGCCAAAGATCTTTTTCTTGGCGCTTACCAGCGCTTTCAATGTCAGGATTTGCCAGTGCATTGGTACGACTCTGGCCGCAGCATTGACCGCCTTGGTCTGGATTGCTTCCATCGTCAGAGACTGGCTGATTCCTTGCGTTTGCGTTGTCATGGTGTCCTCCAATTTACATCTGGAATTCGGGCAAATGAACGGTGAGGCCATCCATTGCAGCTGTGGTCTTGACCTGACAGCCCAGTCGCGAGGTTTGCGCCCGCTCCGGGGTCATGGACAGCATCTGCTCCTCAGCGTCGCCGATCGATCCGGTCTTGCCGAACCACTCATCCGCAACGATCATGTGGCAGGTGCCGCAGGCGCACTCCCCGCCACAATCACCGTCGATACCGGGAACGGCATTATCGACGGCAATCTGCATCAGCGTGGTTCCGGCCTCAAATTCTGTGACATGTTCGGTGTTGTCATGCTCAATAAAGGTAATCTTGCCCACTGCCTCTCTCCTGCGAGTAACTTACTGCATTGGATAGTGATTCGAAGCGAACACGGCGACGAGGTCATTTCTTGACACTGAAGGGGTCATTTAGAGACAATGTCGTCGCATAGCAGCAATGGGCAAGCCGATGGCACAACAGGCAGATGGCTGGCAAAATCTTGAAGCCAGTATTCCTTCGAACTACTCGCGGCTGATTGCCCGTGAACTGGACCTGACAGTCAGGCAATTGCCCGTTTTACTGCGCGGCACCGGTCTTGATGTCGCACAGTTCCTGATTGAAGACGGCCTGCTCACGCCGGCCCAGCAGGTACGGATTCTGCGCAACGCGCTGGCACTGTCTGGCCAGCCAGCATTCGGATTACGGCTGGGCAAGCGCCTGACTCCGGCAACCCACGGTGCGATGGGATTTGCCGCCTCCAGCAGCCCGGACCTGCTCAGCGCGCTACGGGCGATACACACCTTCCTGCCCACCCGCGCCAGCGTAATCCAGCTGCACTTGCGCCAGGTGGAAGAACATCTGGAATGCAGACTGGATTTTCAGGTGCCGCTGGACGCAGATCTCCAGCGCTGCCTGGCAGATACAATGATCAAGGTACTGCTCGAATTCGGCGAATTCATAGTCG
This sequence comes from Alcanivoracaceae bacterium, assembly GCA_023146255.1. GTDB lineage: Bacteria > Pseudomonadota > Gammaproteobacteria > Pseudomonadales > Alcanivoracaceae > PGZG01. The sequence goes on from JAGLCJ010000005.1 coordinate 273,864, forward strand.
GTCGCCCCTTGTATGAGGCGGAAATAGGCTTTACCCATGCGGCGCCCGAATACCACGCGATCTATGCAGAATATTTGTCCGGGCGGATTCGCTTTGGTTGTGATCAGTTGACGCTGAAATTGCCGATGACGCTGTGTCAGGAACCGAACGCCTCCGCCAATCATGAAAACTATCGTCTGGCCCTGCAGCAATGTGAAGCCATGCTTGCCCAGCTTCAGACCCATAAACCGAGCTACCAGACCCGGCTCAAGAAGATGATGCTGTCCCGACCACCCGGCACGCTCAGTGAAGCAGAAGCCGCAGCTTCCCTGTTCATGAACAAACGCACCCTGGCCCGCAAGCTGAAACAGGAAAACAGCAGTTTTCGACAAATTCGTGACGACATCCTGTCCCAACAGGCGGCCAGCTACCTGTGCGACAGCAAACTGTCGATCGAGGCCATCGCCGCGTTGATGAACTATCACGACAGCGCCAACTTCAGGCGTGCCTTCAAACGCTGGTTCGGCCAACCGCCCGAGCAGTACCGGCAGGATGTCAGTTCACAAGGCACCGCACCAGTACGCGCTCACCGTTAGGCAACCCGAAACGCTTGCTGCTCACCAGTAAGTTTTACGTATTCCCGACTGGTACCCGGCTCTATACCATACTTGAATATTGGTCAGACGACCAAAATCGGGTATTTCGTCGAGATTGCCCAAATAAAGCAATCAAAAAAAGAACATAGAATAACAAGGAGCAATGGCATGACACGCAAACCTCACCGGTTCATACCGACCAATTCCAGCTTGTATCTGACGGCAGTTATCATTGGTGCACTATCTAACCCAGCCCTTGCCGGCGCCGGCGATGCGGCATCCACCTACGGCCTTGGCCCGGCAAACGCCGGTTCGGCACAGGCATTCAGCGCCTTCGAGCCCGGTGCCTGGGCGTTGTACTACAACCCCGCAGCCATGGCGCGCTCCCCGGAAGGCGAGTTGAGTGTGGTACTGCAGCACGGTGATCAGGAGCTGCGCGCCAAATCGCTCGGAGGCTCTGACCCACTGGTGCGGCAGAATGACATCCTGTCGGATACCAGTTCGGAACTGCTGCTGCTGGGCATCAAGACCCGTATTGGCGGCGCATCGGAAACTGCCCGCCCGATGTATCTGGGAATAAATGTCGGTCTTGACGAATACGCATCCAACATTCTGCCGTTTCAGGCCAACACGGCCGAGGAAGGCCAGTTCATGCGCTACCAGTCGCAACCGCTTTATCTGGCGTTTGGTGCCGCTGTGCGTGACATCGTTCGCGGTGTCGATGCCGGCTTTTCGGCTCGCCTGACACTGGCGGCCAAGGCCCGCCTTGAAGCGGTCTCCGATCTGGCCGGCAATACCGATTCCGAGCAGCTCTCGCTGGAAGGCTCTCCCGGCCTGTCCCCGGCGCTGGGGCTTAACATCCGCATGTCCGAGCTTTTCTGCGGTTCTTCACCCTGTATGCCGTTCGGGTTGGACAGACTGGAAGCAGCAGTGTTCTGGCGTGATGCGAGCGACTATGAGGTCAGCGTGGATGCCAACGTGGTTATCCCCGGCGTCGTCCCCGACCCGGGGCTTGATCTGGCACTGAGCACCATCGACTCGTTCCAGCCGGAGGTGTTCGGCGGCAGTCTCTTGCTGCCTCTGGGAAAGTTCGAGCTTGTGGCCTCTCTGGAGCAGCAGAAATGGTCGGAACTGGAAAGCAAGTTTGCCGGGGATTCCGTCAGAAATCAGGCGGACATGCAGTTCGTTGATGTGACCGTCCCCCGTCTTGGCGCCAGTTTCCGTTGGTCTGACCAGCTCAGACTTTTTGGCGGGGTCGCGCTGGAGGATTCGCCACTGAAATCTTCCCGCTCGCAAGATGTCAACTTCCTGGATAGCGACAAAATGGTACTGGGCGTTGGCGGCGACTATCGTCTGGATAGTGCTCCCGTCATTAATGCGCCCGTGGTGCTGTCACTGGCCTATCAGTACCAGAAACTCGACAAGCGTGATTTCGAGCTGACGTCCATCAACTCGCCTTCCGACCCGGCACCATATGAAACGGTACGTGCTGATGGCGATATTCAGGTCATTTCATTATCCGCTTCCGTGAAGTTCTGAGCGGAACTTCAACAGATGCGAATAATGACAAACAGGGAGAAACCCATCATGAAAACAATAACAAATCGCCGAAAAATATCCGCGTTCCTGGCACTCTGGTTGATGCTTCCGGGCTTCCTCCTGCTATCCGGATGCGGTGGCGACAAAGGCAGTATTACCATCCCCTGGACGACGCCGGAGAGTCTTGTTTTCGCCTATCCCTACCCGGGCCAGCAGGAAGTGACTCCCAGCACCCAGATGGTGCTTCGTTTCTCGGCGCCTCTTGAAGAAACCGTTATTGCGGAAATAGATGAAAGATTGCAACTGGTCACAGTCGAGAGTGGCGCCCCTGTCGTGTTCAGCCACGAAATAGTGGATAACGGACGCGGCTTGCTACTACGCCCTGTCGACGGACTCGTGCCAAACACGGAATACCAACTGCAACTGAGCGAAGCTGGCCTCGGCACTATCAACACTGGCGCCTTCAGTGACTTTCGCTTTCGCACCGCTGGTGCGCAGCAGGGATTTTCCGGAGCGATTGGCAACGGCGATTTCCAGCTGCTCGCTGTAACCCCGCTGGATCAGAGCGCGCTGCTGGTTGACATTGAGGATGCCAGTCAGCCAAACGACATGAGCACCCTGAGAATGGCGTTCAATCGCTTGCTGGATCCGGCCGGCATTAATTATGGAGAGCAGGTCCGGCTTGAAAATGCCCAGGGTGGTCTGGTCGAGGCCACGCTGTTACTGCAGGGTCGCTATCTGGTGCTGGACCCAAGGGATGATCTTGAGCCGACGGAGCACACCCTGATCCTGTCCGGTCTGCGCAGCCGGGAGGATGAAGAGCTCCCCCTGCTCGAACGCTCCTTCACACCGGTGGCAACGCTACCTCGTGAAACGGCGGTACTCAAGGTCGGAACGCTTGGTGAACAACAGCCGGAGCTTACCTCAAGGCTCACCGGGCAAAGTGTCAATGAGGTGCCGGTAGAAACCTTTGTATTGGGTAACGAATCTTTTACCAGACTTGAGGGCGATCTGGCGGCAGATCTGGCTTTCGTTCCCGATTTTCCCGATGCAGTACCACTGCGGGTGCCCGCAGGCTCGGTGCTACGCGGCAGCCCGGTGGCCGTCAATATTCTCGGCGAAATTACCTCTGGCATCGAAACCGGTGAAGTGCTGATCACACTGCTGAGCGACGCCAACGGCTACCTGATCGCCAACCCGTTCAGCAAGGCACAGGACGCCCCACGCTATGCCCTGCTCAACATGGATGCAGCCATGACCGCAGGGGGCACCATCGCCAACGCAGCGCTGAGCCAGAATCTGCTGAATATTCAGGTGGTAGGCCTTGCGATAGTGGAAGATGGCGTACTGGTAATGGATGCCGTCAGCGTGGTCGAGCCGGAGATTCTCGGCCTGGAACGCGCCAGCGGCCTGCTGTCTTTCCGTCTGGAAGCCTATGCCGACCAGCGCAATGCGCCGGTACCGCCAACCGATGCGCGTCCGCTTGAGCTGCAATCCTGGTCACCCGGCGAAGACTTCCAGCCCAATGCCCGCCCCGGCGACCCGGTTATCCTGAATTTCAACAAACCGCTGGACGCAGCCTCCGTGTTCCTTGACGGTGCCATCCAGATTTTTGCCGACGGCAATCTGGTAGCCAGAGAGCTCGCCCCGATGCGCCACGACGGCGCCACGGTGGTCATTGATGGCAGCAATCTGCAGCACAATACCGATATCGAGATTGTCCTGACCAGCTTGCTGCGCGACACACAGGGCAATCCGTTGAACCAGGATCAAACACTGGCGCTGCGCCTTGATGACCTGTTCCTTCCCGGCGGCAGCGCCGCCAACCTGCGCTCGCCAGTCGCCGCCGTGTTCCCCGGCTTTTCCTGTGCACTCACCGGCGCCGTACTCACCGGGCCACGGTCTGCCTGGCGCAACGGTCGCTGTGTCGGCGGCAAGGGCAGCGACCCCTTGTTCCATGTGGACAGTCTGTACAAGGACTATCCGATCAGGGTGACATTCAACCGTAGTGTCGATCCGGCAACGATCAACGACGATACCTTTTTCGTAGAACGCCGCGCACCGGATAACAGCTGGTTACCGGAACCTGGTCGACTGGATATCCTGCCCCAGCGCGTCCAGTTTTTCCCGGACACCCCCTGGCAGGCGGGTGAGCTGTATCGGTACACACTGAGATCGGTGCCGAACGGTGCCGACTGTGGTGTCAATGCCATCTGTTCACCGGACGGCGCACCGCTGCAAACCCGGCAAATCTCACAAAGCAGTGCATCGGCCCCAGCCCCGCGCGAGGGCGGTCCCGATCTAGTGAATCACTTTGTCGCTGCCGACGAGGAAGATCGCTACACATTGGTCGGGTTACGCGTCCTGCCCGTAGTGGATGTCAATGCCAATATGGTGCTGGATGCAGAAGAACAAGGTGCCGTAGTTCTGCCGGACAACAGCATCGACGCACCCGCCAATCACCTGCGGCTAGAGTTGAAGGACTTCGGCGGCGTTATCACAAGTGCCAATCTCGGCTGTTCAATCGGGCAAAATTGCCCGGAAAAGCGCTTTGCCTTTCTCAGCAGCGGCGCTCTGGCGGCCGGACCGCGCAACTTCGATCCAGACGTCGAGGTAAACCGGCGCCTGATCGACGGCAACCCGGCCACAGACAATTTCGTGACCGGGGCCATCCGCGCAAACATCTACCCAACCACAATCAGCACCACTAGCGTTTTTCTGCAGGCTCGGGCTCTCGCCATCATCACAATCGGCCTGGATACGGGGCCACTGATCCTCAGATTGGTGCCTCAAGGAGCGGATGAGCCATTTATCACCGGGTTCATCTCCGATACGCCTGACGGCCCCTGGTTCAACGCCACTTTCGATATTCTGGTGGATGCGCCCGAGCTGGAACCGCGACTGATTATCGAGCTTGGTCACGACATTCGCAGCAAGCGGGTCACCAACGTGACACTTGAGGGGCCGCTGCGCTTTGTCGACGACGGCCGGTTGATCCTCAAAATCCGCAACCCGGACCCGCTGCTGATTCCAGCCAACATCAGTTTGTTAGGTCTCGGCCTTGGAAACGTGGAACTGGAGGTCCCCGCCCTTGCAGCCGATCTGACTTTAACCTTCCTGCCGGTCAAGAATTTCTGACGCAAAACCTGGCTCCTCGTGTGTCGCTAGCGGCGCACGCCATTTAGCCCCGTCAAGGGGCTTTTTTTTCTGATGGCAGGCACAACAGGCCAAATTTACAGCCGGGTTCACCTGACACGTAGAAACGCTTTGCCACTCACCCCTGCTTTGAACTACCATTTGGTTGTTCGACCAACTCAGGAGCCGCTGTGCTCACGCAGAAAGAGGTGACCATGACACCCAGTCACACCAGGCCCACCGACCAGTCCGAGCAAAAAGACCGGCCGAATTCGTCAGCGGTGCCGGCACTGTTTATCGGTGCCAATGGACTGGTCCTCCGAGCAAGTCGATTCGGCGAGTTAACCGCCCCTATCGTGCTGCTGCTTCACGGCGGAGGCCAGACGCGCCATGCCTGGTCCGACACTGCTCAGACACTTGCCGGCGCAGGCTACTGTGCCATTACTCTGGATGCACGCGGGCACGGCGAAAGCGATTGGTGTGCGCATGGCGATTACAGCACCGCGAGCCTGGTCGCAGACCTTGACGCCGTCATTCGTACATTGCCTACGGCGCCAATTATTGTCGGTGCTTCCATGGGCGGTCTGACCGCCATGCTGGCGCTTGGTGAAGATGCCTCGCTACCCTGTTCCGCGCTGGTGCTGGTGGACGTGGCGCCACGGTTGGAGCAACAGGGCGTGCGCCGCATCATTGAATTCATGCGCCGCCATCAGGACGGCTTCGACAGCCTTGAACAGGTGCGCGATGCTATCGCCGCCTATAATCCTCACCGCCCTCCGCCGAGCGACCTGTCAGGATTGCGCAAGAATTTGCGCCAACAGAATGACGGCCGTCTTTATTGGCACTGGGATCCTGCCTTTCTGGACCATGCCCGCCTGCCCTCGGACACCAGCGAAGGCATGTTCGAGCGGGTCAGGCTGGAGCGTGCTGCCCGGAAGCTTTCCTTCCCGGTACTGTTGATACGTGGTTACCAAAGCGACGTACTCAGCGACCAGGGAGCGCGCGAACTGCTCAATCTGGTTACCCATGCGCATTATGTCGTGCTGAATCAGGCCGGCCATATGGTCGCCGGGGACAGAAACACCATCTTCACCGAGGCAGTGCTGGGCTTTCTGCAAGCATCTAGAACCCCCTCGCGTAAGCGCGCTGCTTCCTCAACTTTCGACCACGGAGCATCGACATGAAACATCGCCATCTGGATGTGCTGATCATCGGCGCCGGCCTGTCCGGAATCGGTGCCGCTTGCCACCTGCAGAAGAAATGTCCAAACGTACGTTTCGGCATTATCGAACGGCGCGAAAGGATCGGCGGAACCTGGGATCTGTTTCGCTATCCAGGCATTCGGTCAGACTCGGATATGTTTACGCTCGGCTACAATTTTCGTCCCTGGACGAAAACAAAAATGCTTGCCGACGGGCCGTCCATTCGAAGCTACATTGAAGACACCGCTCGCGACTATGACGTCAAAAAACACATTCATTTCGGATTGAAAGTTCTTTCAGAAGAGTGGGACAGCAAAAAGTGCCACTGGACCGTTACCGCTGTTAATGAAAAAACAGGCAAGGAAGAAACCTTTAGCGCCGGCTTCGTCTTTAACTGCACCGGATACTATAAATACGACGCCGGTTATACCCCGGACATTCCCGGCCTGAACAAATTCAAAGGCAAGCTGATTCATCCACAGCACTGGCCCGAAAACTATGATTACAGTGGCAAGCGCGTGGTTGTGATCGGCAGTGGCGCCACTGCGGTGACGTTGGTGCCGGCGATGACAGACAAGGCCGCCCATGTAGTGATGCTGCAACGCTCGCCGACCTACGTTGCCAGCGTACCCGAAGAGGACCTGATCTCCAAAAACCTGCGCCGCTTTCTGCCGGAAATGGTTGTCTATCGAATGGCCCGCGCACGCAACATCATGCTGCAACGCGCTGTTTACCGGCTTTCTCTAAGCAAGCCGAAAGCAATACGCAGGCTTTTGCTGGCCGCGGCGCGCAAACAGCTTGGCCCAAATGTTGACATGCGCCACTTCCAGCCGACCTATAACCCCTGGGAAGAGCGGATGTGCGCGGTCCCGAAAGGAGACCTCTTCAAGGTTATTCGGGAAGGCAAGGCATCAGTGGTCACAGACCATATCGACACGATTACCGCAACTGGCATTCAACTAAAATCCGGCGACCATCTGGACGCGGATGTACTGATTACCGCCACCGGCCTGGATCTTCAGTTATTTGGCGGAGCTGCGCTGCGTGTCGACGGTCGTGAAATCAGCGTGGCTGACACAGTATTGTACAAGGGACTAATGCTCGAAGGTGTGCCGAACATGGCCTTTGTGTTTGGCTATACCAATGCCTCCTGGACTCTAAAAGCCGATATTGCCTGCGAGTTTGTCTGCCGCTTGGTCAATCATATGCGGGCCATTGGCGCCACCCGGGTCACCCCCACTGATGAGGAGGGTTGCGGCACCGATATGAATTTCCTCAACCTGCGCTCAGGCTATGTTCAGCGAGCCAGCGACAGACTGCCACGCCAGGGAAGCAAGGTACCCTGGCAGAATCTGGATGATTACCTGCGAGACCTCCCTGCCTTGCGCTTCGGCAATCTCGAAGATGGCTATCTCCATTTCGAGGGCAAAAATCTCAGGGGGAAAAAGCAGGGCATGCTCGGCGCCCTGCTCGGCGCCTGAACGATGGTCTTAACAAGGGGAAATATCATGAAGAGTTTTTACGGAAAAGTTGCCGCCATCACCGGAGCCGGATCGGGAATCGGTCAGGCCACCGCCATTGCGCTGGCAAAAAGCGGCTGCCACCTGTCCCTTTCAGACGTCAATGAAAAAGGATTGGCGCAAACTCTGGACAAGCTCCGGCCCTATCCAGTGAAGATAACAACGCATCATGTTGATGTCGGCGATCGAGCTGCGGTTTATCAGTACGCCGATGATAGTGTCAAAGAGCACGGCAAAGTGAACCTGATCATCAATAATGCCGGCGTTGGTCTCGGGGAAACGGTGGAGGCCATGAGCTATGAAAACTTTGAATGGCTCATGAACATAAACTTCTGGGGTGTGGTGTATGGGACCAAGGCATTTCTTCCTCACCTGAAACAGTCTGGTGACGGTCATGTCGTCAATATCTCCAGCATATTCGGCATCATCGGCGTACCAACCCAGTCAGCCTACAATGCGGCCAAGTTTGCGGTCAGAGGCTTTACCGAATCTTTGCGAGAAGAACTAGACATCGAGAACGGCTGCGTCAGCGCCACATGTGTCCACCCCGGCGGCGTCAAGACTAACATTGCCCGCAATAGTCGCATGGGCGAGATGGGCAACATGAGCATGGGTGGCCAGGACGAGATTGCCGAAATGTTTGACCGCATCGCAATGTCTACACCAGAACAGGCTGCAAAGGCGATTCTCCAGGGAGTAAAAAAGAATCAAAGACGGGTGCTGATTGGCGCTGATGCAGTGCTACTGGATACTGCCCAGCGGTTAATGCCTACCGGATACCAGCGTGCTCTTGAAACCCTGTTTCGGATGAACAAAGGTCGCAGCGCAAAGGCAACCGCCGTTTAATCAATCATTTCGGTTATGAACCCAGGGAGTATCGCAATGACAACACTCACGAAAGCAAGCAACAGCCTCAACGGTGCCTCGGTGGGAATCCCGCCGCGTCATATTGATTTTAATTTCCCGCAAAGCATCCCGAAGTACTTTTATGCCGGGAATGCCACGGCAACCACTTTCTTCGCCATGCTGTCAGGCTTTTTCCCGCCGGGTGAGCGTTACTTCATGGATTCAGTACGCCACTTCCGAAATCGGGTTACCGACAAGGCGCAGCGTGCTGCCATTTCCGGATTTATGGGCCAAGAGGCCATCCATGGGCGCGAACATGATCGCCTGAACGAACTGCTTGCCGAGCGCGGCTTCGACATGCGCACGCCCGAGCGGTTCGTTAAAATTGGCCTGAAAGTTCTGGAAATGCTCCCACCGAGCACCAAGCTCGCAGCCACCACCTTCATGGAACACTTTACCGCCCTGCTGGCAGAGCAGCTGCTTGAGGATAAGGACTTTCAGAGTCTGGCCGACCCTGAAATGATCAAGATATGGCAATGGCATGCGCTTGAGGAACTCGAGCACAAGTCTGTCGCCTACGACGTCTATGAACTGGTCGGGAACCGTTACAGTGAGCGGGTCGCGGCCACTGCGGCCTCGCTTGTCGTACTGCTACCGATGCTCGGTGTCACATGGGCATGGATGCTGGCCCGCGATGGTAAGCTCGGCAGTATCAAAGACAATGCCAGAGGGCTGAACATGCTGTTTGGCCGCAATGGGTTTGTCTCGAAGATATTGCCTCGGCTGCCGGAGTTTACTCAACGGCATTTTCACCCTGGCAACCATGACACACGCAACCTGGAACAGACATGGCGTGAGCGTCTTTTTTCCGAAGGCGGCGAGCTATTTGACGTTTACAAAAACCGTGTAGCCTGACTTCTCATACAAACCGGGGGCTTTGCCAGAATATTCTCGTCGGTAGTAAAGGAATAACGAATGACTGAATCGTTGGTTGACTCACTTATACAGATGTTTCCCGAGGTTCCCTTCCAGAAATTGCTTGGAATTGAGATTGTCGAGGTGGTCACTGACCGGGCCGTAGTTTGCCTGCCATACCGTGGCGACTTGGCTGGTGGCGGCAACGCCTTCCATGGCGGAGCCATCAGCAGCCTGCTGGATCTGACTGGCGCTCTGGCGGCCTGGTCCGGCCATGATCCAAAGAACGGCATGAAGGCGGCCACTGTATCCATGACCGTGAATTACCTTGCTGCGGCGCTGGGCAAGGATATCATCGCTACCGCGAATGCGGTAAAACGGGGACGAGAGCTGATTTTCTCGGAAGTCTCGATTCGGGAGAAAGGCTCAGATAAGCTGATCGCTAACGGCTCAATGATCTATCGTATTACCTGATCACGGCAGTGGGTAGGTAGCGGATGCCGGCGGTTCACGCGAACCGCCGGCATCTCTCAGGCATTATCCTCAAGCACACACATGGCGGCCTTCTCGCCAATCATCATGCACGGGGCGTTGGTATTACCACTGATCAACAGCGGCATGACAGATGCATCGGCAACGCGCAACCCGGATATTCCTCTGACCCGCAATCGGCTGTCCACGACTGCCAGCTCATCGTCGCCCATACGGCAGGTTCCCACTGGATGGTAGATGGACTCAGCACGCTGGCGTATGTCCGCGTCAATCTGCTCATCGGTCACCACTTCCTTGGCCGGCAGGTCATCGCCACCAAAGATAGAAGCAAACGCTTCAGTACGGAACACCCTGCGCGCCAACTTCACACCCTCCCGTAACACCCTGAGATCATCGCTATCAGAAAGATAACCGGGGTCAATCAAGGGCGCGCTACGCGGGTCGCTACCGGACAACCGGATGAACCCCCGGCTCTTTGGCCGCAACTGACACACATGGATTGTACAACCGAACCCCGACGTCAGCTCCCGGCCATGATCACGCAGGAAAGTGGGCAGGAAATGCAGTTGAACGTCCGGGCGATCGCCGCCTCCGACATTGACAAAGGCCCCGGCCTCAGCCGCATTGCTGGCAAGGAATCCGCGTCGATAGCGGAAGTAGTCATAGAAGGCACGTATCAGCCGTGGCAGAAAGAATGGAGAGAAGCCAATGGCCTGACGGCTACGATCGTGAATCGAAACCGTCATATCCAGATGATCCTGAAGATTGCGGCCAACCTCCGGAAGATGGACATGGCAATCAACCCCGACGCTTTTCAAATGATCACGATCGCCAATACCGGAGAGCATCAGCAGTTGGGGTGAATTGATCGCGCCGCCGCAGAGAATCACTTCGCGATTAGCGGTCAGCACACGGGGCACCCCCTGCTGATCAATGTACTCAACTCCCTGAGCCCGGTCGCCACTAAGCACAACCCGGCTGACCAGCGCATCGGTCATGATGCAGAGGTTCTCCCGGCCCCGGGCGGGATCGAGAAACGCCCGCGCCGCGCTCCAGCGGCGCCCCTGCTTCTGGGTTACCTGGAAACGGCCAAATCCGCGCTGATTTTCACCATTAAAATCATCATTACGCTGTTCACCAAGCTCCTGGCCCGCACGAACAAAAAGCTCGGTCAACGGGTTCGGATCCTGCACCCGAGTGACGTTCAATGGCCCGCCCCGACCATGCCAGGCATCCGCCGGATACTGCTCGTTGTTTTCATGGGCAGTAAAGATCGGCCGCACAGACTGCCAGTCCCACCCTCTTGCGCCGGCGTCTCTCCAGCTATCGTAATCCTGTTGTTGCCCGCGGATATACACCATGGCATTGATCGAGCTACTACCTCCGAGGGTTTTCCCTCTTGGCCAGTAAAGTCGCCGGTCACAAAGGGCTCTCTGGGGTGCCGTGTTATAGCCCCAGTTACGCTTACCCTCTTTGATCAGCCCGATCAGCCCGAACGGAATGTTGACGAAGCCACTGTTATCATGGGGCCCGGCTTCAATGACGCAAACTGTGTAACGACCTGACTCACTGAGCCGGTTTGCCAGCACACAGCCCGCCGAGCCAGCACCTACGATGATGAAATCAAAATCCTGATTACTCACCCGGATGCACCTCGTCAAGCCCGGCAAAGCGCTTTATGTGATGGGCACGATCACCGTGGGTCAGCGAGCAGTGAGTGACCAGACGGAAGTAGTGACCGATATCAAGTTCTTCGGTAACACCAACCCCGCCATGAATCTGGATCGCCTGCTGCGCGATACGTACCGCCTTATCCGCATAATAGGCTTTCGCAGCGGTACTGGCGCGTTCACGCCGGGAGGCATCTTCGGATTCCGCCTTAACGGCCACCATCAACAGCATTGACTCAAGCTGTTGGAGATCGATGAACATATCTACCAGGTAGTGCTGAATAATCTGAAAGCCACCGATGGCTACGCCAAACTGCCTTCGCGTTTTGGCATATTCCAGAGTGCGCTGGTACAGGGCGCCAGCGGCACCATACATGCGCGCACAGTCGAGCGCCTGCAGATAAGCCAGCAGCATGCTCAGCGCTTGCTCGGCCTTCTTGCCACGGGCAAGTATCATCCCGTCTGTGATCTCGACCTCATCAAACAGCACGTTAGCGATACGACCACCATCCAGCGCCCGATGACGAATCGTCTCGCAATCAGCAACCGGCACAGCAAGCAACACCAGTTCGCCATCAGCCAGTGCGGTTGCCAGCAAGGTATCGGCAAAGCCGCCATCCGGAACAAAGTTCTTCTGACCGGACAGGCGTTTACCATTAAGCTTCATGGAAGGCGTTAACACCTGATTCCCGGCATGATAATCGTACAGCGCACAGGCCAGCTTCGCGCGACCATCAATGACGTCGCTCAACATGGCCAGACTGGCATCGGAGCCGATATATTCCAGTAGCTTTCCCGGCGCCACCACCATATCAACGTAGGGGTCCAGACATAACGCAGCGCCGAGCTCCCTGACAACCATCGCCACATCAAGGAGCGTGCCACCGAAGCCGCCGCTGGATTCGGCAAATGGCAGACCAAACCAGCCTAACTCCTGCATGGCCAACCAGCGTGACGCATCGACATGGTTCTGTTGCTCAATATGCTGCCTGTAGATTTCAAAGCTGTAGTTATCTTTAAGATACCGGCGAGCGGTATCCGCGATAAGGGTGGTGTTTTCCGGGAGGTTAAATTCCATCGTCTCGCCTCAAAGACCAAGCAGCATTTTGGCCAGCACATTCTTCTGGATCTCATTGGATCCACCGTAAATGGTGCAGGCCCGCAGAAAGTTGTAACGTCGAGTGGCGCGATTGAAAACATTACTGCCAACTGTTTCCGGGTTATCCCAGGTTAACGACATCATGCCGCCCAGCTCCACCATCGCCTGCGACACTTTTTGTTGGAGCTCGGTGCCCTTGATTTTCAACCCGGAGGATTCCGGCCCGAAGGGCTTGCCCTCATCAGTCGCAGCAACAGTACGGAAGTTCGTGTATTCCAGCGCCATTAACTCGATTTCAAGTTCAGCAATACGTTGCCTCGCCTGGCTTTTATCCAGAAAGCCCGGCGCTTCAGCCACGGCTTTCTTCAGTCGTGATATCTCGTGATGACTATCCGCCACGCCGGCGATAGTGGTGCGCTCGTGCGTCAGCAGGAACTTGGCAATAGTCCAGCCCATGCCTTCCTGACCCACCAGATTCTCCAGCGGTACCCGCACATCGGTGAAATAGACCTCGTTAAGGTGATGATGGCCGTCAATCGAGTAGATCGGCCGTACCTCGATACCCGGTGTTTTCATATCAATCAGCAGGAAAGAAATCCCCTTCTGCTGCTTGACCGTGGAGTCGGTTCTAACCAGACAGAACATCATGTCCGCCCAGTGGGCCTGGGTCGTCCAGATCTTCTGGCCATTCACCAGGTAATGGTCTTCCTTGCGCTCGGCACGCGTCTTGAGTGACGCAAGATCCGAGCCGGCATTGGGCTCGGAGTAACCCTGACACCAGAGCGTTCCACCGCTGACGATACCCGGCAACCAGCGATCCTTTTGCTCCTGAGAGCCAAAGGTATAAAGCACCGGCCCTACCATCGCCACGCCGAACGGGCTGGTCGGCGGCGCACCCGCCATGGCTCGCTCGAGATCAAAAATATAACGTTGCGTAGCCGTCCAGCCCGGGCCGCCATACTGTTCCGGCCACGTCAGTGCCAGCCAGCCCTGCCCGCCAAGTAGACGCTCCCACTTTTGCTGCAGTTCCTTGCCGGTCATCTCACCAACCGCCGAGCAGCGCTTGATATCGTCCGGCACATTCGTCTGCATCCAGTCACGAATGGATTGCTGAAACTCCTGCTCTTCCCGAGTGAAATCCAGATTCACAGTTTATTACCTCTTGCAGGTCATCGATCGCTTCTATCAAACACCATTCAATTGACGCCACGGTCCTTTTGTTCCCAATAAGGCCGCCTCAGTTCGTTCTTGAGAATCTTGCCTGCACCGCTTATCGGTAGCGACTCGTTACGAAACTCGATGCTACGCGGCAGCTTGTAACCTGCAATCAGTGCACGGCAATGGGCCAGAAGCTCACCTTCATTCAGCGCGCGCCCTTCCTTGAGCACGACAATCGCATGAACCATTTCGCCCCACTCGTCGTGAGGAATGCCTACAACCGCACATTCCTGCACCGAGGGATGGCTATAGATGGCACCCTCTACCTCAACCGAGAAAATATTCTCTCCGCCACTGATAATCATGTCCTTGGCGCGATCAACGATAAAGACAAACCCGTCCTCATCCATATAGCCGAGATCACCGGTATGCAGCCAGCCATTGCGCAACGTCTCGGCAGAGGCCTGTTCCATTCCCCAGTAGCCCAGCATCACGTTCGGGCCTCTGGCGCATATCTCACCCACCTCGCCACGCGGTAGCTCGACATCATCCTTGTCCATAATGGCGACCTCGACACCCAATGCTGCCCTGCCAGCGCTGCGTAGCTTGGCGCCGCCCACAACATGAAACTCCGGCGCCAGCGCAGTAATAATCGGCGACGCCTCCGTCTGCCCATACCCCTGGGCAAACAAAGCGTCTGGCATCTGTTCCATGGCACTAGTCAAAACCGCTTCAGGCATCGGCGATGCACCGTACAGCATTCGCTTGACACTGCTGACATCAAAATCCTTGATCTTGCCGGAAGACACCAGCAGGTTGATCATGGTTGGCACAAGCAACGTATGGGTGATTTTTTCACGCTCCATGAACGACAGCACATCAGCCACATCGAAACGCGGCACAATACCGTGAGAGCCCCCAGCCAGGGTCACGGCAAAAGTACTTGCCATATCGGCCAGATGAAACATCGGCGCTGCATGCATATAGACGGAGTCAATTCCGTAGCCCATTTCCGGAACAACGTTCAAGGCATTAAAGACAAGATTATCGTGGCTCAGCATCACGCCCTTTGATCGTCCGGTCGTGCCGCCTGTATAAAACAGGCCGGCAAGCTCTGCGCCACCTTCGCTCCTGTCAGCCAGGGGTGTGTGCTGGTCGATCAGCGACTCATAGGCGACACACCCCTCTGGCAACTCACCTTCACCCATGAACACCACATGACTGACGCTTTGCAGCAATGGGCGCAGGACCGGGAGCATGGCACTGAATGCGTCATCTACGAACAGCACCGACGACCCGGAGTCATTCAGCGCATAGGCAATCTCCGGCGGTGCCAGCCGGATATTAATGGGATTAAGCGCCATCCCGGCCCATGGGATGGCATAGAAATATTCCAGATAGCGATCGCTATTGAGTGAAAGAATTGCCACACGGTCCCCGTCAGCAACCTTCAAAGAGCGAACGCCGGCGGCCAGACGAGCCACCCGATTCTCAAACTCACGCCAGCTCTGCTTCCTGTTTGCGTAGATTGTGGCCACACCTTTCGGGTTCAACTGGACCGCCCGACGCAGTGTTTGGGAAATAAACATACCAACCCCCTTGATAGCCTGAAGATGTCAAATGAATCAAACGTTCTCAGCGTGCGTAGATAAAACGCCCAGTAGAGACATGACTCTTATCCAGAAAAATATCGACAGAGACGACAATAAAACGCCGACCTGAACGCACGACCCGCGGAACAGCACGAATCGTTCCGGAAAAGGCCGGTCGCAGGTAATCAAACGTCAGGCTGGTACATAATGGCTGCTGCTGCTGCATCCCAGCCTCTTCCAGCACATGCAGCGAGGCGACAACTTCACCGAAACTCGCAAGAATGCCACCATGAAAAGTACGCAGCAGCGGGTTACCGATATGCTCTTCGCGGAAACACAACTGATAGCAGGTCGTGCCGTCATCTTCGCGACTGACTTTCAGACCAAGGAAATGCACATAGGGAGTGTCATCAAGAACTTGTTTCTGCAGCTCACTCAACCCGGCACAGTAGGCTGGCAGCGGCTCGGCTCCAGGTGCGGTCACTTATTCGGTTCCTTTCGTAGCAGTCGTATCAAATGCCGGACCGAGTGTCCCGACAGCGAAAGACCCTGATACTGAAGCCAACAGCGCATCATCTTGGCAAACAACCGCCTTTCCCCTTACATATGCAATATCACCTTGCATCGCATAACACTCCACTTCGGCACGCACATCCTCGCCGGGAGGTGCCTCCCTGATGAAATCCACTCGCAGATCAATCGTTGCAATCGGTCGCATGTCGCCAAGACGAGAAAATATGGCAAGACCACAACTGGTATCGAGCAAGGTCACAACAACGCCACGATGCAGCCCGCCGTGGCGATCAGATAACGCCACACTGCAAGGCATCCTCATAACGGCCCGGCCCTTGCCAATCTCATCAATTTCAATTCCGAACGCGTTAAATAACGGATGAGAGGTACCAAAGAACGTTTTTGCCATGGTCAAGTAGCGGTTTGCGACCTCAGATTGGGCAATCATGCTCTCCCCTCATTGAATACAATGACATCGATATCCCAGACCGCCAATATGATGGCGGCCAAATGGAGCATGCGCGTTACAGGCTGCTTATTACCTGATGAACGTACTGCGATTCCAGCGTTCTGACATGACGAATGGCCCCCTCAATTTCACGGATAGGGAACACATCCGACTCAGACGCCATCTTGAGCAACGCCGCCAGACCTGACCAGGCTGCCGCCGAACGCTGCATCATCTCCACCAGTTTTGCAGAGCGCACGACTGGCAGCATCTCACCGGCCTCGCGTAGAAAATCAGCATACATCGTCCTGAAACCACCACCACCAGTACCACGCTTTTCGATCACCTGATAAGCGAAGCGTAACAACCAGCGCCAGTTCTCATGTGCCTGCCACTCGGGCAACGATACAATCCAGGTATCCAGCGCAGCTAGGCCGCTATACGGGCCGCTGTTTGCCAATGTCTGGGCATTATCAACAATGGCATCTCTCACCCGTTCCGCGCTGATTACCAAGTTCAACGATCTCGGGGCAAACAGATTCCCGTAATGAACAAAGGGGGGTGAAGTGGAAAAACGTGCGTCAGCAAGATTGTTTCCCGGCACAGGGATTAATCCGGGACGCTCAGTATCACTGACAAACACCTCATCACTCACTTCATCCAGCTGCCACGCAACAATGGCATGACCGGGAAAGTGCGTGCTACTGCCGAAATATGGCAAATGGTAAATATCGGTGAGCAGCAAAGCAGGCACCCCGTCACGCAATGCCTTATGCATATCCTCTGTTGCCGCGTCCTTCCCCGGATAGCTCGACCATGCAAATGGCACATCCAGAGTATCAAAGACTTTTTCCTCAAAGCCCATGGAACGCACATGAACAATGAACGGAGTAGCCGAATCAGGAATCTCCACATAGGTGATGCCCAACCCGGCACCCAGACCGAAGCAAAACGCTTCGGTCATCTCAAGCCCGTGAAACTCCAGAAGATCGCGTATTGCCGAACTACCACAGTGGACGCCTGGCCTGTGGCAGTGATGCCCAAGCGGCGCAGCACTGCCGGCAACAGACTCCGGCTCTGCATGGACCACCCGGGTCAAGCCGCTCTCTCCATATGCTCAGCGCCGTAAACAGCAGCAGAGGCCTGCATTGGGTCTCCGTGACGGCTATATTCATCAAGCCAGGAAGCCACTTTCTCTGGCATTCCGGTATCCCACGGGTGAAAGCCGGGGCGGAACCAGTCAAGAAATTCCGGCATCATGCGGACAAGAATGCCTCGACGACCATACAAACGATTCAAGCCGCGCAGTATCACTCCGGGTTGACGGGTCACGCCATCCAGTTTCAACATGTTCCAGAATACTGGCGCCACTACCAGATGAATCATCAAGGTACCAACAACCAGAGCCGACACACGCGTCACATAACCACCGCCCGCCACAGTCTGATACAGATCGTAAGCCACCGCCTTGTGCTCCACTTCCTCCACGCCATGCCATAGGAACAATGCGCGCATTACCGGATCTGCATCCCGAAACATATCGGTCTCTTCCTTGAGCATGGCTTCGCCCAGAGTCGCGGTGAAGTGCTCAAAGGCAGCCGTCATCGCCAGCTGGTATTTTTTCGGAAGATACTTTTGCGTAGTGCGAATAAAACGTCGCAAATTGGCCGTCGTCTTGTCGACATCAACACCCTGCCCGGCCATCACCTGATTAAAACTGTCATGCACTATGCCGTGCTGACCTTCCTGACGGATAAAATGACGAATATCGTCACGCAAACCCTGATCCGTTACCTGATCCTGGAAGTTACGAACCGACTGGATAAAGAATCTTTCACCCTCGGGGAAATGCACCGAAAGCGCATCAAAAAACCGGGTTAAAACCGGATCGCCTCCGTTCCAGTGGCGGGGAACGGTCGCAACATCAAAAACAACCTTTCGAGGCTGAATGGATATCGTATTCATAAGTCTCTCCATGATGGATTCGGGCCCGGCAAGAGGCTTAGCAACCTGAGTTGTCGACACTGTAATTGGCCGACCAACCAAATGTCAATCTGTCTTCCCTATGCAAGTATTCACATCAGTCCGCCCAACCACTACGGATCGTATTGATCACGAGGTCTTTATTTCGGGCGATCACTTCACCAGCGCCACATACAAACCCGCCAGTCGCTTGATCGTTACATCCATGCGGCGTATCAACCAGATCCCTGCGACCATCTTTTAGCAAACCTTAATAACTAGAGGTATTCCATTTTATTTCAAACACATATAACCCACCTGAGGCTGGTCATCCTTTCGTTCCATGCGCCCCGGCCCATTCAATGTGCATGCCCCTTCAGGAGCTTCCCATGATTCTTCAATGTCCCAGCTGCCGATCCGTGCGGATCGCAGCCAATCACACAGGCCACAAAGTCTGTACCTCTGTCGGCACGGTAGCCGGTGTCGCCAGCGGTATTGCCGCTGCCACCTCCGGTGCCCGGATCGGCGCCACGGTCGGTGCTCTAGCTGGCCCGGCCGGATCTGCCCTTGGCGGACTGGCCGGCGCCCTGCTGGGCGGTCTGGTCGGCGGTGTTGCCGGCGGGTCGGCCGGTGCCGCCCTCGGTGACTTCATCGACGAGAACATTCTCGACAGCTTCGAATGCATGGAATGTGGACATACCTTCAACGTGGACACTGACTGACCCTGTCGGTCCTCGCTGATCGCCCCCTACCCCATCAACCAATCAGCCCGCCTTGTGCGGGCTTTTTGCCGTCTGGAGGACCTTATGGCCAAGACGCCTTACATCAAGAACGACCAGGGCCTGTATCGAGTCCGTGGCTACGTCAGCCAGGACACTCTGATACAAATCGCTGCTGACATCCTGCTGGAGAGCATTGCCGGGCAGGAAAATCTGACCAAACCCGAGGATGCCGCCCGCTTCCTGCAGCTATCGCTGGCACAAGAAAAGAACGAGCACTTCGGCGTGCTGTTTCTTAATAACAAACATCGTGTGATCTGCTTCGAGCGGATGTTCACCGGCACCATCGATGGCGCTGCTGTTTACCCCAGAGTGGTGGTGCAGCGGGCGCTGGAGAACAACGCGGCTGCCGTGATCTTCTCGCACAACCACCCTTCCGGCTGCGCGGAGCCGTCCGAGGCGGATCGCTCGATTACCCGGCGTCTGACCGAGGCACTCAGCCTCGTCGACGTGCGGGTGCTGGATCACTTTGTCGTATCCCAAACCCATTGGGTCAGTCTGGCCGAACGCGGCTGGATCTGACCGTTAGCCCCGTTCCCCCAATGCGACCAGTATCGTCGTGATGCCCTGTCATGCTGGGTATCCGTCGTTGCTGGTCGCCTGATTCAGGAGATTCACCATGGCACATCAAGTGGAACAAATGGCCTATGTCGGCCGCACGCCCTGGCATGGCTTAGGCAACAAGCTGCCGGAACAGCAACCGCTGGAAGTCTGGATGGAGCAGGCCGGTCTGGACTGGACCATCCATGAAACCCCGGTGCGATTCATCAACGGCAACAAAGGCCATCTGGGGGAGATCCTCTCCTTCGATGATCACAAGGTGTTGTACCGCTCGGATACTCATGCCCCGCTGTCCGTGGTCAGCCAGCGCTATCAGGTGGTGCAACCCCGGGAGATCATGGAGTTCTACCGCGACCTCACCGAGAAGTCCGGCTTTGAGTTGGAGACTGCTGGTAGCCTTAAAGGCGGCCGCAAGATCTGGGCACTGGCCAGAACCGGCCAGAGCGGCGTGCTAAAGGGCAGTGATCGCACCGATGCCTATGTCCTGCTGGCCACGGCCTGCGACGGCACGCTGGCCACCACTGCGCAGTTCACCAGTGTCCGGGTGGTGTGCAACAACACCCTAGCAGTGGCGCTCAATGGCCAGTCGCAGTGCGTGAAGGTGTCACACCGCAGCGTGTTCGACGCGGAAGCTGTGAAAAAACAGATGGGCATTTCCGTGTCCGCCTGGGACGACTTCATGTACAGCCTGAAGGCACTGAGCGAGCGCAAGGTGAAACAGTCGGAAGCGGAGAAGTTCATCCGCTTGCTGTTCCAGCCGCGCCCGGAGCAGGTTGCACAGAAGTCCAACGAGCGGGCGATGGTCAAGGTGCTCTCACTGTTCGGTGGTGAGGGTCGCGGCTCTCACCTGCCCTCATCTCGCAGCACTGCGTATGGCCTGCTCAATGCCGTCACCGAGTTCGTTGACCACGAGCGCCGGGCGCGCAACACCGACTACCGACTGGACTCGGCCTGGTTCGGGCAGGGCGCCACAATCAAGCGAGCGGCACTAGATCAAGCACTCGCACTGGTCGCCTGATACACCCCCAACGGTCCTGACCTCTGCCCGGCATATCACCGCCGGGCCTACCTATTCCTGCTGGGAGATTTCCATGATTGTGGAGTACAAATGATGGCGCGAAACCCTCGACCAGAATCTATCTTCACTGATGACATCCCACGAGAAGCAGGAGCGCCATCACGCTCAGACATTATTAACCACTTGCTGATTCATGAACCTGTGGCCTGAAGCCATGCTGAAGCACCCGAACAATAGAGGCCGGAGTGAGCATAGTTACTACATCAAGCTGCGATGGCACCAGATTGGACGGGCTATAGCCGTGTACCGACCATTGATGAAGTCGCCCTTGCCATAGCAAAAAAGCGCCTCCCCCAATCTCTATAAAAGCTCCGGCCGGGACGGCCCCGAAATCTGTTCTGTAGGTAACCTTGCCGCCCCCTCGCACCGCTCGCTCCATGTGAAGCTGCTTGTCTATCTGAGCGACCGAGATGTCAGTAGACGATCCATTCTCAAGATTTGCCGCACACCAAATGGCTTTGAACTCGTTATATCTCTCGCGACGACATTCCGCACAGGGGCGGTGACCCGCCGAAAGCGCCGTAGCTTCATCGAGGAAGAAAAGCTCGGAATATTTCCCAGGGCTGAATATTTCTCGCTTTCTCCCTTGGAACTCAAGCTTACAGGTCACCCAGCTCTTGTGGCGCCATGGCGCCACCACTTGCTTATTCTCGTCGTGAAGAATGCCACGATTTCCAAGCCATGCGCCGCGAGCGGGCACCGATTGCAAAATTCCCCAAGGATCAACTCTATTTTGAAGCGGCATACACCCTCATCAGCTAACGTTTGAGAAACCGTCTTTAGCTCGTCCGCAGTTATGTCTAGTACAAACCTGCATATGCGCAGCTTTTCAATGCTTCAGCAACAGCCTCCCAGGGCACATGCCTTCGTATTGCGGCAGACTTCCCAGCAAGAGTAGGTGCAGATTCCGCCTCACTCGTAGCCCTATGAACGAGGTCGGCGGGGACATTCGCTGCCGAAATCAGCCAGATCAGGAGTTTCGGCTCAACGATTCGATTGTACACCCCACGTGCCCCGCTACCCGGGGCCGATTTCCGGGAATATGTCCCTGTTCCGGCTACTGGGTCGAGCCAGCCAAGCCAATGATCCTTCTGTGTTGTGTAAGTGTTATAGCCTGGCGTCCCGCGTTCTACGGGCTCATCAGTTGGTAAGTTTCGGATAGCGCTGATCAACCAGTCCACGCTTTCCTCTGAAGTTTTCTTCGACATGCGGGATACCCCTTCTCCACGCCAACGACTTATGATCTTCCGTTCCCGATGTAAATCAATGCCACGGAGATATGTGTCTAACCATCTCTCCAGAATTTCTCGAATACATATCACTTCCTTGAAGCATGGGAGCCCGTAATGGCTCAGTCAAGCTTTCAAGGATCTCATATTCATTTGCGAGATCACCACTCAACTCACTGAACTGAAACCTAACCAACCACACAAGCCCGACCGGGTAACCGGCCGGGCTTTTTGCTTTTCAGGAGCACGTCATGAATTCAACCAACGATCACAACACCCAGCGTTCGCAGTCGGGCGCCCCGCTGCCAAGAATTGATCCCCATCTTGCTGCAGTCTGGGGCGCCTTCCTGCATGAAGGGTTGATGCTCAACTCCCGCAATACCGAGCGCACAATCAAGCTGCTGGATCTTTGGGGTAACGGCTGTATCGAGCTGATCCAATCGGTCTGTGAGTACATCCCGATTCTCTGGCATCAGGTTCAACCTCACTGGGACCGACCACAGGGATTTCCCGGCGTGTTCGAGTACGAGGTGGTGTCCATTCTGGGCGAACAGATCGCCGCATATATGCTGACCCACGATGGCGCTCTTCCCAATGATCGGCAATTCCAGATGATGGCGTCTGAACTGGTCACGCAGTTCTTTACCCGAGGTGAGCACTTAGCCAAGAAGGATGTCATGAAGCCGAGTCCGGCATCTGGAAAGCAGTCCTTGTGGAGCTGGTTGCGCCCGTGGATCGGAGGTGGCCGATGACAACCTCTCGCGCAACTCACAGCACCCAACGCCCCGCCCTGCGACTGGTTTCCACCAAGGGCATGAGCCGTGAGGACTGGCTCAGAATCCGCAAGCAAGGCATCGGCGCCAGTGATGCAGCTGCAGCCTGCGGCATCAGCCCGTATCAGTCACAACTGGAGCTGTGGATGATCAAGACCGGCCGGGATCAGGATCTTCCCAAGCCTGATCCGGACGACATGAGCTCACCGATGTACTGGGGCAACGTGCTCGAACCAATTGTAGCCGAGCACTACAGTCGCAAGACCGGCAACAAGGTGCGACGCATCAATGCCGTGCTGCAGCACCCGGATCCTGACAAACACTGGATGCTGGCCAATCTGGATTATACCGTCGTCGGCAATGACGATGTACAGATTCTGGAATGCAAAACAGCCGGCGAGTTTGGCTCACGCTTGTGGCGTGACGGGGTGCCTGAGTACATCCAATGCCAGGTGCAGCATCAGCTGGCCGTCACCGGCAAGCAGTCGGCCGATGTCAGCGTGCTGCTCTGTGGCCAAGATCTGCAGGTATTCCGCATTGATCGCGATGAGGAAGTCATCAGCCGCCTGATCGAACTTGAGCGGCAATTCTGGCATTACGTCGAGACTGAAACTCCGCCCCCGGCAGATGGCAGTGATTCGGCAGGCCGGGTCTTGCAGGCGCTCTATCCCAGAGATGCCGGCACTGTCATGGACCTATCCGAGGATCTGTCGCTGTGTGGTGATTTCGATGAGCTCGTGGATATCCGCGAACGGCTCTCCCGACTGGAACAACGGGAGTCGTCATTGAAACAGCGCATCCAGGAAACCATGGGCGATGCCAGCAAGGCGGTGTTCCCCAGCGGTGAAGTGAGCTGGAAGCGCAGTCAGGACAGCACTGTGCTGGACAGCAAGAAACTGCTGCTGGAACACCCGGAACTGCTCAATGAGTACAGCACCACCCGCGCCGGCTTCCGGCGTTTCCTGATCCGCACCTGATTTTCCCAAACCAACGGCATAAAGCGGCACCTGGCTTCGCGCCCGGTGCCGTTATTTATTTTTGACCCAACTGGAGAAATACCATGATCAAAGGCCTCGCGATTACTCCACCAATCATCGGCCGTATCAGTATTGGCCGGGTGATCGAGAAGAACGGCAAGCGACTGCCGGAGAAGGATGACCAGTTCACCGTCACCACCCAGATCCAGGGCAGGGACGGCTGGCTGCTGCATCCATTGGACGAGCTGCTGCGCAAGGATGCTCCGGGCAACAAGCTGCGGGCCATTCCGGTACGCATGCTGTTCAACGACCCGGACCTTAACCTGCGAGCAGAATACTCACTGTTCGACCGCCAAACCGGCCGACCGCTGTGTATCGGCGATGGTGAGCTCTGCCGCCGGCAAACATCAGACGGCTGGGAGCACCTTCCCTGCCCTGGGCCGGATCAGTGCGACATCGGCAAGCAGGGAGGCTGCAAACCTTACGCACGGCTCAGTGTCCGTATCGGTGACGATGAGGATCTGGGCGTGTTCGTCTTCCGGACCACCGGGTACAACAGCATCCGCACCCTGACGGCGAGACTGCGTTACTACCACGCCATCTCCGGCGGCCTGCTGGCCACCCTGCCCTTGTGTCTGCGGCTGCGCGGCAAGAGCACCACCCAAAGCCACCGGGCACCGATCTACTATGTGGATCTGACCACCCCGGATGAGCTGCCCCTGAGTGTGGCCATCGCTCAGGCAAAACAGGAAGCGGAGCGCCTTGCCACGGAAGGACTCAGTCAGGATGCACTGGATGAGGCCGCCCGAGCCGGGTTCGGGGCTGCGGCATTCGAGGTGTTGGAGGAGGAAGGACTGCAGGTGGTCGAGGAGTTCCTGCCCGAGCCCGAGCAGGAGCAACATGCGACTGGCGAGATCAGTCCCGCCGGACAACCCACGCTTCGCGAAAAGCTGGCGCAACGCCAGCAAGCAACGGGTTAATCCAGCATATCCAGTAACGCCTTACGGCGCCGGGCCGGCAACCGTCGGTAGGCCTTGAGCAGCTGCACCTCCGCTTCACTGCGGGTGCTGATGCCAGGCTCCGCTCCCGGAGCCGCAGAATCTCTGGCTGCCTGATCACCACAGATCAGCTCGTCCAGAGACACCCCAAGGATAGCCCGAATTTGCGGGAGCAATCGGAAGCTTGGCGCCTCCCGGCCGTTCTCCCAGGCAGATACCGAGGCTTTGGTGAGATCCAGCTCAAAACCCAGTTGCTCCTGCGTCAGCCCCAGCCGGAGCCGCGCTGTCTTAAAACGTTCGGGGAAACCTGCCATGTGGAGCCTCACTCAAGATCAGCCCCACACGCTAAGGAATCTCCGAACAACTGTCGTATGGCGTGTCTTGACCCCCAAGGTATTGGATTGCAATACTTTCTAGGTCTGGGCTACCTGAACTAGGCGATGCCACTGGGGTAACCGCAACAGGCAACCACACGAAGTCAACGGATGAAAAAGCAATAACAGGGACACCCCACTCGCTCGACTCCGACCACTTCTGAAAACCCAATCAAATCAAACTAAGGATATCGAATATGTCAGCCGTCAAAGTAATGTCCATCATTGGCATGATTTTCTTCCCAATCTGCCTCCTTCTCATCGCCGGCTTCGCAGAAAGTGACGTCGAGGCTGCCGCCGGATGGGGTGTATTCGCCTCGATCTACGGCATCGGCTACGCCATTACAACCTTTGTAAAGGTCAAGAACGTATCCGCCTAAGGCGGGTACACCCCACTCATAAAACCCTGTGCATGCCGGCATCGGAAGACATCGGTATGCACCAATTGGAATAAGGAGAAGCATGTGAAATATGCAGCCTTGATACTGTCCGCACTGCTACTTGCAGGATGCGGAAGCTCAGACATTGATATCGTTAAAGAAGGCCGCCTTGAATACTTTAAGGAATTCACCGTTGGGCAGGCATTCGATAATCGTAAAGTGTGTAGCAGCACAAAATGGGAAGCGATTGAGGATGACCGAGGAAGAACTATCGTTGAGTACACATGCCAACTGAAAAATGTCCCTGAGTATTTCCATGAAACAGGGACCAGATTAGCCAAAAAACTGCTCAACGAGAAGAATATAGAAGTATCATATCATACAGATCAAATCGTTTACTCAGAAGAGAGAATCGCAAGCGCCATTCGCTCGATCTCCGAGTACGAGAAGAAGCTGGAATCTAGCAGATCAAGACAGGACGACGAGGAGAGCGACCCGCCCCGTTACTGGGAGCTGAAAGTTCAGCAGGCACGTACTGACCTCGAAAAAATCAAGCAACAAAAGCCCGCCGCCGAAGCAAGGGTCCAGGCTATAGAGGCCGAATATCAAGCGAAAGCAGAGAACGCTGAGCGGCTGATAACGGCCAGTCCGGATACAGATGCCTACGAATACTATCAGTGGACCGTACTGGAAGATGGCACATTCTATATTCTCTCAGGAGGGATATCCGTCAAGAAACCAGGACAGCAGGAGTATACCGACATCGAATACAGGGATATAAGCGAACCGCTAACGGCGGTGTATGCGGACAAGGCAGAGGACTTTACGTCGTTCCTGCGGCAGCCTGCATTGTATCTGGTAAGCATAAACTTTTAGACCTTTCTGCACTTCAAATAGACACTGAGGCTGGCTTACCAGCCTCATGTACTTGGCAAAGACAAAGCAACTCGTAACTATACGAAATACTAGGGAGCTGACTCCCAGTAGCACCGCAACTTCGGTAACGAGCCTACCATCTAGAGAGCCAAGACATCATTATGACAAAATTGCAAAAAGATACATTCAGGAGGGCTTAACCATACTTCGAAAAGCAGACTGATCAAGATCGGATGGAATTTCCACTTCATGTGGCACAAAAATACCACCACCTTTCTGCACTTTGGCAAGAGCTTGGGCCATTCTGTCTTTTTCAAAAAAGAAAAGATACTGGACAAAAGCACCGAAAGGCGAAAGATTGTCTGGGTGCCCACCGTACCTTTCCCGACCTAGACGGGCCACCTCACTAATCCTTGCGAGGTCTATATCAATACCGCGCATCAACTCGTACACATTCCTCGCAAGTCTCAGCATGTCTGACGGCAACTGATCTGAATCCCACTCATTCTTTAGTAAATCCACAACTCCTCTGATCTTCTGCGAGTTATAATCTTGTAGATTCAAAACTGATGAGCGCGACAAACTGCTGGCTTCATAAATTGATAATTCAGCGTGCTCAAGCATGGCCCTTACCTGATATGCAATCCTCTCCTTGCTCCAGTTTATATCGTCCGTTTTATATACTAAATCATGCGTCGCAATAGACCATGCATGTTGCAAAAATGTCTTTACCTGAAACTCAAAGATCACTCCTTCAAGTCCAGTCTCAGGCAGAGCTGGGTCTTCTTTAAGAGTGACATACAGCCTTAGATCATCAAAAGGAAATGAATCTGGACGCTTATGGGTAATCCCATCGTCCTTTGGACGCCTATATTTCAGGTCGAACTTCTCAAATATCTTTCCTTTTGCTCTATCAACATCCGAGTAGTTTGCCACAACAATTGTACAAGCAAAAAAATCTTCTAAAGCAGCAGGATTGGAAAATCGGCCAGACTCAACCTTTAGAGTGAAGCTATTTAGCTCTTTAAGCCTACTTTCATAATGCCATCGACCTTCCTTGAAACCATGTACAATTTGGTCCACTTTCTCTTTGAGACGAAGACAGACTTCGCGTTGATCTTCAAAGGCCTTTCTCAGGGAAGCAGAAACTTTCATGCTAACGTATTACCCCAAACCTCAAAGCATCAAGACGACTAGCTCTTTGGTTCAGATCGGTGCTTGCACCGCGAGAATTATCAAAATACTTGTGCGCGTGAGCGTAGTCCTCATCTGAATGATCCTGCAAAAACTTCCCCACGTCGTCCTGAACAGCCACCTCAGACACCTTTGCCATAAAGGCTGCATATCTTTCGCAAAAGACCTCGACACTCCCTACTTTGTCAACCCCTTCGATGGCAATCAGCGACCAAAGCGGGTAGAAATTACCGAAACTCCTAGCATAGCTAGTTATACAACCATTCATTTCTTCCATTTGTAAAAGAAACCTTTTAATGGCTTCGATCTCCCCAAGCACCCTATCTTCATCCATCTCGGGAGCCGAATCCATTGGGTTCTCATACTTGGCGTAGAGGTCATCTAAGTATCTCTGATCGAAACCACTAATACTCCGTTCCAAAACAACGAAGAAGAGCTCCGATATGAACTGAACATCCAGCATTCGCCGAGCACGCGCCTTAGTAGCAATTCCCAACCTCTGCCATTCCTCTTTTTCTGCCTCAGCCTCAACCTTGCCGATTAGCCAACCTTCAAACTTGGCATGGCGTAGCTCTTGATCTGTCAGCCTTCTGGAGTTTCGATTCAGCCTATCAAAAACCTCATTAACAACCGCCCCTTCCACGAAGTCGATCTGCTCAACTGTAATCTGGTAGTTCCAGAACGCTTGTTTCAAGTCCGTCTCGCCTACGAGATCGCTCCACTTCTTGCCATCTAGCCTAGCATCCCCGTAACTAGGAGAAATTCTGATATCTCCACGGACAAATGAGAGAATGGTCTGTATTCTTTGCTTGCCATCGACTACGTGGTATGTCGACCGCCCATTTTCATCAATTGTCTTGTGCAAGAAAATCGCGGGACTAGGATAGTTTCGAAAAATGGAATCCAAGAAATACTGTTTATCTTTAAGAGTCCACACACTTTTTCGCTGATATGGAGGGTCTAGATTCAGCTGATTGCTCTTATCCAGATCCAGAAGCCAGGTTAGGTCTTGTGTTGAAGGGCGTCTATTCATAATTAAGCCATCATCCAGCAATAAACTTGATAATTTTACCCAATCTAGTTCACAACCAGACCAGAAAGGAAGGACTTCGAAAAATCTCTCATGTGCACTATTTTATCCGGCTCTGCAAGAAGCCACGCAAAAGAGCCCCAAGCTAGCGTTAAAGAAGCCTTACGAAATGCTTGAGAGGACCGATCCATGAATGCAGTAAGAAATGCCAAGTGCGCCTGATCAAACCCGGCATCTCTGGCGACAGCTGATAACGCCTCCTTTCTGTTTCTATCAATTGGGCCGTCCGTAGCAACAACCTCGCAGAAAATAACGAGGAAGTCCGAGCCTGCTGGGTCGACACCAAGATCCACCAAGATTATGTCTGGCAACGCCTTTGAGGGATCAATCTTAAGGCCCAATCGGGCGGCAAGCCCCTCATCTCGCGCCACTACCTTATTACCTGATTCAGACAGCCAAAGCAGCGCTGGATTTTTTAGAAAAGAAGGCGCAAACACCTCAATCACGGCTTTGGATATAACACTAGAAAGGCCAGGCGCTAGTCTGCGGCGCTCTCCATTAGGGAAGGTCACATCCACCCCGGACCCATAAGCCGCCACCCCCTCTTTTATCAAGCGCTGGCGGGAAAGCGCAGCCTTGCTGAGGTGGCGATTGCGCCAATCCTCGAAGGCGTTCAGGGCCGCCTCACCCTCAAGCAGCGGATCGAAGAGCTTCGAAAAATCCGCGTTTAGCGCATATCTCGGCTTCGAAGAAGTTGTCGGCAAATCAGATCGCTCTATCGCCGCTTGGCTAGGAATGAGCCCTGTTCGCAGAGTCTCATCTCTTATTGGCTCTCTACTATTCGCTGCATACCATGTATTTAATGGGCGATCTTTCTGACTCGACAAGGTACGTGCGACCCAAGACAGCCTATCTCCGTCGGAGAGCATAATTGCCTGTTCATCAGTCATATCCGTCACTTGGCTTGGTCGTATCCAGCGCCCCAACCCATGGATTGCTCCAGCATAGAACATCACATAGATGGTCTTCACTGCCATATCACGGACTACATAGTTCCTGTTCTCCGTGCCATCCGGAAAAATTAGCGGAAGCCTTTCCTTGATCAGGTCTAGGGGCGGAACAGAAGGCAAACTCATCACACACCCCCATAATACTTTGTGATCAGCGCTTCAATACTATCTTTCGAAAAGCCCTTTTTGATGGCCTGCTGAAGCTCGATAAGCTGATTAACAGAGGGGAGCGGCAAATTCCCAAGTTCGTAAGCAGACACTGCCACGCTGCCGCTAATGCAGCGAAAAATCTCATCCACAACACGAGAGTTAAGTAAGGCACAAATCGTTTTTGCCCCAACCTTTACTTCGCTATGAGCTTCAGGAATTACCATATTAAGGTGATTTTCAACCACAACCCCACAAGCCTTATTGATAAATCTCTGGGGGAGAACGGCGCACTGGAGACGCTTATCCTGTTCTTTCGAAGTCGTCCTCTGAACAAGCACACACTCCTTGTCCACTATCAGAAACTCCTGACCTGATTCAACCTTGATATATGACTGATGGCTACGCCTTTGATATGAAAAACGAAATTCCCCATCGAACACCGATTCCGCCCATATTAGCGGCTTCACTCCATCTCCCGGAGCACTCCTCAACTGACTCTTATGCCGATTCCATACCAACTGGCCAGTGGAAACCCTGAAACCCACATCCGACAATCGTGTGCCCATCATGCCCAGATTGCCAAGCAGCGCAGCCCCGTACTTCGAGCGAGGAATGATCCAGGGCGCCGAATCAAAAACTGGACTGATCACTGAAAGATGCTGCACCGAGGCAGAGTGTAACCCGTTAGGAACCAACAGGCTTACTTCTGCACTTCGCGTCTCTACCTCTTTCCGAAAGCAGGCAAGAAGAGTTTCCTGAAGAACATCATCAAAGACACCCTCCCTATCTGAAATGAAATCAAATGATGCAGGGCGCGCCACATTCGAGAGAAGCTCTCGTAGCGCCATAAAGTACTGCCCCCCCAGAAAAGAGGTTGGAGTCACAAAGGCAATAACGCCGCCCTGCCGACACAACCGGACAGCAAGGTCTGTAAATAGCCCGTAAAGATTAGCGTGACCGAAAAGCGATCTCTTAAACTTATTACGCATGGCGAGAGACAGCTTCACTCTTCCGTACGGAGGATTTCCTATTACGAGTCCAAACGTTTCGTGAGTTTTCTGCTCAAGCGCATCGCCGATCACTATGAGCTTCTGTGGAAGCCGCTTGCCAACAGACTTACACAAAGGTAGCAACGAAAGCTCCAGCAGTGTGTGTGACATCCAAGCCGCAAACGGATCAATTTCTATCCCCCGAAGACGCTGACTAATAGCAGCGAAAATCCACTCATCAGACCCACCTTTCTGCCTCATTGAATCGGCCATCCTCATGGCAGTGGGAGCGAGAAAGGCCCCTCCACCACATGCGGGATCAATTACATTGCCGGTAGAAAAATCGAACCCGGCAGACTCAGCCTGCTCAAGGAGGCGACTGACCAAGGGCGGCGGCGTGTAGTAAGCTCCTACTTGAGATCGGTAGCTAGGTGGAAGCATGACCGTGTAGATGGATCCGACCAAGTATCCAGCATCTGCTACAGGAAACTGAGCAATTATCTCACCGGCACTAGCCGCAAGCTCCTTGGCTTCCTTTGTGATGCGATGCGCGCCATGGCTAACAGGGGACCGTGGTGGCCCCATACGAGACTTCAGCAATCCTGCATGCACCTGCCACAGGGAGTGTAAAACCAGGCAACAGAAAGCCCTGGCGCGAGCCAAGCGGACAGAATCGGTCCGAGCCTCAGCGGCGTACCCACGAGCCATGAATTTGCAGGCTTCATAGCGCTCCAAAGGGCCGCAAGCGCTAGCTTCTAGGTGGTAACGTTGCGAAACTCCCATGCTCCCCGTTCTCCAGCACACCACCCCTCATGGGCCAACCCCAAAGCAACAACTTCGCTTCAGGAGCCGAAAGGCTACACAATTAAACCAGTTATTTAGGCTGGGAATTATGTCAGAGCACTGACCAGACGGCCAGCCCTCCACGAAATGCTTGCCTGAACATTCTGGCGAGCAGCACACCTTTACGTTGGCGGCGCAGATATCGCCGGCAGATTCTCTATCCGCCAATGCCTCCCCACCCAAAGCGCCCTGCAAAGTAGACGACAGATGAAACCGATGGAAAGTCGTGCCACCATTCCTGCATGACCTAATACACAAGGCAGTAAATGTGCGGTCGCTATAACCTCATCCATGACCCCGCCGTCTGGCGCCTGACCCGCCCGATCAAGGTCGGCAAGACAGCTCCCTTCAAGCCCCGGTACAACATCGCACCGGGACAGCCGGTACCTGTGTACCGCGAATCCGGAGACGGACTGGAACTGCTGGACATGACCTGGGGCTACGTCCCCCATTTCGTCACGGATGACCATCCCAAGGCCCACCCCATCAATGCCCGGGCGGAGAGCGCCTTCGAAAAACCCTTCTTCAGGGATTCCATGCACAAGCGTCGCTGCCTGATCCCAACGACCGGCTACTATGAGTGGCAGGCACAAGACGGGCACAAGCAACCCTTCCACATCCACCTGCCTCGACAGCATCCGTTCCTGATGGCTGGCATATGGGATTACCGAGGCGGTGATGAAAGCCAGCCTACCGTTGCGATCCTGACCACTCAGGCGCCAATGGACCTGGCTGCCATCCACGACCGCATGCCGGTCATCATCCCCAACGAGCTGATCTATAACTGGTTCGAGCACCCCGACAACCGGCTACTGATGCCGGTGAGCTCCGGGGTGTTTGAGGCGGACCCCATCAGCACTCGCATCAATAATGCTCGCAACGAAGGACCTGACGTTCTCAAGTAATGCCTGCCCTGCCAAACCCGAGCAGCCTTGCCGAAGCAAAGCACTCGGGTTTGGCCGTTGTGCCACATAGGCAAACGCAGGGGCAGTTGACAGTCAATCACTTTGATAAATGGCGAGGCTAGCTTTTCGCGTTGTCTCTCGGATCAGGCGTTTTTAAATTACACATTCAGTCTGCCAACTGTCGCAGGCGTAGGCGCACTGTACCCCCGGTAGATGCTCCGCAAAAGTAACCAAGTCCAGGCGGGCTTTCGCTTGAGATCAGGTCTCTTGGCACCAGCCCCATGTGCATGGCGACCTTTTTCGCCTCGTCGGGATCCATCCGCTTCATGGCAAGCCGCGTGTTTATGTTGGTGTGTACCTCTCGGCTAAAGTGCGAACACATCTGGGAGGCCAGAATCAGTCCGATGCCGAACTTGCGGCACTGGCTGGCCATGATGTTGAGGATATGCTCCGAAGCATCCGGGCTTCCCCGGCCCATGGTCAGCACCCGTGCCTCGTCAATCATGATAAAAGCGCGGTAGCGGTCTGCATCGGTTTCGGGTTTGACCGGGATCTCGCCTTCTCCTCTGCCCGCTTCGAACAGCATTTCCAGCACGGTTTCAGCCACCAACAGCTGTGATGGCAAATCAAGGCGACTGCAATCCAGCCGGACGTTCCATGCCAGCAGGTCATGTATTCGTAACGGCTCACCACGGATGAATACCGGATTACTGCAGATACGCCGCAATTTGGACCAGCAACTGCTGATGGTGCGTTTGTCAAACGCTTCAATGCCGCTGCGGTAACCGTCACTGAGCCCCTGAACGATATCCGCCAATGTCGGCGGCTTCTGTCCCCATGTGCTGTCGTCCTCCTCTCGGATACCGAACTGACGATAGGTTTGCTCCATAACATGGTACAGGCACGATTGCTGTTGCTCGGACATGCATCCAACCGCGCGGCTCATTCGGCTGACTTCACGCTGTATCTTGGCACCCAAACCCATCTGCCGGATGTAGGCAGGTTCAATCACCAGTGGATTGATGCCGAATTCAGATCCTCCAGAAACCGCTCTCAAGCGGACGGTGGTCTGGCCAGGAAAGGTTACGTCTCCATGAAAATCTATGGTGATGATCGGGATACCGTGCTCGGCAATACCAGCGCCAAACAGTTTCAGCGCCTCTGTTTTCCCTGAACCTGACCCTCCTGTCACCATCAGGAATCCATTGGCCTCCTGCCCCGGCTTCCATTTGTAGATGATTGGGCTTTCTTGTGCGTCGAAGCCCATGCCGAGCTCGATCTCTATCGGCATCAACTCACGCCGGAACTCCTGATATTCAGGCATGCCCGGGCGCAACTTACGCCGCTCGATCTCCAGCCAAGCGCGTTGCCGGCTGTTTAGCTCAGCGACCTTCTGGTGCTTACGCACGGGTTTCAATCAATGGTCTCCAGGCTTCATTCAGTGGACGACCAGCCAGCGCTGACTGCTCCTTCAGACGCTCATCACGCTCATCGACTCGGGCCTGAACCCACATCTCAATCTCATCCGATACCCACGCCACTGCGCGCTCGCCCAGTTGCACCGGCGTCGGAAACAGATCCAGCGCCATGCGCTTGTAGATGGTCGGGCGGCTCAGGCCGGTTGTATCGATCACCGCTTGCAGTCTCATCAGCTTCATTGCGGGCTCCTCAGAAAGTTATTCCCATCCGATAGCGCAACGCTGTAAAAAAACACCGGACCGGGGGACATGACTGGACCCGTACCAGTCCGGCACCCCACGCTGGGTGTAGTCCTTGCTACGTGCCTTGGCGAAATAGCTGAGGCGCTTGAACAGGGCCAGATAGCCCTCAAAAAACTCCGGGTCGTGGGGTTTCAGTCGGTATTCGGCGTTATCCGGAAACTGGACAAGCCCCACGGCCTGCCAGTCCTGAATGCCAATCGCGCGCGCCCAGGCGCGGTTGATACGTTCGGCCAGCGACCTGGCCCGGGGGATAATCGGTGATACCCGCTCCTCGTCTAGTACGACAGGGCTCTGATTCAGGCTACCAATGCGGTAATACGCTTCCAGATCGATAAACAGCGCCACATGGTAATGGCTATGGTCATTGCTATTGCTGCTCTGCTCGCGGGTCCAGATGTAATCCAGATCGCAACAAATCTGGCGCCCTGATATGCCAGTACGGGCATTGATATCTGCCCTGATCTGTTCCTTCAGGCTACGAAAGAATGCAGTCATCACGCCATGTTCAGGACAAGGGTAGGCATACGGGAAACGCAGAATCAGTATTACCACCAGACAGCTTCTACCCTCACGGAAGGCATGGCGTATCACAAAGTGATTGATCTGCAGGTACTGCTCGATAAAGGGCTCTTGGCGCCACAGCAGTGACATGCCCTGCCATTCACTGCCATAAATCAGGGTAAGGTTGGGGTTGTAAGGATGACGCATGCTTCTTGCTCCAGTGAAAATTCATCACAGGAACAAGGCATTACATAAATTTTTATTGTTCTAGAGCGGTGTTTCCCTTTCGTACATCACCCGCCCCATTCTGGGCGGCGAATAATTAGTTGGACACGTATAAGGTCCATTCCTACTACATGGTTAAATATATATATCTATTACAGACCGATCCGTCCGCTGCCTATCTGCTGCAATCCCAGTACAGATGCGCGATACAGAATCATCAACAGCGATAGTTCCGCTCGCATAGTAAATGAACAACAGAGCGCTAGATCCTGCGCTGTCTGCCAGAGGCAGAAGCTGCCAATTTTGGTGCTCGACGAGCCATTATCCAAATCTGATCAGATTTCAAGGGTCCCGGTACGACCACCAGATGTTCCCCCAATTGAGGGAGAGCTGACATTACCTCGTCACGCAAGGAATGGGCAAAGTGGTAAAGCATGGCAGCGCCGACCGAGAACTCGAAACCGTCCTCATGTTCCCGTCCTGGCTTGAGGATGTCTTGGCGAATCCTGTCAATCATGGAGCTTTCGGGAGAGATGGTAATGCATTTGTCACGAATCAGTTCCGAGGCGTACAGGCAGATCCTGTAGCGTGCATAGGCCAACTCACCCGACTGGGCTCCATCGAGAAGGGCACGGCTAACTCTGCCTATCGCCGTTGTGGTTGTATCTGCAAACCAATCTGGCCCCGGGCTGGGATCCGGATGAGCGAATCGGGCCGCCACTGCATGAACAAGGCCCAGCCAGGCCGAGGGAATCTTGCCCGGAAGGTCATGTAAGAGCGACGACGGCTGCTGAGGAGGTACCAGCGGCTCCAGCGCTCTGAACCGACTAAGGTTCACTCGCTGTATTTCAGGAACAGGTGTCTTCGGGTTCAGTGATGGAACCAGCTGATCGTCGAAGTTGAGAATAAACGCTCCCGATGATCGGTTAAAAAACAGACTGCCATCACAACCGGGTATATGGTGATGAATCAGCCTCATCTTCTTCAATCTGGCCAGCTGGTAGTCAACTTGAGAGATGTCCATCCCGGTCAGCTCGGCTAAGCGTGAAACGCCGCAGTCCCAGACAACACCAAACTCGTCGGCATAGGCGCACAGAACCCCGATCAACAAGCGGCATCTGGCGCTCAGTTTGTGTTTGTCGGTAAAGAGTATTTGGGGAGCCATGGACCTTGTGGCCAGCAAGCTGGTGTATCTCGCGCTTTCCTGCCGAACAGGGACCCGCCAGAGGAGCAGGTAACGCAGCATTTCGAAGGCTCTATCTGGTCTGTTTTCCGTTCTCACACCACAGGCCCTGTCTGCAGCCAGACTCACCACAGCGGGATTCAGTACGAATCCACTGCGGAACTGCCCTTGAGTAGTCGGACCGAGCGTTTGCCGGCTGACACTGGATGATGGAGAGAACGAGGCCATCCCTTTCCTGACCAGCTCTTTCTGGGCTTTGACTAGCGTGCCGACAGGCAAACCGATTTTCAGAGCCAGATGCTGTTTGGTGTCCTCGCTAGGCTTCCTGCCAAATACGAACAGCGCTCTGACCAACAGAAATTTGGCATACCAGCTCAAACCGCCGGCCTCATGCCGCAGCTCACCCATCGCCCTTCTGAACGGAGTTGTAGGTATCATTGGCCCTGATTTCCTGTAACTTAAAAACGATTTTTGCACTTAGTGGTATTATTGGTCACTTTAAAGTGAAATCTGTTTTTGGAATATATATTTCATTTTTAATTTTATATAGGAATATAAGAATATATCCTTATCAAGGCAAAAGTAGCGCCAGACGAGATCAGACCAGCGAACGGAAAGCAGCAGTGGCAGATGAGGCCCAGACAATGAGGAGGACTGGACGGTGGGGACCAAGAAAACAAAGAAGATTCTGGCCTGGCTGAACACAAGCAATGAGAGTCAGGTCAGTTGGGCTGTCTCATTCCTGATACGCGAGAACGCCAAAACCCACATCCTCCGTGGTAGCACCTTTGTCCAGCCGGAACGGAACATCGTCTACTGGATTCAGACACTGCAACATCTACATCAAGAAGCGCTGATCTCAGAGCGAGCCACTGGATCCACGGAAGAGCCGAGCGTATCGGCTAGCCTAAAACGCCTGGATGCGCGTATGCGGCACGCCTGGGACGAGAAATGTAGACGAGCAGACTCCCACAAGAAGGCTTACTTATTCCGAATGGACAAGTCCATCAGGACGAAATTGGCCGTTTTAAGAACACGGTGGAAACAGCCGATCGCAGGCGTCGTACAGATATTGATCGAGGACGCCTACGAATCAGGTAAACGACAGCGAGAGGTTGAACTGGCGCCCAAAAGAGCCGCCAAACGCAGAACAAGAACAAGCCTGGCAATGTTGAATTTTCGACATCAGCAGAGAACTGCCAACAACGAGATTGGGGCCCACAGGAGCCTGCTAAGGGAGCTCATACTAAACATCGCTGAGCTGGAGTATCGGGCGACGCATTCCATCGACGGGGAAACCCCATTACCGGACTCCGCACAGATAGAAGTCAGCGAAAAGGCAGACGAAGCGGCTGAAACCTATCTGACCCGGATCCAGATGGACAAGAATCTGATTCCTGAATCAAATGAATTAGGTCTTGTGGACCGATTGGAAGTTGAACGAGTTGTCCTTGGACCCCCACCGGTAGGTTCGGCCGCTACGAGCCGAAAGCAGAGGAACAAGACGAAGAAAAAATGAGCCAGCATCCAGGAGGGACATTATCCACATCAAGAAACTAAACGCGCTAGAGCGGCCACAAGTCGAGTTGGGGCTACCTAGTATGGCCGCGCCCACGAAATCTCATCTAGGCACGGTCTAGGCACAGACACCTGTTTTTGAGAAGCTTGTCTCTGGCCCCAGATCAGGGGGTCGCGATAACCCATTGATTTTATTTGGTGCCCGGGGCCGGACTTGAACCGGCACGTCCCGAAGGACAAGGGATTTTAAGTCCCATGCGTCTACCAATTTCGCCACCCGGGCGGGGGGACTTCAGGGGAGTAGGAACAGTAAAGATGGAGGCGCGGGTCGGAATCGAACCGGCGTACACGGAGTTGCAATCCGCTGCATAACCACTCTGCCACCGCGCCGAAACAAAAAACCCCGGACGCGCCGAGGTTTTGGAAAACTTGGAGCGGGAAACGAGACTCGAACTCGCGACCCCGACCTTGGCAAGGTCGTGCTCTACCAACTGAGCTATTCCCGCAATGCAAACACTGTACCAGTGCAGCGGTGGGCATTCTACCCGGCCCCCTCACCCTGTCAAGCACCCGCCTGACTGACTGCGCTGTTTTTGATCAGCCCGGCCGACGCGATGGCCACAGCTCCGGCCAGGCCGCTTTCAAATACAGGAACATGGACCAAAGCGTCAGCAAGGTGGCGGCATACAGCAGGCTGTAGGTGAGCCAGTGAAATGGCGTCATCAGCAGGTCGCCTTCACTGTCCTGCAAGGGTCGACTGGCCAGCAAGCCGGTGATGGCCGATATCTGCAACACGGTTTTGACCTTGCCGAAACTGCCCACTGCCACCCTCGCCCGCTGACCGATCTCAGCCATCCATTCACGCAAGGCAGATACAGCAATTTCACGGGAGATGATGACGATGGCCGGGCCGGCCATCCAGATATTGGCATGGGCCTGCACCAGCATCACCAGCGCGGCTGCCACCATCAGCTTGTCCGCCACCGGGTCGAGAAAGGCACCGAAGCGGGTAGTTTGCTTCAGTCGGCGGGCCAGATAGCCATCGAGCATGTCGGTCAGGCCGGCAATCACGAAAATAATGGCCGCGGCCATAGGGGCCCAGCGAAACGGTGCATAGAAAACGGCGACAAACACTGGAATCGAGGCCAGTCGCGCGAGCGTCATCATGGTCGGGAGCGTCAATCGCGCAACAGGGTCAGACATCAGGACATCCGGAGAAGCCAACAGGACGGCGACAGTATAGAGGAATGTGGTGACATTGTGACATTCAGTCGTTCAGGCATGCAGCCAGTCATAAATGGCCTGCGCCAGCGCCTGACTGACGCCAGGGACTCTGGCGATCTCCTCGGCGGAGGCGTTGCGCAGGGTCTGCAAGCCACCGAAATGATTCAGTAGCGCTCGCCGGCGAGCAGGACCGACACCGGGGATACCGTCCAGAGAAGATTGGCTGCGGGTCTTGCCACGTCGCTGACGATGGCCGCCGATGGCAAACCGGTGGGCCTCATCGCGAACCTGCTGGAGCAGATGCAGGGCCGGGTTATCGCCCTGTGGCAGTAACTGGCTGCCATCCGGGCGACATAAAACCTCAAGCCCCGGCTTGCGCGATGGCCCCTTGGCAATGCCGAGCAGGACAAACTCCTCGCTCAGCCCGAGCTCCTCCAGCACAGCCGCCACCCTTGAAACCTGGCCGGCGCCGCCATCAATCAGCAACAGCCCGGGCAGCTTGCCGGACTCCCGACGCAGGCGGCCGTAGCGGCGTCGCACCGCCTCCTCCATCGCCGCATAGTCATCGCCACCTACCGGCGGGCTGACATTGAAGCGGCGGTAATCGCTCTTGATGGCACCATCGCCACCAAACACCACGCAGGACGCCACCGCCTGTTCTCCGCCGGTGTGACTGATATCGAAACACTCGATTCGGCGTGGTTCCAGCGGCTCGCCAAGCAACTCATCCAGTGCGGCAAAACGGGCATCAATGTTGTCGCGGCTGGCAAGGCGGCCAAGCAGGGTCTGCTCGGCGTTCTGCGTTGCCATTTGCAGCCAGCGGCGCCGCTCTCCGCGAACACGATGGGCAAAACGCACCCGGCGGCCATGCTGCTGGCGCACCGCCTCAGTCAGCGCGTCACTGTCTTCCACTTCCAGACTAAGGATCACTTCGTCCGGCAGCCCGGCGTCATCCGGTTGCAGATAGTGATGGGCAAGAAAAGCAGACAGCACAATTTCCGCAGACTCCTCACCACGGGTATCCGGCTGCCAATTACGAATGCCGAGCACCCTGCCCGAGCGAATCATCATCACCGCAATCACAGCCATGCCATGTCTTGCGGCGATCGCAACAATGTCGAGATCACCGTCGTCTGTTTCCACATACTGCTTTTGTTGCACCGAGCGAATAGCAGCAATCTGGTCACGCAGAGCCGCCGCCTTTTCGAACTCGAGCGCTTGGGCGGATTGCTCCATGCGCGTCGTTAGTTCATCGGTGACGGCGCGATCACGTCCCTCAAGAAAATCCGTTGCCAGTCGCACCTGCTCGGCGTAATCCTGTTTGGACACCAGCCCGACACAGGGCCCGCTGCAACGACGGATTTCATACTGCAGACAAGGCCGGGTACGGTTATGGAAGAAGCTGTCCTGACAATTTCTCAGACGAAAAATCTTTTCCAGCAGGTTCAGGCTTTCACGAACGCCGGCGGCGCCGGGAAAGGGACCGAAATAACGGGCTCCGGCACGCCGCTGACCGCGGTGAAACGCGACTCTGGGAAAATCATCCGCCGTGGTGATCTTGATATAGGGATAACTTTTGTCATCCCGCATCAGGATATTGTAGGGGGGATGCAGCGACTTGATCAGCGCCTGCTCAAGCAGCAGCGCTTCGGTTTCACTACCGGTAAGGGTAGTCTGGATATCGTCAATGCGCGCCACCAGCGCCCGGGTTTTTGGTGCGGACACGGTTTTCAGAAAGTAGCTGGATAACCGTGCCCGCAGGTCCCTCGCCTTGCCGACATAGAGAACGTTGCCGTCCCTGTCGCGCATCTGATAGACGCCGGGCAAACTGCTGCATGACGACAGGAACTGACGGAAATCAAATGTCATGCAGGAATGGACTCAGCTTACGACTGCCGCGGTGGTTGCTTCATCAATCATGCCCCAGCGCATGGCCAGCAGGGTCATCTCGACATCGCTGGCAATGCCGAGCTTGTCGAATATGCGATAGCGGTAGGTGTTAACAGTTTTTGGTGACAGGCAAAGTTTGTCGGAAATAGCCTGCACCCGGTGACAGCTGACAATCATCATCATGATCTGCAATTCGCGCTCGGACAGCAGCTCCATCGGGGCGGCATCATTGCCGTTAAACGGTCGCAGGGCCATGGCCTGGGCAATCGCCGGGCTGATATAACGCTGGCCGGCGTAGACCACCCGGATGGCGCGGACCATTTCACCAAGATCGGCACCCTTCGACAGGTATCCCGCCGCGCCGGCCTTCATCAATCGGGTTGGAAACGGCTCTTCTTCACAGACAGTGACGGCAATAACGCGAACGCTGTCATCATGGCGGAGAATCTTGCGGGTGGCCTCGAGGCCGCCGATGCCCGGCATCTTCACATCCATCAGCACCACATCCGGGCTCAGGTCACGGCACATGGCCACGGCCTGTTCGCCACTGCAGGCTTCGCCCACCACACTGAAACCGTTCACGTCTGCCAGCATACGGGTGATGCCCATACGCACCAGCTCGTGGTCGTCCACCACCAGAACCTTGATCATCCCTTCTCTCCTGTTTGCCGTTAGCGCCCTCCGTGACGCCCCGCCTGTAGCAGATTAACGAGGATGCCACGCCGTTTGAAGGGGTTGAGCCTGAATGCCTGATACCCCGTCGGCCAGCAGCCTTTTTCCATCCGCAATGTCGCGATATACCCATTTATAAGGTAAGAAATCCGATATATATCAATGAGATGTCAGACAGACATCAGTTTGTTCGGAATAGCACTCAGTCCTGCACCGGCAGATCCTGACGCTCTCTGAGTGCCTGCCTGTGCCTGCCCCGTGCATAGACCTCCCACACCGCCTGATCCGCCGGAGCCTGCAGATAATCGGCTCGCAGCAGCTCGGCAACAATGGCGTCACGGACAAACAGGGCGTTGTCCCGATCCGGCAACGGACCCTGGCCCTTTTCCACCGCCGGTAACCGGCCTTGACCACCGGACAGACTGAGCAGATGCAGGGATCCATCACGATCATCAGAGAAAACATACAGCTCAATGCGACGGTGCGCATGGCGGGCGGATATCAGTACAACCGGGTCGGCAGCGCGGATCATCAGTCCTCCGGAGAATGCCTGAATGATGCGCGCAAACGGGATTGGAAGGAACCATGGCAAGGAGGGTGGGATTGATTCGC
>JAGLCJ010000006.1 GCA_023146255.1 Alcanivoracaceae bacterium
CTGGCGCGGCTTGTCGAACCGGTGGCTTCTCGAAATAACCACCCTCTCCGCCAGATAACAAAAAGCCCCGCAGTGCGGGGCCTTTTGTTATCTGGCGGAGAGGGTGGGATTCGAACCCACGGAGGACGTTAATCCTCGGCGGTTTTCAAGACCGCTGCATTCAACCGCTCTGCCACCTCTCCGGAAGCCCGGCATCATAACCGGCAGGAAAAATGAGTCAAGCGGCGACAGCTCCCGGTTTCACTTGAATTCGGGTCTGGCTGCCGTATCATCCGGGCATCTATGGAGCCAATTGTGATCAGGAGACATGTCATGCGAGATAACAGCCC
The DNA here is from genome assembly GCA_023146255.1 of Alcanivoracaceae bacterium. Lineage (GTDB taxonomy): Bacteria > Pseudomonadota > Gammaproteobacteria > Pseudomonadales > Alcanivoracaceae > PGZG01. The sequence continues at coordinate 330 of JAGLCJ010000006.1, forward strand.
CTATGCCGCGCCGCAAAGCACCGTCGTTTCGGTGCGCGGTGAACAAGCCGCCCGAGTCCTCCGTAACACCTATATGCTGCTGGGGATGGCGCTGGCGTTTTCCGCAGCCTGTGGCTGGTATTCCATGTCTGCAGGCGTCGGTTTCATCAATCCGATTCTGACTCTGGTGGTCTACATTGGCCTGCTGATCTTTACCAACGTGATGCGCAACAGCGCCGCCGGCATTCTCGGTGTATTCGGCATTACCGGTTGGCTCGGCTTTACCACCGGCCCGCTGATTGCCGCTTATGCCGCCATCCCCGGTGGCATGGAGCTGGTTACGCTGGCACTGGGTTCCACTGCGGTAGTGTTCGTTTCCCTGTCGGCGATCGCATTGGTGACCCGCAAGGATTTCAGCTTTATGGGCCAGTTCCTGATGGTCGGCATTATTGTCGCCTTCCTCGGTGGCCTCGCCGCTTACTTCTTCAATCTGCCAACACTGGCGCTGGCAGTATCAGCCGCCTTTGTCCTGCTGTCGTCGATGCTGATCCTGTGGCAAACCAGCGCCATCATTCACGGCGGTGAAACCAACTACATCATGGCCACCGTGACCCTGTTCGTAGCGATCTATAACCTGTTTATGAGCCTGCTGCACATCTTCACCGCTCTGAGCGGCGACGATTGATGCGGTACAGCCTGCTGGTGTGTGCCGCGCCGGAACATCCGGCGGCGCACACCGCATTGCTGACCGCCCGCGCCGTTCTGGCCCGGCACCACACCCTGAAACGATTATTCTTTTTTCGCGATGGCGTGCTCAATGCGCACACCACTGCCCCGCTTTACCAGCAATGGCGCCAACTCATCAGCCAGCATGGTATTGATGCCGTGCTCTGCGTGTCTGCAGCGCAGGCCCGTGGCATAGCTGCCGACAGCGACGTGGTGCCCTGGACCATCAGCGGACTCGGTCAGTGGGCGGATGCGCTGCACAGCAGCGACCGGGTATTGAGCTTCGGATGATTCTTGTTCTGTGCCGCCACACGCCTGATGACCCCGGTTTTGCCGAATGGCAGGATCTGCTGCTAACCCTCACTCTGTTTGAGCTGCCGATAACGCTGGTACTGAGTGACCGAGTCGCCGCCTGCGCCAATGATGTCCGTCTGCAGCAACGCCTGCAGCAACTGCAGGAAATCGGTCTGCGCGATTGTCTGGCACAGGCATCACAGCCGCTACCTGCGAGACTGCCACTACCCTGTCGAAATATTGACGATCTGGCACTGCGCAGCCTGTGCCGCAGCGCCTCTCATGTGGTGCACTGCTGATGCTTCATCTTCTCGGATTTCCTGCGGATCGCACCGATCTGTTCAGCTTGTTGCTGAGCACCCTGAATGATAACGACGAGGTGGTACTGCTGGATGAAGGTCTGCAGTGGGCTGCAGATAAAACCGCCATGGCGGCGCTGCTTGGTCTGGGCCGCATTGCCGTACACCAGCTCGGCGACACACTGCAGGTGGATGGCGTCAATATGGTTACCGCAACGGATCTGGTTATCCTGAGCGAGCAGCACCCGGCTTGCTCATCCTGGTACCCGTAGGAGCGGTCGATCGACCGCTCCTACGGGTTATTCAAAGGCGTGCTGGCGAACCAGTGATACCGCGGATGTAATGTCACCACTGAGCCGATAATCACCAGACTGGGCGCCGCCACTTCCCGCGCCGACACCAGATCCGGCAGCGACGACAGACTACCGATAATTACCTGCTGATCGGGCATGGTGCCACGGGATATCACTGCCGCCGGCATGTCGGCTCGCATCCCCTGCGCTTTCAGGTTGCGACAGATATCGGCCAGACTGACCAGCCCCATGTAAAACACCAGGGTTTCGCCAGGCGTAATCAGGTTACCCCAGGGCAAATCAACAGAGTTGTCCTTGCGATGGCCGGTGACAAAGCGAACCGACTGGGCGTGATCACGATGCGTCAACGGAATACCGGCATAGGCGGCGCAACCGGCCGCAGCCGTCACGCCGGGCACCACCTGAAAATCAATCCCGGCCTCGACCACGCTATCCAACTCTTCGCCGCCACGGCCAAAAATAAACGGATCACCACCTTTCAGGCGGCAAACCTTTTTACCTTCGCGGGCATAACGAACCAGCAGGCTGTTGATTTCATCCTGCGGCACGACATGTTCGTTACGCGCCTTGCCGACATAAACCAGTTCTGCATCACGCCGCGCCAGCTCAAGAATGCCCGGGCCCACCAGACGGTCATACAGGACAACATCCGCCTTCTGCAAAAGCCGCAGGGCACGGAACGTCATCAGATCCGGATCACCCGGCCCGGCACCGACCAGATAGACTTCGCCCCGTGACAGGGTTTCGCGGTCGGCATTCTCCACCGCCTGTTGCAGCAGGGTTTCGGCCTGCTGGTCCTGACCGGCCAGCACCCGCTCCATCAGCGGGCCATCAAGCAGTCCTTCCCAGAACAGCCGGCGCGCGCCAACCTGCGGCAATTTATCTGCCAACGGTTTGCGATAGCGGCCCATCAGCGTAGCCAATCTGCCAAGTCCGGCGGGCAACAGGGTTTCGATTTTAGAACGGGCCCAGCGCGCCAGCACCGGCGAGGCACCACCGGAGCTGATACTGATCAACAGCGGATCACGATCGACAATGGCGGGAAAAATAAACGTACAAAGAGGTGGATTATCGACCACGTTGACCGGCAGATGGCGGGCAACCGCATCGCCATGCAGTTGGCGGTTGACGTCCTGATCGTCGGTGGCGCCGATGGCCAGCACCACGCCATCAAGTTGGCTCGGATGATAATTGCAACGCAGAAGCTCGCCGCCCTGGCGCTCGACCAGTTGCGCAAGCTCAGGCTCGATTTCCGGCGCCACCACCCGCAGACGTGCACCGGCACGGTCCAGTAATCTGGCCTTGCGCAATGCGATCTCACCACCGCCGACAACCAGTGCCAGCTGTTCCTTGAGACGCCAGGCAACCGGCAGATAGTCCATCGATTGCTCCGTTAAAGCGTTTCGCGACCACCCAGATACGGGCGCAGTGCTTCCGGTACCGTGACGCTGCCGTCAGCGTTCTGGTAGTTCTCCAGAATTGCCACCAGTGTACGCCCGACTGCCAGACCGGAGCCATTCAGCGTATGCAGCAATTCCGGCTTGCCGCTATCCGGATGACGATAGCGCGCCTGCATGCGGCGGGACTGGAAGTCGCCGAAACTGGAGCAGGAGGAAATTTCCCGGTAGCAGTTCTGGCTCGGAATCCAGACTTCAATGTCATAGGTCTTGCAGGACGAGAAGCCCATATCGCCGGTGCACAGCACCACCACGCGGTAAGGCAAGCCAAGCGCCTGCAGCACCGCTTCGGCATGACCGGTCAGCGACTCCAGCGCGGCCAACGAATCTTCCGGACGAACCAGTTGCACCAGTTCGACTTTTTCAAACTGATGCTGGCGAATCATGCCGCGGGTATCACGGCCATGGCTGCCCGCCTCGCTACGGAAACAGGGGGTATGGCAGACATAACGCAACGGCAGCCGAGCCGGGTCAATAATTTCATTGGCGGCCAGATTGGTGACCGGCACTTCGGCGGTGGGAATCAGATACAGCTCACGCTCGCCCTGCATCTTGAACAGGTCCTGCTCGAACTTCGGCAGCTGACCGGTACCACGCAAGGCCTCGGGACCAACCAGATACGGAACATAGACTTCCTCATAGCCGTGCTTGTCGCTGTGCAGGTCGACCATGAAATCAATTAGCGCCCGGTGCAGGCGCGCCAGCGATCCGGTCAGCACGGAAAAACGCGCACCGGAAAGTTTCGCTGCCAGATCAAAGTTGAGCTGACCACTGGCAAGGCTTGCACCGATATCGACGTGATCGCGGACGGTAAAGTCGAACTGCCGTGGCTGACCCCAGCGACGCACTTCGACGTTGTCTTCCTCACCCTTGCCGTCCGGCACTTCGTCCAGAGGGGGATTCGGTACGCCAAGCAGCAGCGCTTCAATCTGCTGATGCAGCGCTTCTGCCCGGGCAACTTCCGCGGCCATCTCGGCATCAATTTTTGCCAGCGCATCGGCGACACGGGCCTTGGCGTCATCAACGCTCAGGCCGGACTTGACCAGATCGCCCACTTCCCGCGAGGACTGTTTGCGCTGCGATTGCAATTCCTGAGAGCGCATATCGGCCTGTTTGCGCTCGGCATCCAGTGCCCGGAATGCGGCCAGATCAAAGGTCAGGCCGCGCCGCGCCAGTCGTGCCGCCACCTGTTCGCCATCTCGGCGTAGTTCGCGAATATCCAGCATGAAAAACCATCCTGCCCGTTGCCTGCCGCCCGGAAACAACCGGGCCGACGTGATCAAGGCCGGGATTATCGTTGAGATGGGGCGTCAGGTCACGTCCGGCTTGTCGCCGGGATAGCGCTGCCACTGGGCCTCTCGGTTACGCTGCTGCCAGTCGCGCAGCTTTTCGGCAATACGTATCTCAAGGCCGCGCGGGACCGGCTGGTAAAAGGCCGGCTGGCCCATGCCCTCGGGAAAATAGTTCTCCCCGGCCACATAGGCGTCCGGGTAGTCGTGGGCATAGTGATACTCGGCGCCGTAACCTTCCGCCTTCATCAGTTTGGTCGGCGCATTGCGCAGATGCAGCGGCACCTCGTCACTGGGATGGCTGGCGACAAACGCCCGGGCCTGATTCCAGGCGCGGTAAACCGCATTGCTCTTCGGCGCCACCGCCAGATACACCAGCGCCTGGGCAATGGCCAGTTCACCCTCCGGCGAGCCAAGCCGCTCCTGCACATCCCAGGCGTGCAGGCACAGCGTCAGTGCCCGTGGATCGGCATTGCCGATATCTTCGCTGGCCATCCGCACTACCCTGCGGGCGACGTAGAGTGGATCGCAGCCGCCGTCAAGCATCCGCGCAAACCAGTATAGGGTGGCGTCCGGGTCGGAGCCGCGCACTGATTTGTGCAGGGCGCTGATCTGGTCGTAGAAATAATCGCCGCCCTTGTCGAAACGACGCAGGCTGTCACGCAGCAGCTCGTTGACCAGCGTCAGATCAATGACCGTATCGGCCATGTCAAAGCCGATATCGAGCAGATTCAGCAAGCGCCGGGCATCACCATCGGCATGATCAAGCAGACGCTCGCGGGCATCGGCATCAATTCCAATGCCCCGCGCTGATTCAGTATCCAAAGCACGATCAAGCAGCCGGGCCAGATCATCACGATCGATACTGCGCAGCCGATACACCCGCGCCCGCGACAGCAAGGCGTTGTTCAATTCGAATGAAGGATTTTCCGTGGTGGCGCCGATAAAGATCAGGGTGCCGTCTTCAACGTGGGGTAAAAAGGCATCCTGCTGGGCCTTGTTGAAGCGATGCACCTCGTCGACAAACAGCACGGTGCGCTGGCCGCGCGCCAGTCGCTGTTTTGCCTCGGCGACGGCTTCGCGAATTTCCTTTACCCCGGCCAGCACCGCCGACAAGGTAATGAAGGCCGCATCCACAGCCTGAGCGAGGATCAGAGCCAGCGTGGTTTTACCGGTGCCGGGCGGCCCCCAGAGAATCATCGAATGCAGCTGACGCTGCTCGACCGCACGACGCAGTGGTTTACCGGGGCCGATCAGATGTGCCTGACCAACATAGTCGTCCAGCGAGGTCGGCCGCATCCGCGCGGCCAGAGGCTGATGCGACGTCGGCTGGCCGAACAGATCGCTCATTCGCTTTGCCGGATCACATCAACGCCATCCGGCGCAATAAAATTGAACAGATCCTTGTCCAGCTTGCCATTCACAACCGTGTTGCGAAAATCCAGCGCGGTTTGCTGGCCGAGCGCATCTTCAAGCCGCATGCTCTGCGGCTCATCGCCAACAAAGGTCACTTCAAGCTGCACGAACAGCGAGTCATCAAGGCGTGGCGCCAGATGGTAAGTCACGGCATTACCGTCACGATCGCCTTCGGTGACAACAAAGGCTTCGGCCACGCTGGCCGGGTCGCCACCAAACAACAACGCCGGCGTGCTGGCACTGTCTTCGGTCAGCGGCTTTTCCACCACCTGTTCCAGATCAACATCAAACACCCAGACCAGCTTGCCGTCTGAAACTGCGAGTTGCTCAAAGGGCTCGCGGGTATGCCAACGGAAACGATTACCCCGGGCCATATGCATATCGCCGCTGGCTTCCTGCAAGCGGGTGCCGCCCTGATCCAGCACCACCTGCTCGAAACTGCCGGACAGGGTCTGCACCGCAGAAAGACGCTTGACCAGCTCTTCAGTCGGGCCGGCAAAGGCCAGCACCGGCACAGCCGTCAGCAGCATCACGGAAAAAGCTTTCATTGATATTCCTCAGTCGGCGCCACCCGGCGCCAGTACTTCGCGCTGGCCATTATGGCCGGCTTCGCTGACCACGCCGGCCATTTCCATCGCTTCGACCAGACGGGCGGCGCGGTTATAACCAATCTTGAATTTTCGCTGTACCGACGAAATCGATGCCCGTCGCGACTGCAACACAAAGGCCACCGCTTCATCGTAAAGCGCGTCCTGTTCAGCGTCGTCGTCACCACTGCCGCCATCAAATCCGGGCATGCCGGTGTCACCGCCGCCCTGAAGAATTTCCTCCAGGTAATCCGGCTCGCCACGCTTGCGCCAGTCGTCACAGACCCGGTGTACTTCCTCGTCTGAGACAAAGGCGCCGTGAACTCGTTCCGGGACACTGGTGCCGACCGGCAGATAAAGCATGTCGCCGTGACCGAGCAGCTGCTCCGCACCACCCTGATCAAGCACGGTACGGGAATCAATTTTCGATGACACCTGGAACGCCATTCGTGACGGCACGTTGGCCTTGATCAGGCCGGTGATCACGTCCACCGATGGTCGCTGGGTGGCAAGAATCAGGTGGATACCGGCAGCCCGCGCTTTCTGTGCAATACGGGCAATCAGCTCTTCCACTTTCTTGCCAACGATCATCATCATGTCAGCGAACTCATCGACAACAATGACGATATAGGGCAATTTCTGCAGCAGCGGAGCCGGTTCATCCAGATTCAGCGGATCCTTCGGCTTCCACAGCGGATCACGAATCGACTCGCCTTTTTTCTCGGCGTCGACGAGCTTGCGGTTATAACCGGCAATGTTACGCACACCGAGCGACGCCATCAGCCGGTAACGGCGCTCCATTTCCGCCACGCCCCAGCGCAATGCAGCGGCGGCATCCTTCATATCGGTGACCACCGGTGTGAGCAGGTGCGGAATACCGTCATACACGGCCAGTTCCAGCATCTTCGGATCGATCATGATCAGGCGGACATCGTCCGGCGTTGACTTGAACAGGATCGACAGCAGCATGGCATTCAGGCCTACCGACTTACCGGAACCGGTAGTACCCGCCACCAGCAGGTGCGGCATCTTTGCCAGATCCGCCACCATAGGATTGCCACTAATGTCCTTGCCCAGCGCCATGGTCAACGGCGACGGCGATTCATCGAAGGCGCGCGAGGCCACCGCTTCGGTGAAACGAATCATCTCGCGCTGCTCGTTCGGAATTTCGATGCCAACGGTAGTCTTGCCGGGAATCACTTCCACCACCCGGACACTGATTACCGCCAGAGAACGGGCCAGGTCCTTGGCCAGATTGCTGATCCGGCTGACCTTGATGCCGGCAGCCGGCTGAATCTCGAACCGGGTAATGACAGGGCCCGGCTGCACCGCCACCACTTCAGCTTCGATGCTGAAATCCTTCAGTTTCATTTCCAGCAGACGCGACATGGCATCCAGCGCGGCATCGGAGAAGCCACCGCGATTGCCCTCCTCAACCGGATCAAGCAGCGCCAGCGGCGGCAGGGTGCCGGTCACCTGAGCGGTAAACAGGGGCTGCTGTTTCTCCTTCTGCACCCGATCGCTCTTCTCGACCTTCTGAACGGGTTTGACGATCGCCGGTGGTTTGCGGGTTTCTGCCTTTTTCTTACCCTCTTCCACCACCAGACGGCGTTGCTCCTGCACCTGACGGGTTTTGCGGCGCGCCTTGAATGCCTGTAACCAGATCGGCAGCTTGCGTGCCAAGGTCACGGCAAGCGCGCTGAGCGTGGCGGCAAGACGGATCCAGGACAGATCGGTAAAGATGGTCATGCCGATCAGGAACAGGGTTACCAGCAGCAGCGTGCCACCAAGCACATTGAATCCATCCAGCGCCGTACTGCCGACCACCTTGCCTAATATGCCGCCGGCATCTTCCGGCAGGACACTGCCGTTACCGGCCAGATGCATGTAGCAAAGGCCGGTGCCGGCCACCATGGTCAGAATAAATCCGACCAGACGCACCGAGAACATTGGCCAGGAGCCGGCCATGCCGGCGTGACGCTCGCGCAGTACGCGTACGCCCCAGAACCCGATCAGTAACGGAAACAAAAAGGCCAGATAGCCAAACGACATGAACAGCGCATCGGCAAAGAAAGCACCGGTGCGGCCGGCAGCATTCTCCACAGTCCGGGCGCCGCCCATATAGGTCCAGCCGGGATCCATTGGACTGTAGGTGGCCAGCGCCAGCAGCAGATAGACCGACAGCGCCAGCAACAGCAGCACCATACCCTCCAGCAAACCGCGCTTGAGGTGCCGCGACCAGCCCTGCTCGACAGGTTTTGAAGTTTTGGAATTACTCAAAGTTTATTCACTAACCAGCTGAATTAAATCGGAATACTACGCCCTGAACAGGCCGGAGGCCAGCCTGCTCCTGTGCCTTCACCCTGCACTGCGGCGGATTGTCTGCCAGCCCGACCGACTCAGCAAGGCACAGTTGGCAGACAGCCGGGCGCCGCAATCGGTACTGACAGTCAAATTCATAGCAGCCGGCTGTTCAATGGCAGGCGCATTTGGTGTAGCTTCCCCGACCATTCCTGTTGTCCGCATTCCACGGAGGCTTTTCATGAGTGGCGCCCAGCATCACCGCCTGATCATTCTCGGTTCCGGCCCGGCCGGTTACTCGGCTGCTGTTTATGCAGCCCGCGCCAACCTCAAGCCGGTGGTTATCGCCGGCATCCAGCCCGGTGGCCAGCTGACCACCACCACCGAAGTGGATAACTGGCCGGGTGATGTCCACGGCCTGACCGGCCCGGATCTGATGGTGCGGATGCAACAGCATGCCGAGCGCTTCGATACCGAAGTCGTTTACGACCACATCAACAGTGTTGACCTGAAGCAGCGGCCTTTCCTGCTCAACGGCGATAACGGCCAGTACAGCTGTGACGCCCTGATCATTGCCACCGGCGCCTCGGCCAAATACCTTGGCCTGCCCTCGGAAGACGCCTTCAAGGGCCGCGGCGTTTCTGCCTGCGCCACCTGTGACGGCTTTTTCTACCGCGGCCAGAAAGTCGCCGTGCTCGGTGGTGGCAACACCGCCGTCGAGGAAGCCCTGTACCTGTCCAACATCGCCAGCGAAGTGACGCTGGTACACCGCCGTGACAAGCTTCGTGCAGAAAAGATCCTGCAGGACAAGCTGCTCGCCAAGGACAACATCAAGGTGTTGTGGGATCACAGCCTTGATGAGGTGCTCGGTGATGACAGCGGCGTCACCGGCATCCGCGTCAAGTCGACAAAGGGCAACGGCACGCAGGATCTGGAAGTTCAGGGTGTCTTCGTCGCCATCGGCCACCAGCCGAATACCGGCATTTTTGAAGGCCAGCTGGATATGAAAGACGGCTACCTGAAAATCCGTAGCGGTCTTGAAGGCAATGCCACCGCCACCAATGTGCCGGGCGTGTTTGCCGCCGGTGACGTCGCTGATCACGTCTACCGTCAGGCCATTACCTCCGCCGGCGCTGGCTGCATGGCGGCGCTGGATGCGGAGAAATACCTCGACAACCTGTAAGCCGATATGAGCGCCCTCGCCTGGCTGGCCCCCGGGGATCCGTTCCCGCCTGCCAGTCAGGCGCTGGACGACCCCGCCGGGCTGCTTGCCGCCGGCGCAGACCTTTCCGCCAATACCCTGTTACGCGCCTACCGCCGCGGCATTTTTCCCTGGTACAGCGACGGCCAGCCGATTCTCTGGTGGAGCCCGGACCCGCGTCTGGTGCTGTTTCCCGAACGATTCCATGTCTCGCGACGTCTGCTCAGGAGCCTGCGCCAGCCGCACTGGCGGTTCTCCCTCAACACGGCGTTCGAGCAAGTGATCTCAGCCTGTGCCGACACCCCGCGCCGCGGTCAGGGCGGCACCTGGATTACCGACGAGATGCACCATGCCTACTGCCAACTGCACCGGCTTGGCCATGCCCACTCTCTGGAAGTCTGGCACCACAGCGAGCTGGTCGGCGGCATCTATGGCGTGCGGGTCGGGCGCGCTTTTTTCGGCGAATCCATGTTCAGCCATGCCCGGGATGCCTCGAAGGCGGCCATGGCCATGCTCTGCCGGATTCACGGCACGCTGCAGATGGAGCTGCTTGACTGTCAGGTAGAAAGCGCGCATTTGTTGTCTCTGGGGGCGGAAATATTGCCCCGCAAGGAGTTTGAACAGCAGTTAGCCGTACTGACCGCTGCCGACACTCCGCCCTGGCCAGTGATTCAACCGGGCGAGCTGTCGTTCGCCAGCACGGCCCCGACGAACAGGTGAAGCCCGGCCCATGACCGATTTGTCCACGCTGCGTTTTTTTCGCACCCCGGCACATCGCTGCAGTTACCTCGAGGACCGCGAGGCCACCACTCTGTTTGTCGATCCGGCCACGCCAATGACCGGCGCCCTGTACAGTGAGCTTTCCCAGCGCGGCTTCCGCCGTAGCGGTGAGTTCCTCTACCGCCCCCATTGTCAGGGCTGTCAGGCCTGCATACCGGTACGCATCCCGGTCGGCCGGTTCCAGTGGCGGCGGCGCCACCGGCGCCTGCTTGATCGAAACAGCGATCTGACCGTGGAAAGCCGGCCGGCCCGTTTTGACCGTGAGATCTACAGCCTCTATGCACGCTACATCGACAGCCGCCATGGCGATGGCGACATGTATCCACCGTCGGAAGAACAGTTCACCGGATTTCTGATCAGTCACTGGAGCGACACCCGGTTCTTCTGCTTTCGGGATAGCGAACGGCTGTTGGCAGTGGCGGTGGTGGACCGTCTGCAGGATGGCCTGTCGGCGGTCTATACCTTCTATGATCCGGACGAGCCCGGCCGTGGTCTGGGCAATCTGGCGGTGCTCTGGCAACTGGAACGCTGCCGCCGCGAAGGCCTGCCCTACCTCTATCTGGGCTATTGGGTACAGGATTGCCGCAAGATGGCCTACAAGGGAGATTTCCGCCCGCTTGAGCAGTTGCGCGACAATGCCTGGCAGCTGCTGGGCGCGAATGACTGATTTGCCTGTCTGAAACGTCCTTTTGCTTTGCAGCACCGCTCCAATTCGGGCAGAATTGCGCCTTCTTTTTGGCGGACCACCGCGAAGGGCACGTAACTGCATGGCGAAAGAAGAGCAGATCGAACTGGAAGGCACGGTCATCGAGACCCTGCCCAACACCATGTTCCGGGTAAAACTGGATAACGGCCACGTGCTGATCGCACACATTTCCGGGAAGATGCGCAAACACTATATCCGCATCCTCACCGGCGACCGGGTCAAGGTGGAAATGTCCCCTTACGACCTGACCAAAGGACGGATCACCTTCCGGATGAAATAAGCCAGAACGTCTTTAAACAGAAAGGGGCCGAATGGCCCCTTTCTGTTTTTACCGCTGTCGCTACTGATCAGGCGGGCTGCACCGCCTGCTCCACCACCGTCAGTACCAGCTTGTCATCTTTCATGGTGACGTTGACCCGACCACCATGCTCAGACAACTCGCCGAACAACAGCTTCTCGGCCAGCGGCTTCTTGACCTGATCCTGGATGAGACGCGCCATTGGTCGCGCGCCCATGGCAACATCGTAGCCATGTTCGGCCAACCAGGCCCGCGCCGAAGCATCCACATCCAGCACCACACCACGCTCGTCCAGCTGCGCCTGCAGTTCCACCAGAAACTTGTCGACCACACTGAGAATGGTCTGCGGCGTCAGCGCGCTGAACTGGATGATCGCATCCAGACGGTTACGGAATTCTGGCGTGAACATTTTCTTCATCGCCTCCATGCCGTCGGTGGAATGATCCTGCTTGGTAAAACCAATGGAGCTGCGGCTGATCGCCTCTGCACCGGCATTGGTGGTCATGATCAGGATGACATTGCGGAAATCCGCCTTGCGGCCGTTGTTGTCAGTCAGGGTGGCATGGTCCATGACCTGCAACAGCAAATTGAACACTTCCGGGTGCGCCTTCTCGATCTCGTCCAGCAGCAACACGCAATGCGGCGTCTTGGTAATCGCCTCGGTCAGCAGGCCGCCCTGATCGAATCCGACATATCCCGGCGGCGCACCAATCAGACGACTGACGGTATGCCGTTCCATGTACTCGGACATGTCAAAGCGGACCAGCTCGATACCAAGGGCCCGGGCAAGCTGACGACTGACTTCGGTTTTACCAACACCGGTCGGACCGGCAAACATGAATGAGCCGACCGGCTTGTTTGGTGCCTTGAGGCCGGCACGGGACAATTTGATCGCCGCCGACATCGCTTCGATAGCATCGTCCTGACCGAATACGGTCATCTTCAGATCGCGCTCCAGATTACGCAGCAATTCCTTGTCGGAAGCCGATACCGACTTCGGTGGAATGCGGGCAATCTTCGCCACCATCTCCTCAACGTCCTCAACCTCGATCACTGCACGGCGCTGTTCCACCGGGCGCAGTCGCTGCCAGGCACCGACTTCATCAATCACGTCGATCGCCTTGTCCGGCAGGTGCCGGTCATTGATATAGCGCGCCGACAACTCGGCCGCAGATTTCAACGCGGCATCGGAATATTCCACCTGATGATGGTCCTCGAAGCGCTTTTTCAGGCCACGCAGGATACCGATGGTTTCATCCACTGTCGGTTCGACCACATCGATTTTCTGGAAACGCCGGGCCAGTGCCCGATCCTTTTCGAAGATGCCACGGTACTCCTGGAACGTGGTCGAGCCCATGCACTTGATATCGCCGCTCGCCAGTGCCGGCTTGAGCAGATTGGAAGCATCCATGACACCGCCGGACGCTGCGCCTGCACCGATAATAGTATGGATCTCATCAATAAACAGGATCGCATTCGGCTGCTTCTTCAGGTCGTTGAGCAGCGCCTTGAACCGTTTCTCGAAATCGCCGCGATATTTGGTTCCGGCCAGCAGCGCGCCCATATCCAGCGAATAGACCACCGCATCTTCAAGCGGCTGCGGTACCTTGCCTTCAACAATCATCCACGCCAGACCCTCGGCGATGGCAGTCTTGCCAACGCCGGGCTCGCCGACCAGCAACGGATTATTCTTGCGACGACGGCAGAGAATCTGCGCGGCACGCTCGATCTCAAAAGCCCGACCAATCAGCGGATCAATACGTCCGCTGGCGGCTTGAGTGTTGAGATTGACAGCATAGTTCTCAAGCGGATTGGCTGCAGAGGATTCGCCGCCCTCTTCTCCAGCCTGCTCGGAGTCAGACGAGGGCGCACCCTCATCTCCGCCGCCAATTTTGGAGATGCCGTGAGAAATGTAATTCACCACATCAAGGCGATGAATATTCTGGGTGGCCAGAAAATAGACCGCCTGACTTTCCTGCTCGCTGAAAATTGCCACCAGCACATTGGCACCGGTGACTTCACGCTTGCCGGATGACTGGACATGAAACACGGCACGCTGCAGCACACGCTGGAATCCCAACGTCGGCTGGGTGTCGCGCTCCGGATCTTCCTCCGGAATCAGTGGCGTGGTGTCGTCGATAAACTGCGACACCGAGCTGCGCAAATCGTTGACGTCTGCGCCACAGGCCGTCAGCACCTCCACAGCGGAATCGTTATCGAACAATGCCAGCAGCAAGTGCTCCACCGTCATGAACTCATGGCGGTGGCTACGGGCATAACGGAAGGCCTCATTCAGGGTCATTTCCAGTTCTTTGCTCAGCATGATGACACCTCTCAAGCCTGCGGATTCGGGATTCAGACCTCCATGTCTGGCACTTCGTTCAGGCAACCTCCACCTGACACATCAGCGGGTGCTGATGTTGACGCGCATAATCAATGACCTGTGCAGCACGCGTTTCCGCCACGTCGCGGGTATAGACTCCGCACACAGCACGTCCTTCAGTATGCACCGTCAGCATGATCCGGGTAGCCTTTTCCCGGTTCATGGCAAAAAACAGTTCCAGCACCTCAACAACAAATTCCATCGGTGTGAAGTCGTCATTCATCATCAGCACCTTGTACATCGAAGGCTGCTTGACCTGGGGTTTTGCCTCCTCCAGCGCCAGCCCCTCATGACGCTGGGGCTGCTCCGGCTCCCCTGCCATCCGAATCTGGCCGGTACCGACCGGCAACCTTTTATCTGAATACTGATCGTTCATGATTTCCCGTATTCCGTTGTACTGCCACGCCCGAGCCGACGCAATAACTGTGTCGTGACGCACAGCTTGCTGTGGCTGCCGTTCATCGGGGGGTTGACACCCCCCGCTACTGGTTAAAAGATGTACGGCAGCAATGAATCCGACCTCCAGTTTACACCAGCGCCGTGACGTCATGGTGATGTGGGGACGGACGGGCACAAAACAACAACAGGCAGGGAAGACAGGGGCAGCAAAATGGCAACCGGCAAGGTGAAGTGGTTCAACAATGCCAAGGGTTACGGCTTTATCCGGCCGGATCTGGGTGGCGACGATCTGTTTGTCCATCACTCCTATATCCAGATGGACGGTTACCGAAGCCTTAAAGCAGGGCAGCCGGTGGAGTACGAACTCCAGCCGGCCGCCAAGGGCTACCATGCGGTGAATCTGAAACCGGTGGAAGACGGTGCAGAAGGGGCCAACGAGGCCGGCCAGAGTGACCAGGCCTCCGCCTGAGCCGACTTACTGCTCCATGTGCCCGATTACCGCATCGCCGAACTGCGAGCACTTCATCAGCGTGGCGTCCGGCATCAGCCGTTCAAAGTCATAGGTCACGGTTTTGGCGGCGATGGCGCCCTCCATGCCGCGGATAATCAGGTCAGCGGCCTCGTTCCAGCCCATGTGCCGAAGCATCATCTCCGCCGACAGAATTAATGACCCCGGATTAACCTTGTCCTGACCAGCATACTTGGGCGCAGTGCCGTGGGTGGCTTCAAACATGGCCACCGAACCGCCGATATTGGCCCCCGGCGCGATGCCGATACCACCCACCTCCGCTGCCAACGCATCAGAAATGTAGTCACCGTTCAGGTTCAGCGTGGCAATGACGCTGTAATCTGCCGGGCGCATCAGTATCTGCTGCAAAAAGGCATCGGCAATGACGTCCTTGATGATGATGTCACGCCCGGTTTTCGGGTTCTTCATCGTCATCCACGGACCACCATCAAGCAGCTCGGCACCAAAGCGGTCCTCGGCCAGCTGGTAGCCCCAGTCCTTGAAGGCACCTTCGGTGTATTTCATGATGTTGCCCTTGTGCACCAGCGTCACACTCGGGCGGTCATTATCAATCGCGTATTGAATCGCCTTGCGCACCAGCCGCTGGGTACCCTCGCGCGACACCGGCTTGATGCCGATACCGCAACCTTCGTGAAAACGGATCTTGGTGACGCCCATTTCCTCACGCAGGAAACGGATCAGCTTGGTCGCCTCCGGGCTGTCCGCAGCCCACTCGATGCCGGCATAAATATCCTCGGAATTTTCCCGGAAAATGGTCATGTCGGTGAGTTCAGGATGGGTGACCGGGCTCGGCACGCCGGGAAACCAGCGCACCGGGCGCATGCAAACGTAAAGGTCGAGGGCCTGACGCAGGGCAACATTCAGCGACCGAATACCACCACCGACCGGCGTCGTCAGCGGCCCCTTGATACTGACAATATACTCACGCAGCGCCTCAAGGGTTTCCTCTGGCAGCCAGACATCCGGCCCGTAAACTCGAGTCGATTTTTCACCGCAATAGACTTCCATCCAGACGATGGAACGTTTTGATCCATAGGCCTTTTCGATGGCCTGATTCACTACCTTGATCATCACCGGCGTGATGTCCACGCCGATCCCGTCGCCCTCAATATAGGGAATAACCGGGTGATTCGGCACGTTCAGGGACAGGTCCGCATTGACAGTGATTTTGTCACCGTCTGCCGGAACCGTGATCTTTTGGTATCCCATCTGGCTACTCCCTCTGGAAAAAAACCGTAGAATGCGGTTCACGCAGCTCCGGATAAGGAGCCCGCGTCAGCGCTGACGAGTATAGCATCGGCCCTGTTTTGTTGTCTGACATTTTGCAAAACCGGGCCGCCGTTTTGGATCGGTTTTCGTACACGGATCGAGCTGATGGCACGTCTTATTCTGTTCAACAAACCGTTCAATGTGCTGTCGCAGTTTCGCGACGATAACGGCCGTGCCACCCTTGCCGACTACATTCGCATTCCCGGCGTTTATCCCGCCGGCAGGCTTGATTATGACTCCGAAGGGCTGTTACTGCTGACCGATGAGGGTGCACTGCAGGCGCGCATCGCCGAACCGCGCTTCAAACTGGCGAAAACCTATCTGGTGCAGGTGGAGGGCAACGTCAATGAGGAGGCGCTGGGTGCATTGCGCGAAGGTGTCACGTTAAAAGATGGCCCGACACTGCCAGCGAAAGCCGAGGCCATCGCCGAGCCGGAATTATGGCCACGTAACCCGCCTGTACGGCAACGCCAGACGGTACCGGACAGCTGGTTGAAACTGACTATCAGTGAGGGCCGTAATCGTCAGGTGCGACGCATGACTGCTGCGGCCGGCTTGCCAACCCTGCGGCTGGTACGCTGGCAAATCGGTGACTGGAGTCTGGATGGACTGGCCCCTGGCGAGTGGCGCGAAATCAGTGTCCATCTGCCGGCGCCCAGCGCGCCGCCGCGTCCCGGTCGCCCTGCTTCGCCTCGACCCAACTCGCCGCGCCGTCGACGCTGATTTCCTTCTTCCAGAACGGCGCCCGGGTTTTCAGGTAATCCATGATGAAGGCACAAGCTTCAAATGCCTCGCGTCGATGTTGCGCTGCCACCTGAACCCGGACGATCAACTGATCTGCTTCAACCCGACCAACCCGATGCGCCACCAGCACCATGGATAGCGGCCATCGTTCTGCCGCCTGATCTGCAATTCGGCCTATCTCGCGTTCGGTCATACCCGGGTAATGCTCGATCTCCAGTGCCACTACCCTGCCCTGCTCATCACGCACCCGCCCTTCGAAGGTCACGCAGGCGCCGGCGTGCCACACCGCCACCGGCGGCAATTCGTCTTCACAGATTGCGATCGCCAGCATGATCAGCCTCCGGTCACCGGCGGAAACAGTGCCACCTCGTCGCCATCGCTGAGGCTGGCGGCCAAGGGTTTCAGCTCTTCATTGATCGCTGCCATCAGCGGTCGCTCGCCACCCAGCTCCTCCGCCCAGATGCCGCCGCGGGCGGCCAGATGGCGACATAGTGCGGCGACATCGTTGATCCCCGCTGGCAATGCCAGCTGCTCCTGGTCTGTCGCCAGCTTCTCCCGTAAACGGGCAAAATAACGCACGCGAATATTCATCCCGGTTCCGTTTGTCATGCCTGCCGAATCCAGCTGCCCGAGCGCCCGCCCTCTTTATGCAACAGGGCGATGCCTTCGATCACCATGCCGCGGTCAACCGCCTTGCACATGTCATAGACCGTCAGCGCCGCCACTGATACCGCAGTCAGGGCCTCCATTTCCACTCCGGTCCCGGCCCGGGTGCGACAGCGCGCCTCGATACGCAGACGATCTTCCTGCATGGAAAAGTCCAGCTTGACGCTGCTGAGCAACAGGGTGTGACACAGTGGTATCAGCCGAGAGGTTTCCTTGGCCGCCTGAATGCCGGCCACCCGCGCCACCGCCAGCACATCGCCCTTGGCCTGCTCGCCCTCGACGATCCGTCGCAGCGTCTCCGGCTGCATCCTGACATAGCCCTCGGCAACGGCGAGCCGGTCAGTATCCGGCTTGTCCGTGACATCGACCATGTTGGCTCGGCCGCGGTCATCGAGGTGGCTGAACGGCTCGGTCATACTCTGCTCCTGTGACGGGATGCGGCATTGTACCTGTAAAGCCGCGCCCTGCTGGTTTATCCTCTGCCGCCCGATGTCATCCGGCCGACCATGAACAGTTTCGAACCGCATATTACCGTGGCCACCGTCGTCGAGCGCGACGGCCGTTTCCTGCTGGTGCGGGAACAGGCCGACGACAAGCTGGTGCTGAACCAGCCGGCCGGCCATGTCGAGGCCGGCGAAAGCCTGCTGCAGGCAGCGTTCCGGGAAACACTGGAAGAAACCGCCTGGCAGGTGGACATCACCGCGCTGCTCGGAATCTATATTTACCAGCCGAAACGCGGCGCCGGGGTTTATTACCGAATGTGCTTTATTGCCGAACCGCGCAAACATGACCCGGGCCAGAAACTCGACACCGGCATTGTCGCTGCCGAATGGCTCAGCGCCGATGCACTGCGCGGCTGCCCGAGCGAACACCGCAGCCCGCTGGTGATGCGTTGTATCGACGATTACCTGTCTGGCCGGCGCCTGCCACTGGACAGCATCTATCAACACCCCTGGCCGTTGCAGAAAGGATGACTACGCCCTTCGCCAAACCGGCTGAACAGACCCGTATCATCGTCGGCATGTCCGGCGGTGTCGACTCGGCCGTGGCCGCCGCCCTGCTCAAGCAGCAAGGCTATCAGGTCGAAGGCCTGTTCATGAAAAACTGGAACGAGGATGACGGCAGCGAATACTGCACCGCCCGCGAGGATCTGCTTGATGCCATGCAAGTGGCCGGTGTGCTCGATATCGAATTGCACACTGCCAACTTTGCCGCCGAATACTGGGACCGGGTGTTCGCCCATTTTCTCGATGAATACCGCGCCGGGCGCACACCAAATCCGGATATTCTCTGCAATCGCGAAATCAAGTTTCAGGCGTTTCTTGATCACTCGCTGACACTGGGCGCTGACGGGATTGCCACCGGCCATTACGCGCAACTGGATTATCCCGCCGGTGAACACGCCCGATTATTGCGCGCAATTGATCGCAACAAGGATCAGACCTATTTTCTCCATGCTGTTGGCGGCGACAAATTCCGCCGCACCCTGTTCCCACTTGGCGGCATTGAGAAGCCGGAAGTACGGCGGCTGGCGGAGCAGTTTGGCTTCGCCAATCACAAGAAGAAGGATTCCACCGGAATCTGTTTTATCGGTGAGCGCCGCTTCCGCGACTTTCTCCAGCAGTACCTGCCGGCCCAGCCGGGTCGCATTGAGGACGATCACGGTAACCTGCTCGGCGAGCACACCGGCCTGATGTACTACACCCTCGGCCAGCGGCAAGGGCTCGGCATTGGCGGCCGCCGCGAGGCCGATGAATCGCCCTGGTATGTGGCGGCAAAGGACCTGCCGCGTAATGTGCTGGTGGCGGTACAGGGCCATGATCACCCGCTACTGCAGAGCCGTGGCCTGAATAGTAGCGCCGTACACTGGGTAGCCGGCCGGCCGCCGGCCTTTCCGGTCAGCCTGACGGCAAAAACCCGCTATCGTCAGGCCGATCAGGCTTGCACAGTGAACGATCTCGGCGATGGTCGTGTCTCGGTGGTATTCGAGCAGCCGCAGCGCGCCGTCACGCCAGGACAGTCCGTCGTGTTCTATGCTGACGAGGTGTGTCTGGGTGGCGCAGTAATTGAGGAGACCTTCTGAATGGCGTCCGACCGTGAACAGATAATGGCGCTGGCTGCCGTGTTCCAGTCAGCCCTGCTGGCCGACCAACTGGCCACCACTGGCCAGTGCAACCGGCGAAATATGGCGCCGCTGTTTGGCGCCGTGCTGAAACTCGACGCCAGTGACTACCAGAGCATTTACCCGAACCCGTCCGAACTGCGCCCGGGATTGACCCTGCTGCGCAGCGCCCTGTCCGGCAAGCAACAGGCCGGTGAGCTGCGCGCCGTCGGCCACGGTCTGGCGCTGATCCAGCTGTCCGCCGCCCTGCGCAGGGACAATGCCCTGATCAATATCCTCCGTAACCGTCTGGAAGCCCTGGCGGCGGTTAGCGCCCAGTTCGATGATATTGCTGATATCGAGGTCTGCCGGCGTCTCGGCGGTATCTATCTGGATACCCTGAGCACCCTGAAGTTTCGCATCCGGGTACATGGTGAGCCACAACACCTGCAGAATGAGGACAATGCCGCCACTATCCGGGCCCTGTTTCTGGCCGGCGTCCGCGGCGCCTTCCTCTGGCATCAGGCCGGCGGCCGCCGCTGGCACCTGCTGTTCCGCCGCCAGCGGTTGCTGACCGCTTGTCAGGGAATGCTGGCCCTGTAGAGATGCCTGATGCCAGTAAGATTAGTCGGCAGTGAACCGGCCGGTCAGGGCGGTGGTCAAGGGGTGCCGGGACACGCCGTGAATACGTCCCTGTAGGCTTGTGTTCGGCATCCATGCCTCACACAGTCCCGTCACCCCTTGACCACCGCCCTGACCTCGCATTTGGCTTCTTCCCCAAACCTCACCACACCACGGACAAGCCCCCCGTTTTCCCGTATCATTGCGCCGCCTTTTCCGCCCCATCCGTCAGTCGAGGACCCGTCATGTCGCAACCGTTGAACCCCCTGCTCGCCATCTCTCCCGTCGACGGCCGTTATGGCAGCAAATGCGACAGCCTGCGTGAGATCACCAGCGAATATGGCCTGATCCGCAACCGGGTCCGGGTCGAGGTGCACTGGCTGGAAGCGCTGGCCCGTCATCCGGACATCAAGGAAGTGCCGGCACCCAGCGCCGAAGCAGCCTGGCAGCTGCGCAATGTATCGCAGAGCTTTTCTCTGGAGGGTGCAGCCCGGATCAAGGAAATTGAGCGCACCACCAATCATGACGTCAAGGCGGTGGAGTACTACATCAAGGAGCAGATGGAGAATAACGCCGAGCTGAAATCGATCGGCGAGTTCGTCCATTTCGCCTGTACCTCGGAAGACATCAACAACCTGTCCTACAGCCTGATGCTGGCAGACGCGCGCAAGGTGATACTGCCGGTGATGGACAAGGTTATCCGCGCGCTGAAACAGCTGGCCCACTCGCTGGCGGCAGAACCGATGCTGTCGCGCACCCACGGCCAGTCCGCGTCACCGACCACCGTCGGCAAGGAATTGGCCAATGTGGTGGCACGCCTGCAGCGTCAGCGCGAGCAGTTCGCCGCCGTTGCCCTGCTCGGCAAGATCAATGGTGCTGTCGGCAACTACAACGCCCATCTGAGCGCTTATCCGGAAATCAACTGGCCGGCGTTTGCGCAAAAATTTGTCGAAAGTCTCGAGCTGACTTTTAACCCGTATACCACCCAGATCGAACCGCACGATTGCATTGCCGAGTATTTCCATGCGCTGATGCGTTTCAACACCATCCTGCTGGATTTCGATCGTGACGTCTGGGGCTACATTTCGCTGGGTTATTTCAAGCAACGCACCGTTGCCGGCGAGATCGGTTCTTCTACCATGCCGCACAAGGTCAACCCGATTGATTTTGAAAACTCGGAAGGCAACCTCGGTCTGGCCAACGCCATCATGGATCACCTGGCGGCGAAACTGCCGGTGTCGCGCTGGCAGCGCGACCTGACCGATTCCACCGTGTTGCGCAATGTCGGTGTCGGCCTTGCCCACAGTCTGATTGCCTATGAAGCGTCGCTGAAAGGCATCAGCAAGCTGGAAGTGAATCCGGCCCAGCTTGGCGCCGATCTTGACGCCGCCTGGGAAGTACTGGCTGAACCGATCCAGACGGTGATGCGTCGCTACGGCATCGATAAGCCGTACGAAAAACTGAAAGAGCTGACCCGCGGCAAAACCATCACCCGCGAAGCGCTGGAAGCGTTTGTCGATGGCCTGGCCATCCCGGACGACGCCAAGACGCGTCTGAAAGCCATGACGCCAGCCAGCTATACCGGTAACGCTGCAGAACAGGCACGCAAGGTCTGACATCGATGACTACCCTGCCGACATTTCGCCTGCCACTGCCCGCCGATGAGTTTCTGCGTGATGTCTGGCAGAAAAAGCCGTTACTGATGCGTGGCGCTGCCAGCGGCCTGGATCACCCGGACCCGGACACGCTGGCCGGTCTGGCGCTGGAAGACTGTGTCGAATCGCGGTTGATGACCGGCGCCGGCAATGGCCCCTGGAATGTCCAGCAGGGTCCGTTTACGGAACAGGATTTCGCCGCCCTGCCGAAACAGAACTGGACATTACTGGTCCAGTCCGTCGATCACTTCATGACCGAAGTGTCGCTGCTGCTCGACAGCTTTGCCTTTCTGCCCGGCTGGCGCATCGAGGACATCATGCTCAGCTATGCGGTCACAGGTGGCAGCGTCGGCCCCCACTACGACCGCTATGACGTGTTCCTGATCCAGGCTTCCGGCAAACGCCGCTGGCAGATTGGCCCACACTGCGATGACAACAGCCCGCGCCTGCCGCACGATCAGTTACGCCTGCTTGCCGATATGCCGGTCAGCGAAGAATTCGTAGTCGAGGCCGGCGATGTGCTGTACCTGCCACCCGGCATCGGTCACTGGGGCGTGGCGGAGGATGACGAATGCGTAACCTGGTCAGTCGGTTTCCGTGCACCGGCGCCGGCAGACCTGCTGGCCCGGCTGGCTGACACCGCGATCGAACGGGCCGACCAGAGCCTGTACAGCGATCCGGGCCGCAGTCCGTGTCCGGCCCCGGAGATGCTGGCCGATGTCGACATCGCCAGCCTGAGCAAGCAGGCGCTGGCCCTGATTGACCAGGATGTCACGCGGGAAGCGCTGGCCAGTCTGCTGTCCGAACCGCGGCAGCCGGCCGGCCTTGATTTCGAGGTCGATTGCGGGCACATTGCCGCCGCTTCAACGGATACCGTGCTGGTGCGCCATGGCGCTGCCAGACTGCTGATCGACAATCAGGGCGATGCCTGGCTGAATGGCGAGCGCCGCGCCCTGAGCGATGCCGAGCGGCCTCTGGCCTGCCTGCTGGCGCGCCAGCGCAAGTACACCGAAATGGAACTGCAGCCGCTACTGAACGACGAATCAGAGCAGCTGATGGAGGAATGGATTGATGCCGGCTTCTTCACCGTTATCGAGTAACCAGCCAATGCCCGTGACCATTCAACGCACGTCCTGGGCGGAACATGAAGCAGCGCTGCGCAGCATTCGTGAAACCGTGTTCATCCACGAGCAGCATGTCCCGGAAATACTGGAGTGGGATGAGCAGGATGCAGAAGCGGTGCACTTTCTCGCCATCGGCCCGGACCATACCCCGGTCGGTTGCATTCGCCTGCTGCCAACCGGGCAGCTCAGTCGTCTTGCGGTGCTGGAACGATTCCGCAATCAGGACATTGGCTCTGCCCTGCTGACTGCCGCCGAAAATGAGGCCCGGCAAAAAGGCATGAAAGAAATTTTCCTGCACGCCCAGACTCAGGCTGCCCACTTCTACGAAAATGCCGGCTTTACGGTAAGTGGCGGCATTTTTCTGGAGGCTGATATTCCGCATCGGCAAATGTTCAAGGAGCTTCAGCGCTGATGCAGGCAACGCGCGATGATGGCCCCCTGCCGGACGATCGCGTTGACTACCAACTGGCCTGCGATGAAGTACTGGCTGGCGCACGCAGGGAGCTGCGCATTTTTGCCCCGGATCTGGACCAGCAGCTGCTGAATCGCGAACGGGTCAGCGAGTTGCTGGTTCGCCTCGCCCGCCACAATCCCGCTGCCAGAGTCCGCATCCTGCTTGCCGACGCCGGACAGGCGGTGGCGGAAGGACACCGGCTGATCTATCTGGCCAGGCGCCTGCCATCCTTCATCAGCATCAGGGTTTTGCCCGCTGATATAAAAGATCGGCAGGAATGCTGGTTACTGGCGGATGGACAGACCTTGCTTTGGCGCCCCGACTATCATCATCTCCGCCACGGCATCCTGCACCGCAATGACCCTACTCGCAGTGGCGCGCTGCAAAGACTGTTTGACGAACACTGGGAACAGTCGCGCAGCGATCCGGCACTACGACAGCTGATCATCTAAACCAGCGTTGCCAGCCCTGAACCTGCTTAACAAGCGCTGGCGGGCGCTGTCGTAGTCACGTCGCGACAGACAACCGCTGTTCAGCATTCGCCTGTGCTCGGCAAGCTCGGCAGCAAGACGCCGACTTCCTCTGGGCAGTACGATCTCCGCCCCCTCGATACGCTCTCGCACAAGGCCCACGAACTGCGCTGCTGCGCTTGAGGACAGCAGGCCTCCGCGAATCCTGCACACCGGCACCCGCCCCAGAGCGGTTTTCAGAACCCAATAGCCCGGGGTTGCCGACATGGCCGCCAGCACCAGCAGGCAACCGCTAGCCAGCAACACCCAGGGCACTGATCCGCTCTGCAAGTAGGCCGCCAACGACAACGGCACCAGCGTTGCCAGCAACACCCGACGCAAGCGTACAGGCAGATCTCCGGCATGGTAGGCAGGATGCGGATCAAGGTAGGCCAGATTGACGATCTGCTCAGCCTGCCCCGGAACAAGACAGTTTCGCATGCCAAGATAATGGCCATTGAACAGTTCAAGCTCGACCTCGAAGCCCTGCCAGGGATTTGTCTGTAACAGCCGAGCCTCGCTTCGGCGCCGGTCAGAGGGGGGCACCGAAACGTAGTCATCATCGAGTATCCGGGCCAATACCGCCGAACCGGGGGCCTGCTGCAGCATCGTCATAAGGCACCTTCTCCCGAACCGTTTTGGTAGGAAGATAGTGCCCCATAATACTCATGCTTAAATATGAACCAGTTGGCAGCCATCAGGCGGCCCCGCCCTCAAACCCGGCAACTCAGCAACCGCCAGAGAGCATGACCGCTGTCCCGGTACTTTTCCTCAAAATCGGTCAGCGCTGCCTCGGGCCGAATTCGCTCAATCCCGGCCGGGCGACCTGCGACGGACAGCGCCGCCCCCATCTCCTCGGCATAGACCTGCCAATTGGTACGTAGCTCCACCACGTCACTCAGCGCCAGCAGCTGGGGAAACACCGGGTGACCATGCCAGCGCCGCTGCAGATGACCGGGTTTTGGCCAGGGATTCGGGTAGAGCAGGAAATGCCTGACCACCGACCAGTCGGCTTCCAGCATCAGGCGCCATATGTCGGCACATTCCGCACGCATCAGGTACAGGTTGGCTGGAGCGGCACCAAACCGCTCCAGCCCGCGCTGGAGACGGACGGCGGACTGGTCTATACCGATTACCAGCGCCTCAGGATGCTGCATGGCAAGGACTCTGGATGACCTCCCTGTGCCACAACCGGAATCCAGCATCAGCGGGCGAGCAAAACCCTGATGGCGACGCCATGTATCGCACAACCGGAAAGCATCAAGGTTGTGCTGAGCCACGGGCTGACGCCAACGATGCAACAAATGCCGATGCACGACCTGAGCCAGAGAAGGATGTATGCCGGCCTGGCTCGACGCCACCGGACGGCTGTTGCCAGACATGACGAGCTCCACCTGAGAGTGGGCCGCAGTCTAGCTCTGCACCGGCAACAGAGCCAGACGGGGATCGCCCTGACTACTGTCGGTCAGAGATTGACGCCGGTAAAGGTATCAAGCAGTGCGTCCAGCACACCTGGCAGTAGCGCCATCAGATCGTCATCTGCAACATCAGAGATCGGACCAAGCAGGTAGCTACGCCGCTCTCCGTTAGCCAGCAGCAGGGTCGCGCCAAGAGACTGCCACTCAGCGTTGACAGTCGCCACCAGTGTCGAGCCGGAAATGATGTAGCCGCCGTTCAGGCTGGTCACGTAAAAGGACAGGCCACTCTCGGTGCCAACCAGACTGGCATCAACCCTGTTGTTATTAAGTGCAAACGCGTAGCTGCGCTCCCCTCGCTGGTCATCAAGAACCTTCAGCGTGGCATTACCAAGCAACGACAACACCGACGGATCCAGCCCGCCAATGAGTGAGGCAAGATCACCGGACCCACCCTCTGCACCGGAAAGCAGCTGTTCAATAAGTTCATAAAGCCCGCTTAGTTCACCGCCGGCAGTCACCTGCATTTCCGGCAACCCGAATGCATCAAATGCAAAGCAGGCCGACAGCGAAGACAATTCTCCGATCTCTACCAGCAACGGTGGACGACCCTGACAGAATGCCGAGTCCAGTGCCCAGAGCGCATCACCAAACGGCGAGGTCAGCTCACCATCCTGAACAGACAATGACAGCAGGGTACCGCCATTGACCACGGCACCCAGATTGAGCTCGCCACCAGCCTGAAGAAATCCGGAAAAGCCGTCTCCTGCTGCCACCGGGTGACCTTCCTGAGAAGAAACACGGAAAATACTGCCACTACCCTGAATCTGCACGGTTACAGCTATATCGGTAATACTGACAGGCTGATCGAGGGAAAACCCGGTGATGCTGACAGTCAGCTCCCCCTCGAGCTCACCAACGGCGGTTGCATTGCTGACCGATGCGGCAGAGCCGATTTCAAGGCCGCGCAATGCGAACTGCATCGGCGCATCGAGAGCAAGCGCAGGAAGCTCCATAACAACTTCCACTTGCTGACCATGACGCTCACCCGTCACCGTCAGGATTTGCTCGTTTCGGCAATAAGTTGCATAACCCTCAGGCAGAGCCAGAGCGGCCATTTCCGGCAGCGAAGACATGTCAATGCAATTGCCTAACGCAGCCTGCTCCTCAGGCGTCAGGCCGGCAATCATTGCCTCGCTGAGGGTACCAAACACGGCAAAAGCAATACTCTCGGTCATGACCCGAACCAGACCAACGGTATCAGCGCGGGAGATGTCGTCGTTGTAAAGCCAGTTCAACTGATCCATCTGCGTCGCAAGAAAACTGGCGCTTTCGTCAATGCCAGCCTGATGCAGGTAATAATCCAGATCGTCCAGCAGCACCATGGCGTCATCGAAAGCCTGCTGATCGTAAGCAAATGCGCCTCCGGCAGTGGTTAAGGGATTTTCTCCCCAGCGGGCTATCAGGTCATCAACACTGGCCAGTAATGCCTCGCGACTACTTTCATCAACCAGTGCCTGCAGCAAACCGTTTGCCACCTGCTGGATCAGGTCGAGACCAGGTCGCATGCTGTTGAAGTCGGTTGCGACAACAAGCTGACCGGCAAGATCGGCAAACTCGTCTGCATAGAGATCAAGCAACATTTGCAGATCGGCGCCATTTGCATAAGCCACACCGGAAAAAGATGCCGCCAGAACCGAATGCAGCATCGCCCCGGCACCGTCGAGCTCCGCTTCATCTGTCAAATCCAGTGGCAAATCGCCAATGAAATCGGGACCCAGTCCGAACAGGTCGGCAACCCGGGCATTGGCCATATTGATCAGGGCATCAGTGACCGGCAGCCCGGCAGGCATGGACTCGATCCAGTGAGCAGCCAGATACGTCAGCGGCGTAACCGCAATGCCCTCGCCGGCATAGTCAGAAGGCAGAATGGTGACCAGTCGGAAATTCTCCGGCGGCAAGGTTTCGCCACCGAAGGCGACCTCACCACAGCCCGGCAAAGCGTCGCAAAGAATAACGGTGTTGGCATCGGCAACCACGGTAATCCGCACCGGATTGGTGACGCCGGTCAGATCAATATCGAAGAAACCATCCGCATCCGTGAATCCCACCGACAACAGCTGCCAGTTGCCGCCACTGTACTCATGCGCCTCGACCACACCATGGCGGATGACACCTTTGACCGCCCTGCCCTCCAGATTCCGAACCACCGGCTCCGGATCAACCACCACATCGTTGTCAGCAACACGACTGTCACCGCCACAGGCGCCAAGCAACATCATTAGTAGCAGGGCGGAGATCCGCGAAATTGAACCAGGCATGCCGTTTCCCCAACACTTGTTATTCTGATTTGACTGCCCGCCGTCAGCCACGTGAAGACTGGGCAGATTTTAATCAAGTCTAGGTCGAAAGAATGACTGCACGCCAGTTCCATTGATCGCTGGCTAAAAAAAGGCCCGATATGAATCGGGCCTTTTGTCTCAACGGGGCGTTAGCCAGCGATCAGGCTCCGTGGCGGGCCTTGGCCTCGATCCGGCGGCGGTGCAGGACCGGCTCGGTGTAGCCACTCGGCTGGGCACAGCCCTCGAATACCAGCTCGCAGGCAGCGGCAAAGGCGACACCGTCGAAGCCCGGCGCCATCGGCCGGTACAACGGGTCATTGGCGTTCTGCTTGTCGACCACCACTGCCATCCGCTGCATCGCTGCCATGACGTCGTCCTTGCTGACCACGCCGTGGCGCAACCAGTTGGCGATGTGCTGGCTGGAGATCCGCAGGGTGGCGCGGTCTTCCATCAGGCCGACATCGCTGATGTCCGGCACCTTGGAGCAGCCGACGCCCTGGTCGATCCAGCGCACCACGTAGCCAAGGATGCCCTGACAGTTGTTGTCCAGCTCGGCGCGCTTCTCTGCGGCACTCCAGTTGGTATCAGCGGCCAGCGGTACGCTGAGGATATCGTCAAGCGAGGCCCGCTTGCGGTTCTTCAGCTGCTGCTGCACGGCAAACACATCGACCCGGTGGTAATGGGTGGCGTGCAGGGTGCCGGCGGTCGGAGACGGCACCCAGGCGCAGTTGGCACCGGCCTTCGGGTGGCCGATCTTCTGCTCCATCATCTGCTTCATTTCGTCCGGCATGGCCCACATGCCCTTGCCGATCTGGGCATGGCCCGGCAGGCCGCATTCCAGACCGATATCGACGTTCCAGTCTTCATAGGCACTGATCCACTTCTGCTTCTTCATGTCGGCCTTGCGCACCATGGCGCCGGCTTCCATGGAGGTATGGATCTCGTCACCGGTCCGGTCAAGGAAGCCGGTGTTGATGAACATGACCCGCTCTTTCGCCACCCGGATGCACTCTTTCAGGTTCACCGTGGTGCGGCGCTCCTCATCCATGATGCCGATTTTCAGGGTATTGCGCGGCAGGCCCAGTGCGTCTTCGACGCGGCCGAACAGCTCGCAGGCAAACGCCACTTCCTCCGGGCCATGCATCTTCGGCTTGACGATGTAGACCGAGCCGGTGCGGCTATTACTGTATTTGCCAAGGCCCTTGAGGTCATGCATCGCCGCCAGCACGGTGACCATGGCATCCATGATGCCTTCCGGGATTTCTTCACCGTCAACCAGAATGGCGTTGTTGGTCATCAGGTGGCCAACGTTACGCACCAGCAGCAATACCCGGCCGTGCAGGGTCAGCTCGCCGCCATCAACTGCGGTGTAGCTGCGATCCGGGTTCAGGGTACGGGTAATGGTGCGACCGCCCTTCTCCATGGTCTCGGCCAGATCGCCTTTCATCAGGCCAAACCAGTTGCCGTAGGCGACAACCTTGTCCTGTGCGTCCACGGCGGCGACGGAATCTTCGCAGTCCTGAATGGCCGTAACGGCGGATTCCAGCAGCAGGTCTTTGACGTTGGCCGGATCTTCGGCGCCGATCGGGTGGCTGGCGTCGATCTGGATTTCGATATGCAGGCCGTTGTTGACCAGCAGGATGCCCTTTGGCGCAGCGACATCACCGCTATAACCAACAAACTGGGCCGGATTCTTCAGGCCGGTTTCGCCAGCGGCGGTTTTCACCACCAGCTTGCCGTCAACGATGCTGTAGCGGGTCGACTCGCTGTGCGAACCGCTGGCCAGCGGCGCCGCGTCATCCAGCAACTGACGCGCCCAGGCAATCACCTTGGCGCCACGCTTGGGATTGTAGGCGCCGCCCTTCTCGGCACCGCCTTCGTCACTGATCACGTCGGAACCGTACAGGGCATCGTACAGGCTGCCCCAGCGGGCATTGGCAGCGTTCAGGGCGTAGCGGGCATTCATCACCGGCACCACCAGCTGCGGGCCGGCAATCGCGGCAATTTCCTGATCAACATTGGCGGTGGTGACACTGAACGCCTCACCTTCCGGCAGCAGGTAACCGATCTCGGTCAGGAACGCCTTGTACTCGGCCATATCCAGCGGCTTGCCCTGACGGGCCTGATACCAGGCGTCCATTTGTGCCTGGATCTGATCACGCTTGGCCAGCAACGCCTTGTTCTTCGGCATCAGGTCAGTGGCAATTTTTTCCAGCTCGGACCAGAACTTGCCGGCCTCGACGCCGGTGCCGGGAATGATGCGGTTGACCACCAGATCATGCAGAACAGGGGCGATTTCCAGGGTGCCGTGCTTGATGCGATCAGTCATGGGGCAGATACCTATCCGGTCAAATAAAACGGACGCCGGGCCGGGGCCCGGGCAGTGAAGGCGGCGATTCTAACGGATTCGTCGGGTCAGTTCATGCGCCCAGAGGGAAGGTGCGTGACCTTCTGGTCACTGCCCCGGCGGGCCGCAGCCGCGCCGGGTTTATTTTGACGGCTGTGATTTAAAGTGCTGGCAGCAACCGCGGTACGACGGCCGAAGGATCATTGCTGACCCGCAGCCGCAGGATCAGTTCGCGCTGTTCGGACGACAGCGCATCGGCAAGCTCGATACGGTGACAGACATCACCGGCCTGCGCCGACGCGGTAGCCTGCAGCGCATCTGCGCTCCAGTCCTGCAACAGGGTCCAGTCGCTGTCACCGGCGCGACGAGCACTGTAGCGATAAAGATACTGACCGGAACCGCCCTTGGCCTGTGCTGCCAGCGCATAGTTCTGCCCCGGCGCCACAGTGGCCGGGTGCAGCCAGCTGCCTGTGCGGAAGCCGAGACTACCGCTCAGCGCTGTCACCGGCATTAACGCCACCGCTCTGGCAGAGTCAGCGCAGTTCAAATAGCCATGACCAATAGCCCGTCGGCCATCATTAAGATCATTCACGCTGCCCAGTTCCCAGCCTTCCCCGCCAACCAGCCGGTTGGCGAGCAGATCCGCCTGCACCACCACCTGATTCAGGTTGAGCTGAAAAGGCACGCCGATGCCGGCGCCGGCAAAACCGCTATTACCGATCAGCAGGCCCTGATTATTGAGACTGAAACCGAACACCGTGCGCACCTCTATGCCAGTCTCAGGGGCCTCCACCGGCCGCAGGCCGTTCAGGCAATCGACCACGCCATCGCCATTCATGTCCTGCTGCAGCGGCTCGAAATCGCAACGTAGCAACCTGCCGGGCCAGACACTGCTGCCATGGATGTCGGCGCGCAAAACTGCAGTGCGATTGTTCAGGGCCAACGGATACATCCGCAACAGGCTCTCACCACTGGCCAGCTGCGACGGGAACTGCAGACGGCTGATAACACCTTCTGCAGAGACTGTAATCAGCGCGCTGCCACTGCCAGCGCTGACGGACACCGTATCGACCGTGGTGGACTCCAGCGTACGGATGCCACGGTAAGAGTCACTCCCGGGCTTGCCCGGTCCGCAACGGTAGTGACCATAGCCATGGCCCTTGCCGTGACTCTGATGCCCCTTGCCGCGGGTATTGGTGTGACGATCATCATCACCATGACAGTCCGTCGACGGCGGCGCTGTACAGCCGGTACCGGAGATCAGACAGTCTGCATCAGCACCGTGATAAGCCAGCAGCTGTGCCGGTACGTTGTCGTTGATGGCGGTCAGCCAGGGCGCGTCCGTCAGGGTCAAGGTGGTATTACTGAACAGCACGGCGCCGAACTGGCCGGCCCCGGATTGCTGCGAGGTGGCCACCACACCATTGCGGTTGGCATTGACGAAGGCGCCGGGAAAACGGCTATCCGGCAAAGAACCGGGCAGCGGCGCCAGCAGCGGATCACGGCCGACGAATTGCCCCACCGGGCCGTCCGCCGTCAGCATGACGCCCCAGGGCAGTGCCGCGGAACAGAACACCCAGATGCACACCGGCTCCCCGGCAGCCAGCGCGATAAAGTCTGGGGTATCGACAATAACCAGCGCAGGGTTGCTGCCCGGGGTAATGTTGAAGCTGCGCCACTGGCCATCTGCAGTGAGCTGGTAGCCAATCAGGTTGCCGCGCTGGTTCACCGTGGTACCGACCGAATACTGGTGGCTTGAGAACTTCTGCCCAAAGGCAGAAGCCGCGGTCATCTCGGTCAGGGGGCGGAACAGAAAGCCGTCATTGGCTTGCGCTGCAGGTCCGACAAGTATCAGCAACAGCGCTGCAAGCACGGAATTTCGCATGATGCCCTCGGGTCGATCAGATATTGATCAGGGCAATCTAGCACGTTCGCCCCGGAAACCGGCAGCCCGCCGGTCGGGGGCGAAACCGGAAACGAAAGACCCGGGCCGGGCGGGCTCAGAGATTGACGATGTCGAGACGGTGCGCCTCGCCGCGCTCGCGGCCGGTCCGGCCCAGCTCCAGATTGGCGAAATCAAATAGCCGAGCATCGGCAAGCTGCGACGGGGCCACATTCTGCACGGCAGCAAAAATACTCTCGATCCTGCCGGGAAACTGCCGGTCCCACTGCTGCAACATGTCCTTGACCGCCTGCCGTTGCAGGCCGTCCTGAGAACCGCAAAGATTGCACGGGATAATCGGGAACTGCTTGTAGGCGGCAAACTTCTCGATGTCTTTTTCCCGGCAGTAGGCCAGTGGCCGGATCAGGATATGCTTGCCATCATCACTGCGCAGCTTCGGTGGCATGGCCTTCAGCTTGCCGCCATGAAACAGGTTCAGGAACAGGGTTTCGACGATATCGTCGCGGTGATGGCCAAGGGCAATCTTGTTGGCACCGATTTCTTCGGCAAAACCGTACAGCGTGCCGCGACGCAGACGCGAGCAAAGCGAACAGGTGGTTTTACCCTCCTCTATTTTTTCCCGGACGATCGAGTAAGTGTCTTTCTCGAGGATGTGATACGGCACACCTTCCTTTTCCAGATACTCCGGCAGCACATGCTCAGGAAAGCCCGGCTGCTTCTGGTCCAGGTTGACTGCAATCAGTTCGAATTTCACCGGCGCCGTGACCTGCAGATTCCGCAGGATATCGAGCATGGTGTAGGAGTCCTTGCCGCCGGACAGGCAGACCATAATCCGGTCGCCGTCCTGAATCATGTTGAAATCGGCAATTGCCTGACCAACTTCACGCCGCAAACGCTTCTGCAATTTATTGAAACGCACCCGGTGTTTGGGCAACAGCTCATCAGCGACTTCGTTCATGGCAGGACTCGAATCAGTCGGGTTCAGGTGACTTTGACGCGACGGATAACCATCCGGTACAGGGCCGGAAACCAGCGCTTCAGCCAGATGCCCAGTCCCTCGCGGCCGGCGATGATAACCTGAGCCCGGTCGCGCTGCACGGCGTGGATGATGCGCTCGGCGCAGACTTCCGCCGGCATGCCCTGTTTCTGGTAATCGTCCATCAGCCCGTGGGCGCCACCATCGCCGGTGATCGCATTGACAGATACCTGGGTGCGGATAAAACCGGGCAGCACCATCAATACCCGCAGGCCATTATCGTATTCTTCCGCGCGCAGCGATTCGAACCAGCCGTGCAGGGCATGTTTGGAAGCACAGTAAGCTGAGCGGAGCGGTGTCGGCAGCTCGCCGACCAGACTGGAGATCACCACCACCCGGCCGGCACGCTGTTCGCGAAACCAGGGCAGCACCGCCTTGGTCAGGCCGATGACGCCGAAGAAATTGATTTCCATCACCCGACGATCCACCCGGATGTCGGTGTCCAGCACTCGCGAGCGCTGGCTGATGCCGGCGTTGTTGACGAGCATGTCGAGGCGGCCGAAATGAGCGCGGACTTTTTCCACCGCCTCGGCAAATTCAGACGGTTCGGCCATGTCGAGAGCCAGCACCAGATGGTTTTCCGGCCAGACCAGTCGTTGCCGTACGCGCTCAAGCTCGTCGGTGCGACGGGCGGACAGCACCACCCGGGCGCCATAGCGACTGAATTCCATCGCCAGCGCCTCGCCGATACCGCTCGACGCGCCGGTAATCCAGACCACCTGATTGGCAAAAGACATGCTGATTTCCTGTCGGCATTGAAAGGCGCCTAGGGTGGTACGGGATGGGGTGGGCGTCAATGGCCGCCTGAAACAGCCCGGCAATAAAGGTTGGCAGTGAGCTTCTACGGTTTTGGCACCTGTCCGGGGTTTCCGGGACCCGCCGTGAACCCCTCCCTGGGGGCTTGGGTTCGGCATCCCTGCCTCACACAGTCCCGGAAACCCCGGACAGGTGCCAAAACCTCGCATCCTGCTTCTTTCTTTTTTTACGCTTCACCCCTGACTCGCGGAGGCTCGGTGTCTCCGTTAGGCGTGAACGCCACCGCATCCGTAGGGTGACTTCAAGTGCAGCGCAGCGGAACGGTCAGCCCGGAGGATGTGGCGGCGGTTGCGCCCCGGCACGGTGGTGACGTTGCGACAACCCGCCCAACTAAAGCAGTAACCGTTACTTGAGTTCCCGCGACGACAAGCCAAGCAGCTGACGCGCCACAATCAACTGCTGGATCTGCTGGGTGCCCTCGAAGATGTCGATGATCTTCGAATCTCGGGCCAGCTTCTCCAGCAGGAACTGTTCGGAATAACCCAGCTCGCCACACAGCTCTACGCACTTCAGAGTGATGGCGTTGCCAACCCGGCCAGCCTTGGCCTTGCACATTGAGGCCTCTTTCGAGTTCGGCTGGCGGTTGTCCGCCATCCAGGCCGCCTTGTAGGTCATCAGCCTGGCCGCATCGAGGTCCGCTTCCATCCGGTAAAGCTCAGCCTCTATCGCAGTCGAATTGTTAAGTGATTTCGAGAAGTCAGCCTTAACACCTTCTTTTGAAAGGATTTCACGGGTAATTTCCAGCGCCGCACGGGCGACACCGAGGGCCATGGCCGCCACCTGAGGGCGGGTGTTATCGAAGGTCTGCATCACCCCGCCGAAGGCCTTTTTGCGCGCCTCTTCGGTGTCCGCCACTTCCGCCGAGCCGAGAATGTTCGCCTTCGGGATACGGCAATCGTTGAGGCTCAGCGCCGCGGTATCAGAGATCCGCAGGCCCATCTTGTCCTCGACCCGGACCAGCGTCATGCCAGGGTTATCACGCGGCACGATGAACGACTTGATCGCCGCCTTGCCCTTGGACTTGTCCAGCGTCGCCCAGACCACCACCGCGTCGCAGCGCTGGCCGGCGGTGCAGTAAATCTTCTCGCCATTCAGCACCCACTCGTCACCGTCGAGACGGGCACTGGTGGAGACGGCGGCGGAATCGGAACCGGCACCCGGCTCGGTAATCGCCATGGCGCAGTACAGCTTGCCGAATTGTTCCTTCTGCTCAGGCGTGCCGACGGCCATCACCGCCGCGTTGCCAAGGCCGGTACCCGGAATCGACAGCATCAGGCCAACATCACCCCAGCACATCTCTTCCATGCCGACGATACCGGTCAGGTTGGCGCCGTTCTTGATGCCATCCTCGGCGCCCTGCTCCTTGTCCTTGCCCTTGTTCTGGCTGGGACGCACGGCGGCAATCATCTGCGCCACCGAGCGCAGCTCTGCCGGGGTGTCACAGTGTTCGATCTTGTCGTACTTGCGCGAGATCGGCCGGAACACGGTGCTCGCCAGCTGATGCGACATCTGCTGAACCATCAGCATTTTCTTTGGCAGTTCGAGATTGATCATGTCTGTCTCCAAAAAGGGCCTGGCCCTTACACCATCAGGGAGCCTTCCAGCACGCCAACGGCGCGCAGGTTGCGGTACCACATTTCCAGCGGGTAATCGCGAATAAAGCCGGCGCCGCCGAACAGTTGAATGCCATTGGTGCCGATTTCCATGGCCTTGTCGGCGCACAGCACCCGGGCCAGATAGGCCTCCCGGTGGAACGGCAGGCCATCACGGGCGCGGCTCGCGGCGCGCCAGACCAACAGACGCATCGCTTCCAGCTCAATGCCGATATTGGCGACCATAAACGCCACCGACTGACGCCAGGCAATCGGCTCACCAAACGCCTTGCGCTCGTTGACATAGGGAATGCTGAAATCCAGCACCGCCTGACAGCAGCCCACTGCCAGTGCGGCAACGCCGAGGCGGGACAGGTCAACCAGTCGCTGCAGATCAAAATTTTCCAGCCGATTCAGGGCCGGTACACGAACCTGATCAAAGCTGACCGTGAAAGTATCAAGCGCTCGCAGGCCCATGTAGTCGGCGGCCTGTGCCGACATGCCGGCGGCGCCCTTTTCGACCACGAACGCAGCTGGCCCGCTGCCCTGCAGATCGGCAATCACCAACAGCAGCTCAGCATCAGCGCCGAACGGCACCAGCCGCTTTTCGCCACTGATGACATAGCCATCAGCGTCCGCCACCGCTCGGGTAGTCAGCTCCGAGGGCTCGAAGGTGGCGCGACCTTCCATCAATGCCACCGCCGCCGGGACAAACCGCTCCGCGGCAAGGCGTGGCAAAAATGCTTCCTGCTGGGCTTCGCTGGCGAAATCCAGCAACGCGTTGATCACCCCCAGCGGCGCCAGCGCGCCAAGTGCCAGTGAGATGTCACCGTGGCCGAGATCCTCGACTGCCAGCACATTGGCCATCGGGTCGCGCGGCATGCCGGCACCACCATGGATCTCGGGGATCGGCAACAGGGTCAGCCCCAGTTCGACAGTACTGTCGTAGAAACCGGCCGCGGCGGCACCGGCCTCGTCGGCGGCCCGGGCGATCGGGCGAATCTGTTTCTCGGCAAAGCGCTGCAGGCTTTCCCGGGTCATGCGCTGCTCTTCGGTCAGCGACAGGTCAAACGGCATATCCTGACTCATCGTGGCTCCCGGTCGGGGGTATCTGGTGATTAGGGTATCTGGCGCCAATCAAACGATCGTTTGAACGGGCCGATGCTGGCATAGCTACGCGACAGCGACAAGCATTTGTCCCCAATTGGCACGGTCCGATGTCGCGCACAGCCACGGTGGTTCCGATATACTCAGGCCCACCTTCACGGCCCGGCCCGGCTGCCTGACCGGGGGAACAGAAACGATAACAACAGGCTCAAGTCCGCTCGTGTTCCGACTGATACCTCGCCATGACCCGGTCATGGCTTTACGTCTAAACCGCCAGATGATGGCGGTGTATTCCTATTTCCTCGTCTGGGGTGGCACCCTGCTGGCCATCCAGCTCGGCATTTATGCCCGTGACACCCCGCATGTCCTGCTGTTCAGTTCGCTGCTGCTTTTCAACATTCTGGTGTTCGTCGCCATTCGCAGCGGCCTGTCCAAGGTGCTGCCTGACCCGAGCCTGACCATGCCGCAAATGCTGTCTGCGATTGCACTGGTCACCGCACTGCTGCACTACGCTGAGGAAATGCGCGGCGCGATGATCTCGATCTACTTCATGGTCATGACGTTCGGGGTATTCTCGCTGGATCGTCGCAAGATGATCGGCCTGTCAGTAGTGGTGCTGAGCGCATTTACCGGGCTGCTGGTTTACGAAGCTGTTTACGCGCCACACCGCCTTGTTTTCGGCATTGCCTTTGGTCAGTGGAGTATTCTCCTGCTCGGGCTGGTCTGGTTCGTCTTTGTCGGCGGTTACATCCACAATCTTCAGCAACGCATCCGCGAACAACGCGAGTCGTTACGCGACAATCATTCACGGCTTGAAGAAAGCCACAGACAGCTGCATGAGGCGATGGAAAAGCTTGCCGAAATCGCGGTACGGGATTCTCTTACCGGGCTGTACAACCGGCGCCATTTTATTGAGCGTCTGGAAGAAGTTATTGCGCTGGCGGAGCGGTCTCATGAACCTTTCTATCTGGCGCTGATTGATCTCGACCACTTCAAGCTGGTCAATGATCAACATGGCCATCAAGTTGGCGACGACATTTTGCAGCGCTTCGCCGCTGTTGCCCGCCAGACCCTGCGTCGATCCGATGTGCTGGCTCGCTACGGCGGAGAAGAATTTATCGCACTATTTCCCGAAGGCAGCGATGCTGACATTGCCGAAGTGCTGGAACGGTTACGGGAGACGTTTGCCTCCACCGGCCATGATGATCTGGTACCCGGCCTGAAGGTCACCCTGTCTGCTGGCCTCACAGGCTGGCGCCCCGGGGACGATGCCGACAGCCTGACCAAGCGCGCCGATGATGCCCTCTACGCCGCCAAGCATCTGGGACGAAATCGTCTGCAGGTGGCCTGAAACAGAACTATTCCGGCGGCAGCTGAGCTATTATCGCCGCCTGCCCGCTCAACGGAGTCCAACATGCATCAGCCTGATAACCCGCAACTTCGCCAGAATCTGCGCGACTGGATTGATCAGGCCGGCGAAGACTGCCTGACCTGGGTGGAAGTACACGGCCTGCTCACGGCACTGGCCTGTGCTCCGCGCCTGCCGGAAGACTGGCAGCACGCCATCCTTGAAGAAGGAGATGTGCCAGAACAAGTGGCAACTGCCATGGAAAGTCTGCGCCAGCGTATTCAGGCGCAGCTCGGTGCTGGCGAGGGCATTCAGCTACCCTGCCGGCTGGACCCGGACGAAGAGCGCGAGGGCAAGGATCTGGCCAGCTGGTGTGCCGGTTTTGTCATCGCCGTGAGCCTGGACGAACAGGGCTGGCATGAAGCAGCCGACGAAGAAACCATTGCCAGCCTGCTACTGCCTTTCATGCTGATCTCGGGACTGGACGAAGATCCCGCTCTGGACGAACTGTGGCAGGACAGGAAACTGGTGCGGCAGATGGCTAGCGGCATTCCCGATCTTATTGAAGAGCTGTTTCTGCGCTTCCATGCGCCGGAACTGGCTGATGAGGCCGAGGCCGATGAGCAGGATGACGACTGACGTCATTACTTCTTGCGCCGTGCGCCCCAGGCGGCTTCGATCTGACGCGCCCTGACAATCGACTCCTGCACCAGTGAAGACTGGTGCTCGGCGAATTCCCGAATAATTTCCAGCGCCGAGCGCACATCGCGACGAAAAATTGTCTCGATAATTGCCTTGAAAAATGACAGACACTCCTTCGCCTCTTCCGGGTCGAGATGCAGCGCCATGTAATAGGCGCGCTGAATCGCTGGCTGCAAGTTAGCCATGATGTCCTGAACAAAAGGGTTGCGGGAAAATGGATAGGCCAGCTCGAAAAACCGGAATGACTGCTCGAAAAATCCCTCCATATCGCGCTCGTCAGCACAATGCTGAAGTTGCTGGATAGAAAGAATAAACGGGTCCATATCGTCTTCCGCCATGACCTTTATGGCCTTGCGGACTACCAGGCCGAGCAGCACCTGTGCCAGCTCATACAGACTACGCACATGGGCCTCGGACATATCCTTCACCACAGCCCCGCGGCGCGGCAGAATGTCGATCAGATGACGGCGCTCGAGAATGAGCAGCGCCTCACGCACAGAGCCACGGCTAACCTCCAGCTCGCCGGCGATACGCAGCTCCTGAATCCGGTCCCCGGCCAGCATTTCACCACGAATGATCTGTCTGGCCAGGTGCTGGGCAATTTGTTCGGAAAGACTTTCCTGAGCCTTGAAGCTCATCGGCAACCTCTTATGTCAGACAATCCATTCAGGACTGTCCGACTATAGAGCAAAGTCAGGATTATGCAAATCACGGTAATACCATCAGGCAGCAGTTTTCCACACGCAAGAATTTATTCACAAATTCTGGGGATAATCCTGTGGAAATCCTGCGACCAGAGACGGCTGCAGCTGATTCTGTCTGACCATACCGGTCTTGACGAAAAAAACGACAAAATTAAAAAATCATTCTGCATCAATGGCTTGAAGCCAACCCGGGATAAATCAATAGGTTAGCGATCAGACAGAAAGGTGTCCGGCGGAGACACGCAGGTCTGTGCAAAACGTGCACAAATAGAGCGCAAGATCGGCCCGGAAAGGCCTAGCGACGCAAGCTGATGGTCAGACTCAGAATCAGTCCGGGTTCTGCATCGAGATCATTCTTGTCGCGTTCTTCCTGAGTGTTACAGGAGGACTCAGCCAGATAATCACCACAATCGAGCGGCTCCAGCACAGCAACGCCCGCACTCAGGGTCGTGCGTGTGTACTCCTTGACCCACTGATGCCCTATCTCGAATCCGGCTCCGAGGCGCTCGTAACGCTTCTCGCCACCCAGGTCGCCAAGCATCAAGCCGGTGTAGAAGCCGTTAATATTGGTGTAACCGCGGTCAATCCGGTGACGGAACCCGGCGACCCAGCGCCACTTGTCACTCAGCCCCTCATCATTGAGATAGGTCCCTGGCACCGCATAGACGGTATTTCGCTGCCCTGCCCATTCCAGGTTGAGGCCGCTGATTCCGTTAACGAAGGCATAGCCGACCAGCATCTCGGAGGATGCCTGACCCGCAGAGGACAGCAACAGGAGCACTAGCAGGGAGCGGCAGAGACGCATCGGGGAAAGGACCTCGTTATTATTCTTCTGTCTCGCAGGACCGGGCTATTTTGGGCAAGCCACCCGGCCATGACAAGCCTGCTTCGTTTGTTGTTTGTAACGACACAGTCTGCCTCCCCGCCAGCGCGACGGGGAGGCAGCGACCTCAGATGGGGATATCGTCAATACGGTCGGCAGCGGTATCAATTACCCCGTCAACCTTCTCCAGGGCGGCATCTGCCTCATTGCCAACCACCGGAAAGATAGATAGCGCAGAGCCTGCCACAGAGGCTGTTGCACCCACCACCCGCATCGGGGTCGACACAATCTTGGTCAAAAAACACCCGCTAAGCAGGGACGCCAGAACTGCCAGAATTGCTACTCTCGAAATCTGCTTCATTGGCTGCCTCTTGTTGTTGTAATAACCGATTCATTTCAAACCATCCGGGCAACGGATTCAACCTTCACTCTCAGGCATATGAAAACGTCATGCCAAGGCGACGGCCGACTTCCTCATAGGACTCCACCACATTACCCAGATCCTGACGAAAGCGATCCTTATCCAGCTTCTCGCGGGTCTGCCGATCCCACAGGCGGCAGCCGTCCGGGCTAAACTCGTCAGCCAGCAATACCTCGCCATGGAACACACCAAACTCGAGTTTGAAATCCACCAGCAGCATGCCACCATCCAGGAAAAGCTGACGTAGCACTTCGTTGGCTCTGAACGTCAGTTTCTGCATCGTTTCAAGCTGCTCTTGAGTGGCCCAGCCAAAACTCAGGGCATGGGACTCATTGATCATCGGATCACCAAGCGCATCATTCTTGAGAAACAGCTCATAGGTCGGCGGGTTCAGCTCCGTACCCTCCGGAATGCCAAGGCGACGACAGATGCTGCCCGCAGCAATATTCCGCACCACGCACTCCACCGGAATCATGTCCAGGCGCTTGACCAGTGACTCATCGGCAGACAGCTGCTTTTCCATATGGGTGGCAATGCCGGCGGCCTGCAGCTTTTCCATAATGAATGCATTGAACTGATTGTTCACCGCACCTTTGCGCTCAAGCTGTTCACGCTTTTTGCCATCAAAGGCAGAGGTATCGTTACGAAAATGCATCACCAGCAGATCAGGGTTGTCTGTGGCATAAACAGACTTGGCCTTGCCGGCATACAGTTCTTCGCGCTTTTCCATTGATACACTCCCCCGGAACGGGATCTCGATAAGGTTATGATTTGGTCGATCTCAAAGACTGTCGTACAGGCGCTGCAGAATGGCCTTGCCCGGACCGGCTTCCACCAGTGCCGTGCCACGGCTGTTCAGCACTGCAACCTGCACGCCATTGACTGTATGGCTCAGCTTGATCTGTGCTTCTTTCTCGTCCAGCCCGTATTGCTTCGGCACACGAACAAAGAATATACCGGCATCACGACTGCGATCTTCGACGCGAAGATCGGTTTCCGCCAGCGACTGGCCGACATACTCCCAGGCCCACGGGAACGCGGTATAGATCATGATTATCGGGTAGTCGTTGCCGTCCCGGGTCAGAACTATACGGGTATTACGGACATCCGGAACCGGCTCATCCGGCGCCGGGCCCGACTCAACGGCGACCGCAGCCGCTGGCGGAGTCGGCACTTCGAATCGATCCTGTTCCCGATACGGCACGCGGCGATCAGGCTCCGGAACGCGAAACAGATCTTCACTACTGTCCACACTCATGCCTTCCGGCACCGCCATACGAGGCAGCACCTCAGCCTTGCGATAGTCCAGCGTATGATCCGGCAGCAACGAGCAACCGGTCAGAACCAGCAGTGATATGGCCAACAGTAGTTGCTTCACAGCAGCCCACACTGGACCAGCGTTTTGCGCAGGACCTCCTGAGCAGCCGACGACAGCGGCGTAAGCGGCAGACGAATTCCGGAGTCGATCAGGCCCATCTGCTGCAGCGCCCACTTGACCGGGATCGGATTGGATTCAACAAACAGGTCCCGGTGCAGGGCATTAATCGACGCATCCAGCTCCCGGGCTCGCCCGGCATCACCGGCCAACGCCGCCTGGCACATCGCCGCCATGGCCGCCGGCGCCACATTGGCAGTCACCGAAATATCGCCATCCGCACCCATCAGCATCGCTTCGACGGCGGTGGCATCGTCACCGGAATAGATCATGAAACCGGGGCCGCAACGCTCGCGGATCTCGCGAATACGCTCCAGGTTGCCGGTGGCTTCCTTGATGCCGACAATATTGCCGATATGACTAAGGCGCTCGACGGTCTCCGGCAGCATGTCACAGGCAGTGCGACCGGGAACGTTATAGAGGATCTGGGGGATATCAACCGCCTCAGCAATGGCGAGATGATGGCGGTAAAGGCCTTCCTGCGTCGGCTTGTTGTAGTAGGGTGTCACC
Organism: Alcanivoracaceae bacterium; assembly: GCA_023146255.1. Lineage (GTDB taxonomy): Bacteria > Pseudomonadota > Gammaproteobacteria > Pseudomonadales > Alcanivoracaceae > PGZG01. The sequence continues at coordinate 42,932 of JAGLCJ010000006.1, forward strand.
AGCAGGCAGGCATCCGCTCCGTCCCGCCGGGCATCACGGGTCAGTCGAATGGCTTCCTCGGTGGAATTGGCACCGGTACCGGCAATCACCGGCACCCGACCGCGTGCCGCAGAGATCACTTCCCGGATCACCAGATCGTGCTCCTCAAAGCCCAGGGTTGCCGACTCACCAGTGGTGCCAACCGCCACAATTGCGTGGGTGCCCTGCTCAACATGCCAGTCGACCAGTTTTCTCAGGCGCTCCCAATCCACTGCGCCATCTGCATGCATGGGGGTAACCAGAGCAACAATACTGCCGCGAATTTCCACGTAATCGACTCCGCCGGACGTCCTGAAACAGGCCGGCTATGGTACTTGGCCGCAGGAAGCCGAACAAGGGAGCAACGGGTTGATCCCCCCGCGTCACGAGGCCAGAATCAATACCCTCCTCAGGCCACAGGACAGCAGGATGTCAGCACTGATTGTTATTTCCGCCATTGGTTCCGATCGCCCGGGCATTGTTCAGGCACTGTCCGGCGCGATACTCAGCCGTGATGGCAATATTCTCGACTCGCGTATGACCGTCCTCGGCGGGGAATTCGCGGTGCTGATGCTGGTGTCCGGAGAAGACAATGCCATCGCCAGAATTGAACAGGACCGTGAGTCGCTTGAGCAAAGCCTCAACCTGCAGCTGAGCCTGAAACGCACCCGTCAGCGTGAACAAGGCGTTCGCGCCCTGCCCTACCGGGTCGAAGTGGTCGCCATGGACCACCCGGGCATTGTTCATGACATCGCCAATTTCTTCAGTGGTCGAGGTATCAATATTGATGACCTGCACACCGGCACCTATCAGGCGCCTCACACCGGCACGACCATGTTCAACCTTCACATGACCTTGAGCGTGCCGGCGGAAGAATCCGTCTCACGTCTGCGAGACGCTTTTTTTGAGTTCTGCGAGGCCCGCAATCTGGATGCCAGCATGACCCCTCACCGCAACAGGAGCCTGTGATGACCAGCACCGTTACACTCGGCAAGAAAATCCCGGATTTCAGCGCCACCACTACTGGCGACAAGCAGATTCGCCTGAAGGACCTTAAAGGCAAGAAAGTTGTGCTGTACTTTTACCCGAGAGACAACACCCCGGGCTGCACCACCGAAGGACAGGACTTTCGTGACAACTACAAGGCCTTTCAGCAGGCCGACACCGAAGTATTTGGCGTCTCTCAGGATAGCCTGAAAAGCCACGAAAACTTTCGCAGCAAACAGAACTTCCCGTTTGACCTGATCAGTGATGAAGATGGCGCGTTGTGCCGGCTTTTTGATGTGCTGAAAATGAAGAGCATGTATGGCAAGCAATTTGAGGGCATTGAGCGTAGCACTTTCCTGATTGATGCTAACGGCAAACTTCAGTCGGAGTGGCGCAAGGTCAAGGTGCCAGGCCATGTCGACGAAGTGCTCGAAGCAGCCGCAAAGCTCTGAAACGGTGCTGCGTCCTAGTCCTCGGACTGAGACGCAGCCGCCACGCTGGGCCAGGCATTGATAACCGCCTTGAGCAATGTCGCCAGCGGAATAGCGAAGAACACTCCCCAAAGCCCCCACAAACCACCGAACAGCAGGATCGCCGTTATAATGACAACGGGGTGAAGGTTAACCGCTTCCGAAAACAGCAGCGGCACCAGAATATTGCCATCGACAAACTGGATGACGGCATAGGCAAGCATGATCATGGCAAACTCACCGCCCCAACCGTACTGCCCCCAGGCGACAATCATAACCGGCAACGTTACCAACGTGGCGCCAATGTATGGCACCACCACCGAAAGCCCGACCAGCACGGCCAGCAACAGGGAATATTTCAAACCCATTAATGCGAATATCACGTAACTTGTCACACCAACCAACACAATCTCAAGTGCTTTGCCGCGGATGTAATTGGCAATCTGTCCATCCATTTCTCTCCAGACTGCGCCAAGCACATGACGCCGCGCCGGCAGAAAACTGAGCGCCCCATCGATCAATTGCTGCTTGTCCTTCAGAAAAAAGAACACCAGTAGCGGCAACAGAACCAGAAAAATCATGACATCAAACAGCCCCGGCAGCAGCGCAAACGATGCGGTCACCATTTTCTGTCCGAGATCAGCCAGTTCGGCTTGCATGCCGCCAATCAGCTGCACCACCTGAACATCACTGATCGTGTCCGGATAGCGTGATGGCAACTGGCGCATCCAGGCCTCGGTGGCGGCCAGCAACTTCGGTAGCTGCACCTGCACCAGCGCCAGCGTCTGCTTCCAGATCATCGGCAACAACACCACCAGGGACAGTAGCAGCAGCGACACAAAAAGGGTGTAGATACCGTAGAATGCCCACTGTTTACCCACACCCTGTCGCTGCAGAGCATTTATCATGCCCTGCAAAAGATAAGCCACCACCAGAGCTGCCAACACCGGCGCCAGCATGCTGCCAACCAGCAGGATGGCGACCAGCCCCGTGGCCAGTACTACGAAAAGGTATACCGCCTGCTCATCAGAGAAATAGCGCCGAAACCACACACGAAGTACATCAAGCATCAACCAGCCTCCCCGGCGCGGATAAGAAAATACAACACACCGTCATGGTCTTCCGATTGAACCAGTGAATGCTGCGTTTGTCTGAGCCAGGCGGGAATATCTCGTCTGGCGCCCGGGTCAGAGGCCCGGACCAGCAGCAGAGTACCCGACTCCAGCCCACGCAGCTGTTGCCGGGTTTTCAGCAGCGGCATTGGACAATTCAGGCCCGTGACGTCAAGCACAAGATCAGGGGCAACGGTAAAATCAGGGCTATCAGCGGGCATCGGCATACCTTATCAGACTCAGCGGTGATTATACTGACAGAGCTCGCAGACCGCAGGAATCTGTGTACCACGATAGCCGAGCCTGAACGGCCCCTATGTTAGAGGTGAATCGATTGGCATTATTGCGTCTGCTGATGTGCCTGATGTTGCTGCTGCCCATATCCGGCTGGAGTGACGAGCCGGCCCCTCTGCCGGAACTGGGCGATCCAGCTGGTGGCCTGATCAGCCCTGATCAGGAGTTTCGCATGGGACGCGCCTGGCTACGCCAGCTGCACGCTCAGGTGCCGTTACTGAATGATCCGCTGGTACAGGAGTACGTCGAGCATCTGGTCTACCGACTCGCCTCGCACAGCGACCTGAAAGAACCGGATCTGGCCATCGTCGTCATCAATAGCCGTGACATCAATGCCTTTGCCGTGCCCGGAGGGGTAATTGGCCTGAACGCCGGCCTGATTATCAATGCGGAGCAGGAAGATGAAGTCGGCGCCGTGATCGCCCATGAAATCGCCCATGTCAGTCAGCGTCATTTTGTTCGCCGCTACGCCGACAGCCAGCGAATGAACAAGGCCATGCTGGCGGCAATGCTGGCCAGTCTCGCAGTCATGATAGGAGGCGACGCGGATGCTGGCGTTGCCGGACTGATGGCCAGTCAGGCAGCCGCCATTCAGCAACAACTTGCCTACTCCCGACATCATGAACGTGAAGCTGACCGGGTTGGCATGCAGACGCTGGTCAATGCCGGCATGGACCCTCAGTCAATGCCGCGGTTTTTCGAACGCCTGCAACGCAGTCGACAGTTCGCCGGCCAGCCCCTTGAGTTTCTCTCCACTCACCCGATCACAGAGGAACGAATCGCCGACTCCCGCGCCCGAGCGAATACCCTGCCTGTAGTCAGCTCACTGGAATCAGATACCTTCCAACTTATTCGGGCGCGATTACTGGCCGGTTTCTTCGGCGACCCGGCACTGGCAGTCAAACATTTCCGGACCCAGTATCGGGCCGGGGTCAGCATCCAGCAGCAGGCGGCGGGTTATGGGCTTGCCATCAGTGCTCTGCGCGCTCGCGACTACGACACCGCGGCCAACACTCTGGCACAGTTGCGCCAGCGCTTTCCTGACCAGCTCTGGTTCCGTATCGCTCAGGCAGAACTGCTGCAGGCTCAACAGCGCCACGCTGAAGCGATCATTCAGTTGCGCGAACTCTCTGCGCTGATGCCCGGCAACTACGCCATCTCGGCGCTGCTGGCCGGCAGCCTGATTCGCGAAGGAGCGGCGGCAGAGGCTGCTACATTGTTGCAGCCGTTGCTGCGCAAGCGCAGCAGTGACGTAACGTTATGGCGGTTGGCAGCTGATGCCTGGGGACACAGTGGCGAGCTGGCTCTGGCTCACCTTGCCCGCGGCGAAGCCCTGTTTCTAAGTGGCGCCGACGAACGCGGTATCGAGCAACTCGGTTATGCGCTGGAGAAGAGCAAGGACAATTTTCCACTGCACAGTCGCATCAAGGCGCGATTGAGAGAAATGGATGCCGAGTCGAAGGAAAAATTCTGACGTCGTCAGCGTGGTCTTTCACGACCGAACGCCAACATCCTGTCGAGCGGAATCATCGCCCGGGCAGCGATGTCCGGATCAACGAAGATTTGCTGACCAGCACCCTGCTCGTCTTCCAGAACATGACAAAGATTTTCGAGCCCATTCATCGCCATCCACGGACAATGGGCACAGCTCCGACAGGTCGCGCCACTACCTGCTGTCGGCGCTTCAATCAGGGTTTTACCTTTGGCCAGCTGCTGCATCTTGTAGAAAATGCCACGGTCCGTGGCGACGATCATGGTCGGGTTAGGCAGCTCCGCCGCTGCCCTGATCAACTGTGATGTGGAACCCACCACGTCGGCGATAGCCACTACTGCCTCGGGCGACTCCGGATGTACCAGTACCGCTGCGTCCGGGTGTGCTTTTTTCAGATCGATCACACCGCGCGCCTTGAACTCTTCATGAACAATACAGGCGCCTTCCCAGCACAACACATCAGCACCAGTCTTTTGCTGCACATATCGACCCAGATGCTGGTCCGGCGCCCAGAGTATTTTCTCGCCGCGCTTGTCGAGGTAGTCAATCAGGTCCACCGCAATACTGGAGGTGACAACCCAGTCTGCTCTGGCCTTGACCGCGGCGGAGGTATTTGCATAAACCACCACCGTGCGATCCGGGTGCTGATCGCAGAACGCGGAAAACTGTTCCACAGGACAACCAATATCGAGTGAGCAGGTCGCTTCCAGCGTTGGCATCAGGACACGCTTTTCCGGGCTCAGGATTTTCGCTGTCTCACCCATGAAGCGCACGCCAGCGACAACCAGCGTTGTCGCAGAGTGCTCTTTGCCAAACCGCGCCATCTCCAGCGAATCCGAGACGCAGCCGCCTGTCTCCTCGGCGAGCGACTGAATTTCCGGGTCGGTGTAGTAATGGGCCACCAGCACCGCATCGCGCTCTCGCAGCAGCTCTGTAATCCGCTGACGCAGTTGCAGACGGCGAGACTCATCAAGCGACTCCGGCGGAGTCACGCGGTCAAGGTGCTCGCGCACCAGTTCAATGGCTTCGGCTGTCATGTTCGTTCCCCGCCAGCGCGGGGCCTCAGGCAATCAGAGGGTGGCGGGCCTGCCCACCGGTCGATGGGCAGAGTATAGCACTGCCAGAGTGATTCGCCTCAGCGGGCCAGATGGGCCAACTCACGGCGAAACCTGGATTCGCCCAGTGCGCCGTCAGTAATGCTGTCCAACTGCCCCTTCATCAGCTTGTCGAGATAAACAATGCGATCACCGGGCTTTGGATGGGTCTTGAGCAACAGCCCCAACTCTCCGGCAGTGGGGTTCATGCGCTCAAGAGTCTGCAACACTGTCACCAGACCATAGGGGTCGTAGCCCGCCCGTGCGGCCAACACCACGCCAATTCTGTCGGCGTCATGCTCGTCCTTGCGATCAAGGCCGCGGCTGTAGATCAGCTTGGCGCCGCGTCCAAGGGCCTTGAGCTTTTCAGTCTCTTCCGCGTTTTTGTCCAACGCCACCTGAATCGCCATGCCCGCCAGCTTCACCCGCGCTTCCTTGCGGATCGCAGTCAGATGATGGGTGGCAACCACATGACCAATCTCATGGGCCAGCACGCCAGCCAGCTCGGATTCATTACGCAACCGGGCCAGCAACCCCTTGGTAATAAACACATACCCGCCAGGCGCTGCGAAGGCATTGATATCGGCGTCATCGAGGACAGCGAAACGCCATTTCAGGTCGGGACGGTCGCTCTGCAGGGCGACCCAAAGCCCGACCTTGTTCACATAGGCCTGCACTTTCGGGTCGTTCAGTAGTGGCGCCGCGCCCAGCAGGACAGCCGCAGACTCGCGACCAATGTCCGCCTCCTCGGTTTCTGAGGCTGGCACGAACGCCTGCTTGAAGGTTCCGCTGGCAGAGGCAAGCTGATTAAGGTCAAGGGTCTTGCAGCCCGACAACAGGCTTAGCCCCAGCAACGTCAGCATCAGGGAGTATTTCATGACTATTTGCCCCCCTTCAGATCAGCCACGCTGCGACTTTGCAGTGGCATTGCGGCGGCGTAACTACGCGCAGCAGCAGCATCCACGGCCATGCTATCGAGGCGTCGAACGGCGTCATGATTCGGTTGTGCCGCATCGATGTCGCCGGCATCAAGCCCGCGAATGCCGGCGGTGGCGGTCTCGCCACTCTGCATGCTGCGGCCACTGTTAAGCCAGCCCCAGAGCCCCGAGAACACTGAATCTGACTGTTCGACCTGCCCGGCAAGACGAACAGCACCCAAACGCACCCAGCCTGCCCGACCACCGGTGGCCGTCACCCGATACCAGCCGCCCCGGCGTTCATGAATCTCGACAAGGGTGTTTGCCAGCAACGTGCCAGCGCTCTGGCCATCTGGCCGCTCCAGCAGCGGCGTATTGGAGACCACTGTGCCGCTATCTGCGGCGAACACAGACGCCGCTCCGAATAACAGCACCAGCAGAATTAACAGCTTGCTCATCCTGAACCCCCCGAAAACGAATGCACGACCATTTTGTGCCATGACCGCCGCTCAGGGAAGCCCATACGTCAGTGCGGTCGCCAGCCTGGCGCTGCCGCCAGCAACTGCACGGTACTGATCGCCCTTTCCCGAAACGCTCCCTCGCAATAGCAAAGGTAGTATTCCCACATCCGCCGGAAGCGCTCATCGAATCCCTGCTCGGCGACCCTGTCGATCGCGGCCATGAACCGGTCCCGCCAGTCAGCCAGCGTACGAGCATAATCAAGACCGATATCCTCGACCGCCAGCGGCGTCAGCCGGGTATCGTCACCGAGGTGCGTCATCATTACTCGCACTGATGGCAGAAAGCCGCCGGGGAAAATGTAGCGCTTGATAAAATCGATATTTTTCAGGGCGAAATCATAACGATGGTCAGGCACGGTAATGGCCTGAATCAGCAACAGACCATCTTCCCTGAGAAGACGATTGAGCTGGCCGAAGTAATTGGACAGATACTGATGGCCCACGGCCTCAATCATCTCAATGGAAACGATCCGATCATACTGCCCCTCGAGCAGGCGGTAATCTTGCTCCAGCACCGTAATACGATCTTCCAGCCCCTCTGCGATGACACGATCGCAGGCATGTCGATACTGCTCACGGGAAATTGTCGTTGTCGTCACACGGCAGCCAAAATGTCTGGCCGCATGGATGGCAAGCCCGCCCCAGCCAGTACCGATTTCAAGCAGGTGATGATCACTGGTCAACCCCAGTTTGCGGCATACCACGTCAAGCTTGTGCACCGCAGCCTCATCCAGCTCTGCATCAGCGCGCGGATAAATAGCGCTGGAGTACATCATCTGGCGGTCAAGAAAAAGACTGAAGAAATCATTGCCGAGATCATAGTGCGCGGAAATATTTCGGCGGGAACCACGAATGGAATTGCGGTTTACCACATGCAGGGCAGCAAGCATCGGCCGCGCCAGCCGCGTGGTAATACCTTCCAGAGCCTGCATCGGCTCAACGTTCGCAGCAAAATAGCGAATCACCGCGACCAGATCATCACTGCGCCAGAGCCCTTCCATGTAAGCTTCGGCGGCACCAAGGGCACCGCCAGTCATCATCATTCGGTAGGTCCGCCAGTCAGCCATCTGCAGCGATGCCGATGGCTGGCCGTTTCCGACAGTGATCCGGTTACCGTCCGGCTCGACCAATGTCAGCTGACCGACAGGGAATCTTTGCAGTGAATCCAGCACCAGACGCCGCGCCGCCCTGTCCATCAAACGGTAAGGTGAGTCGGCCTGAAGTCTGTCAGCATCAAGCATGGCTACCTCTTTTTTCATCGTTCTGTTCACTCCGCCGCCTTATTCCCTTTACCCGGGTGCCCGTGAAACGACACCCCCTTGCGCCATAGCCGCCATGCATGCGCGTAAATTGCCGCACTGGCCTTGAAACTCTGGGCCGGATAACGCCAAAGCACAGACCACAAGCCATTGGCATTTGCCGGCTGCCTGACCATCCTGACCCCGGCCGTAAACACCCTTCCCTGATCATTCAGGTTGCTGATCATGACTGACAGGTCGCGATCATTCTGTGAAAGTGCCCAGCGATAGCGCATCTCCATCGCCATAAAAGGAGAGACGTGAAAGGCCTTGTCATGCTCCGCCCGCTTCTCCCCGCTGCCCGGCCCGAAGCTCAGTGGATACCAGTGCGTCTCATGCCAGGGGGTGTTATGCACTTCAGCGATGACACTGTCTGCCTGATCCGCGCCATCCGGAAAATGCCAGTAAAGGGTAATCGGATTAAACAGCCAGCCGAACAAACGCGGCTGGGTGAGCATACAAACAGCGCCACTGTGCCAGTCCAGACCCAGCCCGGAGGCCTTGCGACGAACTTGTCCGGACAGCGAGCCCTCCGCACCGTCCAGATAATCCCGCTCCCGAATCACGCCGGGGCGCCAGCGACGGCCCCACCATTTGCTGCGGCCAAGCAGCCCGTCAATGTCATCAAGATTCAGCCACAGCCACCAGAACGGATAGCGAAACGCATGCACCACCGGCAACTCGCGGCGATGCCAGACTTCACCTGTGTATATGGCATGATCGGTGATCATAATGATTCGCCAAACCCGGCAGCCACATCCAACGCAGAGACCACGCCGTCCTCGTGAAATCCATTACGGCACCATGCCCCACAGAACCAGGTATTGCGGCGACCATTCAACCGCGACAACAGTGCCGAACGGCTGGCCAGGCCTTCAGGGGTAAACAGGGGGTGACTAAACTGGAACCGGCCGACAACCTTTGCAGGGTCGATCCGATCGGAGGCATTGAGGGTAACGCACCAGGTATTGGCCGCAGACAGTCCCTGAAGAATGTTCATGTTGTAGGTAACCTGAACCCGGTCCCCCCTGCTCTCTGGCAGAAGTGCGTTCCAGCTGGACCAGCAACGCCGTGCTGACGGCAACAGACTGATATCCGTGTGCAGCACTACATCGTTATCCTGATAGGGAATTTTCTCGAGCAGCTGTCGTTCATCCATGTCCGCATCCGCAAGCAGCGCCAGCGCCTGATCACTGTGGCAGGCAAACACCACCTCGTCAAAGGCTTCCGTTGCCGCCGCTGAGGTCACCGTCACCCCGCCATCACCACGACGCACCTGAAGCACCGGAGAAGACGTTCTTACGTCCGCTTTGAGCAGTTCCAGCAGCCTCTCGACGTAGCGGCTTGAGCCACCCGGCACCACATACCACTGCGGCCGATTGGTGATGGTGAGCAGCCCATGGTTATCAAAAAAACGGACAAAGAACTTTGCCGGGAACGCTTTCATCTGCTCGTCGCTGCAGGACCAGATAGCACTTCCCATCGGAAGAATATAATGATCGCAAAAGCGACTGCCATAACCGGCCCTATTGAGATACTCACCCAGAGGCAGCTCTCCTTCAGCACTGCCAAGCAGCGCTGGCGCTTCGCGGTTGAAGCGGAGAATATCCCGGATCATCTGCCAGTGCGCCGGCGAAACAAGATTACGTTTCTGCGCAAACAGCCCCGCCAAACCGTCACCGGAGTACTCCAGCCCGGTGCTCTCGCAGCTTACGGCAAAGCCCATCCGGGTCGGCTGCTGGCCAATGCCAAGCTGACCCAGTAACCGGTTGAAGTTGGGATAGGTGCGGTCGTTGAAAACGATAAAGCCGACATCCACCTGCTGCGGGCCCGCCGGATCGTCCACAGCCACAGTGCAAGTGTGCCCGCCAATACGGGCCTCTGACTCAAACAACACCACTTCATGCCGCCTGCCCAGCACCCAGGCGGCAGTCAGACCGCTGATCCCGCCACCGATAATTGCAATGCGCTTCATTGACTCTCCATCATGGTCCGGGCCGCCCGGAATGCTGCTGTGACACGCTCTTTAACGCCCTCATGGGGGACAACCGGTTGCGGATAATTATCCGGCGGCACCGGCGCCCTCCAGGGCGCATGAATCGATTTGGCCGAAAGCCCGGCAAGCTCTGGGACAAAACGCCGGATGAATTCCCCTTCAGGGTCAAATCTCTCACTCTGCCGAATCGGGCTGAACACACGGAAATACGGCGCAGCGTCAGTGCCTGTGGAGGCACTCCACTGCCAACCACCATTGTTGGCAGCAAAATCACCGTCGATAAGGTGGCGCATGAAAAACTCCTCGCCGCGCCGCCAGTCGATGAAAAGATGCTTGCTCAGAAACATGGCGCTGACCATGCGCAGGCGGTTATGCATCCAGCCGGTCTGCAGCAGTTGCCGTTGCGCGGCATCAACCAGCGGGTACCCGGTTCGCCCTTCACACCAGGCCTGAAACCGGGAGTTATCCGAACTCCACTGAATATACCGGGTGTCCTCACGAAACGCTTCGCCACGGGCGAGACGGGGAAAGTTGGCCATGATCTGACGGTAGAAATCCCGCCAGGCCAACTCACCAATCCAGCATTCCGCGCCTTCCCTGCTGGCAGCATCCTGCAGCGCCGGCCGTGCCGCCAGCCAGCATTCGGTCACCGAAAGCGTGCCGGCAGAAAGCGCGGTGGAGAGAACACTGGTTGCCGCCAACGCCGGATAGTCACGACGCTGCCGGTAACCGGAAAGCCCGGCATCAATAAACCGCCGCAGCTGCTTGCGAGCTGACAATTCGCCCGGTTGCCACTTGCTGGTCAACGATTCAGGTACCGCCAGACCGGACAACGCAGCATCAATCAGGGCGTTCCCTGCAAACAGCACCGATGAACCCGGGTTCCGGCGCCGAGTCGGGGCTGGCAGCGGGCCGTGAGCAGAAAGCCATTTCTCCCAGGCCCGCCGATACGGGGTAAACACGGTGTAAGGCGTGCCCTGCCCCGACATTAGCAACTTCGGCGGCACCAGCACCGCGTGATCAAAGCCGACGATTTCAACGCCAGCCGAGGCAGCCAGCGCCGCACAGGCGCGATCACGGTTCAGCTCATTGAGGGGGTATTCGCGGCCACAGTAGATACGCGCCACAGTATGCTCTCGCAGGTATTTACCGAGCAGCCGGGGCACTTCGGCAAAATCGCCGGCATTCACGATATCCAGCGGCACCCCCATTCTCGCCAGCGTTTCGCCGAGCTCACGAAGCGACTGAAGCACATACCAGGATCGTAACGGCGCCACGCCATGCCGCTGCCATTGCTGCTCACACAGCATGTACAGGGCCCGTACCGGACGGCCATCGGCCAAAGCAGCAGTCAGTGCGGCATGCTCGTGAACCCGAAGATCATTGCGATACCAGACCAGAACAGTGGCCGGCGAGGTGGTCTCGGGCATTCCCATGCATCCTCATCAAGATGAAGGCAATGGTAGCCCTTCACGCTGTGACCCGGGTGTGAAAATCGCCCTTCATAAAACTGTTACATCATCGTAATCTGGCCACTCTTGAGGAAGGAGCCCCCATGCGCAACCGATATCTGCTACCCCTGACACTGACCATGACCAGCCTTTGCCCGCTCAATGCGATGGCTGCAGATGCCCAGATCTATGGTCGACTGCACCTGTCCGCCGACTATCTGAATGCCGAAACCGGTGATGAGGGCGGCAACCTGTCCAGCAATAGGAGCCGGATCGGCTTCAAGGGCACCACCACGATTTCCGACTCCCTGACAGCCCTTTGGCAGATTGAGGCCGGCATCGAGGCCGATGACAGCAAGACCATCAGCACCGATCGCAATACCTTCGCCGGCCTGCGTGGCGGTTGGGGCGAAGTTCGTGCCGGTCGCTTTGACACCCCGTTCAAACTGCTGCACAGCAACACCAGCCTGTTCTCCGATCAGGTCGGTGATGGCCGCAATATTCTCCGGGCAGACGCTGCCTACAACGATCCTGCTGAAGCGGATCCGAACTGGTGGAACGAACGCCTGCGCAACTCCATTGCCTACACCAGCCCCAGCTGGCAGAACCTGATTGCCAACGTGCAGTACTCAACCAATCAGGACAGCGGCACCGCCACCAGCTCGGATCAGGCCTCCTGGAGCGCCTCACTGGAGTGGCGTTACAAGGACCTGTGGCTGGCGGTTGCCCATGAAGACTCGACCAAGCTAATTGACGTGCTTGGCGGCTTCGTTGCCGAACGTGAAGCCATGCGCGCAGCACTGTCATGGCAACTGGGTGCCACCCGCCTGATCGGCATCTATCAGCAGGCCAGCAACCCGCGCACCGATGCCTGGGGCGCCGGCCTCTATCATGCCATCACCGACAAGCTGGCGCTGAAAACCCATTTCTATCAACTGGATGCCGCTGGCACGGCCGAGGACGCCGAGCTTTTCGCGGTGGGCGTGGATTACACCATGGCCAAGGCACTGATGTTCTATCTGAACTATGGGCAAATGAACAATGGCGACAGTATCAACCGCGATCCCTGGACTCAGGGCCGGGGTGACGCACTGACCACAGGTAACGGTGACAATCCGGACGCGGTATCCGCCGGGGCGGTTTACCGGTTCTGAGCTGACGGGATGCCGAGAAAACCTTTCCCGGCATCCTCGTTTATCAGGCAATAGCGCGAACGATCAGCGCAAGCAAACCGAGAATAACCAGCCATTTGCCGGCCACATACACCGGCTTGTTCCAGCGCTTGATCTTCTTCAGCGCATTTTTGTAAGCCAGCACACCCTTGCCAAGACGGTTGCCAATACCGGTGTAACTGCTGTCCACATTATCAATTGCGAACAGTCGGTTGAAGAAACGGCCAAAGTAGTAATACAACCGCTGGACCAGTTTCGGCCGCATCGGCCGGTCGATATCCGTCATCAGAATAACCCGCGGCGTATCAGTGTCGTTATAAGCCGAATGCAGATAGGTCTCATCAAAAATAATGCTGTCGCCATCGCGCCAGACATAATGATCGCCATTGATCATCAAACCGCATTTCTCAGAGTTAGGGGTCGACAAACCGAGCGAATAACGAAGCGTGTAGGCAAACGGGTCATGGTGAATATTGAGTCGCTTGCCCGGCATCAGCACGGCAAACAGGGCGATATTCATCCCCGGCACCTGATCAATCAGGGCGCGGGTTTTCGGCGCCAACTCATAGGCTGACGGAATTTCATTGTCATAGATCTTCAGATAAAAACTTTTCCAGCGGTTGTCCTTGTAAAAACTGCTGGCTGGCAGATCATCCTTGACCGAGATATGGCCCTGCCCATAAAGCTGCAGAGCCTCTTCACGAATCACTTCCCAGTTATCTTCAAGAATACGGGTCTCCGGGAACAGCTCCTTCGACAACTGCGCCCTGTTCGGCACCTTCGACAGCAGATATGCCGGAATATTGAAGGGCACCATAAAGGTGGAGAAGTCGGTAAGCTGGCGTCCAAGCGGGAAGGTAACCCGGTTGCGCATCCTGATGAACAGAATGCAACCTGCATACAAGGCAACAATCGACAAGACGATAACCATAGTGTTTCTCCTGGTGCCTGACAGCGCGCAAAACAAAAAGCCCCACAGATCTCTTCTGCGGGGCTTTTTGCGCTTGATCATGGTGGGTCGTGATGGATTCGAACCATCGACCAATTGGTTAAAAGCCAACTGCTCTACCGCTGAGCTAACGACCCCTTGAAAGAGGCGCAAATGATACTGATTTTTGCGCGGGCGACAAGGGCAAATCGCATTTTTTTGTCATATTCAGAAAACAGCGATCAGGCCCCGCGATAACGTGTCGGGTCCGCCACACCAGCCGCAGCAAAGCCCTCTCTGCGCAGGCGGCAACTGTCACATCGACCACAGGCCTCGCCCAGCTCACTGGCCTGATAACAGGACACCGTCAGCCGGTAATCCAGCCCGGCCGCGGCACCTGCACGAATAATGTCTGCCTTGCCAAGCATCAGCAGAGGCGCCACCACCTGCGGCCCATGACCTTCGACACCGGCTTTGGTAGCCACTTCCGCAAGCCTCTGGAAGGCATCAATAAACTCGGGGCGGCAGTCCGGGTAGCCGGAGTAATCGACGGCGTTGACACCGATATGAATCTCAGCCGCATCCAGCACTTCCGCCAAACCCAGCGCCAACGCCAGGAATACGGTATTGCGGGCCGGCACATAGGTCACCGGAATCCCGTCACCGCCGTGCTCAGGCACAGCAATCGCAGAATCGGTGAGGGCCGAGCCACCAATACTGCCCAGACCCAGCTGAATGATCCGATGACTGCTTGCCCCCAGCGCCGCAGCAACGCGCTCCGCCGCCAGCAGCTCTGCCCGATGCCGCTGGCCGTAGTCGAACGCCACGGTGTGGCATTCCAGGCCTCTGGCCCGCGCCAACGCCAGACAGGTGGAGGAATCCAGCCCTCCGGACAACAGCACCACCGCCCTGCCCATCATCTCCCCCTTGAGTCCTGCCAGAGCAGCTTGTGCAGCTGCAACTGGAAACGCACCGGCAGCCGATCAGCGAGAATCCAGCCGGCCAGATCGGCCGGGGCCAACTGCTCGAAAACCGGTGAAAACAGTACCTCACCAACCCGCCCGGCAAGCCCATACTGGTCCAGCTGCATCCTCGCCCAGTCGTAGTCACGCCGGTCGGCCAGCACAAACTTGATCTGATCCTTTTTCGCCAGCAAAGACAGGTTCTCCAGCCGGTTGTTGTGTACCTCACCGGAACCGGGCGCCTTCAAATCCATGACGATGCTGACCCGGCTGTCGACCGCGCTGATGTCCAGCGCCCCACCGGTCTCCAGGCTGACTTCGTAGCCGGCGTCACAAAGCTGCGTCAGCAATGGATGAACCCCAGGCTGCGCCAGTGGCTCGCCACCGGTAACGGTGACAAAGCCGGCCTGGTACTGCGCCACCTCGTCAAGGATCTGCTGCAACGCGCGCTTGTCGCCACCATGGAAGGCATACTCGGTGTCGCACCAGACACAACGCTGCGGGCAACCGGTCAGCCGGACGAATACCGTCGGCCTGCCGACGCTACGCGCCTCGCCCTGCAGGGAGTGGAATATCTCGGTGATGCGAAGATCCACGGCGGCCTCGGAAGGCCCCGGGAGGAGCCGACAGGAAGTTACTTGAGCTGTTCGAGCATCGTCCTGGCGTAGCCCGCCTCTGACGATGTCGGGAACTGCTGAATGACGCGGTTGAGCGTGACTCGTGCTTCTGCAGGCTTGCCAGACTCGGCTTCCAGCACGGCAAGGCGATACATTGCCGAAGGAACCCGACTGCTATCCGGAAAGCGCTCTATCACGATACGAAACTGGTCCATGGCCTTGGCCCGGTCCGGCTTCTCAATACTTCGCCAGGCCTCGCCTAGCCAGAAATGGGAAAAGTCCCTGAACTGGCCCTGTGGGTAGTCCGCCAGATACTTTTCGAACGCCTTTCGGGCATCTTCAAACTTGCTTGCATAGAGCATGTCCCGAGCCGCCATATATGCCGCTCGCTCATCCTCCGGACTGGCTGCCGAAGTGGCTGCCGGTGCCGTTCCAGCGCCCTCCGGCTGCGCACTGCCAGCTGCTGCAGACGCGGGCGTCAAAGCATTCAGACGCGAGTCCAGATCCAGATAACGCTCACGCTCTGCCTGCTTCATGTTCTCAAGCTCGAAGCGAAGCTCTTCATACTGACCGCGCAGCGAGGCAATTTCCTGCTCATACTGCTGCAACTGCTGCATCAGCATCATCAGGGCCTCGTCGCTGGCGACAGCAGCCTGACGGCTGCTCTGCACCCGGTCCTCAACGGACAGCGGGCCGAGGCCCTGCGCGAACGCAGGAACCATCAGCCCGCTCAGAATAACGCCGTAAATCAGGCGTTTATTCATCACTACCAACCTGTTACGGACGGCCGGAAACGTAGTTCAGCTCAACGCGGCGGTTCTTGGCCCAGGACATTTCGTCGCTGCCATAGGCTGCCGGCTTCTCTTCACCGTAACTCACCATCTCGATCTGCGACGCTGCAACACCCTGAACGCGCAGGAACTTCTCAACCGACTGGCCACGACGCTCGGACAGTGCCACGTTGTACTCGCGGGTGCCGCGCTCGTCAGCATGACCTTCCAGACGGACCTTGGCGTTGCTGTTGCCCTTCAGGTAGACAGCGTGAGCACGCAGGGTCTCGAAAGCAGCCGCCGGGACAGAAGCATTATCGAACGCAAAGTAGATAACGCGGCTGCTGGTGGTGCCATCGTAGTTGGACGGATGGTTGTGGAAGTTATCGGCGGTCAGAGAAATAGCGCTCTGTTGAGCCTGATCCTGAATCGGTGCAATCTGGGTCTGGGAGTCGGTCTGACTACCTGACTGCAGATCGCCGCTCTGATCGTCGGTCGGCTTGCTGGAGCAAGCTACAAGGGTGGATGCAAGCAATACGGCGAACAGCGATTTGGAAGCAAAGGCACTCATTTGGTGACTCCTGTTAAGTAGCGTAAGTGGGCAACACTGCCCGGGTTACATCATTGGAAGAATGGAGACCAGGCTGGCTCCCTGACTTCCCCTTCCTTCGACGGCAGGTGCACCTTGATCCTGCCATCGATGGACACGGCCTGCAAAACGCCCGCGCCCCCGTGTTTCGTCGCGTAAATTATCATACTTCCATTCGGCGCAACACTGGGCGATTCGTCCTGCACGGTGTTCGTCACAATATTAAAGGTGTGACGCTGTAAATCCTGTACGGCAACATGGAACTCCCCTCTCCGTCGATGGATGTAGGCCAGATAGCGGCCGTCCGGGGTCACCGTCGGGTTGGAGTTATAGTCGCCCTCAAAGCTGACTCGACGCACGGACCTGTCTCTCAGATCCAGACGGTAGATCTGCGGGCCGCCACCCCGGCCAGAGGTAAAGACGAGCGATTGACCATCGGGCAGCCACTTAGGTTCCGTATCAATTGCATAATGATTGGTCATTCTGGTCAGCTGCCGACTGGCGATATCAAGCAGGTATATCTCGGGATTGCCGTCCCGCGACAGCGTCAGGGCAAGCCGGCGACCGTCCGGGGACCAGGATGGTGCACCGTTAATGCCGGTAAAGCTGCTGACCAGCTGGCGCTGCATGGTCGACAGCTCGTGGATGTAGATCCCCGGCATCCCATTGGCCTC
This sequence comes from Alcanivoracaceae bacterium, assembly GCA_023146255.1. Taxonomy (GTDB): domain Bacteria; phylum Pseudomonadota; class Gammaproteobacteria; order Pseudomonadales; family Alcanivoracaceae; genus PGZG01. Next base: position 60,294 of record JAGLCJ010000006.1, read on the forward strand.
GAACGAAACATAGGCAATGCGTTTGCCATCCGGCGACCAGGACGGACTCATGATCGGCTCACGGCTGCGCAGCACCGTCCTTGCTCTGGCGCCATCGGCATCTGCGTATTGCAGCTGAAACGGATAATCTGCACCCCGATTGTGCGTCACGTACAGGATCCGGGTGGAAAACGCGCCGCGGACACCCGTGAGCTGCTCGTAGATCCGGTCTGAAATCGCATGCGCAACATCGCGAAGTTGGGCCGCCTTGGGCTGATAGGTCTCACCGATCAGCCGCACCCCACGAGCCACATCATGCAACTCGTAGCTGACCCGGAACTCTCCGGCAGGCAATGGCTCGACCCGGCCGATCACCAGAAACTCACTGCCCAGCACGCGGAAATCCCGGTAGCTGATCTCTTCCGCACGGCTCGGCCGACTGAGCATTTCCGAAGCCGGCAGTGGCCGGAACTGACCGCTGCGGTGCAAATTCGCCGCGATCACCGCATCAACCTGCTCAGGCACTGCAACACCGCCACTGGCAAACGGCACCACCGCAATGGGCACGGCATCGACACGGCCTTCCGTTACCTGAATCATCAGCTGCGCCTGGGCAGCTGCCGACAAGGACATCAAAACAAGCAATAGCAATCTGATCATTGGCCCGCCATCTGTGGATGGAAATTAATGGTGATGTCACGAAAGTGCTTATTGAACAGGTCTCCGGACGGCACCGGCAAGCGGCCGGCACTTTTCACCGCATTGACCGCCGAGTCGTCAAAAGCCCGGTCGCCACTGGATTTCACCAGCTTGACATCAAGCACCTCTCCGCCCGGAAGCAATCGAATACGAACATGTGCTGATAACGAGTCCTTTTGTCGCGCGGTTGCCGGGATAATCCAGCGCTGACTCAGTGCCGCGGTTATGGCACTGATATAGCTTTCCGTTTCACTGGCCTCGCGGGCTGCCTGCTCGCGCTGCTGCTGCGCCGAAGATTCCAGCTCTCTATCTTCAGAGGCCATCAATTCATCCAGCTCCGGCGCAGTAAATGACGGCTCAGGCTTTGGTTCAGGCTTGGGCGCCGGCTTTGGCTCTGGCTTGGGTGCCGGCTTTGGCACTGGCTTAGCCTCAGGCTTGGGCGCCGGCTTCGGCACCGGTTTTGGTTCCGGCTTCGCAACGGGTTTCGGTGCCGGTTTGGGTTTGGGCTTGGGCTTGGGCTTTTCATCAGGCTTGACGACTGCTTGGGGGGTCGGTTTCGGCGCCGGTTTTTCGATGATAACCGCCTGCACATGAGGTGGCAGGGGCCGAACCGTTTTCAGAACGGGCTCAGACGACCAGCTGAAAGTCACCGCACCAATTATCAGCAGGTGAAGTGCAATGGCGATCGCCAGCGCCGGCCCCAGATCACGTCCGATCACTTTTCCGGAGGCTCCGTCACCAGCCCGATCTTCTCGATGCCGGCACCCTGTAGTGCCGACATAAGCGTCACCACCTTGCCATAAGCAACTTCGGCGTCACCTTCCAGCAGGAACAGGGTTTGCGGTTTGTTGCGGTGAATTCGCAATGCGTGTCCCTTGACCGTATCCAGACTCGCCGACTTCTGGGTATCGCCCCCGACATTGATGAAGTAGCTGCCATCTTTCTTGATCGAGACAATCACCGGCTCCTGATCCTTGCTGTCCAGCGGCGTACTATTGGTCTGCGGCAAGTCCACGTTGATGCCCTGAGTCATCATCGGCGCGGTAATCATGAACACCACCAGCAGCACCAGCATGACGTCGATATAGGGCACCACATTGATGTCGGCCACCAGCTTGCGCGGCGAACGAACCTTCATGGAAGCCATTACTGACGCTCCCCATTGTGCGCCTGACGGTGCAGCAGCGAGGAAAACTCTTCGGCGAACATCTCGCACTCACCCACCAGCTCGTCTGTGAGTGAGGCATAGCGGTTATAAGCCACCACTGCGGGAATGGCAGCAAACAAACCCATTGCTGTGGCAATCAGCGCCTCGGCGATACCGGGGGCGACCACCGCCAGCGTCGCCTGAGATACATGGGCAAGCGCGCGGAATGAATTCATGATGCCCCAGACAGTACCGAACAGGCCGATATAAGGACTGGTAGAACCTACGGTGGCAAGAAACGGCAGGCTTTTATTGAGCCGCGCCTGTTCCCTCTGCAAAGCCACACGCATGGCCCGCTGCGCTCCTTCCATCACCGCATCAGCATCACGGGAGGTTTTGGTGAGACGGACATATTCCTCGAAACCGGCGCGGAAAATGGTTTCCTGACCAGCATCTTCATCAGGCGCCTTGCGGACCTGATTATATAGCGTTGACAGGTCCTCTCCAGACCAGAAGCGCTCCTCAAACGCCGCGCCGGCCTTACCGGCCCGGCTCAGCACCCGGAAACGCACCACGATCATTACCCAGGACACCACCGAAGCCAGCATCAACGCCGCCATCACCAGCTGTACCACCAGACCGGCATTACCGATCAGGCTCAGAATTGACATGCTGTCTTGCTCGACCATCGAGCGGCTCCTTATTCAGTTCAGAGAGTGTTCTTGATATTCAGGTAGAGCGCTTCCGGCATTGCTCTGGGCCGGACCCCGTCGGCAGAGACACAAGCCACACGGACCTCGGCTTCGCAAAGAAGTTCATCGCCACGCCAGACCTGCTGAACAAAGTCCAGTGTTGCCCTGCCCAAACGACGCAACCCGGCAGTCACCTGAAGCGCATCATCAATTCGCGCCGGGCGATGATAGCGGACCGCACAGGAGTGCACCACGAACAGAAAGTTACCCCCGACCAGCGCATAGTGCTGATAACCCAGTGTCCGCAACCACTCGGTACGGGCGCGCTCCATGAACTTCAGGTAATTGACGTAGTAGACGATGCCGCCGGCATCGGTGTCCTCGATATAGACCCTGATCGGCAGGTGAAACGCTGGCTCGGTCATTTCTCGAACAGGTCTCCGGCAGCGCTGGTACGGGGCGGTTTCAGACCAAAATGACGCCAGGCATTATTGGTCACCAGGCGGCCTCGGGGCGTGCGCTGGATAAAGCCCTGCTGGATCAGATAGGGCTCGACCACCTCTTCCAGAGTGCCGGCATCCTCATTGAGAGCCGCCCCGAGAGATTCCAGCCCGACCGGACCACCATCAAACTTTTCCATCATGGTCAGCAGCAAACGGCGGTCGTTACCGTCAAGGCCGCAGGAATCCACTTCCAGCATATCCAGTGCGGCACAGGCTATGGCACCGCTGATGCGACCGTCGCCACGCACCTCGGCATAATCGCGAACCCGCCGCAGTAGCCGATTGGCAATCCGCGGAGTACCGCGGGCGCGACGTGCGATCTCGGCGGCGCCATCATCATCCACCGACAGGGAAAAGATTTCGCAGGCGCGTTTGACGATACCAGTCAGGTCTTCGGTGGAATAAAACTCCAGACGTTGAACAATGCCGAAACGATCACGTAGCGGACTGGTCAGCAACCCAGCCCGGGTAGTCGCCCCAACAAGAGTAAAAGGCGGCAACTCAATTTTAATGGAGCGGGCCGCCGGACCCTCGCCAATCATGATATCGAGCTGGTAGTCCTCCATTGCCGGATAGAGAATTTCCTCGACCACCGGCGACAGGCGATGGATTTCGTCAACAAACAAAACGTCGCCGCGCTCAAGATTGGTCAGAATGGCAGCCAGATCCCCTGCCTTTTCCAGCACAGGACCTGAGGTACTTTTAAGCTCCGAGCCCATCTCTCTGGCAATAATGTGTGCCAAGGTGGTTTTCCCCAGCCCCGGCGGACCGAATATAAGCGTGTGATCCAGCGCTTCACCGCGTTTGCGCGCTGCATCAATAAAAATCTCCAACCGCTCGCGCACCTTCGGCTGACCATGATAGTCACTGAGACTGGCCGGACGGATGGCACGCTCGATCTGCTCTTCCTGATGCTCAAGCGTGCTGGCGGAAATAATGCGGTCGATGCTCATACAGAATTCCGGTTAACGGGCCAGACTTTTCAGCGCCTGACGAATCAGCATTTCACTGGAGAGCGAATCGGCATCCGCCACTCTGGCAACGGCAGCCTGTGCATCTTTCAGTCTGTAACCCAGACTTTCCAGCGCCGCCACCGCATCAGAAACGGCATCAGCAGGCAGGCTCACCGGACGCTGACCGGGCGACATGACCGGCGCCCCGTCGAGTTTGCCAAGCCGGTCTGACATTTCGATCAGCAGGCGCTCCGCTGTTTTCTTGCCGACGCCGGGAATCTTGACCAGCGTTGAACTGTCCTGCAACTCGATACAGCGCACCAGACGCTCTGCTTCCATCCCGGAAAGAATCGCCAGCGCCATTTTCGGGCCAACGCCGTTGACCTTGATCAGGGCACGAAACAGCTCACGCTCAAAACGGGAAGAGAATCCGTATAGCAGTTGAGCGTCTTCACGAACAACGAAATGGGTAAACAGCACCAGCTCGGCGCCGGGCTCGGGAAGCTGATAGAACACCGTCATCGGTGCTTCTACTTCGTAGCCGACACCGGCAACATCCAGCAGCAGCCAGGGCGCTCGCTTGTCGAGCAACACTCCACGCAGTTGTCCGATCATCTGACCCTTCTTCCCCTGACTGCCGTGGCCCCGGCAATCCGCGCCAGACTCAGGCGCATATGTGCATGACAAATAGCAATCGCCAGAGCATCCGCCGCGTCTGCCTGCGGCACCTTATCCAGCTTGAGCAGGTAACGCACCATCTGCGCCACCTGGGTTTTCTCGGCACTGCCCTTGCCCACCAGTGCCTGCTTGACCTGCCGCGCCGAGTACTCGAACACCGGCACGCCGCCTTGAACCAGAGCACACAACGCCGCCCCCCGCGCCTGTCCAAGCTTGAGAGCGGAATCGGCATTACGAGCCATGAAAACCTGCTCTACCGCTGCCTCGGCAGGGCCGTGCTCGGCAACCACAACCGACAGGCTTGAGAAAATCTCGCCAAGTCTTGACGGAATATCCGGCGACAGGGTGCTGACGGTACCACAGCTCACATAGCTCAGTGAGCCACCCGCCTGCCGTACCAGACCATAGCCGGTATGGCGGGAGCCGGGATCGATACCAAGAATCAGGGTCATGACAGAGAGGTCACATATAAATAGAAGGCAGGCGGGTCAGTTGTACCCGCCTGCTGGCCAGATGTCCAGTGTCCGAGAAGTTACTGAATCACCTCACAGACCAGATGATTGTAGGTTTTCCGCACCTGGGCCTTACAAATATTGGCGCCGAAAGACGGCACTTGCTCACAGGCTTTCATAGCGGCAAAGCGCTTCGCGCAGTCTGCCGCAACCTGACCCGCTGTCGGTGCTGCAGGCGCCGCTGCCGGGGCCGACGCCGGCTGGGCAGCCAGGGAGTTCACCAGCGCGCCACCGACCGCCGGGGCCACAGCAGGCGTTGCGACCGGGGCAGCAGTGCCAGCTGAAACATCGAGCATCGCCGCAATCAGGGCAGGCTTGAGCCCCCCCTTCTTCAGCTCGGTAATTTCCTCGTCATTAAACACCTTGTACGGCTGACCACCAGCGCGAATGCGCGACGCCAGTAATCCGGCGTCTTCGCGACGCTGCTTTTCCAGCACGTCAGCCACGGTCATGCCATCCGGCCCGATAAACCAGACTGCTTGCGCTGGCGGGATAAAACGTCGGTAGCGGCCATCAAGAGCGAGGTTCTCGCGATGGAATGCCAGAGCGTTACGGGTTGGCGCCAGACCGGCCAGACGCTGCAGCGCATCGACGCGGAAGAATGATGTCGGATTATCGGAAAGATACTTGCGGTACGCCGCGACCGTGCCAGCACGCACCGCCGCCTCATAGGCGCCACGGCTGTCGGCAATATGCTGACCGAGCGCCAGAGCATGACGGTTCAACTGGTCGCGGGTCAGATCATACAAGGGCCCCTTGCCCTGAACGCCGACGAAATAAGGCGTCGGGAAGTACACCGACAGTGCCTCCTTTACAACAAAAGTGTCGGTATTCGTGAACAGCACGTCTTCACCGGAGCGAAGCTCCAGCGTGCTCTCGAAGGTATTGGTTTCAACGTAAGGGAGTAATGACAGGGTCAGCAGATAGGTCCAGAAAGTCCAGACACCCTTGGTATCGGTCTTTTTGACGTTGATCGCAACCTGGTAGTCGCTACCAGTGCCGGCAAACCATTTGCCGGCTTCATTCCAGCCACGGCTCAACGCTGCCTTATCACCGCCATTATCGAATCCGTTCATCATCGGGAACGCGCCGGCATTCACCGAACCGGAGTAAGCCGACAGTTCCTGTGGCGGTGCCACATTCGGAGCCATCTGGCCGTCCGGAGGCAGATAACGACGTGTATGACAACCGCTCAGCAGCGCGACAGACAGCAACGCCAATAGCGTTACCCGAAAGACAGAATGTTTCATTGAAGCCCCCTTGCGATCCCTGACTGGCCTCAGCCCGGTGCTGCCGACCAGACCAGATGGTGCTACGCCAAAGCACTGATGACAACCCGAAATCAGTACTCTGGCGCAGGGGGAGCGTGGCAGTTACTTCTCGGCATCCGCCTTGCGGACCTGAATACCGACTTCACGCAGCTGTTTGGCCTCTACCGGTGACGGCGCGTGGGTCATCATGCAGGCGGCAGTCTGGGTTTTCGGGAAAGCGATAACGTCGCGGATCGACTCGCTGCCGGTCATCAGCATCACCATACGATCGAGGCCGAATGCCAGTCCGCCATGCGGCGGCGCACCAAAACGAAGCGCATCAAGCAGGAAGCCGAACTTCTCTGCCGCTTCCTCGTCGCTGATGCCGAGCGCCTTGAAAACGGCATTCTGCATCTCCGGGTTGAAGATACGAATGGAGCCGCCGCCGAGCTCGGTACCGTTCAGCACCAGATCATAGGCCTTCGAAAGCGCAGCACCGGGATCCGAGGCGAGCTGTTCCGGAGTGCACTTGGGCATGGTGAATGGATGATGCAACGCCGCCCAGGAGCCGTCATCGTTTTCCTCGAACATCGGGAAGTCCACCACCCACAGTGGCGCCCAGTCCGCCTCCAGCATATTCAGATCATGGCCGAGACGAACACGCAGCGCACCAAGCGCTTCGTTAACAACGCGTGCCTTGTCAGCGCCGAAGAAAATCAGATCGCCATTCTGTGCACCGGTACGCTGAATAATGCCGGTAATGGCCGCTTCAGTGAGGAACTTCAGAATCGGCGACTGCAGGCCCTCGGTGCCGACGGAAAGGTCGTTGACCTTGATATAGGCCAGCCCTTTGGCGCCATATATGCCAACGAATTTTGTATACTCGTCGATCTGGCTGCGCGACAGCTCAGCACCTTTCGGCACCCTCAGCGCAGCAACCCGACCCTTGGGATCTTTGGCCGGGCCGGCGAACACCTTGAATTCGACGCCGTCCATCAGATCGGCTATATCAATCAGCTCCAGCGGAATACGCAGGTCCGGCTTGTCCGAACCGAAACGGCGCATCGCTTCGCTGAATGGCATACGCGGCAGCTCACCGAATTCAATACCGAGCAGGTCCCGGAACACCCTGCGGACCATACCCTCGGCCACAGCCATGATGGCCTCTTCGTCAACAAACGAGGCCTCGATATCGATCTGGGTGAATTCCGGTTGCCGGTCTGCGCGCAGATCTTCATCGCGGAAGCACTTGGCGATCTGATAGTAGCGATCGAAGCCTGCCACCATCAGCAGCTGCTTGAACAGCTGCGGTGACTGCGGCAGCGCGAAGAAGCTACCCGGATGGGTGCGGCTCGGAACCAGGTAATCACGGGCACCCTCCGGGGTCGCGCGCGTCAGGATCGGTGTTTCCACATCCATGAAGCCCTGCTCTTCCAGATAGTTGCGTACCGCATGGGTCAGCTTTGACCGAAACCGGAAGTTTTCCAGCACATTGGCACGCCGCAGATCAAGGTAACGGTACTTGAGCCGAACCTCTTCGCCAGCCCCGCCAAACTCATCCAGCTCGAATGGCGGCGTATCCGAAGTGTTGAGAATATCCAGCGCCAGACCGAGCACCTCAATATCACCGGTGGGCATACGGGCGTTGCGCACCGCTTCGTCACGCATCCGGACTCTGCCTTCGACACGAATCACATACTCGCTGCGAACACGATCAGCACGCTCAAAAGCAGCCACTGCATCCGGGTCAAATACCACCTGCACCAGTCCGGCACGATCACGTACGTCAAGGAAGATCACACCACCATGATCCCGGCGACGGTGCACCCAACCGCACAGGGTTACCGTTTCGCCGTCCTGGGACGCACGCAAATCACCGCAATAATGGCTACGCATAACTTTGAATCCGCTCGTTTTTTTTCGGGGCGCGGCGGGCTGCCGCAAAGGCGGCGTAGTATAGCGACTCAGGACGCGGTCAGCTATGCCGGCCCCTGGTGCAACGACAAGCGGCCATGCGCCATTCCGGCCCACCATGAAAAAAGGGCAAAAATACGGGAAAAAAGCCGCTTTCAGTGCTTGCCGGTAACGAGTCGTTGGCATATAACTAGCCCGGAATCATCGCGGGGAACGGCCCCTCAGCTACCAGACCCACGAGGTAGCATCGGGAACGGATATCCTTCGGATGGGTCGAGACATCCAATCGGACTATAAAAAGGGGTACACACCATCATGGCTGCCAAGAAAAAAGCTGCTGCCGCAAAACCGAAGGCCAAGGCCAAAGCTGCTCCAAAAGCCAAGGCTGCTCCGAAAAAAGTTGCTGCCAAAGCCAAAGCTGCTCCGGCCGCTCCGAAAAAAGCCAAGCTTTATGCCGAACCGGTCAGCAAGACCCAGCTGGTGACCACTATCGCCGAGAGCACCCAGCTCAGCCGCAAGCAGGTGTCGTCGGTTCTGGAAGAGCTGAATCTGATCATCGAAGGTCATCTCAAGAAGAAAGGCGGTGCTGGCAACTTCACCATGCCGGGCCTGTTCAAGATTGTCACCAAGCACAAGCCGGCACAGAAGGCGCGTAAGGGCATCCATCCGATCACCAAGGAGCCGACCACCTTCAAGGCCAAGCCTGCTTCTGTACAGGTCAAGATCCGCCCGCTGAAGAAAATGAAAGACATGGCGCAGTAACAGCCACTGTGATCTAACAAAAAAGGCGGGAAAACCCGCCTTTTTTGTTGTTTATCCGCTAGCCCTATACTGCCATTCGCTCGGCAAACAGCCCCTGACCGGCATCCCCGACCCAATCGCCCAATCGTACGCTGAATCCCTTTTTCTTCAGCTCTCCGGCCACGGCGAGCATATAGGCCATATCTGCATCCACCCGGCACAAAGACAACACTTCACGGCCAAATCGGGTAAGCCTGTACACCGGGACACGGAAATCATCCTCAGCGCTGCCGCCCTCGACAAAAATGGCCTTGTTGGAACAGGCAAGCATGGTGCTGAAACCCTGTTCTGTGGTCGAAGTCATGGTCCATGACTCCGGGCGCCCGTATACACCTCGCAACAAACCGAGCTCTTCCATCTGCTCAAACATCGGTTGATGCAGCTCCGGTGAGAAATAGGTACCCGGGTTGCGGTAGATGAATCCGTCAAAACAGAGTCTTGCGCAGATGTTGATCATCTCCAGATCTGCTCTGGAAATGGTTCGCATGAATTCCATGGTACGTACCGAATAGGTGCTGGGCTTCAGCACCTCTCCTGCCAGTAATCTGGCCCAGTAACGCTTCAGCTGCACCGACACCGCGTCCTGAGCACCGTCACGCCAACGCACCAGCCAATCCGGGTCCACCTGAACTTTCGATACTTTCTCAAGAGGAAGGTTGCGACACTCTTCTTCGGCAAGAATGGCAATATGCCGAATGGCAAGATCACGTCGGACCGCGCGCATGGCGCCGTCCCGATCGGCCTGCCGCAACAGGCGGGCGGTATCAAGCGACTCCACCGGGTCATCAAATCCGGCAGAAACGATCACCGAGTTCAACTTGACCCCCTGCATCAGCTCGTCATCCGCTGCCTCACGCAGGTTACCGTCCCGGGTCATCCGCAGACGCCCCTCCACCAGTCCCTGTAACTCATGCTGCACCCGGGCAATCTCTCTCAGCTCCCGGGCCCTGACCGTACGTCGATCCAGGCTGCGACGGCGCAACTCGTCCGGCGCAGAAAGCCCCCTCACCCCCTTGCCGAACAGGGTCAGCCAGAGCTTGTCCAGATAATCTTCGAAGCCACTCATAAACCGGTTCTCCCGCCGGATGTCTACCCGCATTGTGCGCTGCGCCAGCGAGTTTGTGCACCCGCTGGTTATCCCTATAATGGCGCCCCTCCGACCCAGCGAGAACCCGTTTATGGCACGCAAGGATAAAAAGCAGATCATCGGCGAGCCGATGACCGACGAACAGGTCCGGGCCTTCCTGCACACCCTGCCGGAAACCGGTATGAATCCGGATTACCACACCCTGTTGCGCGCCTACCGCAGCCTCCGGGCACAGGATTTCGAGCGCTTTCTGATGTTTTTCGTTGCCGAGGGCCGTGACCTGAATGCCCTGGGACCGGACGGCACAAGTATCCTCGCGACCATTTCGGCGCATCAGCAAGCCGCCGAATACACTGACATCCTGATCCGGGCCGGCGGCCACTGACACCAGGCCGGCACCGGAACAAAGCCGACGCCAGGGCAGGTATCGCCCCACTGACCCGAGAAGGTCTGTTCAAAACCTATCACCCGTGGCAAGGTATGCCCACACCCGCCCGCATTGGGTGGATATAACCACAACAACGAGAAAATGAGCCTGAAGCCCATGCGATATCAGGAAATCTCCCGCTGGCGCCTGCTGGTGCTGCTGATCCTCTGTGTGTTCTCCCTGAACGGCTATGCTGCCCGGGACGACGATGATGAAGCTGATGACGAGATGGACGAGGTCACAGCAGAAGACCTTGCCATTGAAGACATCCCTGTCGACGAACGTATCTTTCTGGTGAAGTGGGCAGAGCCACCGTTTGAAAAACACGTTTTTACCTACACGGATGCCCAGATCAAGGAGAAATGGGACTATCTGATGCGCGGTCTGCGCATGCCCTATCCTTCTGCCGAATATATCCGCAAACAGTCTGAGAAGTACCCGTTCATCCTTGACGGCATCAAGGGTTTCGACGGTGATTTCAACAAGCTGGAAAAACGCTATCTGGAAGTCTGGCGCAAGTTTTTTGCCGGCGATTTCCAGGCTGCCCGGAACGAAGGTATGGAGATGGGCCCCATCGGCCTGATTCCGGGCCTGTTCTCGCAGCTGATGCAAGCCATCTATCTGACCGAGCGTCAGAGTGACAAATATATGCTGCTCCAGGATGTCGCCAACCGGGCCAACCAGTACTTCGACCAGATCACCGAGATTGAGGAGGACCCGGAAATCAAGACCCTGGCCGCCGCAGTCCGTCTGGGTTATGCCTATGCCATCGCGCGCATTGCAGAAGAATCGCCGATCCCGATTGTTGTTGCACGGCGCTATATCGGCAAGATCAAGAGCAACTCTGACCACATCACGGAGATGGTTCCGGATCACCCGCTCGGTCACGCATTCCGGGCCGGCGTAGATGCAGGCATCATGCGTCGGGTTGGCAAGTTTACTGGCCGGATGACCTATAACGCCCGCTCGACCGTGGTCGGCAGCTCGTTTGGCAAGGCCCGCAAGTTGACCCCGGACATCCCGATCGTTGCCTATGAACACGGCAACGCGCTGATCTACATGAACAAGAACCGCAACCTTAACGAAGCCATGGCATTGTTTGAGGAAGCGTCGATGATGCAGCCGCAGTTCTCCATGGATGCGCTTGATACCATGTATGCCTATAAACGGCTGCAGGAGATCAAGCTTTACGCCCTGAACTACCGCAGCTTCCGCAAGTTCGAAAAAGACCGGCGCAAGTTCATCCGTGCCACGGACCGAAACCTGACCAACGTTCGGGCGCCGGTGCTGACCATGGACATGCTCGACAACCCGGACAAGTACAAACTGCCGGAGCGTGAGTGATCTGTGTTCAGCTGGTATGAGGACAGGGTTTTCCCGCGGTTGCTCGATTGGGCAACCCGGCCTCTGGCCCGCGACCGGGCAGCCTTGATCGGCTCTGCAACGGGCCGTGTTCTGGAACTTGGCGTCGGCAACGGCGCCAACTTTCCTTACTACTCGGAACATGCCAGCGAAATACATGGAATCGAACCGGCCAACGCCTTGCTGGACGAAGCCCGCTCAGCGGCAGACGCGACCTCACACCCCGACCGGTTCCACCTGATTCAGGCCGGCGCCGAAGCCCTGCCCTACCCCGATAATCACTTCGATACCGTCGTTGCCTGCCTTGTGTTCTGCACTATTCCTGATGCCGAAAGTGCGGCACGCGAGACGCTGCGGGTGCTGAAACCGGGCGGCGCTCTACTGGTCCTTGAACATGTCGCTCACGAAAAACCGGCATGGCGTCGTGGCCAGAAACTGATTGAACCCGTGTGGACACCGATGGCCTGCGGTTGCCACCTGAGTCGTGACACCCTGTCAGTTTTCACCCGCTCCGGCTTCGACACCCGCAACCTGAAGCAATGGCAGCACCCGAAACTGCCCCGGCTAGCCGGATTCATGCTCTCCGGAACAGCTGTCAAACCCTGACCCCTGCGTCAATCCGCCACAGGCGGCTTCGCATCGATCCGGTTAGAATGTTTCCTACCCGACCAGACTGCGACTCGTCATGACAGCATTTTCTTCCGCTTCCACTCGTGTATGGCGACAACGGCTGGTAATGCTGCGCGGGCTAGTGATTATTGTGCTGGCAATGGTTTTTGCTCTGGCCTGGTCACATGCCATTTCACCACTACCGGTGATCACCGTACTGGTCTGGTTGCTGCTGCTCTGGTGCCCTTCGCTGTTATTTCTCATCACACGTCGAGCGAAAGATCGGCATCAGCTACGCTGGCTGACGCTGGAGCTGTGTCTGGATGTACTGCTGTTCCTCGGCCTGCTCTATCAGATCGGCGGCACCAGCAACCCCATTATTTTCTACCTGCTGCTGCCGGTCCTGATCGCTGCCCTGTCATTACCACTGGCCGGCAATATCCTGCTGGCGACCCTGGCAATTGCCGGCTATGCCGCTGCCGGCACCTGGCAACAGTTGCCGAATAGCCAGCACCTGCACTCCCTGCATGATGTCAGCCATACTCATGAAATTGGCATGTGGGTGATTTTTGTCATTCTGGTCGTCATGTTCTCGATACTCGGCCAAGCCTTCCAGCAAGCAAACCAGCGCAATCAGCAGCAACAGGCCATGGCGTTAAGCCTCGGATTGCAAAGAGAGCGGATGTATCAGATTGCTGCGGATCTGGCTGACCGCGCCCATGAACTCAACACCCCGCTGACAACGCTGATGCTGCTAACCGATGACTCTCCATCGCCCGACCCGGCACAACTGGAACAGGACTGGCAGCAGATTCGATCGCTGACAGAAAGAATGGCTGCGATATTGAAGCCGCCCGCTTCCCAAACCAATGCAGCACCTCGCCTGCTCTCCGAGTTGACCAATGACCTTCAGAAAAATCTGCGCATGCTCGCGCCAACCCTGAAAGTTGTCTGGCACGGACCACAGGATCCATTACTCAATGCTCCCGCCCTGTGGCAGAGAATACTTGCCAACATTGGCTATAACGCCTGTGATGCCAACGCCACGACCGTCGATATTCGCTGTGAACGCGATGCAAATTTCTGGCTGGTTCAGGCCAGTGATGATGGCCCGCGTCAGCATCGTGATGACGACGAGCGCGCCGGTTTGGGTATAGGTCTGGCCCTGATTGAGACGTCCCTGGCCGCACTCGGCGGCTCTCTGGAACTGTTGTTTGAAGACCAGTGGACTGTGGCGCGGATCAGGCTGCCGATCACGGGAGACATCCGTTGAACCAGCAGCTGTTACTTCTTGAAGATGATGATGCATTACGCCTGCATCTGGGCAATCGCCTGATGAAACACGGCTACAGGGTACACCGTTGCGCATCAATGCTTCAGGCAGCCGAAGTACTGACATCGGTGCAGCAGCTTGATGCAGCAATCCTCGACCAGAATGTCGCCGAAGATAACGGGCTGGATCTGATAGAACCTTTGTTGCAGCGGTTTCCCGCCTGCCGGATTCTTGTCCTGACTGGATATGGCAGTATCCCTGCCGCAGTTGCCGCCACCCGTCGCGGCGCCCATAACTACCTGACCAAACCGGCGTCTCTGACGGATATTCTTCAGGCATTACTCGAAGACCCCTCCAACATGCCGGACCTGCCCGATGCCCCGCCGTCGCTCGAAAGGCTGGAGTGGGAACACATCCAGCGGGTACTGGAGGACCATCAAGGCAATGTGTCCGCCGCGGCCAGAACACTGGGCATCCATCGCCGGACATTACAGCGGCGGCTGAAAAAACGGCCATCGGCAAGTGAATATCATCGCGACCGCCGCTGACCGGCTACAATGGCCCCATGCTACCAATGCGTATCGCCACGACCACCGTTTTCAGCTTTCTGGCCGGCCTGCTTCTCGCCAGCCACGCTGGCGCGGGCGATGCCCGGCCCCTGCTTCACATCACCAGCGATCAGCCAGCGCTCACCCGCAACCTCGAGGTCATGCTCAACCTCAAGAGCGAATCCTGTAATGCCCCCGACGGCAGAATAAGACTGGTACGTCGCAATCTGCTCAGTCAGGCCGAACGGGCCGCTCGTGCCGTTGGTTATTACCAACCGGTAATCAGCCTGCATACCGAGACAGAGGATGGCTGCTGGAGCATAACAATGGATGTGAAGGCCGGTGAGCCCGTCAGGATCGGCAACGTGAGTATCAGCCTGCGAGGAGAGGCTGAAAGTGATCCTGCATTCGCCGAGCTGATCCGACTCAGCCCTCTGAAAACAGGCGCCATACTTCGGCACAACGAATACCAGTCATTACGCGATGGCTTGCTCCAGCTCGCCAGCGAAAGGGGCTATTTCGACCACCAACTTCAGCAGCATCGTCTCGAAGTCGACCCGGCCATGCTGACCGCAGATATTACTCTGGCCCTCGAAAGTGGCAGACGTTATCAGTTTGGCGAGTTCACTTTGGATCAGAATGTGCTGAATGATCGCATGGCCATGCGATACCTGCGCTTCGAGTCCGGGCATCCATGGGACAGCGGGCAGCTGCTGGCCAGTCAGCAAGCGTTATTGGGTAGTGGCTACTTCTCAACGGTGAGGCTGGAGCGAGGCGAAACAGATCAGGAAACCGGCAAAGTCCCAGCAACACTTTATCTTACAGAACGACCACAACGTGCGTGGATGGCGGGCGTCGGCGTCAGCACCGACACCGGACCGCGATTACGACTGGGTTACGAGAATCGCTATGTTAATCAGCATGGTCATCGCTGGCGGGCGGACAGCCAGATATCGGCGCTGAACCGGTCAATTTCAAGCAGCTACGAGATACCTTTTCGCGACCCGATCCAGGACCGGCTGATGCTATCTTCCGGCTATCAGTATGAAGACAATGA
The DNA here is from genome assembly GCA_023146255.1 of Alcanivoracaceae bacterium. Taxonomy (GTDB): domain Bacteria; phylum Pseudomonadota; class Gammaproteobacteria; order Pseudomonadales; family Alcanivoracaceae; genus PGZG01. The sequence goes on from JAGLCJ010000006.1 coordinate 75,785, forward strand.
AAGTGCGGAAAGCGAACAGTTTCGACTCGGCATCAGCGTGATCAGTGGATTCTTCAGCGGCTGGGTGCTTACCCGATCACTGGATTATGAGCGAGAAAACTTTACCGTTGCAGATCAGACAGAAACATCCGAACTGGTCATGCCAGGCGTACAGCTACAGAAAACTCGCAGCAGTCACCCGGTCTACCCGCAGCGAGGCTGGAAACTGGGTGTTGGCGTGCGTGGTACGCATCCGTCCATTTCCACCACGATAGCGTTTGTCCAGACCAGACTCTGGATGAAAGGCATCATTTCTGGCGGCCCGGCGAGACTGCTGGCAAGACTTGAGGCCGGGCAAACAGCAGTCGAGGATGTTACCGCCCTGCCCGCGACTGTTCGCTTTTTTGCCGGTGGTGATAACAGTATCCGCGGCTTTGATTATCAGACTCTCGGCCCTGTTGATACTGATGGAGATGTCATCGGTGGCCGGAGCCTGCTGATCGGGTCGGTGGAAACTGATTTCGCCCTGTCTCGGCACTGGCACCCCGCTGTTTTTGTGGATGCCGGCAACGCTTTCAATGATATTGATGCCGTCAGCATGCGCGTCAGTGCTGGCGCAGGCATCCGTTGGCGATCCCCACTTGGCCCGATTCGTATCGATCTGGCCAGACCGATAGATGCGGACCGCAGTTGGCGGCTTCACCTCAGCATGGGGCCAGACCTGTGAAGCGCCTGATCCTGCTCCTGTTGATAGCCATGCTAGTGGTTCAAGCGGTGGCTGCTGCCCTGGTTGGCACTGAACGCGGTAGCCGCTGGCTTGTCATCATCGCCAGCCACTACCTGCCCGGGACGCTCACCACCAGCGAAATCAGCGGTACCTGGCTGGCCGGCATGAATATCGGCGAGCTTCACTATCAGTTGCCAAAAATCGCGATTCAGGCAGAGAAGCTACAGCTTAAACTGGAGCTCTCCGAGTTATGGCGCGGCGATATCCATGCAACCTGGTTGTACGCCAGCAATGTAAGAGTAGACCAGCAGCCAGCCGGATCGCAGACAGATACTGCGTTTGTTTTACCCGAACAGCTTGGCCTGCCGGTTACCCTGAGCATTGATGATGTCAGGCTGCAAGGCCTCTCCCTTCATCACCCTGAACGTGCCGCGCTACGGTTTGGTCTTGTTAGCAGCACTGATTTTTCGGCCGGGCAGCGTCTGCGTTTTCGCACCTTTCTGATTCGCCATGATCTGGCTGACATCAGTGCGACCGATGGAAAGATTGGGCTGGCTCACCCCTACGCCCTGAAGGCCAATCTGCGCTGGAGCAGCTCTCTAGCCGAATTGTCTACCGTATTCGGAACCGAGCGGCTTGATGGCGAGGCAGTCCTGTCTGGCTCACTGATTAATCTCCATATTCAAAATAAACTCCTTCAGCCGGCGATACTTTCAAGCGACATTTCTCTTCAACCATTCTCCCCGAAGATAGATTTTCGCAGCATGCATCAATGGGATAAAATTGTCCTGATGCAACCGCCACAGCAACCCCTTACCCTGCGGCACGGCACCCTTGAGCTGTCCTCGGAGAATGGTCAGTTGAGCACCAGGCTCGACGCCACGCTGGACACCAGGCAGCTCAGTAATCTGATCGTCAGCATTTCCGCCGAAGGAAGCTGGAAAAAGGCAGACAAGCTGCAAATATCGACCATATACGCAGACAGTCAGGTCGTCGCATCCGGCAGCGCCCACTGGCAACCGGGGGACGCCGGTTTTAACCTGATCATCCATGACAGCCATATTGATGCCAGACAAATCCATCAAAAACTGACAGGCAAGCTCGGCTTAACGGCCAACGTCAGCGGCTCCATCATCGGCGACCGCTGGAATGTCCTCTCTGACAGCATCCGCATTGAGGGTCAGCTGATGGACAGGCCGGCACAGGCCTCGCTGAACGCTGCAGCCAGTCAGGAGCTCATCTCTGTCAGTGGTGATGGCAGCTACGCGGGCAACCTTGCGAAAATAGACATCCGCATCAACGATAGTATTCACGGTAGTTCCAGTCTCTCGCTGAACAATCTGGAAGCCTTGCACCCGGACATGGGTGGCTCAGCTCAGCTTCAGGCGAGCCTGACCGGAACCCGGAGGGCTCCCGAAGTGGATGCCACCATCGCAGCAACTGGCTTGCGATTCCGCGATTACCTTGTCAAGGGCATCACAATAAACGCAAGGAATCTGGGCCCGCTCTCCACTGATATGCAGCTGGATATCGGCAGTGACAATCTCTGGCATCAAGGCAATATGGTTTTACGACGCGCCTCGGCCGAACTCAACGGAGCATATAGCGACCACGCTGTTGACTTTACTATCGAGCAAGATGGCGGTCGTCTTGAAGGTAGCATGGCGGGCGGATTTCAGTCATTGCAACAGTGGACGGGCATGTTCACCAGTCTCGATCTGTCGATGCCGGACGGACCGCCCTGGCAGCTGTTACAGCCCGCATCCGTGGAGCTGTCTCCGGCACGGATCCTGCTGTCGCCGCTGTGCCTTTCTGATAATCGTGGCGAGGCCTGCGTAGATTATTCTTTTGATAATGGTCGCATCAGCGGATCTGCCAATCTCAGCAAAATGCCACTTGCGCCGCTGGCTGCGATGATCGGCAATGACATAAACGTTTCCGGAAGTCTTGACGGAACGTTGACCGCATCACGCTCCGCTGTCGGAGTCTGGCAGGGTCAGGCCAGCTCATCTCTGCACAATGCCGGAATGATATTTTCACCGGATACGCAGGACTATCCTCTGATCTTTGAAGAAGTGTCAGTTTCCGGCAAGATCAGTGGCGATACCGTTACTGCGCAGGCCAATATCACCGTTCAGGATCACGGCTTTGCTAAAGCCAACCTGACAACCGGCCTGCAACCCGAGACAGCACTGTCCGGCGAGCTTTTCCTGGCACTGACCGAATTGCGCTGGCTTGAGGTACTGCTACCGCAATTGCAGCAGAATCAGGGGCACCTCGAAGGTCGTCTCGCGGTCGCAGGAACACGCCAGTCACCGCGGTTCAGTGGCGCGCTTCAATTAACCAATGGCGGCACCGATATTCCGGTTGCCGGGCTTTCCCTGAACAACATCACCGCTGCGCTTGATGGCAACGGAGCGGAGCTGCGGCTGAGGGCAAAGGCCAGCTCCGGCCCCGGCACACTAGCCGCAGAGGGCCGTATTGACCTTGCCTCCGGCCTCCCATTGCAACTTGATATGGCAGTGCGTGGAAAGGAATTTCTTGCCGTGGATCTGCCGGAAGCGCGTGTCCTGATCGACCCGGACCTTACCTTGCGCGGCTCCACCAGGCTGCTGATGCTGCGTGGAAATATCGGCATTCCCGAGGCTTCTCTTCGGCCACAGCAACTACCTGACGTGGCGGTAAAGGTCAGTGACGATGAAATCATTGTCAGCGCCTCGACAACGCCGCCCAGCGTGTTAGCCGTGGATACCGATCTGATGTTGCGCCTTGGCAGCGACGTACGGTTTAGCGGATTTGGTCTGGACGCCAAGTTAGGCGGGAACCTGCAACTGCTATCCGCGCCATCCCGACCAGTGGCACTGACTGGAGAGTTGCGCATTGATGAGGGGCGCTATCGCGCTTACGGGCAAAACCTGGAGATTGATCGCGGTCTACTGATCTTCCAGCAAAGACTTGATAACCCTGGCCTTGATATTCGCGCAGTTCGCCGCATTCCAAGCGCGCAGATAGTGGCCGGCGTTGCCATCACCGGTACATTGCAGTCTCCTGAAGCCCGGCTGACATCTGAACCTCCGATGGAAGAAAGCGAGATCATGGCGTGGCTACTTACCGGTCGAGGTCTGGCCGGCAACTCTGAAACCGACAATGCCATGATTGCCCAGGCGCTGGCCGTATACGGGCTGGAAAAAGGCAGTGGCGTTACCGAAAAAATCGGAGAAAAGGTTGGTCTTGATGAGATCAGCATCGGCAGTGACTGGGAAACCACCGATGCATCCCTGATGCTTGGCAAACAGATCAGCAACCGACTGTATCTGCGCTATGCCATCGGCCTGTTTGATGCCCTTTCCACGGTAATGCTGCGCTATACCGTCAGTCGCAGGGTGCATCTGGAAGCACTGTCAGGCGGCGATCAGCAGAGCATTGATCTTATCTATCAGATTGAGCGTTAGCCCTGAGCATTCCCAAACAGTATTAGTACTGGAAATCATTTCAGCGCTACAGCGGCTCATCGACTGAGGAAACGCATCAGGCCTCGGGTAAACGCCGCTGGTGTCAGCTTGGCTGCCAGCATGGTGGCACGAAACTGCAACCCGACCGGTCGGTGTACCGCGCCAGCATTGCCGTTCTGCACTGCCTCCCACACTGCCTCGGCGATATCAGTGGCATCCAGATCCACCCCGAGACGATCCATAATCGGCGAATGATTTTCCGCCACCATCGCCGTCTTGACGAACGGCGGCATGATATCGAGCACACGGATATCATGTTTTTGCCACTCGATATTGAGCGCCTCGGTCAATCCCCGTACCGCAAACTTGCTGGCCGAGTAGCTGGCGAAATCCGGCACGCCATAAACCGCTGACGCCGAACTCATGCTGATTACCATCGCATCAGGCGTGACCCGCAGAAACCGGAATGCAGCATGGGTGACATTGATCAGACCGGTAACATTGATATCGATAATGCTCTTGTGCTGACCGGGCGAGATCTTTTCGAACGCGCCGGTGCGGAGGATACCGGCGCAATTAAACAACACATGCAGATATCCATCATGCTCACGAGCAAATGCCTCGACGGTGGCGTGCACCCGGTTGCTGTCGGTCACATCCAGAGCTCGCCACCAGACCCGGTCACCCAGCTCGGCGGACAATTTCTCCAGCGCCGCTTCGTTAACGTCAGTGAGACCGACCGACCAGCCGGCGGCATGGAACCGGCGCGCAGTGGCTTCGCCGATGCCAGCCCCGGCACCGGTAATAAAAATTGCTTTCATCTCAGGACTCCGTGGTTGCCGGCAGCGCATAAATCCCGGTGACATGGGCCACCAGCCGATCGCTGCCTTCGCTGAAAAGACGCACCTCAAGCACTGCCGATCGCCGGCCAAGGCGGATAATCTCCGCTTCGGCTATCAGGTCGCAGGGCTCCGGGCGAGCAAGAAAATTGATATTCAGGTTTTGTGTCACTGCCATTTCCAGTCGGCCAAGCTGGCCGAGAATGGCGGCATACATGGCGCTGTCCGCAAGCCCCATCATGGTAGGCCCGGACAGAGTGCCACCGGGACGGATCAGGTTTTCCCGGAATGGCTGGCGCACCCGGGCGCGCCCCTCACCGACCTGCTCGACCCGGATTCCGCCCTCGCCGAACGCCGGCACACCCTGACGGATAATGTGTTCGACGGCATCAGCATCCAGACTCATGAACAGCTCCGGCAAAAAAACAGCGCCCATCATAGCGATTACACCTGCTCATGCCAGTGCTGCCCATGGGCAGCGCGCCGCGCTTCCCGTAAAATGGCCCGCTTTCACAGCCAGCCAGGAACCTGTCCATGCGCGCGTCCCGCTTTCTGCTTGCCACCGTCAAGGAAACTCCGGCTGATGCCGTGGTCATCAGCCATCAGCTGATGCTGCGCGCCGGCATGATCCGCAAGCTGGCCTCCGGCCTTTACAACTGGCTGCCGGTGGGACTGCGGGTGCTGCGCAAGGTGGAGCGCATCGTCCGCGAGGAAATGGATAAAAGCGGTGCCCAGGAAGTGTTGATGCCGGTGGTCCAGCCGATGGAGCTGTGGGACGAGTCCGGCCGTGCACCGGCCTACGGCCCGGAGCTGCTGCGCATTACCGATCGGCACAATAACCCGTTTTGCCTCGGCCCCACCCATGAAGAGGTCATCACCGACCTGGTCCGCAATGAAGTCCACAGCTACAAGCAGCTGCCGATGAATTTCTACCAGATCCAGACCAAATTCCGCGACGAAACCCGGCCGCGTTTCGGGGTCATGCGGGCGCGTGAGTTCATCATGAAGGACGCTTACTCGTTCCATATCAACATGGACTCGTTGCAACAGACCTATGACGAGATGTACCGCACCTATTGCCGGATCTTTGATCGAATTGGCCTTGATTATCGCCCGGTTGCCGCTGATACCGGTTCCATCGGTGGCTCCGGTTCACACGAGTTCCATGTACTGGCCGACTCCGGCGAGGACGCCATTGCCTTCTCTGACCAGTCCAGCTACGCCGCCAACGTCGAGCTGGCCGAAGCGATTGCTACAGGTGCGCGTGGCGCAGCAACAGAGCAGTTACGTCTGGTCGACACGCCAAAGGCAAAAACCATTGCCGAGCTGGTCGAGCAGTTCAATATTCCCGCTGAACGTACCGTGAAAACCCTGATCGTCGCCGCCAGCGCCGAGTTCGGCGGTGGTTTCGTCGCCCTGCTGCTGCGCGGCGACCACGAGCTCAATGAAATCAAGGCAGAAAAACACCCGGCCATTGCCAGCCCGCTACGCTTCGCCAGCGAAGAGGAAATCCGCAACCTGATCGGCGCCGGCCCCGGCAGCCTTGGCCCGCTGAACCTGCCGATTCCGTTTGTCGCCGACCGCGCCGCTGCCCTGTGCAGCGATTTTGCCAGTGGCGCCAATGTCGACGGCAAGCATTACTTCGGCATGAACTGGGAACGTGATCTGGCTATTGAGGTAACCGCAGACCTGCGCAATGTGGTCGAGGGCGACCCGAGCCCGGATGGCGAAGGTTCCCTGACCATCCGTCGTGGTATCGAGGTTGGTCATATTTTCCAGCTTGGCACCAAGTATTCGGCAGCGCTGGGCGCCAAAGTCCTGGATGAGAACGGCAAGGCTGTGATCATGCCGATGGGTTGCTACGGCATCGGTGTCAGCCGTGTGGTCGCTGCCGCGATTGAGCAGAATTACGATGATCGCGGCATTATCTGGCCGGCGTCGATTGCCCCTTTTGACGTGGTGCTGATTCCGCTGAACCTGAAAAAGAGCCCACGGGAAGGCGAATTGTGCGAGCAGCTGTATGCCGAGCTGACCGCAGCCGGCCTTGACGTTCTCTATGATGACCGGGAAAAGGAACGACTCGGCGTAAAGCTGGCTGACGCCGAGCTGATCGGCATTCCCCACCGGGTTCTGGTGACAGAAAAAGGTATCGATGCCGGCCTGCTCGAGTACAAGGGCCGCCGGGACGCAGATCCCACCGAGGTGCCTGTCACTGGCCTCGTCCAGTTCCTGCAATCTCGCTGAGTCCCTGCGGCGCCTCTCGAAGGGGCGCCGGAGCTGAGGGTTCGCCCTGTTTACGTAGCTTTTTGTCACCCGGGCATTGACGCCAAGCGAACAACCGTTAACAGTATGACCTGCGTCATAACGTGAAGTTATGCCAGTAGTTATTTGATATATCAGGGTTTAGTTCAACAACAATGGCCCTGAATATTGGCTGTCACCCGGAATGCCCGATGCGGAACAGGTTAATGCTGCGACTCCTGCTGTCACTATGCTGTCTGGCCTTGCTGCCCGGTACGGCGCTCGCCCATGTGTTCCAGCTTCCCGCCAGCCAGCTACCCGGGCTGGTCAACCAGGCGCCGGAGCCCTACAGCTTTTTCAGTATGCAATCAGGCCGACTGGAGCCTGTTCCTCATCAGTGGCTTGAGTTTTCTGCCGATGGCTTCCCCTGGTTCGCCAAAGACCCGGCCACCCGCCGCGCAGGCCAGCCGGGCATCATCAATGCCGAGCACAGATTGCTGTTACGACGCAGCGACGGCGGCCCTCGCCTGAGCGGCAATCAGGCCGAACAGGTGGTCGCCGAGCTCGAGGTAACGCTGGCCGGCGAGACGCTTTATTACTACGTGGTCAAAAACGCCTACCGTCAGGCAACCCAACGTTACGTCCGCTTCGACCAGCAGCGCATGGTGGTCCGCAGCACCGACTATTCGCTCTCCATGAAGCCTGACAACATGCTGATCTGGAATGACTTTTTCTATAAAAGTTTCGAGACCGCGTCAGGCAAACCGGAAACCCTGCTCGACACCCTGAAGATTCGCATGAGCGCCGGCCTGTTCTCGGAGAACGCCAGAATCACCCTCAGCAACGAGAATCTCGAACCGCGTATTGAAGAGGTAGTGGAAGGCCCACTGGCATGGGCAGTATTCGCCAACACCACCCTGCATGTCGCCCGGGTACCGGTGATGCGAATGCGTAACTACTTTCTGCTGATGCCACAGCAGACCGATATCCACACCCGCTTCACCCTGCCGACGGTGGCCAAGACCATCCTTACCCCACCAACGCTGTCGATCTCCATGGACGGCAATCAACTCTATGGCAGCAAGCTGGTCACCAGCTGGACCGGCGACAAGGTTGGCGTCACCGACGGCAAGCTGTCGGATGTCGAAAGCGCCATGGTGGACACGCCTCTGAAGGGCGTGAACTGGCTCTGGTTCGGCACCGGGCGCGGATTTGATCTGCTTGCCCAACTTGAGTTTCTGGAGGGCTTTGAACGCCCGGTACGCCTGCTTTATGAAGACGATGCCATCCTCAGCAACGCACCGGAGCGCTTTCCCGGTCAGCTTCCCAACGTCGGCTTCACCATTGAGCAGTTGCCGATTGGCAAGGAGTTCTATTTCCGCGCCGGCCTGTACTTCAGCGAAAACAGTCGCGGCATGGGTCCCGGACAATATGCTGCCAGCGTCACCGGCACCCCCACAGTGGTCTGGCGAAGTCTGGACTGATTAAACAGCACTGCTGCTCAACGGCCAGCGCCGGCGCACCCGGTAGCGCACCCCCCACTGACTCTGCTCTGATTCGTACAGGCACAGCTCACTGATGTCATAACCCAGATCCAGTGGAATATCCGGGGCCGGAACGAATGCTCTGGGCAAGCGGGCCAGAGTGATATGGGGACGCAGTGGTCTGCCCGCACGCTCGCCAACCGCTTCCTGCAACAGACGATGAAACCGCGACAGCGCGCTGGTCAGCGGCGCCTCCACGGCAAATACCCGGCCGGCACTGTCCGGAAAACAATGGCCACGCTGCAGCTGCAGGCTCAAGGCGGACTGGCCGGAACAGAACTGTTCCGCCCCCATGACGATCTGCTCCATTGCAGATACCGTCACTTCACCAAAGAAAATCAACGTCATATGGAAGTTGCTCGCCACCACTGGCAACGGCCGCACCGCCGACATCCGCTGCATGGCCTGATCACGCACGCCGATGAGCTCCAGAGACAGCGCATCGGGCACCGGAAAGCCGAGAAACAGCCTCATGGCCAGCGCGTCTGCCGAACGGTACAATCACCGCCCCGGGATACCCCGGTAACCCCTGAACCTGCTCCTGCCAACACGGTGTCCCCGCAATGTCTTCAGAAAAACTGTCCCCGACCGCAACGCCCGGCAAAGTCGGCTTTATCAGCCTCGGCTGCCCGAAAGCGCTAGTGGACTCCGAGCGCATTCTGACCCAGCTGCGTACTGAAGGCTATGAAGTGGTGCCGACCTACGAAGACGCCGATGTCGTTGTCGTCAACACCTGCGGTTTCATCGATGCCGCCAAGGCGGAATCTCTGGAAGCGATTGGCGAGGCTATCAGCGAAAATGGCAAGGTGATTGTTACCGGCTGCATGGGCGTCGAAGAAGACGCCATTCGCAAGGTGCATCCGCAAGTATTGTCGGTTACCGGGCCGCAGCAGTACGAGCAGGTCGTCAATGCGGTGCATCAGGTAGTACCACCACTGGCAAATCACAATCCGTTTCTCGATCTGGTGCCGCCGCAGGGCATCAAGCTCACTCCGCGTCACTATGCCTATCTGAAAATTTCCGAAGGCTGCAATCACAAATGCAGTTTTTGTATTATCCCGTCGATGCGCGGCAAGCTGGTCAGCCGGCCGATTGGCGAGGTGATGGACGAGGCAGAGCGTCTGGTCAAGGCCGGCGTGCAGGAGCTGCTGGTCATTTCTCAGGACACCAGCGCCTATGGCGTCGACCTGAAATACCAGACCGGGTTCTGGCAAGGCATGCCAGTGAAAGCCAAAATGCTCGATATGTGTCGCGCACTCGGCAGTCTGGGTGCCTGGGTAAGATTGCACTACGTGTACCCGTATCCGCATGTTGACGACATCATTCCGCTGATGAGCGAAGGACTGGTGTTGCCCTATCTGGACATTCCGTTCCAGCATGCCAGTCAGCGCGTTCTCGAATTGATGAAACGCCCCGCCCATGCCGAAAATACTCTGGCGCGAATCAAGCGCTGGCGAGAAATCTGCCCGGACATCACGCTGCGCTCCACCTTCATCGTCGGCTTCCCCGGGGAAACTGATGATGATTTTGAGCAGCTGCTTGACTGGCTTGAAGAGGCCCAACTTGATCGCGTCGGCTGCTTCACCTACTCACCGGTTCAAGGTGCACCTGCAAATGCCCTGCCCGATCATGTCGACCCGGAAATTGCCGAGGAACGTCTTGATCGCTTCATGAATGTTCAGGCCCGCATCAGCGCACGCAAATTGCAACAGAAAATCGGCCGCGAACTGGAAGTGCTGGTGGATGAAGTCGGTGACGAAGGCGTGATTGCCCGCAGTCAGGCCGACGCCCCGGAAATTGATGGCCTGGTCTATCTGGATGATGTTGCGGATGTTCGCCCCGGCCAACGCCTGCGCGTGCGCGTGACCGACGCCGACGAACACGACCTCTGGGCCACTCCGCTGTAAGGAGCTGCATGCCGTTGCTGGCAAACAACCCGTCCCGCGGCGCCGTCATGCTGATCATCGGCGAGCTGTTGCTCGCGGTGATGGCGGCCATGATCAAGCATCTTACCGATCAGGGACTGTCCAGCGAAAGCATGGTGTTTTTCCGCAACCTGTTCGGGCTGCTGTTCCTGTTTCCGATCCTGTTCCGCAGCGGCGGCCTTCGCCAGCTGAAAACGCAGCGCATCGGCATTCATCTGCTTCGCGCCATCACCGGTGTCGGCGCTATGTTCCTGTTTTTCTATACCATAGCCCATGCCACGCTGGCGGAAGCCGTGCTGGTAAAAATGACCGCGCCGTTTTTTCTGCCGCTAATCTGCCTGATCTGGCTCGGCGACAAAGTCCGACCGCAAACCTGGTGGGCGATTCTGCTCGGTTTCATCGGTGTCGTGGTAATCCTGCGACCCGGCTCCGGCGCATTCAACCCGGTACTGCTGCTGGCATTGGCCAGCGCCGCCCTGATGGGAGTGGCCAAGGTCAGCATCCGGCGCATGGCTGACTCCGAACCACCGCGACGAATCGTGTTCTGGTTTGGCCTGTTCAGCACGCTGATTTCTGCGCTACCAATGCTGTGGAACGAACGCTGGCCAGATCAGATTCAGCTGTGCTGGCTGCTCGGCATTGGCCTGATCGCCACCGTGGCACAGATGTGCATGACCCACGCCTATCAGCTCGCCAGCCCCGGACGAATTGGTGTCTATAACTACACTTCGGTGATCTGGGCGGTAACCCTGGGGTGGTTATTCTGGGGAGAAACCCTGTATTTCAGTTTTCTGCTCGGCACGCTGCTGATTGTCGGTGCCGGCATCTGGAATCTGCGCACCCAGCGCGGCCTACCCTGACAAGGCCTGCCCGGCTTCGCGGCGCTCTGGCGGGGTCCAGTCAAACGGCACATTGTAGGTCATCAGAAAGCCACCAAGGGTGATAAGCACACGGGCAATACCAATATAGGAATCCGGGATACGCACCCGGTTCTCACGGAATTTTTCCAGCAAGTCAGACATTGCCAGACCAAAATCATTCCGTTTCATTCTGTCGCTGAGCACATACTGGGCCAGCTCGCGCAAGGTATCCGGATTACCGCCGACGAAGCCGGCATCGATAAATAGCTGGCCGATATCAACGCTGCCTTCAAATCCCATCAACCCGTACAGCAAGCGGGAATAGTTTCGCACCTCATCCGGCGTCAGGCGCCCCAGCGTGCCAAGATCCAGAATGCTGATGTCACCATCATCACTGACGATGAAATTTCCCGGATGCGGATCTGCCTGATAGACACCAATACGCGTCACCTGTTGCAGATAGGATGTAAATAACAGCGTTAACAGGTCTGCTGCCTTCTCCGGATGCGCATCAAGATAATCCCTGAGTCGATAACCGGGCTGCCACTCGCTGACCAGCACATTCGGTCCGGACAACTCTGCCACCAGAGCGGCAACGCGAATACGTGGCGGATGCGGGATACGGCTGAAACGCCGCATATTTTCTGCCTCGTTACGGAAGTCCAGCTCCACCGAGGTCATCTCAAGCAGCTGTTCGGTGATCTGGACAAAATCCAGCTCACGGAACAACGGCGCCATCAATAGCGCCATCAGGCGGAACACTCTTGCATCCTGCTCGAATAACTCCACCACCCCGGGCAGGCGTACCTTGACCGCCACTTCCCGACCATCCTGCAGCACTGCACGATGGACCTGGGCGATCGACGCCGTTGCGGCAGGAATTTCACTGAACTCCCTGAAGCGATCACGCCAACGCGATCCCCACGCCCGTTCGAGCACCGGTTCGATCCGCGCATACGACACCGCAGCCGCATCGTTCTGCAAGGCTTGAAGAGCATGAATATACGCCGGGGGCAAAACATCCGGACGGCAGGAGAAGAATTGCCCAGCCTTGACCCACATTGCGCCATTGCGACGGCAGAGCTCGGCCACAGCCGCTGCGGCCTCCCTGTGGACGCGCTCCAGATCCTCGACACTGGCACTTCTCACGGCCAGACCGTGGCGACCATACAAGGCCAGCACATCAACCGCTGTCCGCAATGCCCGCAGATAGCGTCGTCGACCAGCGAGTAAGCCGGTAAACGCAGCAGAACCTGCCCGTGCCAATTGGATACTGGAAACCAAACCTGCTTCCCCCACGAAAGTGCCATTAGTGTAACCACATCATGACATCGTGTACTGTGACGTATTGAAGCGGCCTGTAACAGCAAGTAAAAGGTGCGCTGATGTTCACTGAAAGCTGCCTGAAAAACGGAAATCTGCCATGCCATCAGTTCGTATTGCCCGAGATGACCCTCGTGCCATCCACAGCCGCGGTATCGTCATCCTCAAACCGGCCCACCCCCTGATCCGCAAGCTGAAACGCGACCTGCCCACACCCTGCATTCATGGCGACAAGGTCTGGGATTCCAGCTGGCTGCTGATGGATGAGCTGCGTCGCAATCCGCCGCCAGTCGGTGCCACCCTGATGGATCTCGGTTGCGGCTGGGGACCGCTCAGCATGTTCGCGGCAAAAAGACTGAAGCAGCAGGTAATCGGTGTGGATGCAGACGATGGCGTGTTTCCGTATCTGCATCTGCATGCCGAACTTAATGGTGTCAGCATCGAGACCCGGCAACGCCGCTTTGAAAAGCTTGGTGGAAAGGAGTTGAGCAGCGTCAGCACCCTTGCCGGCGCGGACATCTGCTTTTGGGACGAATTGACCCCGGTGCTGTTTAACCTGATCCGCAGGTCTCTGAAATCCGGTGTCCGGCGTGTCCTGATCGCCGACCCGGGCCGCGATCCGTTCTATCAGCTGGCCGAACGCTGCGAAAAGGCATTCAACTCCCGTGTTGTCGAGCGTACGACTTCAACACCGAAAGCGGCAGTGGCGGATCTGCTTATCGTCGAGGCCTGATGGACTCGCGCCCGTTCCACCTGCCACCGCCCTGCACGGAACCGTTGCAGGTACTGCATGTTGACGACGCCCTGGTGATCGTCAACAAACCTGCCTTCTTGCTGTCCGTACCCGGGCGCGGCCCGCTCAAGCAGGACTGCGTGCAGCATCGACTCGCCGATCAGTATGACGATATCCGCCTGATTCACCGCCTCGATCTGGATACCTCCGGACTGATGGTGTTTGCCCGTGGCGCCGATGCACAGAAATTCATCGCCCGACACTTTCAGGAACGCCGGGTAAAGAAGGAGTACCACGCCCGAGTGGCCGGTCTGGTCAATCAGGACGAAGGCGAGATCGAGCTGCCCATCATCACCGACTGGATCAACCGGCCACGGCAAAAGATCAGCGAGGACGGAAAATGGGCTCTGACACGCTACCGGGTGCTACAGCGGGATCCTGCCAGCGACAGCACGCTGGTGTCGCTGGAACCCTTTACCGGTCGCTCGCATCAACTGCGCATTCATATGCGAGAGTTGGGGCACCCCATTCTCGGCTGCGACCTGTACGCACCGGAGGACATTCTGGCCCGTTCTCCACGACTGCTGCTGCACGCCTGCAAGCTCGGCCTGACGCACCCTGTATCCGGCCAATGGCAGGTCTATGAATGCCCGCCACCATTCTCCTGAAGCTCCCACTGCATGCCGAATACCGCTACCATCAGGCAATCTGACGTCGGACGGAACATCCTATGAGCATTCTTGATACCGGTCGCGACCTGCGTCGCCTCAATGAGCTGACCGGGATTCTGCTGAAATACGGATTCGCTGACATGATCCGTCGACTTGGTATGGCCGCGCCGTTCGAGCAGGCCGGCAAGCTGATGCGGCAATCCGTCGATCGCGACATGCTGACCATGGAACCGGGCGAGCGCCTGCGTCGGGCACTGGAAGAAATGGGCCCGACCTTCGTCAAGCTGGGGCAGATTCTTGCCACCCGGGTGGATCTGTTTCCGATGGACTGGATCGAGCAGTTTGAAAAGCTGCAGGATAATGCCCGCGCCCTGCCCTACGAAAAACTGTTGCCGAAAATTGAAAAGAGTCTGGGCAAACCGGTAGACAAGGTCTTCATCAGCATCGATCCCAAACCCATCGGCGTAGCCTCTATCGGTCAGGTGCATCGGGCCGTCACCCGAAGTGGCGAGCAGGTGGTGCTCAAGGTACAGAAACCCGGTATCCGCTCACGTATTGAATCAGACCTGCGATTGCTGGATCAGGTCGCCAAACTGGCCGCCGACAACTCGGTGGAGCTACGTCGTTATCGGCCGGTGGAGCTGGTCCGGGAATTCGAACGCTCGCTGACCAGAGAGCTCGATTTCACCAGCGAATCCCGAAACGCTGATCGCATTCGCGAAAACATGAAAGGGATTAAATGGCTGGTGATTCCCAAGGTGTACTGGGAGTACACCTCGGCAGTGCTGTCAGTACAGGAATATATTGAAGGCATTCCGGCGCGGCAGACCGATCGCATCGAGGATGCAGGACTGGACCGCAAGCTGATTGCCCGGCGCGGTGCCACTGCGGCATGGAAAATGGCACTGGAGGATGGCTTCTTCCACGCCGATCCCCATCCCGGCAATTTTCTGATTCTGCCGGGCAACCGCATTGCCATGCTCGACTACGGCATGGTCGGCAAGCTGACCCGTGCCCGTCAGGAACAGATGGTGCAGATCATGAAATCCGTGGTCATGCAGGAGCCTGAGGGCTGTGCCTCGGTGCTGGCATCCTGGGCCGATGGCATTCCGGTCAAGTTCGAACAGCTGACCGCCGATATCGAGGACATCATCACCCGCTACTACGGTATTGCTCTGGCCGAGCTGGATGCCCCGGCGTTGCTGCTTGATATTACCTCGCTGCTGCGCAACCACGATCTGGTGCTGCCCAGCGACATCGCCCTGCTGATCAAGGCAATTATCACGCTGGAGGGCTTCGGCCGGGTACTTGACCCTTCTTTCGACGTGATGAGCGAAGCCGAGCCGCTGATCAAGCGGATGGTGCGAATCCGCTACAGTCCCGGCCGTCTGGCTCGCAGCCTGAGTATGCGAGCTCTGGATATGGTCGATAAGCTCTATGCGCCGCCCCCGGCGCAGGGCAGCCAACGCGGAGGTACTGGAGTCGGCATTGATCCAAGACACCTTGAGCGGCTGGTCGGCCGTCTCGAGCGCTCGCAATACCGGCTGGTGCAAACCGGGCTCACCGTTGCCGGCATTCTCTGCGGCAGCCTGCTGCTGGCCGGCCGGGTGGCACCGACAATCTGGGATATTTCCGTGTTTGGCCTGATGATACTGCTGGCCAGCGGCACCTGGTCAATCTGGATGATGCTGGTGGCACGTCGCCACCTGCGCGAATGGGAGTAGAAGCAATGAAAGCAGCCAAATGGATTTCCGCCACCGTGGTCACGGTGGCACTGGTGGCCTGTGCCACCTCGCCAATGGGACGCCGGCAACTGCTGCTGCAGCCGTCCGCACAGATGGACCAGATGGGCCTTACCGCCTATCAACAGCTCAAGCAGCAAACACCACTGTCAACCAATCAGAAGCAAATCGCCTATGTCACCTGCATCAGTAATGCCCTGACCGCAACACTGGAGAAGCAGCAGAACTGGGAAATCAACCTGTTCGAAGACCCCACCGCCAACGCCTTCGCGTTGCCGGGCGGTTTTATGGGCGTGCACACCGGCCTGCTCAATGTCGCCACCAATCAGCATCAGCTCGCCGCAGTGGTCGGCCACGAGATTGGTCATGTGCTGGCCCAGCACAGCAATGAGCGGGTTTCCATCGAGATGGCCACCAGCACCGGCATGCAACTGTTGCAGGCGCTGGCGGGGGAACAAACCGCAGAAAAGCAGATGGTGTTCGCGGCACTGGGGGTTGGCGCCCAGTTCGGCGTCAGCATGCCGTTCAGCCGCAAGCACGAATCCGAGGCCGACCTGATTGGCCTCGAGATGATGGCCAAGGCCGGCTTCGATCCGCGTCAGGCGGTGGCGCTGTGGGAGAACATGCAGGCGGCTGGCGGCAAGGCGCCACCGGAGTTTCTCTCCACCCACCCGTCCGGCAGTACTCGTATCCGTGAGCTCAACAAGCACATGGCGATAGCTCTGCCGCTTTACCAGCAGGCAGTGGCAAGCGGCCGTACACCAAAGTGCGGTTAAAAATCAGAACCGGCGCTGACCGCGATAGCGGTCAGCGGAAGTAGGCGTTATCGCGGACGCTGTGGTCGGTCTTGTCACGCACCGCCGACAGCTCCGGAACGCGCTCTTTCAGGGTTTTCTCGACGCCACTCTTCAGGGTCATGTCTACCGCTGAACAACCCTGACAGCCACCACCGAATTCAAGAATGGCGACATTATCTTCAGTCAGCTCGAGTAGCTGGACGTTGCCACCATGGGCAGCAAGGCTCGGATTGATCTCGGCGTACAGAATGTGATTGATGCGCTCTTCCAGAGTCGCGTCCGGGCCGATATCCGGCACTCGCGATTTCGGTGCACGGAAGGTCAACTGCCCGCCCATGCTGTCCTTCTTGAAGTCAATCGAAGCATCTTCGAGGTAGCGGACACTCTTGCCCTCAATCCAGGCGTGAAAGCCGTCGTAATCGTAGCGCACATCGCTCTCTTCCTGCTCGCCCGGCGGGCAGTAGGCCATGCAGCACTCAGCATGGGGGGTCCCTGGCCGCTCGACAAAAATACGCACCCCCATACCCGGCGAGCCCTGCCGATCTAGCAGATCTCGCAGGTATTCACGGGCATTCTCGGTGATGGCAATCAGCGGTTCGGTCATGAAGCGGCTCTCAACTCGGATTCCCGACTATTTTAGTCAAGTATTCGAACCTTGCAATGGCTTTACCCTTCCCTTTCCAGAGCTGATCGCTATCATGTCGCCGCAACCACCCTGTTTATGCCTATGGAGTCATGTCATGACCGAGCCGACGCCAGACAAGAAACCCAACCTGTTGCAGGTTATTGGCAGCGTGCTGGCCAGCCTGCTCGGCGTCCAGAGTGGCAAGAACCGTGAGCGCGATTTCGAGAAGGGCGACCCGAAGGACTATATCGGCGTGTATGTTGCCCTGGTGGTGCTGTTCGTGATCGGCATGATCGTTCTGGTCAATATGGTGATTGCCTCCGCTGGCAGGTAAGCCGGCGTGCGGCATATCCATATAACCGCATCATCCTTTCGACCCCTGCCCTTATTTGCTACAGTGCGTCGCCCGGCGCCAGTGGCGCTCTATTCCCATACAAATTAGCAGGTTACCCAGAGCCTCTATGTACGTTTATCAGGATTACGACCAGCGCCTGCTTGACGAGCGCGTCGCCCAGTTCCGTGATCAGACCCAGCGTTATCTGGACGGCAAACTGCGCGAAGACGAGTATCGTCCGCTGCGCTTGCAGAATGGCCTGTATGTCCAGCGCTATGCGCCGATGCTGCGTATCGCCGTGCCCTACGGGATGCTCGACAGCAAGCAGCTGCGTATGCTGGCGCACGTCTGCCGCACTTGGGACAAGGGCTACTGCCATGTCTCCACCCGGCAGAATATCCAGTTCAACTGGCCAGATTTGCAAGATGTCCCGGATATTCTCGCCGCCCTGGCCAGCGTCCAGATGCACGGCATCCAGACCAGCGGTAACTGCATCCGCAACACCACCACGGATGAGTTCGCCGGCGTCAACCCGAAGGAAATAGCTGACCCGCGCCCCTGGTGCGAGCTGATCCGCCAGTGGTCAACCTTCAATCCGGAATTTGCCTACCTGCCACGCAAGTTCAAAATCGCCGTGAACGCGGTGCCGGATGAAGACCCGGCGCTGATCGGTGTGCACGACATCGGTGTGCAGATCGTCACGGCAGACAACGGCGACATCGGCTTCCAGGTCTGGGCTGGCGGTGGTCTTGGCCGCACGCCGATGACCGGCGAGATTATCGGCGAGTTTGTTGCCCGCGAGGATCTGCTGTCCTATCTGGAAGCGATCCTGCGCGTGTACAACAAGTACGGTATCCGCGACAACAAGTACAAGGCGCGCATCAAGATCATCGTCAAGGCCATGGGCCGGGAAAAATTCCGCGAACTGACCGAGCGTGAGTTTGCCGAACTGAAAGGCGGGCCGATGACCCTGACGGAAGCAGAAATGGCACGGATGATCGCCAGCTTCCCGGCGCCGGCTTATGCCGCACTGACTGACATGCCATCTGCCCTGCAGCAGGCGCTGGACAGTAACAAGGCATTCAACCGCTGGTACCACACCAATACCCGCGCGCATAAACAGGCCGGTTACCGTGCGGTGACGCTGTCGCTGAAGAAGACCGGGCGTGTCCCCGGCGACATCACCGACAATGAACTGGATGCGGTGGCTGAACTCGCCGACCGCTACAGTTTCGGTGAAGTGCGCAACACGCATCAGCAGAACATGGTGCTGGCGGACGTCCGTCAGGATCAGCTGTTTGAGGTCTGGCAGGCACTGGACAAGCTTGGGCTGGCCACACCGAATCTGAAACTGTTGACCGATATCGTCGCCTGCCCCGGCGGGGACTATTGCTCGCTGGCCAATGCCAAGTCGATTCCGATTGCCGAGGCGATCCAGCGTCGCTTCGATGATCTCGATTATCTGCATGATATCGGCGAGCTGGATATCAATATCTCCGGCTGCATGAACGCCTGTGGCCATCATCATATTGGTCATATCGGCATTCTCGGTGTCGACAAGAAAGGTCGCGAGTATTACCAGATCACTCTGGGCGGCCGTGGTGACAAGATTTCCCGCATCGGCGACAAAATGGGGCCGTCGTTCGAGTCAGATGAAGTGGCAGACGTGATCGAGAAGATCGTCAATCTGTACGTGGAAAAGCGTCATGACGACGAGCTGTTTATCGATACCTATGAGCGTATTGGCATTGAACCTTTCAAGGAGTCCGTCTATGGCTCAGCTGATTAAAGACGGCGCCCTGACCGACAACGAATGGGTGCGGGTGACGCCGGAAGACGACGGCATTCCGGCCAACGGCGACATCATTGTTTCGCTGAGCTGCTGGCAGGAACAGAAGGAAGCGCTGAAGAATCGCGCTGGCAAGGTGGCAGTGTGCCTGGAGCCGGGTCAGGAACCGGCGGAGATTGCCGCCGATCTGGCCGACCTGCCGATGGTGGCGATCAATTTCCCGGTGTTCGCCGATGGCCGTGGCTATTCCTATGCCCGTGAGCTGCGTAGCCGCTACGGCTATCAGGGCGAGATTCGTGCGCTGGGTGATGTGCTGCAGGATCAGCTGTTCTATATGTGGCGCTGTGGTTTCAATGCGTTTGATATTCGTGCCGATCGGGATGCGGCGGAAGCATTGAAAGGCCTGAACGATTTCACCGTCACCTATCAAGGCGATGCCCGTGATCCGCGGCCAATCTATCGACGGACGTCAGCTTAATTTTCGCCCTGGCTTCTGAACTTTTTCGGGAGCCAGCCATTTTCAGGCCAGCGATCAGGCATGCTTGAGAGTGCCTGTCAGGGGTTGCCTCGGCAGTGAGCCTCTCCGGCCAGAGCAGCAATCGGGGCTTGCCGGGACCCGCCGTGAATCCATCCCTGGGGGCTTGTGTTCGACATCCATGTCTCACACAGTCCCGGCAAGCCCCGATTGCTGCTCTGGCCTCGCATCCTGCTATTTTCCCGCTTTTCCTCTTTTCATTTTTCTTCGTTATTTTCTCTGTTCCTCTCTGCTCTTTTCTTGCTTTTGACTCACCCCTGACTCACGGCGGCACGGTCCCTCCGTTAGGCGTGAACGCCACCACATCCGTAGGGTGACTTTAAGTGCAGCGCAGCGGAACGGTCAGCCCGGAGGATGTGGCGGCGGTTGCGCCCTGGCACGGTGGTGAAGTTGGTACCGACCTAGATTTCAACCCCGAGATAACTCCCGTCATACGCCGGCAAATAGGTTTTCAACCGACAGGAAGGCGCCTGAAAGCAGTCTCCGCGCTCGAGATGGAAAGCAAAGCCGTGCCGCGGGCAGATGATGCGCTCGCCTCGCAATGAACCGCGGTCCAGCGGGAAGCCCTGATGCGGGCAGCTGTTTTCGATCAGGAATACACGGCCATCCTGCTGCAATAACAGAATGTCCTCGCGATCGATCCGGAAAGTCGCGCGAAAGCCGTCATGGAGCTGGTCCAGCCGGACCAGTCTGTGAAATGCCATTGGCCTGACACTCCTCTGACAAATGCATAGCCCGATATAAAAACGCCCACCGAAGTGGGCGTTTTTGCAGGCTTTACTGACCGTGGTGCTCGGCCAGATAGAACCAGGTATCCAGCACCGAATCCGGATTCAGCGACACCGAATCAATGCCCTGCTCCATCAGCCACTGGGCCAGATCCGGATGATCGCTCGGACCCTGACCGCAGATGCCGATGTACTTACCGGCCTTGTTGCAAGCCTGAATGGCCATGCTCAACAGGCGCTTGACCGCCGGATCACGCTCATCAAACAGGTGGCTGACAATACCGGAGTCACGATCGAGACCCAGGGTCAGCTGGGTCAGGTCGTTGGAGCCGATCGAAAAACCGTCGAAGTGCTGGATGAAGTCATCCGCCAGCAGTGCATTGGTTGGCAGTTCGCACATCATGATCACCCGCAGACCTTCCTCTCCGCGACGCAGACCGTTCTTTGACAGCAGGTCAATCACCTGCTCCGCCTCACCAACGGTACGCACAAATGGCACCATGACTTCAACGTTGGTGAAGCCCATCTGTTCGCGTACTTTTTTCAGCGCCCGGCACTCAAGCTCGAAACAATCACGGAAGTTTTCGCTGATATAGCGGGACGCACCGCGGAAGCCGAGCATGGGGTTTTCTTCATGCGGCTCGTACAGCTTGCCGCCGATCAGGTTGGCGTATTCGTTCGACTTGAAGTCAGACAGCCGAACGATAACCTTTTCCGGGAAAAACGCGGCGGCCAGCGTGCTGATGCCTTCCACCAGTTTCTCGACATAGAACTCCACCGGACCGGCATAGCCGCCAATGCGCTTGTCTACAGTCTGCTGGACATCACGTGGCAGGGAATCGTAGTTTAGCAGCGCCTTCGGGTGCACACCGATCATCCGGTTGATGATGAACTCAAGGCGGGCCAGACCGACGCCCTGATTCGGCAGTGAAGCAAAATCAAACGCCCGATCCGGGTTGCCGACGTTCATCATGATCTTGAACGGCAGCTTCGGCATCGACTCGATCGAGTTGCGCTGGATATCGAAATCGAGACGGCCATCGTAGATGCGGCCGGTATCCCCTTCGGCGCAGGACACCGTCACCGGCTGTCCTTCCTCCAGAATCTCGGTAGCATCGCCACAGCCAACAATAGCCGGCACGCCGAGCTCGCGGGCGATAATGGCCGCATGGCAGGTACGTCCGCCGCGATTGGTAACAATCGCTGCTGCACGCTTCATCACCGGCTCCCAGTCCGGGTCGGTCATGTCGGTGACCAGCACATCACCGTCCTGCACTTTTTCCATTTCCCGAATACTGGAAACGATACGTACATTGCCGGCGCCGATACGCTGACCGATGGCGCGGCCCTCCACCAGCACGGTGCCCTTTTGCTTGAGCAGGTAGCGTTCCATCACGGAAACATCGGAGCGGCTCTTCACCGTTTCCGGACGGGCCTGAACGATATAGAGCTTGCCATCGTCGCCATCCAGCGCCCACTCGATGTCCATCGGTGCGCCGTAGTGTTTTTCGATTTCAATGGCCTGACGGGCCAGCTCTTCAACCTGAGCGTCGGTAAGGCAGAAACGCAGGCGCTCAGCTGCCTCAACCGCCACCGTCTGCACGGATTTTCCGGTGGCACCGGTTTCCGCATAGACCATTTTCTGCAGCTTGCTGCCCAGCGTGCGGCGCAGTACTGCCGGGCGCTTGTTCAGCAGGGTTTTCTTGTGCACGTAAAATTCGTCTGGATTGACTGCCCCCTGCACCACCATCTCGCCGAGGCCGTAGGATGCGGTCAGGAACACCACGTCACGAAAACCCGACTCGGTATCAAGGGTAAACATCACGCCCGCAGCGCCGGTTTCGGAACGGACCATGCGCTGGATGCCGGCGGACAATGCCACATGCGCATGTTCAAAGCCCTGATGGACGCGGTAACTGATAGCGCGATCGTTAAACAGCGAAGCAAATACTTCCTTGACTGCATGCAGCACATGATCAATGCCGCGGATATTGAGGAAGGTTTCCTGCTGGCCTGCGAAAGAAGCGTCGGGCAAATCCTCTGCGGTAGCCGAGGAGCGTACCGCCACGGCGATCTCGGCGTTGCCGGCACCAATCTTTTCATAGCCTTCGCGGATCGCCTGCTCCAGTTCTGGCTGGAACGGTGCCTCGACCACCCAGTTACGAATCTCGGCACCGGTCTTCGCCAGCGCCACCACGTCATCCACATTCAGCGCGGTCAGGGCGTCGTTGATTTTTTTCGTCAGGCCGTTGCTGTCGAGGAAGTCACGGAAGGCCTCGGCGGTGGTAGCAAAGCCGCCCGGCACGGATACGCCGGCGGCGGACAGGTTGCTGATCATCTCGCCGAGGGAGGCATTCTTGCCACCGACGGTGTCGACATCGCCCTTGCCAAGGTTCTCAAACCAGACTACGTAGTTTGCCAAGGTAGTGCTCCCTTATTACTGAGCCGGACCGGAGGGCCGGGATTGCCGAAACGGGTATCCGAGCGGATCACGATGAGGGCGGGATTCTACCGAAACTGTGTCTGTTTTTCTCGCCTTACGTGGCCTGATCAGCTGGCCGGCGGGTCATAACCAGCGACGGGCCCGCAGCAACAGGATCAGAGCCAGCGCAAACCCCAGAGTGAGCAGGGAAAAGAATAAAAATGCCAGCGGATGCTCCGCCCCGGGAATGCCGCCGAGATTGACGCCAAACAAGCCGGTGATGAAGGTCAGCGGCAGGAACAGACAGGTAATGACGGCCAGCACATACATGCGTGAACCAAGCCGGTCGGAGAGCCGACTTTGCAGGTCCTCCTGGGCAATGGTGGCATGCTCACGAGCAAGATCGATGTCCTCAAGCAGACGCTGCAGCCGGTCCGCCGCCTCACGGATCACCAGCCGGTCCGGCTCGGTCAGCCAGCTGCCGGTATCCGCCACCAGTCGCGCCATGGCCTCGCGCTGCGGGCTCAGGTAGCGACGCAGACTAATCGCCTGACGGCGCAGCTCGGCAATATTGTTCAGCGAGTCCGATGTCACCGAGCGGGCCGTGACCTCTTCGAGCAACGAAACCCGCTCTTCGATGCTGGCAATGACATCCTCGAAGTGCCAGGTCAGCCGGTCCAGCAGCTCCGCCAGCAGTGCCTGCGCGGAACAGGGCCCCTGCCCCTGCTGCAGGGCATCGAGCAGGTCCGACACTGCCTTCAGGCCACGTCGCTGGGTGCTGATGATGCGATCGTTATCCATCCACAAACGGATCGCGATCATGTCTTCAGGCTGGGCGCCCGGCGTCAGGTTAACGCCACGCAGGTTAATCAGATGGGCGTCCGCCAGAGTGGTCACCCTCGGTCGGGTTTCCAGCGTCAGCAATGCCTCGACGGCCATTTCCGGCAAACCGCTATGGTTGTTCAGCCAGTCCCGGGTATCCGCCACGGTATAGTCGAAATGCAGCCAGAGCACGCCCTGACCAGGCCGCCAGGCATCGACTTCGGCCCAGCCGACCCGACGGGCACCACCGGCGCCATCAAGCAGTAGCGCATGCACCAGCCCCCGCTCCATCAGTCGGCGACCCGCACCAGCACCCGGCCACGCACTGCACCGGCAAGAATGCGCGGGAACCAGACTGGCAGTTCCGCTAACGATACCTCGGCGGCCAGTAGTCGCTCCGGCTGCTCCAGTCGCCACTCATCAGCAAGCACATCCCAGACCTGCTGCTTGATATCCAGCGGCAGCTCGACGCTATCGACACCAAGCAGATTGATGCCACGGAGAATGAAGGGAAACACAGTGCCATTCATTTGTGCCGAACCAGCCATGCCGCAGCAGGCAGCGCTGGCACCATATTTCAGGGTTTTCAGGGCATTGACCAGAATGTCGCCGCCAACGGAATCAATGACGCCAGCCCAGCGCGGCTTCAGCAACGGCTTCTCGGTACCGGCTGACAATGCCTCGCGACCGATGACATCCGCAGCGCCCAGTGCTTTCAGCCAGTCGACCGCATCCGCCTTGCCACTTCCCGCGATCACCGTGAAGCCCAGTTTCGCCAGTAGCGCGACAGCGACAGCGCCGACACCACCGCTGGCTCCGGTAACCAGCACTTCGCCCTGATCCGGAGACAGCCCGGTATCAAGCAGACTCTCCACACACAGGGCCGCCGTCAGACCAGCCGTACCGAGCAACATGGCGTAGCGAAGATCCATGCCCTGGGGGAGCGCCACAACCCAGTCCGCCGGCACCCGAATAAACTGGCCGTAACCACCGGAAGTGTTCATGCCAAGGTCATAACCGGTGACGATAACGCGATCGCCAGCCTTCCAGGGGCCATCCGATGCACTGACCACTACCCCTGCAGCATCAATGCCGGGCGTATGCGGATACTGACGGGTTACCCCGGGCTTGCCACAGGCGGACAGCGCATCCTTGTAATTCAAGGATGACCATTGCACCTGTATCAGGACATCACCGGCGGGTAGCGCGGAGACGTCTGTGTCGACCAGAGAGGTACTGAATCCCTGCTCGGTTTTCTCGCTACGCAGCGCGCGGAACTCCTGACTCATGACGCCTCCGGACTTTATTTCAGCAGCCGATTGCCGCCACGGTGGAACCACTTCTCCAGCACACGAATCATCGCCCCTTCGGTGGCGAGGCCAAGGCGTTCCGCCAGCGTCCTGCGAATCTGCCAGCTGACCTCAAACACCTCGGCATCCTTGCTGCGACGCAGCAGATATTCATCGCTGGTCATCAGCTCATCAATCAGACCCAGATCCATGGCGCGCAGACCATACCAGTGCTCGCCGGTCGCCACTTTGGAAATATCCAGACCACGACGGTTGTCGCGAACAAAATCCTTGAACAGGGTATGGGTATCTTCCAGCTCTTCCTGAAATTTGGCCCGATCACTGTCCGTATTCTGGCCAAACATGGTCAGGGTCCGTTTGTACTCGCCTGCTGTGAGCAGCTCTATATCAATATCGTTTTTCTTCAACAGACGATGGAAGTTGGGGATCTGCGCAACCACACCAATGGAACCAACCACCGCGAACGGCGCAGCCAGGATTTTCTCGGCAATGCAGGCCATCATGTATCCGCCACTGGCAGCAACCTGGTCAACACAGACGGTCAGATGGACACCCTGCGAGGTGATCCGGCGCAACTGCGATGCTGCCAAACCGTAGCTATGCACCATGCCACCCGGGCTTTCCAGTCGCACCACAATCTCGTCGTTGGCCTCCGCCACCTGCAGCACAGCCGAGATTTCCTTGCGCAGATTATCAACTGCACTGGCTCGCACATCGCCGTCAAAATCAAGCACAAAGACCCGCCCGCGCTTGTTCTCCGCGGCTGGCATTTTCTTCTCGGCCTTACGCTTGAGTTTTTCATCCTTACGCTTGCGCTTGATCTCCGCCTTGCTTTCAGCCTCGGTCAGGATCTCGTGACGCAGTCCATCGCGCAGGTTTTCTATCTCCTGATTAACATGACGAACACGTAGATACCCGTCATCATTCTGGTGTCGATTACGGGCCGCCATGGTGGCAATGCCACTGATTACAAACAGCAATGCAATGGTCACCGTTGCAATCTTGGCAACAAACATCCCATATTCAACAAAGAAATCCAGCACTTGCCACTCCTGCATCAGAAAAAAAAGAACAGCTCTCACTGTTCCGAAAAGATCACATCACTCCCAGCGCCCCAGAGCCGCTTGGGCAGCCTCGTTCAGAGGGCGTCCAGCGAGCCCGGTATTGGTCAATACGATCTCGTAAATGGCACCGTCTGCCATCGGCATGAAAGTGGCGCTACCGTGCTGCGCATCAATCATCATACTCCAGCCATCACGGGCACTTTGCCATACATCAAAGCCGATCGCTGGCCGGGAGATATGATGACTGCCCGGCGTCTTGGCAAGCTGATCCTCAAGCGTCAGATAACGCCCCTGAATATCCTCAAACTGATATCCGGACTGAAACCCGAGCAGGGCAAAAATGCCCTTCCAGCGAATAATCCGTGCATCAATCTGCCAGAGATCTCCTTGCAGTTGATAATCCACGTTATTGCCGTCTGCTTCGGCCAGAGTGGCAACAAAACTCTGCGGCCCCAGCTGACGAAAGCTGACAGTGGCCAGCGGCTGCTCCCGTGAAAGCTGCTGATAACTGAAAAGATTCAGGGAAAAAAGTGAGAAATATACCGCCAGCGCAATCAGCAGCAATCCCGCAGAGCCCTTGAGCCACGCCAGAAACCATTGGGTTCGCAACAGAATGAGGCTGCCAGCGACAACAATGGCCAGACAAAAGCCGATGATCAGCAATGGTGCAGTATCGAATCCCATGGAATGTCCTCGTCTTGATTCAGGCGCCCCCGCCCTGTAACCAGCTGTCAATCAGCGACCGGGAGATACTGCCCTGAGGCGGCATCAGCGGCAACTGGTCGCGGGCAAACCAGCCGGCCTCAATAATTTCCACCCCGTCCGGGCATACCTCGCCGGCGTCATATTCTGCATGGAACGCCAGCATCAGGGAGTGCGGGAAAGGCCAGGACTGGCTGCCATGATAGCGCAAGTTCCTGACCCGTAACTGCGTTTCCTCCCAGACCTCACGCTGGACCGCGTGTTCAGCATCCTCGCCTGGCTCCATAAAACCGGCCAGACAGCTGAACATCCCCGGCGGGAAGCCGGCACCATGGGCCAGCAAGATCTGATCGCCTCGACTCACCAGGGTAATGATGCAGGGAGTTATGCGCGGATACTGGGTGTACTGACAGGATGGGCAGACCATCGCCGTATCCCGCCCATGCGCCTGTGTCGCTGCACCACAACGGCTGCAGAAGCCGTGATTATGACGCCAGCTCAGTAGCTGCACGGCCCGGGAAGCCATAATGAACTCGCGGCGTGACAGCATATGAATCAGACGGCGAAGATCTTCGCCGTGATAGCCCTCAGGTACCACATCTTGCGCATCCATGACAATCGAGCAGACATGTCGCCCTTCCATGCGGCCAAGGTAGATTAACTCGCCGGGAAACAGCATCCGCGCCATACCTGCTCGAAAAACTGGCAGTAGTGGTTGCGACTGATCGGAACTGATCAACAGACGGCCTTGCTGAATAACAAATAACTGCAACTCACCTTCAAGTTGCTGTGGCGCCGGGCAGAACTCTATTTCCGGAGCCATGAAAATCAGCCCACCGGCCGAATAACCGGAAAGCCAAGCTCTTCCATACTCTCTTCGGCAATTTCGAGCACGGCATCACCAATCGGCTTCATCTCTTCCATACTCTCAAGATAGTAATCAACACTGCTGATGGCATCCGCCAGCGTGTCCATGTGTTCGCGTTCCGGCGTGCCGACGCCGGAAGCCAGCAACCCCTGCTCAATGTAGGCACGGCATGCATCCATCACTGCTTTGCCACGGCCAAGGTCCAGAAACATCAGACCGCCGGAAACACCACCGAGGATGCCTGGAAGATTGGCCAGATGCATGCGATCCCAACCGGCCTCCATAAAAGAAGCCACCGCCCGTTTTGCCAGAGCAAGCCCTGAGCGACACTCGGAAACGACGGATTTTCTGGCGTCATCCAGCTGATAACGGGAGATCTTCTGATTGCCGACATCACGATTGATATCGTTGGACGGCGCCAGGCTATGCTCCAGCGACGCCACCGCATTTTCTGCCGTCAGCAGGTCATCAACCAGCGCCTGAAAATCCACAGATTCAATATCGGTATTCGAGGCCCAGCCACGGACCGAATCGGCACGGGCCTTGAGCTGCTGTGCCTCACGGTTCAGATTCACCATCGTCAGAGTGCCACCGATTCTGGCCAGACCGTCGGCAACATCCCGGTAATCGGTATCTGCAACACCCTGGGCGGCCAGATCAAGTGTCTGCTTTACACTGTTCAGTTCTTCTTTCAATGACTCGGCCACCGTTCTGATCACGGAACCGCCGCCGCCAGCCATCAACGCAATCTCCGCCTGCAACTCCGCATCGGTAATACGCGGGCGGATATCAAAGGCCTGCTTGACCTCGCCAACCACCCCAGCAGAACTGCTGCACAGCGAGACAATGAAAATACTTTCTTTCAACAGCAGCAGTGGCGCGTCTGCGGCCAATGCCCGCTCACCTTCCTGAACGAGTCGCTTGATCTGTCTGTCATACTGCGACAACAACGCCTTCCGAGCTGGCGTGATGGTCATATCATCGGCGATCAACGCCTCAAGCATGGCACGGCCGATCCACCACATCCGGCCCATCGGCGCAGGACCACACAACCGATCAAGGCGATTCAGTGCCCGGGCCATCAGCTTCAGGCTGACAGTATTGTTCTGCGCTCTCAGCACGCCCAGCAGGCCGACCTGATACATGTGGCGCAGGCGACGACCAAGACGGCCCAATTCGGAAGCAGGAGTTTTACTGGCAGCCGGTGCGGGAAAGCGATCCCGGGCAAGGTCTACAGAGAAAAAATGACTTTCCTGAATCAACGGCTTGCCGGCGGCGCGGCGGAGCTCGTTAAGGCCACCAACCATGACTTCCGGGAGCGGCCGGTTTTTCAGCTGAACATATTCCAGATAACGGCCAATCAGTAGCACCGACTGCCCCAGCGAGGCGCCGAGCAATGCGGCCGCAGGCCCGCCCTCCTGTAATTTGCGGGCAGACTGTTCCATCTCGGTGATCATCAGGGTTGCCGCAGGGAGCTCCAGCACCTGAAAGATGCCGCGCAGCTGGTGAAAAGCTTCAGCACAAGCATCCAGTTCCTGAAGTTGCGAAGCGTCTGCCACCCAAGCCTCAAGATGCCGGCCAACTTCCCCCAGGGTGCTGTCTATCTCCTCCTTGATGAAGGTCAGCGAGGTGCTGTTGGTCATGGCAACCATGAAATCTCCGCAATCTTGATATTCTTCTAAGCGCGTGCCGGCGAGCGCCGATCGGTCTCCGGCAGGCCCTGCGAAAGCCCTGCCCATAAGCCGATCAACAGTGCCGGCAACTGTCGCACGATGTTAAAGAATGCGTCAACTTTTACCGCCAACCAACTGAAAAAAAAGAGTTTTGCCAAATCGGACACAATTCGTAGAGGGTTCAGTGCATGCCTCAGGGCTGCCTGCGCCACAGACTGCCACCCTCCGTCGCCCGATCCAGTTGATCAAGCCTGGCCTCGTGCCGCGCCAACTCGTCGTCGCTGGCACGGAAAACCGGCAACGCGCTGCGTCCTGCCGGCAGCCGGCGGACCGGTTCCGCCGTGGCCACCCCGGAACTGCCCTCACCGTCCAGCGACAGCCCCACCTGCCCCCCGGTCATGGCCAGATAGACCTCGGCCAGCAACCGGGCATCGAGTAACGCACCGTGCAATTCGCGATTGGAGTTATCGATCCCGAAACGCCGGCACAAGGCATCCAGGCTAATCCGCTGCCCCGGGTACATCTGCCGCGCCATCACCAGAGTGTCCAG
The DNA here is from genome assembly GCA_023146255.1 of Alcanivoracaceae bacterium. Classification (GTDB taxonomy): domain Bacteria; phylum Pseudomonadota; class Gammaproteobacteria; order Pseudomonadales; family Alcanivoracaceae; genus PGZG01. Next base: position 106,040 of record JAGLCJ010000006.1, read on the forward strand.
CACCCGGCAGCGCTCGGCAATATTGGCAACAGGCTCACCAAGCAGCTTGAGCTCATGGTTGATGAAGCCGATATCGAACGGCGCATTGTGAATCACCAGCTCGGCACCATCGACGAACTGGACAAAGTCGTCGGCAACGGAAGCGAACAGGGGTTTGTCAGCAAGAAACTCTGACGTCAGGCCATGCACGTCCAGCGCCGCCTGGTCACTTTCCCGTTGCGGGTTTAGGTAGTAATGCAGGACCCGCCCGGTACAACGTCGGTCAACAATCTCGACACAACCAATCTCGATAATACGATGGCCTTCACTGGTCTCAAGGCCGGTGGTTTCCGTATCCAGAACAATCTGTCTCACCGCAAAACCCCCGCACTACCCGCCTTCAGACTGTCGATGCCGCGATTGGCCAGCTGGTCCGCCCGCTCATTCTCATCATGACCACTATGCCCCTTTACCCAGTGCCAGCGTACGGTATGCCGTGCTGCCGCCTGCTCCAGTTGCTGCCACAAATCAGCATTCTTGACCGGCTTTCTATCCGAGGTTTTCCAGTTACGTGCCTTCCAGACCGGCAACCACTCACTGATACCCTTGCGGACATATTCTGAATCGGTGGTCAGATCGACATCGCAGGGCTCACGCAGGGTCTCCAGAGCACGAATGGCCGCCATCAACTCCATCCGGTTGTTGGTGGTATCGGGCTCACCGCCAAACAACTCCCGCTCATGATCTCCGTAGCGCAGTAAAGCGCCCCACCCCCCGGGGCCGGGATTCCCACGGCATGCGCCGTCGGTAAAAATTTCAATTCGCTTCAATGCTCGGATCCTTCCTGATCAGGTCTGATACGCCGCTGCCAGTGCGCCAGCGGCACCGGTATGACCTGCGGACTGCGCTCCGGCAGGGCAAACCGTGGACGCAACGGGCGGATCATCGCCGCCCGTTTACGGGCGACGAGAATATAGAAGGCACCGCGTCGGGGCCAGAAGCGCTCGCCAACGCGCGCAATCAGAGAGAAGCGTCGACGCCCTGCCTCCGCCAGTGGCAAGACATAGTGGGCACTCTCATAGCCCTCCAGCTCCAGCCCGAGAACGCCGAGCCAGTCATGCACCCGCTGGGCCGGCAGAAAGCGCGCCAGCCAGGGCAGCTTGCCGGTGCCCAACCGGAACAACCGGGTCAGGCCCCAGAGGCTGAACGGATTGAAGCCGACCACCACCAGGGTACCGCCCGGAATCAGACTGCGGGTGGTTTCCCGCAGCACCTCATGAGGGTTCGCCTCGAAGTCGAGGCTGTGGTGGAGCAGCACCAGATCGAGGCTATGGTTGGCGAACGGCAGATTGGCAGGGTCGGCATACAGACTGGATCCCTCATCGTCAGGGCGGCCGAGGTAATGGCGCCGGCGAATCCTGCTGGCGTCCAGCAAGTGCTCCGCCCGGCCAACACTGCATTGGAGGGCATGGTAGCCCACCGATCTGACCAGAATGTCATCCAGCAGGGCGCGCTGCTCAACCAGCATGGCCTGACCGGCCTCACCGGCCAGCCATTCCGCAAAGGCAAGATCAGTATCCGGCGGAGGACGCCGGAACGGCGAACGCAGCAGACGAGGCAGGTCCATACAGTTTGCGCAACCTGTGGCCAGTGTTAAGGTGCAGTCTATCAAGGCTTCGACATCTGTTCTGCCCCCTATGCTGCATGTTCACCCGGTTCCGGCGTTTCACGACAACTATATATGGCTGCTCCACGACGGCAGTGGTCACTGCCTGATTACCGATCCCGGCGACGCCGCCCCGGTCATTGCCGCCCTTGATGATTTGGGCCTGACTCCGACTGCCATTCTGGTCACCCACCATCACCCGGATCACATCGCCGGCATTGCGCCCCTGCTGGCGCGTTGGCCGATACCGGTGTACGGACCAGCCCGTGAGAATATCCCCGGCTGCAGCCACCGCCTCCATGACGGCGACCAAATCCGCTTTGACGCCCCTGAAGTGACGCTGGATGTGCTGGATGTACCCGGGCACACGCTGGGCCATATCGCCTACTACGTAGCGCGGGCGGAACCACCGGTATTACTCTGCGGTGATACGCTTTTCAGTGGCGGCTGCGGCAGACTGTTCGAGGGAACCGCTGCACAACTGCAACATTCACTGGACCGCTACGCCGGGATGCCAGGTCATACCCTGCTGTGTTGCACCCATGAGTACACCGAAGCCAACCTTCGCTTTGCCCTGTCGCTATTGCCGCAGGACCCGGCCATTGGCCGTCGCATGACCGAAGTTCGGGCATTGCGAGCGCAAGGTCGCCCGTCGTTGCCGTCGACACTGGCCGAAGAGCGGCAAAGCAATGTGTTCCTGCGCTGTGAAGATCCTGCCGTTATCAAGGCGCTCGCCAATGATGCCGAGGAACCAGTCGACCGGCTTTCGGTCTTCACAGCATTGCGGGCACGGAAAGACCGTTTCTGATACCTTTCCTGTTTCCGACATACGTGAGCCCGGCGCCACCGTGCCGGACTATTTGACTGACTTGATGGCCACTCTGTTGTTATGAAAAAAATTACCCTGTTGCTGGGCAGCGTCCTGCTTCTGAATGCCTGTGCCAGTCGCGGCCCGGCTGTTGCCGAACATGACCCCCTGGACGATTTCGGCCCGATGCTGGCGGCCGCCGCCGAGGAAGGCAACATCGCCCTGCTGTGTGGCGATTCCGGCGAACCGGAGCTGCCACCGGAAGCGCTGCATGTAACCGGCGACGACCTGTGGGAACGTCTGCGTAGTGGATTTGCCATGGATCTGGAGCGCGACGATCCGCGCGTCACCGCCGAACGCAACTGGTTGATCCGCAACCCGCAATATATTGAACGCGTCACCACCCGCGCCCAACGCTACCTGTATCACATCGTCGAGCGTGCCGAGAGCAAACAGGTTCCGCTTGAGCTTGCCCTGCTGCCAATTGTAGAGAGCGCATTCGATCCGTTTGCCTATTCGCACGGCCGCGCTTCCGGTCCGTGGCAATTCATTCCCTCCACCGGCCGAGCATTCGGGCTGACACAGAATTACTGGTATGACGGTCGCCGCGACATTCTCGCCTCCACCGACGCCGCGCTGGACTACCTGACCCGTCTCGCTAACCGCTTTAATGGCGACTGGGAACTGGCACTGGCCTCTTACAACGCGGGCGGCGGCACGGTTTCCAAAGCCATTCGCAAAAACCGACTTCGCAAGCGCGGCACCGATTACTGGAGTCTTGAACTGCCGCGGGAGACTCGCGCCTATGTGCCGAAACTGATCGCCATCAGTCAGATTGTTCGCGACCCGCAACGCTACGGGCTGAGCCTGCAACCGATAGCCAATCAACCCTATTTCAGCGTGGTCGACACCGGCGGACAGATTGATCTGCAACTGGCTGCCGATATGGCGGAAGTTGACATCAATGAGCTCTATTATCTGAACGCCGGTTACAGTCGCTGGAGCACGCCACCTTCAGGCCCCCATCGCCTGCTGGTGCCTGCATCACGGGCTGAGGCCTTGAGCATGGCGCTGATCGATCTGCCCGCAGAACAGCGACTGCGTTGGAAGCAATACACGATTGTCGCCGGCGACACCCTCGGCGGCATCGCCAAACGCTTCAACACCACCATTGATGCACTGAAAGCGACCAATGATTTACCCGGCAATATCATCGTTGCCGGCCGTACCCTGCTGATCCCGCAGCCGGGCGCAAACGCCGACAGCTACAAACTCAGTGCAGATAATCGCCTGCAAACGAAACAAAGTCAGGGGCCATCAGGCGGCACCCGGATTGATTACACCGTACGTGGCGGGGACAGCCTTTGGAGTATCGCCAGGAAGCACGATGTTGGTGTGCGGGATCTGGCGAAATGGAATGGCATGGCACCGGGTGACACGCTCAGCGTCGGCCGGTCGCTGGTGATCTGGAGCCAGCCAGGCACCATCGCCGCCATTCCTCAAGCCGGTGATCGCCCGGAAATGATTCGCAAGGTAAATTACGCGGTACGTCGTGGTGACTCCCTGCACCGCATCGCCAATCGCTTCAACCTTTCCGTCAACCAGATCGCCAGCTGGAACAATCTCAACACCAGTCGCTACTTGCGCCCGGGACAGAGGCTGCAGCTGTATGTGGATGTACGCCATGCTCCGTAACCGCATTGCCGGTTATTGTGCCTGGCTGACGCTGCTCGGCACGGCGATGCTCTCTGCCGAGCCACGGCACGGCTACCACCCCTACGGCGTGCTCAAATACCCGGCGAATTTCCGTCACTTCGATTACGTTAACCCCGATGCTCCCAAGGGCGGCACCCTGACGCTGCTCGGTGTTGGTGATTTTGACAGCATCAATCCCTATATCCTGTCAGGCCGAAGCCCGGCCAATTCTCCGGGCATCTATGTGTTCGGCTTTCTGGAAATGACCGACACCCTGATGATGGGCAGCGAAGCTCATAACAGCGTCGGCGATGAGGCTGGCTCCGCCTATGGCCTGATAGCCAGAAGTATCGACTGTGACAAGGCGCTGGATCACTGCACATTCCAGCTCCGACCGGAGGCAAGATTTCAGGATGGTCACGCCATCACCGCTGAAGACGTGGCATTCTCATTTACCCTGCTTCGCGAGAAAGGCCATCCGCGCTATGCGCTGCGTTACCAGCAAATTGATCACGTCAGCATAATCGACAAGCATCAGGTGCGCTTTCACTTCAGCGGTGAGCATCGGCGCATGCTGCCGTTGATCGCCGGGCAACTGCCGGTGCTTCCGAAACACTACTGGCTGGACCGGGACTTCAGCCGCAGCTCTCTGGATATTCCAGTGATCAGCGGCCCCTACAGGGTTGCAAAGCTGCAACCTGGCAAGCAGATGGTCCTGCAACGTGACCCGCAGTACTGGGGTCGTGACCTGCCCGTCAATCGTGGCCGTTATAACTTTGACACGGTGGTGATCGATTTCTATCGCGATGCCCAGGTCGCCTTCGAAGCGTTCAAAACCGGCGGCTATGACATTCACCTTGATTACATCGCCAAGCACTGGGCAACCGCCTACGACTTCCCCGCCGTCCGCGATGGCCGGGTCAAGCGTGAGGAAATTGCTCACCGCATCGCCCAGGGCACTCAGGCGTTCTTTTTCAACCAGCGCCGGGCACCTTTCGATAACCCTGACCTGCGGCAAGCGCTTGGCATGCTGTTCGATTACGAGTGGACCAATAGGACCATTTTCAACGGCGCCTATCAGCGGCAACTGAGCTGGTTCCCGAATAGTGACCATAGCGCAACCGGGGTGCCGGTCGATCGGGAGCTGGCCATGCTGGAGCCGTTCCGGGATCAGCTGCCGGCAAAGCTTTTCAGCGAGCCATTCAGATTGCCGGTTAGCGATGGTTCCGGACGGGACCGCGGCCTGATGAGTCAGGCCATGGCACTTTTCAAGCAGGCCGGTTATGTCGTTCGCGACCGAAAACTGGTTCACGGAGACAGCGGCGAACCTTTGAAGATGGAAATTCTCAATTATCACAGTCCCGGCATGGTTCGCGTTATCGAGCCCTGGCTACGGAATCTGGAAGCACTGGGCATTGAAGCCAGCTTCCGCTCGGTGGACCCGGCCAGTTTCAAAGAGCGGCTAGACAAATTTGATTTCGATGTCACCCTGTTCGTACTGCCGCAGAATACCTTTCCCGGTGTCGAGCTGATTGAGTACCTGCATTCCGACAGCGCCAACCTGAACGGCGGACGCAATTACGCCGGCATTCAGGATCCGGTGGTCGATGCCCTGCTCAGCAAAGTATTATCTGCCACCACTCTTGAGGATTACCGCGCCGCATTGCGAGCACTGGATCGGGTATTACTGTGGCGCCACTACACCATTCCGCACTGGTATCTTGGCCGTCACCGGCTGGCATGGTGGGATCGTTTTGAGCGACCGGATGCATCCATGCCCTATAGTCTGGGCACGGAAACCTGGTGGCAGGCAGACCGCTCAAGCGAGCCGGCCGCATCTAGTAAATAATGACAACAGGGAGTTCAGATGCTGAGAACGCTGCTACTTGCACCGCTTTTGCTGACCATGGCCACCAGCACTCAGGCGGCATCCGCAAGTCACGCCATTGCCATGCATGGCAAGCCGAAGTACGACGCCAACTTCAGCCACTTCGGTTACGTCAACCCGGATGCACCAAAGGGTGGCATGCTGCGTCGACACGTTATTGGCACCTTTGACAGCTTCAATCCCTATATCCCCAAGGGCAACGCAGCCGCCGGCACCGTGTACCTTTACGATACCCTGACCACCGCAAGTCAGGATGAACCCTTTACCCAGTACGGCTTGCTGGCCAGCTCTATTGAACTAGCGGACGATCGCAGCCATGTCACTTACCGGCTGCGTCCTGAAGCACGCTTTGCCGACGGCAAACCGGTTACCGCAGAAGACGTGGTGTTTTCCTTTGAGCTGCTGACCGAAAAAGGCTCCCCCGGCTATGCCTACTACTACGCCGACGTGAAAAAAGTGGAAGCCGTTGATCGACTGACTGTGAGATTCCATTTTCGCAGCACAGACAACAAGGAGTTGCCGTTGATTGTCGGCCAGCTGCCGGTACTGCCAAAACACTATTGGCTGGAACGCGACTTCAGCAAGCCAACTCTGGAAAAGCCAATTGGCAGTGGCCCCTATCAGGTAGAAAGCGTGCAACCCGGGCGGCGAGTAGTGTATCAACGCAGGAATGACTACTGGGCGAAAAATCTTCCGGTAAATCGTGGACAATACAATTTTGACCAGCTCAGCTTTGAATACTTTCTCGACGAAACCGTGTCACTGGAAGCCTTCAAGGGGGGCGCCTACGACTGGCGTCTGGAAAACAGCGCCAAGGACTGGGCTACCGGCTATACCAGCCCGGCACTGGCTAAAAAAGAAATCATTCTTGAAGAAATTCGCCACCAGCTACCGGTTGGCATGCAAGCCTTTGTCATGAACCAGCGCCGCCCGCTGTTTCAGAACCGGGCGCTCCGTGAAGCAATCGGTCTGGCTCTGGATTTTGAATGGTCGAACCAGAACCTTTTCCAGAGCCAGTATGTGCGCACACGCAGCTTTTTCCAGAACTCGGAAATGGCCGCCACCGGTCTGCCCTCTGCGGCAGAGTTGAAGATTCTGGAGCCGTTCCGCAAGCAGCTCCCGGAAGAAGTGTTCAGCCGCGAATATCAGCCGCCAAAAACGGATGGCTCCGGCCGCCCGCGCGAGAATCTGCAGCGGGCCCAGCAGCTGCTGCGCGATGCCGGCTATACTCTCAAACAGAACCAGCTGCTTGGCGCCAAAGGCGAACCGGTCAAGTTTGAAATCCTGCTCAACAGCCCGGCATTCGAACGCGTTGCCTTGCCCTTCTCGCGCAACCTCAAGGCGCTCGGAATAGATGCAAGTGTCCGCCGTATCGACCCGAACCAGTATGTCGAGCGTGTTCGCAAATTCGACTACGACGTCATCATCGGCGGCTTCCCGCAGTCCCTTTCTCCGGGCAATGAGCAACGTGATTTCTGGCACTCGAAAGCCGCCGACACCCCGGACTCCCGAAACCTGATTGGCCTGCGTGACCCGGTTGTCGACGCACTGGTCGAATTGATCATCAGCGCCCCGACACGGGAAGACCTGATCACCCGTTGCCGGGCGCTCGACAGAGTCCTGCAGTGGGGCCATCACGTTGTCCCGAACTGGCACATTGACCGATTCCGGGTCGCTTATCGTCACACTCTGGCCCACCCGGAAGTATCGCCACCCTACGGCTTGCCCCTTGATGCCTGGTGGCAGAAGCCCTGATGAGCTGGTACATCCTGCGTCGCCTCGCCCTGATTGTGCCGACCCTGTTCGGCATACTGGTGCTGAACTTCCTGATTGTGCAGGCAGCACCCGGCGGCCCGGTGGAGCGCATGGTCGCCGAACTGAAAGGGATGAATGCATCTGCCACCGGGCAGTTCGCCGGCACTAGCGCCGACATGCTGCAGACCAGCAGTGGCAGCAGTGAATACCGCGGCTCACAGGGCCTGCCGCCGGAGCTGATTGCCCGCATTGAAGCACTCTACGGATTCGACAAGCCACCGCTGGAACGTTTCTGGCTGATGCTGAAAAACTATGCCAGCTTTGAATTCGGCGAATCCTATTACCGCGGCAGAGCTGTCACAGAACTGATTATCGAACGCTTGCCAGTCTCCATTTCGCTTGGACTCTGGAGCACCCTGATTACCTATCTGGTATCAGTGCCTCTGGGTATTCGCAAGGCGGTGCGCCATGGCACTCCGTTCGATATCTGGAGCAGCAGCGCCATCATTATTGGCTATGCCATTCCCAGCTTTCTGTTTGCCATCTTGCTGATCGTACTGCTCGCCGGCGGCAGCTATCTGGACTGGTTTCCGCTACGCGGACTGACCTCGGACAACTGGGATTCGCTATCCTGGTTCGGCAAGATCACCGATTACCTCTGGCATATCACCCTGCCGACTATCGCCATCGTCATTGGCAACTTTGCCACTCTGACGATGCTGACAAAGAACTCGTTTCTTGATGAGATCAGCAAGCTCTACGTCCAGACCGCGATGGCAAAAGGGCTCAGCGAAAATCAGGTGCTCTATCGCCATGTATTCCGTAATGCCATGTTGATCATTATTGCCGGCTTTCCGGCCGCCTTTGTCGGCATGTTCTTTTCCGGTGTATTGCTGATTGAATATATATTCTCCCTTGAAGGGCTCGGCCTGCTTGGCTTTGAGTCCGTCATCAACCGCGATTACCCGGTGGTGTTTGGCACGCTGTTTATCTTCACCCTGATCGGCCTGCTGCTGAAGCTGGTCAGTGATCTCACCTATGTACTTGTGGATCCACGCATTGATTTCGAACGGCGGGAATTCTGATGCTGCTGAAGAATCCGGTCAGTCGCCGCCAGTGGCAGGCATTTCGTGATAACCGGCGTGGCTACTGGTCGCTATGGATATTTGCCGGGCTGTTGTTGATCTGCATGACGGCCGAAATCATTGCCAACGACAAGCCGATCCTGCTCAGCTATCAGGGCGAGCTGTATGCACCGGTTCTGTTTACCTACCCGGAAACCGAGTTCGGCGGCATGTTCGAAACCGAAGCCAATTACCGTGACCCCTATGTCCGTGAACTGATCGAGGCCGAGGGCTGGATGCTGTGGCCATTGATCCGGTTCAGCTATAACACCATCAATTATGATCTGACCGTCCCCTCCCCGGCTCCGCCCTCGGCAGAAAACTGGCTTGGCACGGATGATCAGGGCCGCGACGTATTGGCACGCATCATTTACGGCCTGCGTATCTCGTTGCTGTTCGGCCTGCTGCTGACCTTTGCCAGCAGCATTGTCGGCGTGATCGTCGGCGCCATTCAGGGTTACTACGGCGGCTGGGTGGATCTGGCTGGCCAGCGTTTCCTTGAAATCTGGTCAAGCATGCCAACGCTTTATCTGCTGATAATTCTGTCCAGTTTCGTCAAACCGGGATTCTGGTGGCTACTGGCCATCATGCTGCTGTTTTCATGGATGGCGCTGGTGGATCTGGTTCGGGCCGAGTTCCTCCGTGGTCGCAATCTGGACTATGTCCGCGCCGCCCGAGCGCTTGGCGTGTCTGACCGGATGATCATGTTCCGGCACATCCTGCCCAATGCCATGGTCGCGACCCTGACCTTTATGCCGTTTATTCTGAACGGCTCGATCGTCACCCTGACCTCTCTGGACTTTATCGGCTTTGGCCTGCCGCCGGGCTCACCCTCCATGGGTGAACTGCTCGGACAGGGCAAGGCCAACCTGCAGGCCCCCTGGCTTGGCATCAGCGCCTTTGTCTCGCTGGCATTCATGTTGTCGTTGCTGATTTTTATCGGCGAAGCGGTGCGCGACGCCTTTGATCCGAGGAAGTACCTGCAATGACAACCCGGCTCGCCATCAATCAACTCACCATCCGTTTCCCCGGTCAGTTACAACCGGCCGTGAACAACGTCAGTCTGGCGGTGCAAGCCGGCAGAATGCTGGCACTGGTGGGGGAATCCGGCTCTGGCAAATCGCTGACCGCGCTGTCGGTGCCGCAGCTGCTGCCAGTCCAGGCCAGCTGGCAGGCGAAAAGCATCGAGCTTGACGGCGAGGACATCAGTCGCGCGAACGAACTCCGTCTTCGTGCCCTGCGCGGTCATCGTATCGGTATTATCTTTCAGGAGCCGCTGTCGGCGCTTAACCCGCTGCACACCGTCGCCCGGCAACTGGCGGAAAGCCTGCAGATTCATCAGCGCCTGTCAGACCAGCAGGCTGCCAGCCGCAGCATCGAACTGCTGACCCTGGTGCAGCTGCCAGAGCCGGAGCAGATGCTGAAACGCTATCCGCATCAACTCTCCGGTGGCCAGCGACAGCGCGTCATGATTGCCATGGCACTGGCCAATGATCCTTCGGTGCTGATTGCCGATGAGCCGACCACCGCGCTTGATGTCACCGTCCAGCAAAGCATTCTCGACCTGCTGAAGAAACTGCAGCGTGATCTCAATCTCGGAGTGCTGTTGATTACCCATGACCTCGGTATCGTCGCCCGTTATGCCGAGGATATGGCGGTGATGAAGCAGGGAGAAATTGTTGAAACCGGTGTCACTCGCGAAGTATTGGCCGCACCACAACACCCCTACACACAACAACTGCTAGGCTCTGAGCCGCACGGCAGTGCGCCGCTATCGGACGCCAGTCGCAATCTGCACCTTCAGGGTGACAATGTCTGCGTCTGGTTCAAGCAGAAGCGCAGCTGGGGTCGACATGACTGGTTCCATGCGGTTGATGATGTCAGCTTCGCGGTCCGTCAGGGCGAAACGCTGGGCATCGTTGGCGAGTCCGGCTCCGGTAAATCAACGCTGGCGATGGCGATCCTGCGCCTGCTCGACAGCCGCGGCAGTATTCGTCTTGGTGCCACTCGTCTTGATACCCTTCGCGGTCGTGCCGCTACCCCGCTACGCAAACGCATGCAGGTGGTATTTCAGGACCCCTGGGGCACCCTCAATCCGCGCATGACCGTTGGCCAGATCGTCGCCGAAGGCCTGACGGTGCACGCCAGAGAGCTGGACCGGCAGCAACGTGATCAGCAGGTTGCCGATATGCTCCGTGAGGTGGGCCTGGATGCCGACGCCCGACACCGTTATCCACACGAGTTTTCCGGCGGCCAGCGCCAGCGGATTGCCATCGCCCGCGCCCTGATCCTGCGTCCGGAGCTGCTGGTACTGGATGAGCCGACTTCGGCGCTGGACCGCAGCATCCAGCATCAGGTGCTGGAGTTGCTACGGGATCTCCAGCAGCGCTTTAATCTGACCTACGTATTTATCAGCCATGACCTGAAGCTGGTACGCAGCATCAGTCACCACCTGCTGGTGATGCGGCATGGCCGCGTGGTGGAATCCGGCACCACAGAACAGGTTTTCTCCGCCCCCGCTCAGGAATACACCAGAACGCTGCTTGATGCCGCCTTCGATGAGCGGCTGAGACAACTTTAGGATTGCTTACAACCCGCCACTGGCGAAGCCACGCCAAGCCCCTATACTTGGGCGCAATTATCAGCATCAAGGGAGATCACCATGGGTTTTCTGACCGGCAAGCGCTACCTCATCGTTGGCATCGCCAGTGACCGCTCGATTGCCACCGGCATTGCCGAAGCCATGCATCGCGAAGGTGCTGAACTGGCGTTTACCTACCAGAGCGACAAACTGAAATCACGGGTGGTCAAAGCAGCCGAGGCCTATGGCAGCAGTGAAGCCATGTGCTTCCCCTGCGATGTGGTCAGTGATGAGCAAATTGATGCTGTATTTACCGAGCTGAAAAAGCACTGGGATGGTCTCGACGGGATCGTACATGCAGTCGGCTTTGCTCCCGGCCACGAGCTTGATGGCAACTACATTGATGTCACCACCCGCGAAGGCTTCCGCATTGCCCATGACATTTCCAGCTACAGCTTCGTGGCCCTCGCCAAGGCCGGCCACGAGATGATGAAGGGTCGCAACGGCAGTCTGCTGACCCTGACCTATCATGCTTCTCGCCAGACAGTACCGAACTACAATGTCATGGGTCTGGCCAAAGCCAGTCTGGAGGCGTCGGTACGCTATCTTGCCGCCAGTGTTGGCCCGGAAGGGATTCGGGTAAACGCCATTTCTGCCGGGCCGATTCGTACTCTGGCAGCATCTGGCATCAAGAAATTCCGCGCCATGCTCGACCATAACGCCGCCAAGGCCCCGCTGCGCCGGAATGTCACCATTGAAGAAGTCGGTAACGCCGCGGCATTCCTTTGCTCCGATCTTGCTTCCGGTATCACCGGCGAGATTATGTATGTGGATGCCGGTGCGAATACCTCTGCCATGGCTCTGCCAGACGAGGACTGACGCCATCGGGCAATAAAAAAGCCGGCTATGCCGGCTTTTTTATTGCCCGAATTTTTTATTCCACCACTTCCGGTCTAAGACGACTCTCGTATATGTCGACTGGCGTGGTGTTGCGCAGCAGCATCAGCGCCTGACGCAGACTACGGCCACCCTCAACGCTGGCCAGCTCAGCCAGCGCCATGGCCTGCTCTCTGTCACCCAACGGCGCGGCGCCGTCTCGCACCGCAACAACGCTCAACGCCACCAGATCACCATTGGCAAGACGCAATACCTCAACACTGCCGGCGCCTTCAGCAGGGCGCGGCGCAGAGAAAGCCGCCCTGACCACTTCGGCGGAAGGCATGGCATCAGTCCGCGTCAGCCCTTCCTGAGTGCGAATCTCAGCATCAACAAGACTGGCCACGTCGGCCATATCGGCGCCACCTGCAACGGCCTCCCGGCCAGACTCAGCCAATGCGTCAATCGCAAGCAATGCCCGCTCGCGTTGAATACTGCTGCGGATTCGATCACGCACATCAGCAAGAGGCATGGGTTCCGCCGGGCGCACCTCACCGATACGCAGCACCAGAGAACGGCCATCCGGCAGCTGCAGCAACTCACTGTTCATACCCTGCTCGCGCACAGCCGAAGAGGTCACCGCCTCACGAACAACTGCATGCTGCAGCAGCCCATCCGACTGCGTTGGCGTCAACCAACCAGTGACCTGAAGGGGCAAACCGAGCTGCTCGGAAGGGGTCTGCAAATCACTATGCTCGAACGCCAGCTCCTCAAGCCGATCAGCCAGTTCGATTGCCCTGACCTCAGCAGCACGCTTCTCCAGATCCGCGACTATGGCGTCCCTGCTTTCTTCAACTTCGGGCAGTTCACGGGTCTGAACCGACAGCAGTTTAACCAGGTGATAACCAGCGTCAGTCACCACCGGGGCGGAAACTTCTCCTTCGGCCAGTGCAAACAATGCCTGCTCCATCGACTCCGGCAGATCGCCACGGCCAACGAGACCAAGTTCACCTCCAGTGGATGCCGTAGATGCATCATCGGAAGCATCCTTCGCCAGATCAGCAAAGTCCTCACCCATGGCCAATCGATCCTGCAGGGTCGCGATCTTCTGCTCGGCCGCAGCAGCTGACTGCTCATCATTGACAGCAACCAGCAAGTGAGCGGCACGACGACGCTCGGCCCTTGCCGCAACCTGCTCCATGGCCGCCCGACGAGAGGCATATTCAGCCTGAATCTGCTCCTCGGTAATCTCGGACTCGCCTGCCAGCGCCGCAGGATCGACCGCAATGTACTGCAACCGCAGCGCTTCCGGCGTCATAAAGCTATTCTGATTAGTTTCGTACCAGGACAGAATGTCAGCCTCACTGACGTCGTACCCTGCGGCAAGCTCAGCCACCGTTTTACGCACGTAGCGAATGTCACGCTGCTGCTCGGCCAGACGGCGTTGCTCGGCAACCTCCGTCGGCAGGGCAAAATCGGTATCTTCAAAACTGCTGCGCACCTGATTAAGCAGCAGATCCTGACGCAGGCTGCGAATAAATGAACGCTGATTCATGCCTCTTGCACGGACGAACTGCTCGAACGCCTCGGCAGAAAACTTTCCATCAGCGCCGTGAAACTGGGGGAAATCGACAACCAGCCGCGCAGCCTGATCTTCTGACACAGATAACCCGGCATTATTTGCTTCCACAGCCAGCAGCTCATTATTCACCAAGCCCTGCAAGACCATCTCGGGGCTGATAAAACTCTCAAGCAGTGCCGGATCCACTCCTGGGCTCTGACTCAGGACCTGCTGACGCATCTGCTGAACACGCTCGTTCAACATCCGCCCGTAGATTGGGCTGCCGTCAACCTCGGCAACGACATCGGCGCTGCGGCCACCCGACTCAAAGTACCCGTAGAATCCAGTAATGATAAAAGGCACAACAAACAGGAACAGCAATATCTTCCCGATCGGTCCACGGATAAAACTTCTGAATGACTGCATTCCGATTTCTCCATTGACGCCCGGTTCATTCTGTTCCCGGACTGTCAGACTCACTGACTCATAAACAAAAAAGCGCATCCTCTGGATACGCTTTTTCGATGGCGGAGCGGACGGGACTCGAACCCGCGACCCCCGGCGTGACAGGCCGGTATTCTAACCGACTGAACTACCGCTCCGTCACTGGCACTCAGTTAACCGCGTCCTTCAGTGCTTTACCGGCTTTGAAGCCCGGCACTTTGGCAGCAGCAATCTTGATGGTTGCACCGGTCTGCGGATTGCGACCTTCACGGGCAGCACGCTCTTTAACCTGGAAAGTGCCGAAGCCCACCAGAGAAACCGTGTCACCTTTTTTCAGTGCACCGGAGATCGATTCAATAGTGGCGTCCAGTGCGCGACCAGCGTCTGCCTTGGACAGATCAGCTGCTGCGGCGATAGCGTCAATCAGTTCAGATTTATTCACAAAATTCCCCTTTGATTATGCAGATTATTCAGATGAGCGCCCGGCTCTCAATCCTTGACCAAGGCGACTTTATACCAATGGGTCCCTGTACCGTCAAGGAAGGCCCCGTCTACTGACAAAAGCCTGCAACCCGCATCCTTGCTGGCCTGACGCGACTCAACAAAGACGTCAGAACCGCGCCGCAGTATAGCAGTCCATTCGGTTATGGCAGCAGGATTCGGCACACAAACCGGAATTTCCTCGCAGGTTTTACAGAAAAGGTGAAAATAGCGGCGGAACCCCATGATTAGGAAAACAATATTTCCGAAACAGGCAGATTCCACCGGACTCCGGCACGGGCAAACCGGATAAGGTGACGCTGTTTTTTTAACCAGCCGGCTCCCCACGCATGCATGTCGACCACGAACCGGTGACACCAAACGTAACGCCGGAACAGTATGGAATAAAAAAGGGGGCTGTAAGCCCCCTTTTCTCTCAAACCGGATCAGTGCGTACTGACACGGTCTTCGTCCGGCTCAGGCTTCTTGCTGTTTTCGGCAGCAATCTCCTCCTCGACTTCAGCCTGACTGAGCGGTGTCGGCATGTGTTGCAATGCCACTTCCAGCACCTGATCAATCCATTTGACCGGAATGATCTTCAATGCGGACTTGATGTTTTCCGGAATTTCTTTCAGATCCCGTTCATTTTCCTGAGGAATGAGCACGGTATCTATCCCACCGCGATGCGCTGCCAGAAGCTTTTCCTTCAAACCACCAATCGGCAGTACCTGACCGCGCAAGGTAATCTCCCCTGTCATCGCCACATTGGCACGAACCGGGATGCCGGTCAGAACCGATACCAGCGTAGTGCACATGGCGATCCCGGCACTGGGGCCGTCTTTCGGCGTCGCACCTTCCGGTACGTGAATATGGAAGTCATTGCGCTCGAGTTGACGGCGACGAATGCCTAGCGTCCGGGCACGGCTCTTTACCACAGTCCAGGCTGCCTGAATCGACTCCTGCATGACATCGCCCAGCGACCCGGTACTGGTCACCCGGCCCTTGCCGGGCACCGATACACCTTCAATAGTCAACAGCTCGCCGCCGACGGACGTCCAGGCCAGACCGGTCACCTGACCGACCTGATCAGCCTCCTCGGCGCGACCAAAGCTGTACTTGCGCACGCCAAGGTACTTCTCGATAGCTGCGCCTTCAACCAGCACGGGCTCCGAGGATCCGGCCAGCAGGTGCGCCTTGACCACCTTGCGGCAAACCTTGGCCACCTCCCGCTCAAGACCGCGAACACCGGCCTCGCGGGTGTAGTGCCGAATAATGTGTCTCAGACTGGCCTCGTCAAACTGCACCTCATCAACCTTCAGGCCATTCGCCTCCAGTTGTTTCGGCACCAGATACTGGCGAGCGATGTTGACCTTTTCATCCTCGGTATAACCGGGAATCCGGATCACTTCCATTCGGTCCAGCAACGGGCCCGGAATATTCATCGAATTCGAAGTGCAGATAAACAACACCTCGGACAGGTCGTAATCGACTTCCAGATAATGATCGTTAAAGCTGTTGTTCTGCTCCGGATCCAGCACCTCAAGCAGAGCCGACGCCGGGTCTCCGCGCTGATCCATGCCCATCTTGTCAATTTCATCGAGCAGGAACAGCGGATTGCGAACACCGACCTTGGCCAGCTTCTGCACCACCTTGCCCGGCAGCGAACCGATGTAAGTACGACGGTGACCACGGATTTCAGCCTCGTCACGCACCCCGCCCACGGCCATGCGGACAAACTTGCGATTGGTCGCCTTGGCGATGGACTGACCAAGGGAGGTTTTGCCGACACCCGGTGGACCGACCAGACAAAGCACCGGCCCCTTGACCTTGCCGACACGACTCTGCACGGCAAGAAACTCCAGAATTCGGTCTTTCACTTCTTCCAGACCATAGTGATCCTGGTCCAGCACCTGCTGGGCACGGGCGATGTCATGACTGATCTTGCTACGCTTTTTCCACGGGACGTTCACCATCCAGTCGAGATAGCTGCGCACCACAGTAGCTTCCGCGGACATCGGCGACATCATCTTCAGCTTGTTCAGTTCGGTTTTGGCTTTCTCACGGGCATCCTTGCTCATGCCCGCAGCATTAATGCGTTTTTCCAGCTCTTCAAGCTCGTTGCCACCCTCATCCAGATCACCCAGTTCTTTCTGGATCGCCTTCATCTGTTCGTTCAGGTAGTACTCACGCTGGCTTTTCTCCATCTGTTTCTTGACCCGGCCACGGATACGCTTCTCGACTTTCAGTACATCGAGTTCACCTTCCATCAGGCTGATCAGATGCTCGACCCGCTCGCGGGCGTCAGCCATCTGCAGGATGTCCTGCTTTTCTTCAATCTTGAGCTGCAAGTGTGCGGCAATGGTGTCGGCGAGACGTCCAAGCTCATCAATACTGGTCACCGAACTGACAATCTCAGGCGCAACCTTTTTCGACATCTTGACGTAATCATCAAACTGGGCGAGCAGGGATTTTGACAGGGCTTCCGCCTCGGCCGGCTCCGGCAACACTTCTGCCAGCTCCTCAACATTGGCGGTGATGCTGACGCCTTCCATCATCAGATGGGTGACAGAAGCACGGGACACGCCCTCCACCAGTACCTTGACGGTGCCATCCGGCAATTTCAGCATCTGCAGCACGGTCGCGACGGTACCCACTGCATGAATGTCTTCTGCGGTCGGCTCGTCGTCGGAGGCGTTACGCTGGGCGACCAGCAACACCTGCTTGTCGCCGGCCATCGCTGCTTCCAGCGCGCGGATCGACTTGGCCCGACCAACAAACAGCGGGATGACCATATGCGGGTAAACAACCACATCTCTGAGTGGCAGCAGCGGAATTTCTTTCAGCACATTCGCCTCACTGGTTAGCAGTTCACTCCGGCCAAGACTGAAAAAGGCCCTTGCAGGCCTTCTTCAGAGTCAGTCCGGCGCTACTTTGGATGCCGGCTTTTCACTGTTGCTGTAAATCAGCAGCGGCTCTGAATCACCGCGAATGGTTGCCGAATCAATGACCACTTTGGCAACGCCCTGCATCGACGGTACCTGATACATGGTGTCGAGCAGGACATTTTCAAGGATCGATCTCAGACCACGGGCACCGGTCTTGCGCTCCATGGCTCGCTTGGCCACTTCACGCAGGGCATCCTCACGGAAATCCAGCTCAACGCCTTCCATCTCGAACAGCCGACCATACTGCTTGGTCAGGGCATTGCGTGGCTCGGTCAGGATCTGGATCAGGGCTTCCTCGGTCAGCTCCTCCAGAGTCGCGGTCACCGGCAAGCGGCCGATGAACTCCGGAATCAAACCGTATTTGATCAGATCCTCCGGCTCGACTTCCTGGAACAGCTGGCCAACGGTGCGACCAAATTGCTTGCTCTTCACCTCCGCCGAGAAACCGATTCCACCCTTTTCAGAGCGGGCCTGAATGATTTTCTCCAGACCGGCAAAAGCGCCACCGCAAATGAACAGGATATTGGAAGTATCCACTTGCAGGAATTCCTGTTGCGGATGCTTGCGGCCACCCTGCGGCGGCACCGAAGCTACCGTGCCTTCGATCAGCTTGAGCAGAGCCTGCTGCACGCCTTCGCCGGACACGTCGCGAGTAATCGACGGGTTATCGGACTTGCGCGAAATCTTGTCGATTTCGTCAATATAGACAATGCCCTGCTGCGCCTTCTCAACGTCGTAATCACATTTCTGCAGCAGCTTCTGGATAATGTTTTCCACGTCCTCGCCGACGTAACCGGCTTCGGTGAGGGTGGTGGCATCGGCAATGGTGAAAGGCACATTGAGCAGACGCGCCAGCGTTTCCGCCAGCAAGGTCTTGCCGGAACCGGTCGGACCGATCAGCAGGATGTTGCTCTTGCCGAGCTCGACCTCTTCCTTGCCTTTCTTACTACCGCGCAGACGCTTGTAATGGTTGTATACCGCTACCGCGAGTACTTTCTTGGCACGCTCCTGACCAATCACATAATCGTCGAGAGTTTCCTTGATTTCGTTCGGACGCGGCAGCTTCTCGGCATTATTGTCCGAGCTGTCGTCCTGCACCTCTTCACGAATAATGTCGTTGCAGAGATCCACACATTCGTCGCAGATAAACACGGACGGGCCCGCAATCAACTTGCGCACCTCATGCTGGCTCTTGCCGCAGAAAGAACAATAAAGCAGCTTGCCGTCGTCTTTACCGCCGGAGTGGTCGGTCATCGGCTCTCCTGAATTCCGGTCTACAGAGTCAAGATGCAGGCAATATGGGCCATTTTCAAGCCCATCTACACCCGCGCCCTGCTGTTTGGTCAGATTTTACCCAAATTCACACTGGCTCAAACCGGGCGCCGGGTAAGCACCTGATCCACAAGGCCATATTCCTTCGCGGCCTCTGCCCCCATGAAGTTATCACGATCGGTATCGCGCTCGATCACGTCAATCGGCTGCCCGGTGTGATGAGCCAGCAGATCGTTCAGCTGCGAGCGGATCTTGAGGATTTCGCGGGCGTGAATCTCGATATCGGACGCCTGCCCCTGAAATCCGCCCAGCGGCTGGTGAATCATGATCCGGGCGTTCGGTAACACATACCGCTTGCCCTTCGCTCCTGCGGTCAGCAGGAACGCGCCCATGCTGGCGGCCTGACCGATACACATGGTCGATACGTCCGGCTTGATGAACTGCATGGTGTCGTAGATCGACAGGCCAGCGGTGACCGAGCCGCCCGGGCTATTGATGTAGAAATGGATGTCCTTGTCCGGGTTCTCCGACTCCAGCCACAGCATCTGCGCGACAATCAGGTTGGCCATATGGTCCTCAACCTGCCCGACCATAAACACCACCCGCTCCTTGAGCAGGCGCGAGAAGATATCAAACGAGCGTTCGCCTCGGGCGGTCTGCTCGATCACAATCGGCACCAGCGCCGAACGGGTCGGATCTTCGATCAGTTTGTTCATTTCCGGCGTCATGGAGGTGATGCGGCTGAAATCGATCATCGGACTTTTCCTTGTTATGCGTCAGCATGAATGACTGCATGTTATGTCGGTCTTTCAACAGACGTCCATAAAAGTGGCGTCAATGCCGGTCCGTTTGCTGCTTTATTGGCCTGAAACGGCGACGGGGCCCGAAGGCCCCGTCGCAACTGCTCAAAAAGCGATCAACGCTGGCCGCGCTGGCTCGCTACCACTTCCTCGTAGGACATGGTTTTGTCGCTCTGGCTGGCAGAGGCCAGCACCAGCTCGACCACCTGCTCTTCCAGCACCGCACCTTCCACCTGCTCCAGCTGCTGGCGGTTGCCGTAGAACCACTTGACCACTTCGGCCGGCTCTTCGTACTGCTCGGCGATTTCCTCGATCCGGGCACGGACCTTGTCGGCATCGGCCTTGAGCTGGTTCTGCTCGAGAATCTGGCGAACGATCAGACCCAGACGCACGGAACGCTCGGCCTGCTCACGGAACAGATCGTCCGGCAGGATGCTGGCATCAAACTGCTGGCCGCCACCGAACTGCTGCATCATCTGCTGACGCATGCGCTGGATTTCATTACCAACCAGCGCACCAGGCACATCGAAGCTGTGGTTGTTAACCAGGCCATCCATCACCTGCCCCTTGATCTGGGCGCGAACAGCATTGGTCAGCTCACGCTCCATGTTCTTCTTCACTTCAACACGGAACTTGGCCAGATCGCCGCCTTCAACGCCGAACGCCTTCATGAACTCTTCATCGATTTCCGGCAGCTTCTGCGCTTCCACCTTGTTGACGGTGATCTTGAACTCGACCGCCTGACCTTTCAGCTCCTCGGCGTGGTAATCCTCCGGGAAGCTCAGTGACAGGGTCTTGCTGTCCCCTGCTTTGGCGCCAACCAGGCCGTCTTCAAAGCCCGGAATCATGGAGCCGGAGCCGAGCACCAGATTCTGGCCCTTGGCCGAACCACCGGCGAATGCTTCGCCACCCTTGAAACCTTCGTAATCAATATTGACGCGGTCGCCCTGCTCCGCGGCGCGCTCGACAACTTCCCAGCTGGCGCGCTGCTTGCGCAGGTTGTCGATCATGTTATCGAGATCCGCTTCGGTCACCTCGGCAACCGGACGCTCAACGCTAACCTCGCTAAAGCTGGCCAGTGCGATTTCCGGGAACACATCAAATACGGCAACGAATTCGAGGTCCTTGCCCGGCTCATTGCGGGTTGGCTCGAAACGCGGCATGCCGGCCGGCTCCAGCTTGTGCTCTTCAACCGCCTTGATAAAGCTGTCACGCATGACATCGCTGAGCACTTCGCTACGGACGGCCTTGGCAAAACGACGCTTTACTTCACGCATCGGCACCTTGCCCGGACGGAAACCGTCAACGCGCAGGTTTTTCTGCGCCTCCAGCAGACGCTGCTCAACAGCAGAGTCCAGACGCTCGGCCGGTACGGCCACAGTGAGGCGACGCTCAAGGCCTGAAGTCGTTTCTACGGAAACCTGCATAACATCCTCTTTCATAAGGCATTTGAATTCGTGACGAAGCCCCGCAGGCTGACTGCGCGCTCCATGAAGGCGGCGGATTATAAAGGAAGCGCGGCGGGATGCCTATCAATGGCAGTCTCTTCCAGACAGCATCGAAGGGGCTGGTGAGGGCGCTTGGCGGCGGTGACCTGATGCAGTCGCTCCCCGATAATCGCCTGGTGCATCAGGCAACCACTGTCAGGCGCAGCAAACTCCCTGCCAAATCCGGGTTTAAAGCACTTGTTCGTCGAAACTGCCTAGCGGTGTCTGTGACAGGCCGGTACACCAGGCGATTAACGGGGAGCGACTGTACCGGCCTGTCACAGACACCGCGCGCCCTCAGGCTGGCACGAAACTTCAAACGGTCCAGGTAATCAGGCATAAAAAAACCCGCCGAAGCGGGTTCTTGAATAGTGGGGTGGCTGATGGGGCTCGAACCCACGACAACCGGAATCACAATCCGGGGCTCTACCAACTGAGCTACAGCCACCACTAAAACCTGTCGCCGGGCGTAACGGATGGCACGCCTGGCAGGGCTCGAACCTGCAACCTACGGCTTAGAAGGCCGTTGCTCTA
The DNA here is from genome assembly GCA_023146255.1 of Alcanivoracaceae bacterium. GTDB lineage: Bacteria > Pseudomonadota > Gammaproteobacteria > Pseudomonadales > Alcanivoracaceae > PGZG01. The sequence goes on from JAGLCJ010000006.1 coordinate 127,935, forward strand.
TCCAATTGAGCTACAGGCGCCTGTTCCGTCCGCAACTTTCGCCGCTTCCCTTCAACTTCAAAGGATGGTCGGGGTGGAGGGATTCGAACCCCCGACATCCTGCTCCCAAAGCAGGCGCGCTACCAGACTGCGCTACACCCCGGGCTAGCAGCTCGAGCGAGGCGGCATATTACTCGCGGCCCTCTGGAGCGTCAACGAAAAAGCCCGCCATATCAGACTGATTGCGCGCTTTTTGCGCCGGCCGCCACAGCGTGCGAAAATCGCGCGCCCCGCCGGCCCGGAGCCGGCTCTCGACCCCCTGATGACACCCGGAGAGCGCATGACGGCCCTGATTCTTGATGGCAAAGCCCTGGCCCAGCAGTTCGAAAACGACATGCGCGGCCGAGTCGAAAAACTCAAGGCAAAGGGAGATGGCCGCACCCCGATTCTGGCCACCATTCTGGTCGGTGCCGACCCCGCGTCCGCCACCTACGTAAAAATGAAAGGCAATGCCTGCGAACGTGTCGGCCTCGGTTCCCGGCGGATCGAATTGCCGGAGCAGACCAGCACCGAAGAGTTGCTTGCCGTCATCGACGAACTGAATAGCAACCCGGACGTACATGGCATCCTCCTGCAGCACCCGGTGCCGGAACAGATTGACGAGCGCGCCTGCTTTGATGCCATCGCCCTGGAAAAGGACGTCGATGGTGTCACCTGCCTCGGCTTCGGCCGGATGAGCATGGGTGAAGCTGCCTACGGCAGCGCCACCCCGAAAGGCATCATGCGCCTGCTTGAGCACTACAACATCGAGCTGGCCGGCAAGCATGCGGTGGTGGTCGGCCGCAGCGCCATTCTCGGCAAGCCGATGGCGATGATGCTGCTCGGTGCCAATGCCACCGTCACCATTTGCCACAGCCGCACGAAGGACCTCGCCGACCATATCCGCCGTGCCGATATCGTCGTCGGTGCGGTCGGCAAGCCGGAGTTCATCAAGGCCGACTGGATCAAGGACGGCGCCGTGGTGGTCGACGCCGGCTATCACCCGGGCGGCGTCGGCGATATTGAACTGGCCCCGCTGAAGGATCGGGTCAGCGCCTGGACCCCGGTGCCCGGCGGCGTTGGCCCGATGACCATCAATACCCTGATCTTCCAGACGCTCGAGGCCGGCGAGAAAGCGCTCGGCTGATCGGCCATGGGGCAGTGCCATCCGGCGCTGGCTTCTTTATAATGCCGCCCGCTCAGCCGGCCAGCGCCAACCAGCGGGCCCGGAAAACTCAACCGCCACAAGCGATTTCACCCAGGAGATCCTCATGAAAGCTCCAGTTCGCGTAACTGTTACCGGTGCCGCCGGCCAGATCAGCTACTCCCTGCTGTTCCGTATTGCCTCCGGTTCCATGCTTGGCCCGGATCAGCCGGTTATCCTGCAGCTGCTGGAAATCACCCCGGCGCTGGAAGCGCTGAAAGGCGTGGCCATGGAGCTTGAAGACTGCGCCTTCCCGCTGCTCGCCGGCATCGTTCAGAGCGATGATCCGAAAGTGGCCTTCAAGGACGCCGATTACGCCCTGCTGGTCGGTGCCCGTCCGCGTGGCCCGGGCATGGAGCGTAAAGACCTGCTGGAAGCCAACGCGGCGATCTTCTCGGTTCAGGGCAAGGCGATCAATGAAGTGGCCAGCCGCAACATCAAGGTGCTGGTAGTCGGTAACCCGGCCAACACCAACGCCCTGATTGCCCAGCGCAACGCGCCGGACATCAACCCGCGCCAGTTCACCGCCATGACCCGCCTCGACCACAACCGTGGCATGGCGCAGTTGGCCACCAAGCTTGGCAAGAGCATCAACGACGTCAAGAAAATGACCATCTGGGGCAACCACTCCAGCACCCAGTACCCGGATCTGCACCACTGTCTGGTCGACGGCAAGGTTGCCGTAGATCAGGTGGACGCTGACTGGTATGCGAAAACCTACATCCCGGAAGTGCAGCAGCGCGGCGCCGCCATCATCAAGGCCCGTGGCGCCTCCTCGGCCGCGTCTGCCGCCAACGCTGCCGTTGACCACATGCGCAGCTGGGCACTGGGCACCGCCGAAGGCGACTGGGTTTCCATGGGCATCTACAGCGATGGTTCCTACGGCATCCAGGAAGGCCTGATCTACTCCTTCCCGTGCGTCTGCAAGAACGGTGACTGGGAGATCGTTCAGGGCCTGGAGGTCAACGCGTTCTCCCGCGAGCGCATGAAGGCCACCGAGCAGGAGCTGGCCGAAGAACGGGATGCGGTGAAGCACCTGCTGCCGTAATACTGCCAGCCATAGCCGGGCCAGCTTGACCAGCCCGAATACATACAAGGGGCCAATGGCCCCTTGTTGTTAATTCACAGAAAAACGACAGCGACTCGTCATAATGTGACGCAGTTCGCACGGTACAGCAGCGCCACCTCCCCCTCCGCTGAAAGGCCTCACCAGAGGCATCCTCCCCGGCGACATTTCTAACATACTGTTTTATTGACAAAAAATAACAACACGGGTGTAGCAACCGGGTACCATCATTTCAATCTCAGATTGGCATGATTTTTGACTGAATAGTCTTATTCGAATACCCGGAACCTGATATGGCACCGCACCTGGAGCATAGACCTGTAGCAGCAAGCAGCCTTGCGGTCATGGCGGTGTTTGTCTGGCTGATAATGGCAGCCCCCTGGTCCGCCGCCGCCCCCGCTGTGCTTGCTAATGACCAGCAATATCTGTCTCTGGCCGGTCATCTGGCGTGGTACCGCGATAACAGCGGCCAGAAGACAATTGAAGAGATTGTTGATATCGACCGTAGCGGGCTTTTTACGGAGGCTGCAGGACAGCCCAGCTTTGGCTACACCGACGACAGTATCTGGCTGCGCTTCTCCCTTCATTATCGTGAAACCCTCCAGGGTCCGTGGCTGCTTGCTGCCGCGCCCGCCTTTCTGGATCACGTCAACCTGTTCAGCGTCCAGAACAACCGCATCGAGGACCTTGGCATTCAGGGTGACCGTGAAGCATGGCATCAACGGGCAATACTCTGGCGTCACGCCCTTTACCAACTGCCCCCTCCCGAAGATGGGCCAACAACCTTCTACCTCAGGCTGGAAACCACCAGCAGTATCGCCGCCAACCTTGCGCTATGGCGGCAAGACGCATTCACCAGTCATGCGGGTGAGGCGATGCTTTTCTATGGAGCACTGCTCAGTTTTGGCGCCATGGTGTGCGCTCTAAGCCTGTTATTTCTTCTCTTCCTGAAACAGTCCCTGTACCTGTATTTTTTCCTGTACTCCCTTTCCTATACATTTCTGGTCGCCCAGATCGAGGGCGTAATTCACTTCATTATCTTGCCGGAAACACCGCTGCATCTGGAGTGGCTGCAAGTCATTTTTCAAGCAACAGGACTGATCAGCATTACCATGCTTTTCAGCAAAATAACCGACTTGCATATTCACCACCCCCGCGCAGACAAAATTCTGATTCGCAGCATTGGCGTTGCCTCAATTATTGGCGTTATACCAATGCTGTTTTCCCGCTACGACATAAGCATTCCTTACTATTGGATAATTCTCGCCACGATTGCCATTGGCATCCCGGTTTTTTCAGTATTGCTCCACAAAAAAATAGGCCTGATTGCCTACATGTATGCCAGCGCATTCGGCATTATCGCCATTGGCCTACTCGTCAGACTGGCATGGGTATTCGGATTATCCGGACCAAGCTCGCTGTCAGAAAGCAACTTCATGATCATCATTCTGGTTCATATCGGAATCATGTTCATCACGCTGGCAATGAGGTATGTACAGCTGGAAAAGCACATGCGAACCGCCAGAGAATCCGCTCTGGTCAGCGTACGCCAGTCAGAGAAAAAGCTGGAAAAACTTGTCTCCCAGAGAACCTTCGAACTCGATCAGGTTAACCGCAGCCTTGAACAACAACTGAGAATAAGCCGACAGAACTCTATTGACCTCGAGAAAACCCATTCCCGACTATCTCTCGCGTTGGATGCCGAAAAGAAATCCGCGTTAGAACAAAGACAGTTTCTTCGCATGGTGGCGCATGAGTTCCGCACTCCGCTGTCTGTCATCCAGATGGCTACGGACCTGATCGCAAGTGATCCGCGCACCCCGGACGTGCACGTCACAACGAACTGCGAAAGAATCCAGCAGGCCAGCGAAAGAATGGCGGCCATCATCAATCAGGCGCTACGTGAAGACAAACTCGATAGCGCTGAATGGCGAAAAAATGCAAGTTTTATTCATGTAGGCGAGCTACTGCACAACAGCGTCAGCTACGGTGAAATGATTTCCTCAGGAAAGCGCAGCTTCCTCATCGAATGTGATGATGAGACTTACCTGCAAGGTGACTACGACCTCTTGCTAACCATGCTCAATAACATCATCGACAACTCAGTCAAATATTCTGCTGAGAACTCCTCCATAACCATAAAGGCCAATCGGCATCAGGATCACTCGGTGAGCATCAAGATCACTGATCAGGGATTCGGCATGAGTCAAGAGGAGCTGCGCCAGGTGCTGGACAAATACTTCCGCGCCGACAAGGCGACAAATATCCCGGGAATGGGGCTTGGACTTTATATCGTTGACCGCATTGTACGGATGCACAATGCCCGCCTGAGTATCGACAGCACCCCCGGTGTCGGCACAACTTTCGACCTGCTATTTCCCATTCCGAAGCAAAAGACGGAGACGCACTGATGGATCTGGCATCCAGCTACAAGGTTCTGGTACTCGAAGATGATGCGGCCTTGCGTGCCGTACTTCGCGACTTCCTGTCACTGATGCACTATCAGGTATTCGAGGCAGCCGACCTTGCCAGTTTTCGCATTCTGGCCGACGCCGAGAAGTTCGACCTGCTGCTGCTCGACCTGAATCTGCCAGACGGTGACGGTCTGGCCCTGCTCAGAGAGCTGACCGCCAAAGGCGATACTGCGGTATTCGTGGTATCGGGGCGTTGTGATGAGCAGAGCCGGCTGCAGGCTCTGGAGGCTGGCGCTGACGACTATATCGTCAAACCTTTCAATGCCCGCGAGCTGGAATTCCGCATCCGCAACTTCCTTCGCAGACAGAGCGCTCGCAGCCCCTCCGCAGGGGCACAGAGTCAATCATCAGCCGTATTTGGCGACTGGCGCTTGCAACCAAACCAGTACCGCATTACCGGCCCGAACGGCGCGCTGGTCAGTCTGACCCGCAGCGAGCGTGACCTTCTTAACGAACTGCTTCAGGCGAAGGGCAACCTGTGCAGCCGTCGCCAGCTTGCCCGGGCCATGTCGTCTCCGATGGAAACCACCAGCGAGGAAACCGTCACCGTACTGATTTACCGCCTGCGGAAGAAGCTGGATGCCGCCGGCATCCCCGCCCCGCTGATCGAAACGGTGGCCGGAGCTGGCTACCGCTTCGTTGGCAGCGCCCCATGAGCGGCCTGCCGAGATGGCCACCAGGTACTAACGAACCATGCTCGTTCATATCGTGTTCATAAGGCATTCAAGACACATCCATGCTGGTAGTACGAAAATATCAGTGATGTGTGTCACAAAACCAGCTGATGACACTTTTTGCCAGCTGCCAAGGCAGCGGGTTGAGGTGTCAAAAGGCCAGCTACAGACACCCTGATTGATATCAAAGGAGATACAAGATGATGACACCTCTAATCCGAAACACCTTGCTGGGCTTGAGCTTGAGTCTCGCCAGCATGCTGGCAATCGCTGCTCCGCAGATCTCGCTGACGGTCGCCGCCGAAAAGGAAATCGTCGAAGTAGACGACAAGGGCCAGCAGATCACTCGTCGCGTGGCAGCCACCGATACCGTGCCGGGAGACGTCCTGTTCTACACCATCCGTTACAGCAACACCGGTGACGAGACCGCACGAAATGTGCAGCTCGACAATCCGGTGCCGGACGCCACGGCTTATCAGGCAAACAGCGCCTGGGGCGAAGGCAGCGACATCCTGTTCTCGATTGACGGCGGCAAGACATTCAAGAAAGCCAGCAGCCTGACCTATCAGGTTACCGGTGCAGATGGCCAATCAGAGAATCGTCAGGCGTCTCCGGAACAATACAACGCCATTCGCTGGATCATTGAAGAGGTGGCTCCGGGCGCGGAAGGCAGCACCGGGTTTTCAGTTCTAGTGCAGTAGTCACAACGATTTTTGCGAGCCGGGTAAAAATCTGATTTTTCTCCGGCTCGCAAAAACATCAGGCCGCTTTTGCACTCCAGCAAGCCTGATGCGCATCACCAAACCGGGGTGCAAACACTGAGGATAAAAACATGAAACATTTGCAGAAACTCATGGGGGGGGCCGCATTTATTGCCAGTGCGGCTTTGATCCCGAGCCTGGCATTCGCCACGGCCGCAAACACCACGATTACCAACACCGTGACGGTGAACTACACCGATGCTGCAAGCAACGCGCAGCCAGCGGAGACCGCCAGTGTTGCGATTTCGGTCAATCTGGTAGCTTCCGCGCCACTGCTGACATCACCGGCGGATGTTGACCCGACTACCGAAAACACCGGCGTCAATCTGGTATACACCATTACCAGCACCGCCAACGGCCCTGATACTTATGACTTCAGTTCCGCCGACACCCGCACCAATATGGACGCGGATGCGACCTTTACCACTCCAAGCATTCTGCTCGGCGCGACGACGGTTGCAGCTGGCATAACTGCTGCTGACACGGTTATCACCGTGCCTTTCGACGGCACCGATGACGGCGTCGTTAATGGTTTGGCGGTAGGTGACACTATTGTCATTGATCCAACCGGCACAGCTGAAGTGGCCATTATTGACAGCATCGATGAAAGCACCGGCGCTGCCAGCAACACGGTTACCATTACGCTTACCGCTGGTACTACTAATGCCTTCATTTACGGCACCACTATCGGTGAGCGTGATGATGTCACTGTTGTAGTCACCACCGACACCATTACCACCGGCACTTCCGGTACTCACTCTGTCCTGACGACTGCTACTTCCGATGCCGACGGCGCTGTGTTTACCACCCAGGGCACTGCAACTGTCATCACTGTGCGCCGTCCGGTGCTTGCCGTGACCAAGTATGTGCGGAACGTTAGCACTGCGGCTTTCAACCCGCTTGTGGCCGATATCACGGTCGATGGCGTTGACTACTACGCTTCCGGCGTTAGCGGCAACCCGACGGACACCATGCAGTACCTGATCGTTATCGATAACAGCGCAGCCGGCGCGGGCACTGCAAACAACATCGTGGTATCGGATCCAATCCCGCAGTTCACCACCTTTGTTGCTTCCTCAATCGAGCTGGATGACGGCGCCGGTACTTTCGTTGCTCAGGACGAAACCGCAGACGATGGCGATGCCGCAGAGCTGGACGCTACCGGCAATGGCACCGTTTATGTCTATGCAGGCGCAGGTGGTGACGATACCGCCGTCGGCGCAGGCAATGGCGCCGGTGGCACCCTGCTGGCCAGCGAAATCAGCTATGTGATCTTCCAGGTCACCATTGACTGATGGAACTCCCGGTGATCGGGCGTCCTCGCCGGTCACCGGAATTTTCACCAAAGGGAATAATTGATATGAAAAAATTACTCGCAGGACTGCTGACGCTGGCTGCTCTGACCTCCACAGGTCAGGCACTCGCCACGACTGGCGGTGGCGCTACCATTCACAATGCTGCCACCATGTCGTTTACCGGCGGCCAGGTTACCGCCTCTGTTGATGTAGAAGTGCTTACCATTGGTACAGCACCGACCATCACTTCGGAAACTGTAGTAGCCAATGCCGGTGACTCGGTAACGGTGACCTACACCATTACCGGCAACAGCAACGGTAGCGACATCTATGATCTGACGGTCAGCACCAATGACACAGATGTAGGTGCGCCTTCCTCTCTGACCATCACCCCGCCACAAGTTACTTTGGCTGGGTCGGTTACCTCACGGCCATCACAGCCGGGCACGATCTTCATTGCTGCTGGCTCTGAAGACAATCTGGCCCCGGGTGATACCGTGCGGATCAATATTGGTGGCACAGATTATTTCTACACCGTTGGCTCTGTCACCCCGGGTACCCCGGCATCGACAACCGGCAACACCACCACTCCGGAAACCCCGACCGCTGTCGCACTGACGCCGCAGGCATCTGCTCCGGCGATCATTGCTGGTAACGTTCCGGTGGGTACTCAGGTAGGTGAAGTACAAACCTTCACCGTCGAGCTGGACGCCGGCACGCCGACCACTCCGGGTACTCCGGGTGAGCACGAGATCGTGGTTGATGGTACCGCCGCAGCGCCTGGCCCGGGTGGCCCGGGTGACGTCATCACCTTCGACAATATCGGTGGCGGCAGCGTGACCGTTTTGTCCGGTAGCGCAACGCTGATCAAGGAAGTGCGTAACGTGACCGATGGCGGCGCCTTTGCTACCACCGGCGTGACTGCGCGTACCGGCGATGTGCTTGAGTATCGCCTGACCGCTGGCACGATCCCGACCGAAAACATCGCTGGCGCGGTCATCACGGATAGCATTCCCGAGTTCACTGCCTATGTTCCCAACAGCACCACGCTGAATGGCAACCCGGTGGCGGACGTGGGTCCGAACTCTGCATTAGTCGGTGGGTTGCAGGTCAACAGTGCAACCGGTGCTGCCGGGGAGATTGTTGACGGCGAAACTGCCGTGGTGACGTTCCAGGTCACCGTGCAGTAACGGAACCCGGATGAAACGGAGCTTTATCCTCAGTGAGAAAACCTCACCGGCTGTTGCCGGTGGGGTTTTCGTCGCTGCGTGGCTCGCCCGGGCCCTGCCACGCCTGAAAGGCTGGCAGCGCCGGGGCATGCCCTGTTTGCTGCTTTTGCTGATGCTGCTGAATGGCGTGGCCAACGCCGCACTGGTCATCACTCAGCCCCCTGCCGAGTTGAGCTGGTCGGCCGCCGTAGTCCCTGCCACCGCTAATGTGCAGGTACTCCGCTTTGAACGCATCGGCTTGTATCGATACGATCCTGCTTCTCCTGATTCCTATCAGGTTTGGGAGGGCAGCTTTGCCACACCGGACAGCCTTTCCGGCACGCCGGGATTGCTCGCCGCACTTCCCGCGCCCCTTGATGAGTCTGGCACACCTATTCCTTTGAACAGCGGCGTTCCGCTAACGCCCAGTAATTTCTACCAAGGTCAGGAGCCGATATTCATTGTCGCTGATGATCCGATTCTACCGCCGTCAGCCATCGCCACTCGTCCTGACGGCCGCCGCTTTATCGCTGTGACCATTGATATCAGCAGCGGCGACAGTTACACCGTTGCGCTGACAGAGACCGCCATCAACAGCAATCTCTATGTCGGCTATTTGCAGCCCAATATCCCGGGCAGCCCGATCGTGATACCTCCGGGCAGTACTGTGGAGATTCGCTACGACAACAATGGTGATGTTGCGGACAGCCTGACCACAGGCGCGCCATGGTTTGTCGATCCGCTGCTGCTGGGCAGCATTCAAGCGGAGCGCCGCAGCACCACCAGCAGCATCCCTCTGCCGGATACTGAACTGTTTGTCACCAAGGTTGCCCAGCGCAGCACGGTAATGACTGGTGACTTTCTGGCTTATGACGTCAATGTGGAAAATACCTCCGCCGCTCCGGCGCTGAATGCGCAGATTATTGATACCCTGCCGGCCGGCTTTCGCTATCAGTCCGGCTCATTGCGCATTGACGGTGTTGCCGCAGCAGACCCGCAGATTGATCCGAACGGCAGTCAGCTGACTATCGACATTGGCAATATCGCTTCCGGGGCCAATCGCACGGTTCGTTATGTTGTCGAGGTCAGTATCGCCGCCCGCGCCGGACGCGCCGCCAACCTTGCCCAGGCAGTTGCAGGAATCATGCTGTCTAACACCGCCAAGGCAGAGGTGCTGGTCGAGAGGCCGTTCTTTAACGATCGCGCTTTCCTGATGGGCCGTGTCATTGCAGGCACTTGCGGTGAGCAGGATGCCCCGGGCATCGAAGGCATTCGGATTTACATGGAAGATGGCACCAGCGTCATCACCGACAAGCATGGCCGTTGGCATATTGAAGGGGTCACGCCAGGCACTCATGTCCTGCAGCTGGATACCATTACATTGGGCCCGCGTCATACGCTACGCCAGTGCCATGACAACACCCGTCAGGCAGGCAATGCCCGCTCACGATTCGTTAATGTGCAGGGCGGCACCCTCTGGCGCGAAAACTGGTACGTCGACGTACGGCCGGAGCTGGGCGCCCATCTTCAGCAGCAACTTACCACTCGCCTGGAAGGCGACACCGCCAGGATTACCCTGCCGATTGGCAATGGCGAAACGCTGTTTACCAATGTCAGCACCCATCTGTTCCTTCCGGATGCCCTCAAACCGGTGCCGGGCAGCGTGCGATTTGATGGCCGGCCGATTTCAGATCCGGTCAAGCATGACAATTTCTATGAATTCACCTTCCCGGTAGATGGCTATTTCTGGCGCCATACGCTGGAGCTTGATCTTGCCGTGGACCCGGACACCCCTGATTCGGTAGAGCAAAGCATTCTTTTCAATACTTTCGGTGTCACACCAGACAACAGGCGCTTCTCGGTGTCTTCGCAGAACAGCGTTCGCGTCACCGGCGCCCAGATGAAAGACAATGAACTGGTACTGCGTCCACGCTTTGCCAGCATGTCGGCCGAGTTGTCAGCGCGTGATCAGGCAGAGATTCGCAGGGCCGCTGAAACACTGCGCGACAAGCAGGGGCTCCGACTGGAGGTTTATGGTCACTCCGATAGCCAGCGCATTGTGCCCCGCCCTGGCCGTGCCATTAACGACAATTACGCCCTGTCAGAAGCACGCGCCCGTTCGGTGGCAAATTATCTGGCTGAGTTGCTTGAAATTCCGCCTGTGCAAATCATGGTTGTCGGCAAAGGAGCAGATGAACCACTGGCCGATAACAACACGGCGGAAGGGCGCGCTCTCAATCGTCGTGTTGCCGTCCGCTTTTTCACTAAAGAACAGGTATCTAATGCAACGCTCTCCACAGTAGTTGCAGACAGCGGCCTCAATCGAGACCGCGCCAGCGAACGCAACGGCGAGGTCACGAAAGAATCACCTCAGGGATTCCTCAACCTGCGTGATGGCATGATGGTTATTCATCCCGTGCTCAGCGTGACCGCACGGCTGGATAACCGACTCAAGCCGAAACTATTGCTTAATGGCAACGAAGTGCCGGATGCCAGAATCGGCTCGCGCATCGCTGACGAGGAAAGTAAAACCGTAGTCTATACCTGGGTTGGCATTGACCTTGACAGCGTCGGCGAGCACGCCATTGAACTGCAGGGCTCTGGCGGCTTCGGCGTAGTGCGATTCCGCGAAAATGTCACCGTGCGGCGTAGCGGCGAGCTGAAAACCATTCGCGGCGGCGAAGCCATCGACAACGTTGCCGATGGTTTGACACCAGTCCAGCTGAAGCTGAACCTTTTTGATGCATTTGATCAACCGCTTCAGGCGCAAACTGAACTGCGCATTGTCAGCGGCACTCTGCGGCCGCTGAATCAGAGCCAGACCGCCAGCCCGCTGGAAGATCGAGGTGATGTCGTTGTAGTAGACCAGAACGGCATAGCACGTTTTGAGCCGGTCAGCACCGCCGGAACCTATCGCTTGCGCCTGACCGATGGCCGGGTTGTTTCTGATGAACTCACTGTCGCTGTATCACCGGACTTGCGTGAGTGGATTCTGGTCGGTTTTGCCGAAGGCACTGTCGGTTACAACACCCTGCGCGGCAATATGCAGAATCTCGGATCGCCGGATAACCATGCCTATGTTGATGGCGAAATGGCGTTCTTTGCCCGCGGCACTGTGGCTGGAGAGTGGCTACTGACAGCAGCGCTGGATACGCGCCGGCCAGCGGATGATCGCCCGTTGAATCAGGCTATTGATCCGCAGCGCTGGTATGTCCTGTATGGCGATGACGCCCAGCGCACCCATGACGCTCCTTCCAGCGAAAAGCTCTATGTCAGAATGGAAAAGCGCGACTTTTACGCCCTGTTTGGTGATTACGACACTGGCCTGACCGTTACAGAACTGGGTCGTTACCAGCGAGTGTTGACCGGTGCGAAGGCAGAGTGGCGTGGCCGCAATGCCAGCGCCCTCGGCTTTGTTGCTGACAGCGCTCAGGGTTTTATTCGCGACGATATCGCCCCGGATGGCACCTCGGGCCTGTACCGACTCAGTCGCGCTCCGATTGTACCCGGCAGCGAGACTATTACTGTTGAGGTACGTGATCGCTTCACCAATGAAGTCATCAGCAGCACGCCGATGACCCGCTTTATCGATTACAGTCTGGACAGCGCTGATGGCACCATGTTCTTCCGCCAACCGATTCCTGTTCAGGATGCCTCGTTTAATCCACTTCGCATTGTCGCCACCTATGAAGTTGAAGTAGGGGCGGAGAAAACCGTTGCCGGCGGGCGCGCCACGGTGTTCAACGAAGATGAAAGCCTCACAGTCGGCGTGACGGCGGTCAATGACGACACCCTCGCCGCTCCCGGGTCACTGATTGGCGCCGATGTCACTTGGAAGCCGACCGATCAGCACACTGTAAAAGCAGAGCTGGCCGGAACACGGCAGGATCTGCAGCCGGGTGCCAGCAATGATCAGGCCTGGCTGCTTGAGCACCAGTACACCTCTGAGCGGGTTGATACCCGCGTGCGTGTCGAGGAAACAGAGGGCGGCTTCGGGCTAAGCCAACAAGCAGCGGATGACGAGGATGCCCGCACTGTTCAGGCAGGCGTGCGCTATCGCCTTAGCGAGGAAGTTGCACTGAGCGCTGACGCCAGCCGCCAGCAAGTGCCAAGCACCAGCAACCGACGTGATCTTGTTGAAGGCCGGGTGGAATATCAGCAGCCGGATTGGCAAGCATTTGCCGGTGCCCGTCATGTGGAAAGTATGACCGATGGCGGAGTTTATGAAAGTCAGCAGTTGATTGCCGGCGGTCGCAAGGACCTGCTGGACAAGCGCCTGACCCTGTCCGCCAACGGTGAAACCAGTGTCAGCAGTGGCCCGGATGAGTCTGACTATCCCTCTCGCTTGATGCTCGGCGCCGATTATCGACTGACGGAACGGGTATCCCTGTTCGCGAATCAGGAGTTCACCTGGGGTCACGAGCAGCGCACTCAGGATAGTCGAGTCGGGGCCAAGGCGACGCCGTGGCGCGGCGCCACCGCCAGTACCTCCGTCAGCCGGAGCATGGACGAATACGGTCCGCGGCTAATGGCCCATGCAGGCCTGTTCCAGACCATCGAACTGTCCTCTCAATGGACCGCCGATGTCGGCTTTGATCGCGCCCAGACGCTGACCGAAGGCAACCCGGTGGATGCCTTCGACCCCGATCGTCCGCCCGCCAGCGGTACCGATGGCAATGATTACACCGCCGTATCCGGCGGCATCGGCTATCAGGACGCCAGCTGGCAGTGGACCAACCGGGTTGAATATCGTCACGCAGACAGTGATGACAAGTGGAATCTTCTGTCCGGATTCCAGCATCGTCTGGACGAGACCAATACCGTCGCCGGCCGGGCACTGTACTTTGACCAGAAATTCCGTACCGGCGACATCCTGCGTTCCTCCGAGCTTGATTTCAGCTATGTGCGCCGGCCGCTTTCCGAAAGCTGGTTCTGGTTGAATCGCAGCCGTCTGATTTATGACGAGCAGAGAGACGCCTTTGGCTCACGCTTCGGTCACCGCTTGATCAACAATACTCACCTGAACTTTGTTGCTCAGGAACGTCACCAGCTGTCGCTGCAGTACGGTGCCCGTTATGTTGGTGACACCATCGATAGCGCCCGCTTCAAGGGATATACGGATCTGATCGGTGGCGAATACCGTTACGACATTACCGAACGGTGGGATCTTGGTGTGCGCGGCAGCACGCTGGCCAGCTACAACAGTGATGTGCGGATGAATGCTTTTGGCGTGATGGCAGGCTTCAGCCCGATTCGTGATGTCTGGATCAGCCTGGGCTATAACTTCCGCGGCTTCTATGACGATGACTTCAGCGGCGCCCAGGGCCGGGTGCAGGGCATCGTGCTGGATTTCCGCATCAAGTTTGACCAAAGCAGCGCCAGGCGCTTCGGGAATAGTGTTACGGAGACAGAGTAATGCCTGACTCCCTTACGCTGCGCGCAGTTAAAAAAAATATTCTCCGACTTGTTCCAGCGTTATGCCTCTGGCTACTGGCCAGTCACAGCTCGGCAACGCCGATCGCGTTGCAACAGAGTTTTGCCGGAAATCTGGATTTTGTGGTTACCGGCGGCACCCTCAGAACACAATCCAATGCAGGAAACGCCTGTGCCGTCACCAACGGCACAGTCAGCGCATCGTTATCCGGCATTCCCGCCGGAGCGACCATACGGGCCGCCTATCTTTACTGGGGCGGTTCTGGCACAACCGTTGACGACATCGTTACTTTCGATGGATCAACCACGTTTGCCGAGCGTACCTTCACCGAAACTTTTGCCAACTCAGGCTTCGACCTGTCCTATTTTGGCGGGAGCACGAATATAACCAGTGTTATCGCCGCCAAAGGCAACGGCAACTACACCTTTTCCGGTCTGACTGTGACAACAACAGATCAGGGCGGCGGCGCCACTTATTGCTCTTCGCAGGCCGTGGTTGCTGGCTGGGGCATGATCGTCGTGTTTGAACATCCCTCTCAACCCTTTCGTGTGGTCAACATATTCGACGGCCTGCAGTGGTTCCGGGGAAACCAGATCACCCTGACACCCAGCAACTTCCAGATTCCAGCCAGTCCCGTCAATGGCAAATTGATGGTGCTGTCCTGGGAGGGTGACGTTGAGAATTCCGCGCCACTTGGCGGTTTCAGTGAAAACATTACGGTCAACAGTGCTGCCCTCACCGATGGACTGAACCCCGCCAACAACCAGTTCAACAACACCATCAACAGCCTTGGCTCGAACAGTGCCTGGGGCGTGGACCTCGATATTTATCCTATTGATAGCCTGATCAGCCCCGGTGACACCTCCCTCACTACCGTGTATAGCTCCGGCGGTGATCTGGTGCTGCTGACCATGCAGGCCGTGTCAGTGACCAACTCTCCTACATCGGATCTGGCCATCCAGAAACGCGCCAATACTCCTCTGGAAGAAGCGGGCAGTGCGCAGTATCGCATTGCCGTCAGCAATAACGGACCACTTGCCGAGCCTGGTCCCATTCAAGTCTCTGATACGCTGGACAACCGACTGACCTTTTCCGGTTTCTCCGGTACCGGCTGGAGCTGTTCGGCCTTGGGACAGAACGTAACCTGCACTCATAACGGCCCGCTGGCGAGCGCTGCCAGCCTGCCCTTGCTGTTTCTTGATGTCACGGTTAATCCCGGCACAGCAGGACAATCAATAAGTAACACCGCCTCGGTAACGGGCCAGAACTTTGACAATATCAGTAGCAACAACTCAAACACGACAGTCAACTTTGTCTACGGGCCAGTCACGGGCATCAAGAATCTCTACACATATTTTGACAGTGCGCCCGCCCCGTTCACCAATACCCTGAGCCGAATAGTACCGGCAAGTAATTCTCAGGTGACTGGTATACCGAAAAACAATGGCACCGCTGTGCTGGCCCTTGCTCCGACATTGGTGCGGCCGCTGACACTGCAAGCGGGTACGATTCCTGTCAGAATCTGTTCGCGCCGCTCCGGCACCGGAAGCGGCGGCAGCAACAACACCCGAACCATGAATGTGACGCTGGACTACATCGGTGCAGCCACCGGCACCATTGGCACATCTGCCTCACAGAGCTTTACCGGTACCGGCTGGACCTCGCGGGTATTCAATGTCTCGCTCGGCAGCAACCTGACATTACCTGCCGGGACCGCTCTACGACTGACGGTGCGAAACCAAAGCAGCGGCGGCGGCACACGCCTGATTGATGCCAGCTCTCTTCAATGTGGGGCCGCCGACGTGTCCCGCATTGAGCTCGATGCCCTTACCGTGATCAATATCGAGGATATCCAGGTATTTGACGCCGCATGGCCCGCTGGAAGCCCGCTGACCTCGGTTGTTGATAACGGCGCCAACGTCCATGTCAGAGCAAGGATTTCCGATCCGTTCGGCAGTTTTGATATTACCGATGCAGTACTGGATGTCTTCGATCAGAATGACGCTCTTTATGCAGGCAATCTGACCATGTCTCTGGTTGACGATAATGTGGCTGCCGGCGAACGCACCTACGAGTTTTCCGGCACCATACCGCCATGGCCGGGTAGTCCCTACCTGCTTCGGGTTCGCGGTGATGAAGGCACCGAAGGAACCGTATCGGCGCTGGATGCTACTGCCCTGCAGGTCACGCCCCAGCCGCCTCTTATCATGCTGACCAAACTGTCCAGCAGCCCGTCTGCGAATCCTGGCAGCGTTATCAGTTACTCTATTCAGGTCAGCAATGCGGGCACTGGTGATGCCACCGGCGTTGAAGTCAGCGACGCCCTGCCCCGTTTCCTCAGCTTTGCGACGGACACGTTCGGACCCGCTCAGGCCATTGAGTTTGTTGACGGCACACCGTCTTCCGGACTGACGCCGCAGCCGCCCCAATACTCTGACGATAACGGAGCGACCTATGTGTATGTACCTGTCTCAGGTGGCGGCGGTGCGCCCGCAGGTTATGATCGTAATGTCACCAATTTCAGGCTGCCGCTCACCGGGAATATGCCACCGGGCGGAAGCTTTACTCTGAACTATAACGCGATGGTGGACTAGGCCGTGTATTTCCTGCGTAGCGCCCTTGTTTTCTTCTTAGGCCTGCTTTTCTGCTCGCAGGCCATGGCGCTGCAATGTGAAGCCACGCCTGCCGATGAGGGTAACGCCACTGAAGCCGGCACCCCGGGGCCGTTAAATTTTTATCAGCCCACCGCCAGTGTCACCGCCGGTTCCAGCAGCATCACACTGACCAGTGCTGCAGGGCTTGGTGCTGGCGATATGGTGCTGGTGATTCAGATGCAGGGCGCCGACATCAACTCAACCAATAGCAACAGCTATGGTGATGGCGTCGCCGGCGGCGAAGCATCCGGATCGCTAGCCAATGCCAACTTCACTGCAGGGCGCTACGAATACGCGGCGGTTGCGTCGGTCGCCGGCAGCACCATCAACCTTACCAGCCCGCTGATTTATGGCTACGTCCGCGCCAACGCCAGTGGCACCGCCGGACAAAGCCGCTATCAGGTTATCCGGGTTCCGCAATACGACAACCTGACGCTAACCGGCAACCTCTCGGCACCGGCCTGGAACGGTGAAACCGGCGGTGTGTTGCCGCTGGATGTGGCCAACACGCTCGACTTTAATGGCTTCAGCATCGACATGAATGCCAACGGCTTCCGCGGCGGCGGTGGCTTCTTGCACACCGGTCGTACCGGCGCTGCCAACACCGACTTCCGCAACACCTCAAGCGGTACCGCAACCGGTGGACATGGCTCCAAAGGCGAAGGTATCGCCGGTACGCCACGTTACGTTTTTACCGGTAGCGGGCCTCGCGTCGACACAGGAGTGGAAGGCTACCCCAATGGTTCCTACGGCATGGGGGCACCGGGCAACGCGGCAGGCGGTGGTACTGATGGCCGGCCAAGCAACAACGATGAAAACTCTGGCGGCGGTGGCGGCGGTAATGGTGGCGCAGGTGCCCGCGGCGGCAACTCCTGGAATAGCGGCCTGCCAGTTGGGGGCTATGGTGGCGCAGCGTTTCCTGCGGCACCCAACCGTCTGGTCATGGGCGGCGGCGGCGGTGCAGCCTCCTCCAACAACGGCAACAACCCATCGCCCCATGGTGGCGTCGGCGGCGGCATTGTCTTGATCAGGGCAAACCAGCTGGCAGGCAATGGCGTAGTAAATGTGAACGGTGGGGCCGGCACCACTCCCAACCCGAACAATGATGGCGGCGGTGGCGGTGGTGCCGGCGGCTCGGTTCTGGTGCTGGCCAACGGTCAAAGCGGCAGTTTGACGATCAACGCTGAGGGTGGCGCCGGCGGTAACGCACACCCGGGTGGCGTACCCCATGGTCCCGGCGGCGGCGGCGGCGGCGGCGTGGTCTTCGTTAACGACAGTATCAGCGCCATCATCAATACCACTCAGGGCCCCAGCGGCTACACCGTCAGCCCGGGAAACTACTTCGGTGCCACACCAACAGGTGGCGGCCTCGGCAGCGACACACCAGATACGGATCCTGATGATATTGATGGCGTCAGTCCTGGATCAGACTGTGCAGTTCGATCCGATCTGGCCATCAGCAAAACACGCAGCAGTGCCCTGCTGCTGGCCAGCCAGCCAGCGCAGTTCCGCATTCAGGTTAGTAACAATGGCCCGGACGCCACGCTGAATAATATTGAAGTCGTTGATGTTCTGGATAATCGCTTCAGCTATACCGGCTTTAGCGGCAGCGGCTGGAGCTGCAGTGAATCACCGGCACAGACCATTAGCTGCGGCCACGCAGGGCCACTGGCCAATGCTGCCAGCCTGCCGGATCTGTTGATTGATGTGGATGTTGGTGTGGTGGGCAGCGGCAGCCAGAGTGTCGACAACACCGCCACGGTTACCCTTGCCAGCGGCAATGGCAACGTGGACGGCAATGTTGGTAATAATACAAGCACGCTGAGTGATACGATTTACGGCGCTTCCGTCAGTGGCAACAAACGGCTCTATGGTTATCCGGATACCGCTACCACAGGCACGCTGCAGCGTGTCGTGCCGGCCAGCAACATCAATGCCACTCCGCCGATCAACCGCAACAATCTGATGAATCTGGATCTGAGTCCGGCGCTGGCTGATGACCTGGTGATTAATGGTGATATGGCAGTCCATGTCTGTGTCAGGAAGGCCGGCACCCGCACCGATCTAGCGCGCACTCTGGGGGTGACCATACGCAGGTCCGACACCAATGCAATTATCGGTGGCACACCAGCCACTCAAGACCTCGCCGGAACCGATTGGCAATGGCTTGTTTTTAGCGTCAGTCATACCGGCCCTACAACCATACCTGCCGGCGCAGGGCTACGCTTACAAATGGATCTGGACAGCGGCAATAATCTTCGCACGCTGGACTTTACCTCCAATGGTGCCGGTAATTTATGCACTTCACCGGACAACCTGCCGTCCAGAATCGAAGTAGATACTTCGACCGTAATCAACGTCGACAGCGTCGACATCTACGATGCCGCCAACCCGGCCGGCAACCTGATTACTCGCATGGTGGAATCCGCCACCGTCTATGTGCGCAGCACAGTGACCGATCCGTTCGGCTTTGCCGACATCAACAACAACAGCATTGTTGAAGTGTTTGATGCAGCGAATAATCCGGTTAGCGGGCCGCACGCACAAACCTCGGTAATCAGCCAGGCCACCAATACCAAGGTATTTGAGTATGCCGTGCCACTACCAGCTGACTGGCAAGACGGCCCCTTCACACTCAGAGTGCGCGCCAACGAGGGCACAGAGGGTACGGTGAGCCACTTTAACGCTGCCAGCATTGAACTGACGGACCCACCATTACTGGTTGTGTCCAAGTTGGCCAGCGGCCCATCAGCCTCACCGGGGGACGATATCGATTATCAGGTGCTGGTATCCAATACCAGTGTGCTTGGGACTGGTGACGCCATTAATGTGTTGGTTAATGACAGGCTGCCGCGGTTTACCGCGTTCCAGCTAGCCAGCATCCAGTTTGTTGATGGGCCAGCACCCTATATTTCCTCGAATCTGAGCGTCGATGCAATCGAGTATTCAGATGATGACGGCGCAACCTGGACCTATGTGCCGGTATCGGAGGGTGGCGGTGCACCTCCGGGTTATGACGCCAATGTCACCCACTTCAGAGTGCTATTTGATGGTGTCATGCCGGCCAACGGTGGCTTCCGGCTGGATTACTCTGTGCAGTTGCAGTAGAACGAGAAACGGGCGTCAGACGACGCCCGCGGCAAGCTGAACGGAAAATAAAAATCAGGCAGGAATATCGCGCAGACTTGCCTTGATGATTTCCTGCTTCAGATCGTCATAGCTGTGTACCGCAGTAAACTGCGGAAATTCATCAATCACATTTTGCGGCGCATGGAACAGAATGCCGACATCCGCTTCCGCCAGCATGGTGGTGTCGTTGTAGGAATCCCCGGCAGCAATCACCCGATATTCCAGACCATGGATCGCCTTGACCGACATCCGCTTGGGATCTTTCTGGCGTAACTTGTAATCAGTGATGCGGCCCTGCTCGTTCACTTCCAGCTTGTGACAGAACAGCGTCGGCCAGCCGAGCTGACGCATCAGTGGCTTGGCAAACTCATAGAAAGTGTCGGAAAGGATAATGACCTGAAAGTGCTCACGCAGCCAGTCAACGAACTCCGGTGCGCCCGGAATCGGCCCCATCTCGTCGATCACTTTCTGGATATCCGGCAGACCATAGCCATGCTCGTCGAGAATCCGCAGACGCTGCTTCATCAGCACGTCGTAATCCGGAATATCCCGGGTGGTGGCCCGCAACGCCTCGATGCCGGTACGCTCGGCAAAGTTGATCCAGATTTCCGGAACCAGCACCCCTTCCAGATCAAGGCAGACGATTTCCACAACACACCCCCAGAGACGAAGAAGGCGGCATTTTCCCTGTCCGAACAGGGATTGGCAATGGCGGGGAGTTACCGACCGAAGGCAAGACTGCAAAATGCAGGAAAAGTCACCATACGAATGCAGGAAAGTAGCAGGATGCGAGGCCCGGCGGCATGGGTTTGCCGCGCCGGAACCCTCGAAGACAGGGATGTCTGAGAGGAGCCTACAGGGACGTATTCACGGCGTGTTCCGGCGCGGCAAACCCATGCCGCCGGGCCGGGCCAACTACCACCCGAAACACCCCACACTACCGAACCGGCAACTCAATCCCGCTGAACAGCTGATCCAGCTCCTCCCGCGAATGACAGCGCACCGCCGAATCGACCAGCTCCTTGCGCAGGTGCGGCGCAAACTCACGCATGAATTCATACATGAAGCCGCGCAGAAAGGTGCCCTTGCGAAAACCGATCCGGGTAGTACTGGACTCGAACAGGTGCCCGGCATCCAGCGTCACCAGACCCTTGTCCTGCTCCGGCGCCATCGCCATGTGGGCAATAATCCCGATCCCCATGCCCAGCCGGACATAGGTCTTGATGACATCCGCATCAGCGGCGGTAAACACCACCCGCGGCTGTAACCCGGCCTGACTGAAGGCCTCATCGAGCTTGCTGCGGCCGGTAAAGCCGAACACATAGGTGACCAGTGGATACTCGGCAATCGCCTCAAGCGTCAGCGGCTTCACCCGGGTCAGCGGATGCCCTTCCGGCACCACCACGGTCCGGTTCCAGCGATAGCACGGCATCATGATCAGGTCGGCAAACAACTCCATCGCCTCGGTGGCGATGGCAAAATCCACCTGCCCCTTGGCCGCCATTTCCGCGATCTGCATCGGCGTGCCCTGATGCATCTGCAACGACACATCAGGAAAGCGCTCGGTGAATCGCTTGATCACCGGCGGCAGCGCATAGCGGGCCTGGGTATGGGTGGTGGCAATACGCAGCTCGCCACGGCTTTCGTCACGAAACTCGTGGGCCACCCGGCGAATCGAATCCACCTGCTGGAGGATGTCGCCGGCAATACGCAGGATCACCTGGCCGGCCGGGGTGATATGGGTCAGATGCTTGCCACTGCGGGAAAAAACCTCCACGCCAAGCTCATCCTCAAGCATGCGGATCTGCTTGCTGATGCCGGGCTGAGAGGTATACAGCGCCTGAGCCGTGGCCGACACGTTCAGGTCATGACGGGCGACTTCCCAGATGTAGCGCAGCTGCTGCAGCTTCATGGCGTCCTCCGTGAGAATGCTTGCAGCGGTTATAAGAACACAGGCAACTATGCCCTGTCAGCATAGAAAAATGGCTCATTTCTGCTCACACCAGGGCGCCGGTCGGCTACTGCCGACGCCCCTGATTACTGATGCCGTGAGGGACATGGCCGGACGGCACATGCTGCCGGGCTGACTCACAGTGACCCTGCTGATCATCGAAAAAGACATCGGCGCCAAAGGCTTTCAGGAACACGCCCTTGTCCAGCCCGCCGAGGAAAAGACTCTCATCAATGCGGATATTCCACTCCCGCAGAGTCCGCACCACCCGCTCATGGGCCGGCGCAGAGCGGGCCGTAACCAGTGCCGTGCGGATCGGACACTCGCCCGGCGCAAACTCGCTCTGCAACTTGTGCAGCGCCGCCAGAAAGCCCTTGAACGGACCACCATGGAGCGGCTCGCGGGCCGAGCGCTGTTCGTTTTCGGTAAAAGCCTGCAGCCCGGACTCCTGAAAAATCCGCTCGGACTCATCGGAAAACAGCACCGCATCACCATCAAAGGCAATGCGCAGCTCCTCGCCATCACCGGCCTTGCCGCCCGGCAGGATGGTGGCCGCCGCGAAGCCGGCATCCAGTGCCCCCATGACATCCTCATAATCAGTGGACAGGAACAGGTGGGCGCCGAACGCCGAGACATAACGGTGCGGGCTGGCACCGCCGGCAAAGGCAGCACGACTGATCGGCAGGCCGTAATGCTGAATCGAATTGAACACCCGCAGCCCGGTATCCGAGCTGTTGCGCGACAACAGGATCACTTCAACCCGCGGATCACCCGGCAGACGCTGATTGATGGCCAGCAGTTTGCGCACCAGAGGAAAGGCATCGCCCGGCTCCAGCACCTCCTCCTCATGGGCGATCTGGTACTCGTGGTAGGCGGCCAGTCCATCGCTTTCATAGATCCGATGACTCTCTTCCAGATTGAACAGCGCCCGCGAACTGATCGCGACCACCAGCTTGCCATCGAACGTGACCGGCATGACATCCTGCTCCTGTACACAAAATCGTCGGACGATCCGGCAAAAACTATTTTCGCCACCGGAGTGCTGCCCTATAGTAAGCGCGACTTGACCCGTAACCCAAGGCATAGGGAGCCTTCCATGGCCGCAAAAAAAGTGAAAAACCAGGTAAGCGAACTGCAGGATCAGATCCGCAAGCTGGCCAACCGCTTTGACGATGAACGTCAGAAGCAGGTTGCCGCACTGGAAAAGCAACTTGAAGCGGCCCGGGAGCGGGTACGCGAGGAACTGAACAAGCAGAAGGAGAACCTCGCCAAGCTGGAGGAACTCCAGAGCGAATATCGTGAAAAGGCCGGCGACGCCGTCAGCAAGCAGGTCGACAAGCTGAAAAAAGCCGCCGATGAAGCGATGCAGCGCGCCAAGGAATCCGAAGCCCGCAAGGCGCTCCTGGAAACCGAAGTAAAGGTGCTGAAAGCCACCGCCAAGCAGGCTCACAGTCTGGCCGGCTGGATCTCCAAGTATGAAAAGGACCTGGAGAAGCGCGCCAAGCAGATCGAGCGCAAGGTAACCCCGGCGGCCAAGCCGGCGAAGAAAGCCGCTGCCAAAAAGGCTCCGGCCAAGAAAGCAGCTGCGCCGAAGGCCAAGGCAGCGCCAAAAGCCAAGGCCGCTGCCAAAAAAGCGCCTGCAAAGAAGGCTCCGGCGAAGAAAAAGGCCGCTGCCAAGTAATCAGCGCGGTAAAACAGAAAGGGCGCCTTACGGCGCCCTTTCTGTTTATTCCTTCAGCTCAGCCGGCTATCGGCTCCGCTGCCAGACTTTCTTCCAGCCCCGACAGCACTGTCAATGCGGCGCTGGCCTCGCCGGAAACCAGCTCGCCCAGATTCCGGTAGAAGCGCACACCGATCCGGTAGCCCCGGCCTTCACGCTGGCAACTGACCACCTCAGCCGGCAGCCGGCGCAGCACAAAGTGACCGGCATCAAGGTCGAGCAACAGGCGACCACCCACCGGCATGGCCCGCTCCGAAAACAGCCCGGCACCAAAGCGGTTGTAGTCCAGCACATCGCAGCTGCCACTCTTGCCACGCCGCCACCAGCCTGACACACGGCGAACCTGCGCCGGCATCCGGGTGCTGATACGGGCCAGCTTGCGGCGATTACTCATCACTCCCTGACGATTGTTCATGTCACGCCACCTCGACCAGCATGTTTTCGAAATAGTTAAGCACCGGCTGGCGCAGTTTCGGGTGCAGCCCCGGCAGGGATTTCTGCATGGATGAATGGGCGGCCTTGTGGATGGTAGCCCGGCCGGCATTGACCAGACCACGGGTGATAGCGCCGGTTTTCACCGTGCCCATGGTGCGATCGAAAAAGTGCTCGATCGCCCCGTCGGCAAACATGCCCATCACCTTGACCAGGTGCGCCTCATCACCACTCCCCTTGCGAAAGGACTCAAACATCAGCGCCGCTTCATTGGCGGCCTCGTCATCCAGCGGAAAGCCGCACCAGGGTTTGCCATCTACGGTTATCTGGGTGGCCGCAAACTGCCTGGCCAGCACCTGCTGCTCCTCCACCGACACCTTGTGGAACACCTTGCCGACCAGCGCCCGCGAGGCCTTGCCGATAATGCTGATGACGCCATTCATTACGCTCGCCATACTGCCCTGCACATTCAGGGTCTTCATCGGCCCCTCGAAAAAGGCATCGAGAACCTCAGTGATGAAGTCATGGCTGATCTGGTCGATCAGCTGCTGGTGAATGACATCCGGGCGCGCGGCCACCGCCTCGCTAAAGGCATTGGTGTTACGGTAAAGCGTCTCGGACGCAGGAAAGGCAACATACACAGGCATACGGCAAACCCTGCACTGACAGCTGATATTGGCGCGCAATCATACCCGAAATCAGTTGTCGCAAGGGATGACATCATCGGCAGCCGATACAGGCGCCAGGGCAAGCAACGACAAAGGCTAACAGCGATATGGAGTGGTTGAATCAGGCCTATCAGGCCCTGCTGCCCTGGATCCCCCTGATCACGGCGATCGGCATCGGCATGGCCGTTGCATCGACACTGGCGATCCCCTGGCTACTGGTCAGGATACCGGCCGACTATTTCGTCAGCCGGCGTCGTCCCAAACCGGATCGCAGCCTGCTGGGTTGGCTGATCTGGCTGCTACGCAACAGCATTGCCGCCCTGCTGCTGATCGCCGGCATCCTGATGCTGGTGCTGCCCGGACAGGGCCTGCTGACCATCCTGATTGGTGTCGGCATATCGACCTTCCCGGGCAAATATCGGCTGGAGCGGGCGATCATGCGCCAGCCTGGTGTATTCAGGGCTGCGAACTGGATCAGACAACGCTACCATCGCATCCCGATTATTCATCCCGACGACCCCGAATACCGTCATCAGGAATCTGCGCATGACCTTGATTGAAAGCCCGGCCATCCGCTGGCATGGCGACCACCTTGAATTGCTCGACCAGCGAGCCCTGCCACTGGCAACACGCTGGCTGCGTCTGGATAACGCCAACGATAGCGCCGACGCCATCCGCGACATGGTCGTTCGCGGCGCACCGGCCATCGGCATCACCGCCGCCTACGCGGTGGTGCTGGCGGCCAGGGCTCTTGGCGTCAAGGCAAGTCGTGAAACCCTGCAGCCGGCCTTTGCCGTGCTTGCCGCCAGCCGGCCGACCGCCGTGAACCTGTTCTGGGCGCTGCAACGCATGCAGGCCCTGTGTGATATTGACGGCATCGAACTGGTTGACCGACTGGCCGCTGAAGCGATCCAGATTCATGAAGATGACCGCGCCATGAATCATCGTCTGGCCGCATTCGGCGTGCCACTGCTCGGCGAAGGCAAGCGTGTTTATACCCACTGCAACACCGGCGCACTGGCCACCGGCGGCCATGGTACCGCGCTGGGTATTATCCGCACGGCCTGGGCGGCGGGACGGATTACCGGCGTGGTCGCCGGTGAAACCCGCCCCTGGATGCAGGGCGCGCGACTGACCAGCTGGGAATTGCTGCAGGAAAACATTCCGGTGACGCTGGTGGTCGACAGCGCCGCCGGTCATGTCTTCAAGGGTGGTGATATCGGCGCTGTGATCGTTGGCGCCGACCGCATCACCGCCAATGGCGACACCGCCAACAAGATCGGCACCTACAACCTGGCCGTGCTGGCGAAACACCACGGCATTCCGTTTATTGTTGCGGCGCCGTTGTCGACCATTGATCCGGCATTGGCCAACGGCGATGCCATCGAGATCGAACAGCGCAGCGCCGCCGAAGTGCGCAACATTCAGGGCGTGCCGGTGGCACCGGAAAACGTGCCGGTGTTCAATCCCGCCTTTGACGTCACCCCGGCGCAGCTGATCAGTGCCATTGTCACCGAACACGGTGTGATCGAGCGCCCCGACACTGATAAAATGGCCGCCCATCTGGCCTCGGCAGGAAACCCACGCTGATGACTGCACGCCCCTGGTCCCCGACGCTTTTTCGTGAAGCCGCGCGCAATATCGCTGCGATCAGCCAGCGCCTGTATGAACACGGCTGGTCACCGGCCACCAGCTCCAATTATTCGATGCGATTGAACGCGGACTATTGTGCAGTCACCGTGTCCGGCAAGGACAAGGGTACGCTGAACGAAGCCGATGTCATGGTTGTCGACATGCAGGGCGTGCCGGCAAGCAACGGTAAGCCCTCTGCGGAAACCGGTTTGCACACCCAGATCTACCGGCGCTTTGCCGATATCGGCGCGGTACTGCATACCCACAGTCTGGCCAGCACCGTGCTGACCATGCACTGGCCGGATCGCAACGAACTGGTGCTGAAAGGCTACGAATTGCTGAAAGCACTGGACGGTGTAAATACCCATGACACGGAACTGACCATTCCGATTTTTGACAACACCCAGGATATTGATGCACTGGCTGGCGATGTCGACGCAGCCATGGCTGCTGGTCACATCCGCTACGCCTACCTGATCCGCGGCCACGGCATCTACACCTGGGCAAAAGACATGGCCACCTGCTTCCGCCAGATCGAGGCACTGGAAGTGTTACTGGCCGTTGAACTGGAACGCCGCAAGATCGGCGCCTGAGGAGAGAATCCATGAGTGCAATTCGCGTTTATCACGACAACGATGCCGGCAAGCCGATTCTCGACAGCCGCGACCGTATCGAAATCAGCCGTGCCCTGAACGAAGCTGGTGTGCGCTTTGAACAATGGCAGACCGATGCCAGCATCGCCCCGGGCGACAGTCAGGAAAAAGTGATTGCCGCCTACCGCGCCGATATTGACCGTTTGATTGCCGAGCAGGGTTATCAGACTGTTGACGTGGTCAGCCTGAACAGCGATCACCCGCAGAAGGCGGAGCTGCGCAAGAAGTTCCTCGATGAGCATCGCCACAGCGAAGATGAAGTGCGCTTCTTTGTCGCAGGCAGCGGCCTGTTCAGTCTGCACATCGGCGACAGGGTTTACGAAGTGCTGTGCGAACAGGGCGACCTGATTTCTGTGCCTGCCAACACCCCGCACTGGTTCGACATGGGGCCGAATCCCTATTTCATCGCCATCCGCCTGTTCAACAATCCGGAGGGCTGGGTCGCCAACTTCACCGGTTCGGATATTGCCAGCCGCTTTCCGCGTCTGGAGAACTGATCTGATGGTGCAGGCGATCGTCACCGATATTGAAGGCACCACCAGCAGCATCTCATTTGTCAAAGAGGTGCTGTTTCCCTACGCCGCTGCGCACATGGCAACCTTTCTCCGTGAGCACTGGAACGAACCGGCAGTGCAGGAACAGATCCACGCACTGGCAGAGGATACCGGCGCTGCCGTGACAACTGCGGATGACGCGGATCGCATTCTGCAGCAGTGGATTCGGGAAGACCGCAAGGCGACGCCTTTGAAAACGTTACAGGGCATGATCTGGCAGGCCGGCTACCAGTCCGGCGCCTACACTGCACACCTTTACCCTGACACCGCCCCTGCCCTGCAGCGCTGGCACGATTCCGGTTTGCCGCTGTATGTCTATTCATCCGGTTCGATTGCTGCGCAGAAACTGTTTTTCGGCTACAGCGATGCCGGTGATCTGACGCCGTTGTTCAGTGGCTATTTCGATACCACCACCGGCATGAAGCAGGACATAGAGTCCTACCGGAAAATTGCGACGGTGATTGGTCTACCAGCCAGCGAGATTGTGTTTCTTTCGGATATTGAGGGCGAACTGAATGCTGCGCGGGAAGCAGGGTTTCAGACTATCTTGCTGGACCGCGATGGCAAGGCGCCGGGCAGCAGGCATCAGTGTGTGAATTCGTTTGCAGAGATTTCTTTCTAGTCGTTCCTGATGTTCTGGGAGTGAGGCAGTGAGATTCTCCGGCATCAGCACCTGTCAGGGGTTGCCGGGACACGCCGTAAACCCATCCCTGGGGGCTTGGGTTCGGCATCCCTGCCTCACACAGTCCCGGCAACCCCTGACAGGCACTGATGCCTCGCTACGTGCTTTCACCCAAGTAACTGTGAAAACAGTTAAAGCAGCTTCTCGCTCGATACCACCACACCATTATTATCGACATAAACATAGTCGCCCGGCTGAATGGTGACGCCGCCAAAACTGATATCGATATTCAACTGACCCTCTCCACGACGCACCGACTTGAGCGGTACACAGCCGAGTGTCACCACGCCAAGATCGAGCTTGCCGAGCTCATCGACATCACGGCAGGCACCGTAGATCAGCACACCACTCCAGCCATGCTTGACCGCACTCTCGCCAATCATGTCACCGATCAGCGCCATGCGCAGGGAGCCGCCGCCATCCACCACCAACAGCTTGCCGTGACCGTCGGTCGCCAACGTTTCCTTGACCCGGGAGTTGTCCTCAAAACATTTGACCGTGACCGCCTCGCCGTGAAATGCCTTGCGGCCACCGTAGCTGTGCCATTGCAATCCACTGACCACACGGACCTTGTCTTCGTTGGCATCGCAGATATCACAGGTTACAAAACTCACGAATCACCTCAATGGTTGAGCAAAAGCTGTTGCGAAAATTTTTCCAGATCGCGGTACCGCAACCGGTGTACACCGGCAGTCGGACCTTTCAACGCAGCAGCCACCATGGCATCCGCCACAGTCTGCGCGTCAATGGGTAACCAGTCAGCCCGGGTCCACCGCACCAGTGGCATCACTGCCGCCAGCGTGGTCAGCCCGATTTCCTCACCGAGACGGAACTCACCACGCTTCCCTTTGAGCAGCGATGGCTGGATAAACACCACACAGGGCAATCCAAGCGCAGCGATCTGATACTCCGCCTCACCCTTGGTGCGCGCATACAAGGAAACGCCGTTGCGATTGGCGTTGACTGCCGAAATCATCAGAAAACGTTGCACCCCGGCAGCCTTGGCCTGAGCGGCGGCAGCAACGCAAAAGTCGAGATCAACCCGGGCAAACGCCTGCTTTGAACCTGCCTGTTTCAGCGTGGTGCCGAGACAGCAGAAAACATCGGTAACGGCGAACTCTCCGACATGGCGCTCCAGTTGACCGAGATCAGATTCAACAAAGCGTAACTTCTTATGACTGACATCCGGGGCACGGCGACCAATTACCGTCACCTGCTGCCACTCGTCAGAGGCCAACAGGCGGGCCAGCACCAGGCCACCGACCAGACCCGTGGCGCCAAGCAACAATGCACTGCGACTCACGGTGTGTTCTCCTCGGCATTGGCATCCGGCTCATCGTTTCGCAGCCAGTGACTGAGCACGGCATCAAGGTCCTCAAGATGAACCGGTTTGGCCATGTAATCATCCATGCCAGCAGACAGACACCGGGCCTCTGCCCCTTCCATGGTATTGGCCGTCATCGCCACGATCGGCACATGACGGCTGCTACCTTCTTCGCGAGTGCGAATGGTGCGGGTAGTTTCAAAACCGTCAACCTCCGGCATCATGCAGTCCATCAATACCAGATCAAATTGCTCACGCTCCATCAGGGTCAGTGCCGCACGACCATTGGCCACGGTTTTCACCTGATAGCCAAGCTTGTCGAGCATGCCGCGGGTGACAATCTGGTTGATTTCGTTGTCTTCAACCAGTAACAGTCGCCACTTTTTTCGACCCGCCATGTCCGGCGCGGTGGTAATCCGGCGATCTTCTGCCGGGCGCGTGCTCTCCAGATCAAACAGGCGCCGTAAGGAGTCCCGCAGAATTCGTCGATGTACCGGCTTGACCAGTACGTCGAGCCGGGAGTGCTGGCTAATCAGCTGCTGAATCTGATGCTCACCTCTTTCCACCAGCGTGGTAAGCAGCACTACCCGCATGGAACCGAGTTTGGGATCCTCCAGCACGGTGCGAACAAGGTTGACGGCAGAATCTTTTCGCCCTGCCGTATCTGCCATCAGTACGGAGAAACTGGCGTGCTCACGCAACCCGCCACGCAGCGCCTGCAGGGCATGATCGTAATCATTTGCTGCCAGACAATTGACATCCAGTGCCTCAATTTCCTCGGTCAATGCTGCGGTGTTACCCGGCAGGGCGCCGGCGACCAGCACTGCACGGCCAGCCATCAGGGTGCGCAGCTTGTCGCGGCCCTGCATATCAGGCTGCATGCCAAGTCGCGCGCTAAACCAGAAGCGGCTGCCCTGCCCCGGTTTGCTCGCGACATGAATATTGCCCTCCATTGCCTCCACCAGTCCTTTACAAACCAGCAGACCAAAACCGGTACGACGGGCGGCAAAAAGATCCTGTTCACTTTCCTCCAGCAGTTCATCACGAAACAGGCCTGCCGAGGTTTCCTCATCCATGCCGGCACCCTGATCACGCACCGATACCTGCAGCATGCCGTCCTGATCAGACAACGCAGAAAAACTGATCTCGAGGCAGATCTCGCCCTGCTTGCTGAACTTGATGGCATTACTAAGCAGATTGTTGATGATCTGCATCAGCCTTTCACGGTCACCGCGCAAGCGCTGCGGCAAATGACGATCGATCACACAGGACAATTCCAGCCCGCCATGCTGGGCTGCCGCACCATAGGCATCAAGACTCTCTTCCAGAGCAGCGCGCAGATCAAACCAGTCCGGGTTCAGGGTGATACGGCGAGTCAGCACACGACTGTAATCAAGCACATCGTCAATCAGGGTCAGCAACAAATTACCCGACTGGGTGGCATGCTGGTGGTACTCACGCTGCTCTTCGCTCATTGCCGTTTCGCGCAACAACGACAGCATACCCATGATCGAATTCATCGGCGTGCGGATTTCATGGGCAAGTCGGTAAACCAGACTCAGCTGGATCTGGCTTGACGCCAGTTTCTGGGTAGGCACCACCTCAATCACCGGCCGGCGCTCCCGGTTGACCGTGTGCCAGAACGCCAGATACTGCTCGCGATAAAGACGTAACAGGTAAAGCAGATAAGTTGCCAGCAGTCCGGCCAGCACCAGACCTTCCACCGTTTGCAGCGACAGCAGGGCGGCAGTGCCCGGCGCCAGCATCAGCACCGCATAGCTCTGCCTGACCCGCAGTGCAGCCATCCAGGAAGTACTCAATGCGGTGGCCACACCAATGGCGTAGACGGCCACCAACAGGAAATTGAAGGTTGGCCCACTCAACATCACCACCGTTGCCAACAGCAGGCCCCATACAAATGCATGCATCAGCAGGCCGAGTCCGAACATGCGCCGCCAGCGCCCAGGTGCAGCACCATGCAGGCTTTCGAAGCGGGCCATCAGGAATATCCGGTAGATCGCCGTCACGATAATGGCAAGACCGAAGCCCAGAGCCAGTGACTCATGATCCCGATACAAGGCACCGACACTGCCCAGCACCACAAACACGATCAGCGCAGCGAGCACCCCGGAGACTGAAGTACGGGCAGCACCGTAGTCGATCCTGCGCATCACCTTGCGGTCTCTTAGCGGTGGCAACGGCTGACTCGGCATCGGCATTCCCTGGCGGTGGTGGCAGTGATCAGAGAGCCGGGCCCGGGGCCCGGATTTCAGGGGCCCTTAACTTACCACTGCCCCCTTTTCCCTGCCACTACGGCGACGCTGGTCCAGCACAATCAGCAGCGGCACAAAGAAGAAGAAGTCCACCACCAGCGCCATCGCAATGGTAATGGCGGACAGCTGACCCATGCTGGAGTTGGGATAAAAGTTACTGGTCCCGATCACGGCAAAATTGGCCACCAGCACCACCGAGGTAGCGATCAGGGCGACCCCCACAGTACGGAAGGCATAACGCACTGCTTCCGTGGTGCCGAGACCATGTTCACGCTTGGCACGAACATACTTGCTGAGAAAGTGCACAGTGTCGTCAACGACGATCCCCAGCGTCATACAGGCCACCACCGACACCGCCAGTCCAATCTCGCCGCTGATCAGCGCCCACAGACCAAATGCCATGCCGGCCGGAAGCAGATTCGGCAGCAGCGAGAGAAAGCCGTACCACCAGGAACGCAGCGCCAGAATCAGTAGCAGGGAAACACTGACCAGAGCCAGCGCCGCACCGGTTAACATGCTTTCGATGTTCTTCATGGTGACCCGGCCAAACAGAATGTCCATGCCGGTACCACGGGCCTGCATTGCCTCCGGCCAGTTGTCCCGCATCCATGCCTCGGCCCGGTCGTTGAAGTCGAGCACCGGATGGGAGCCGATATTCTTCAGCATCAGCACCACCCGGCCATATTCCTTGTTTATGTCGAGCTGGCTTTCGAGCCCCAATCCCTGCGGCAGCGATAACTCGTACATCAGGGTGTATTGGCTGGTCAGCTCACGGGAATCCGGCACCCGATAGAACTCTGGATCAGCGCCGTTGAGATCGCGATTCAGGCGCTTGATCACATCGGTGTAGGCACTGACATAGATCACTTCCGGCTGCTGTTCCAGCCAGCTGGTAAAGCGATCCAGATTCTTCAGATATTCCGGTTCCATGGCACCACCGGCCTCGCCACTTGGCACCATATAGTCGATACGATGCATGCCGGTCAGTTCGCGCATGGCGAAATCATTGACCCGGCGCACTTCAAAAGAGGTATCGAAGTACTCATTGAATACATCATTCACATTATTCAGCGGCACACAGGCAATCAGCAGCAGCACCAGCGCACCCATGCCGAGCAACAGACGCCGGCTGTGACGAATGACCCAGTCTGCCAATGCCACCATCGCCGGCTGG
Source organism: Alcanivoracaceae bacterium (assembly GCA_023146255.1). Classification (GTDB taxonomy): domain Bacteria; phylum Pseudomonadota; class Gammaproteobacteria; order Pseudomonadales; family Alcanivoracaceae; genus PGZG01. Next base: position 160,915 of record JAGLCJ010000006.1, read on the forward strand.
TAATCGGTCTGCCGACTGGAGGTGATGCGATGAGGAATCAGCATCACCAGCGCCGGCAGCAACGCCACCGACAGCACAAACGCCACCAGCACGCCCATGAACACCACGTCACCGAGGGCCCGGAACGGCTGTGATTCGGAGAAATTGAGAATGGCAAACCCGATGGCGGTGGTCAGACTGGTCAGCCACACCGGCTGAAAGTTAACCCGCAAACTCTCCAGCATTGCCTCCCGGCGCTGCTTGCCAACCAGTCGCTCATGGCGATAGGTGGCAAGAATATGAACACAATCCGCCACTGCCAGCGTCAGGATCATTGCCGGCGCCATCCCGACAATTGGCGAGAATTCGATACCAAGCCAGACCGACAATCCCATGGCCATGGCAATCGACAGCATCACCACAATAATGACAATGCCGGTGAACATCGGGCTGCGCAGAATCAGCAGCAAACAGACCAGCATGGCAAGAAACGCCAGCGGCAGGGTAAAGGTCATGGCCTGATCGGTGGCCAGCTTGGTGGCCTCGGCAAACACCACCGTGCCGGTGAGCATGAAATCGATGTCCGGATAGCGCTGCCGGAACTCCTCCGCCATCGCCCGCGATGCCTCGGTAATCATGGGCGCATCGCGACTACCCTCGTCCATGGTCACGGTCACCACCACCCCGGCGACGTGCCCGCTCGGTGAAATATTGCGACCGATCAGGGACGGCTCGGCCAGCGCAATACGACGAATTCGCGCAATCGCCTGATCATCAAGCTGAGCCGCGTTCTCAACCAGATAATTGACGGTGAGATCGTCGGCATCGACCTCTGTGTGCTGGAAGTTGACCAGCGAATCCACCCGGGTGGAATTCGGCAGGGTCCAGGCCGCTTCGGTCAGCTGCTCCAGCGCGATAAGGTTGTCACGGGTAAAGATGTCGCCATTGGCCGGATGGATGATGAAGAACACCGCCTCATTACTGGTAAAGCGGTCCTCCAGCTCGCGGAACAGACGGAAATCCGGGTTCTCCTCGGTGAAGAAGATGCGCGGGTCATTGTTGTTCTGGAAGTTGCGCAGACTGAAGCTGGCCAGCCCGGCCAACAACAGCGTCAGCAGGACAACGGCCCAGGGATGATCGACAACCAGACGATTCCAGCGATCCAGCATAAACAACGTGCTCCGGCGGGGGACGACAGAGTGTATACCAGCAGTGAATCCGGTCGCAGTGTCATTCTGTGTCGATTCAGGCGAATGCCCCCGGGGCTAGTTTACGTTAACGTAAACTTTCCCTACACTCCGGGGGACCGGATCTGGACCCTTGGCACCCCTATGGCGGCAAAGAAGAAGACCTGCTGGAGTATTGGCGAGCTGGCGCGGGAATTTGATGTCACCACCCGCACCATCCGCTTCTATGAAGACGAGGGCCTGCTCAAACCGACCCGCAACGGCCAGACCCGAATCTACAGCGCCGCCGACCGCACCACCCTGAAGCTGATCCTGCGCGGCAAACGCCTTGGCTTCTCGCTGGCCGAGAGCCGGCAACTGATCCAGATGTACAACCCGAACGCCAACCGTGCCCAGATCGAAGCGCTGTTGGCCAAGATCCATGAACGTCGCGCCCAGCTCAGCCAGCAGCTGCGCGACATCGAAGTGATGCAGCTGGAACTGGACGAGGCCGAACAACGCTGCCTCGAGTCGCTCAAATAACCGGAGACCACCATGACCTTCCCGTCCCTCAACCACGACCTCGGCGAAACCCTTGATGCCCTGCGCGACAGCGTCCGCGCTTTTGCCGACAATGAAATCGCCCCGCGCGCCGCCGAGATCGATCGCTCCAACCAGTTCCCGATGGAACTGTGGCGGAAGATGGGCGACATGGGCCTGCTCGGCATTACCGTGGGCGAGGAATACGGCGGCACCGGCCTTGGCTATCTGGCCCACACCATTGTCACCGAGGAGATCTCCCGCGCGTCGGCTTCGGTTGGCCTGTCCTACGGCGCCCATTCGAATCTCTGCGTGAACCAGATCTGGCTAAACGGTAACGATGCCCAGCGCGCCAGATATCTGCCCAAGCTGGTCAGCGGCGAGCATATCGGCGCGCTGGCGATGAGTGAACCGGGCGCCGGTTCCGACGTGGTCAGCATGAAGCTGCGCGCTGACCGGCATGGCGATCACTATGTGTTGAACGGCAACAAGATGTGGATCACCAACGGCCCGGACGCCAACACCTATGTGATCTACGCGAAGACCGATCTGCAGGCGGGGCCGCGCGGCATGACTGCGTTTATTGTCGAGCGTGATTTCCCCGGCTTTTCCCGCGCCCAGAAACTCGACAAGCTTGGCATGCGCGGCTCAAACACCTGCGAGCTGGTATTCGAGGACTGCAAGGTGCCGGCGGAAAATATTCTCGGCAAGGAAGGTGATGGCGTGCGGGTGCTGATGAGCGGCCTCGATTATGAGCGCACCGTGCTGTCCGGTGGCTGTGTCGGCCTGATGCAGGCGTGCATGGAGGTGGTGGTGCCGTATGTGCATGAGCGCAAGCAGTTTGGCCAGGCGATTGGTGAGTTCCAGCTGATGCAGGGCAAACTGGCGGATATGTATGTGATGCTGAACACCAGCCGCGCCTATTTGTATGCGGTGGCACGGGCCTGTGACCGTGGCGAGACCAGTCGCAAGGATGCCGCCGGCGCGATTCTGTATTGCGCCGAGAATGCGACCAAGATGGCGCTGGAGTCGATTCAGGTGCTGGGTGGCAATGGCTACATCAATGACTACCCGACCGGGCGCTTCTTGCGCGATGCGAAGCTGTATGAGATTGGTGCCGGCACCAGTGAGATTCGGCGGATGTTGATCGGGCGAGAGTTGTTTAAGGAAACCGCCTGATTTTTTCAGAACCAGCACTGAGAGATTGTGCGGACAGAGGTGGTGTTATCCCTTCCGGGGAACGCCGTGAACCCATCCCTGGGGGCTAGCCAGCGCCATCCCTGGCGCTGAGCTTCCCCGGAAGGGATAACACCACCTCTGTCTGAAAACACCGTGCCAATATCAGGGAAAAGATCAGATTTTTTCTTTCCCCGACGTTGGCACATTGATGGGAGGTGTGAGGAGTGTGTGGCCTTTCCGGGACTGTGTGAGACATGGATGTCGAACACAAGCCTACAGGGACGTATTCACGGCGTGTCCCGGAAAGGCCACACACTCCTCGCGCCCGCACCCAAACAACAGACAGCACAAAAGAGGCACCACCCCGATGCCCAGAATCCAAAGCAACATCCAACCCGGATCAGCAGAGTTCGCCACCAACCGCGAACATAACCTGAAACTGCGCGCCGACCTCAAAGGCATGCTCGACCGCATTGCCCACGGCGGTGGTGAAGCGGCCGAAGAAAAACTGCGCCAGCGCGGCAAGCTGCCAGTGCGCGAACGCATCAATCGCCTGCTTGATCCCGGCTCACCGTTTCTGGAGCTGTCGGCACTCGCAGCTGAAGGTGTATATGGCGAGGACGTTCCCGCCGCCGGCTGTGTCGGTGGTATCGGTCGGGTCGAAGGCGTCGAATGTGTCATCGTCGCAAATGACCCCACCGTCAAAGGCGGCAGCTACTATCCGCTGACAGTAAAAAAGCACCTGCGCGCCCAGGCCGTCGCCGCCGAGAATAACCTGCCGTGTATCTATCTGGTCGATTCCGGCGGCGCCAACCTGCCGCGTCAGGATGAAGTGTTTCCGGATCGCGAACACTTTGGCCGGATATTTTTCAATATGGCCAACATGTCCGCCCGTGGCATCCCCCAGATCGCCGTGGTGCTCGGCTCCTGCACCGCCGGTGGTGCCTATGTGCCGGCCATGGCCGATGAAACCATTATGGTGCGGGGCAACGGCACCATCTTTCTCGCCGGCCCGCCGCTCGTTAAAGCCGCCACCGGTGAAGAAGTGACCTCGGAGGAACTGGGTGGTGCAGTACTGCACTGTGAGCAATCCGGCGTCGCCGATCACCTCGCCGAAGATGAACCCCACGCCCTGCAGCTGACCCGCCAGTGCATCAAGCGACTGAACTGGCGCAAGCCCGATCAACTTGATATCCGCCCTGCCCGGCCTCCAGCCTTCGACCCGGAAGAGCTGCTCGGCATTATTCCACCAACCACGCGCCAGCCGATGCCGGTGCGGGAAATCATTGCCAGGATTATCGACGACTCGGATCTGGATGAATTCAAGAGTCGCTATGGCACTACGCTGGTCACCGGCTTTGCCCGCATTCATGGCATTCCGGTCGGCATCGTCGCCAACGATGGTGTGCTCTATTCCGAGTCGGCGATGAAAGGCGCGCACTTTGTCGAGCTGTGCAATCAGCGCAAGATTCCGCTGATTTTCCTGCAGAACATCACCGGCTTTATGGTCGGCAAGAAGTACGAAGCGGAAGGTATCGCCAAGCATGGCGCCAAAATGGTCAATGCGGTGGCCTGCGCGCGGGTGCCGAAATTTACCGTAGTGATCGGTGGCAGTTTCGGCGCCGGTAACTATGGCATGTGTGGCCGCGCCTATGATCCGCGCTTCCTGTTTATGTGGCCGAACGCCCGTATCTCAGTCATGGGCGGCGAACAGGCGGCCAGCGTGCTGACACAGGTAAAGGGAGCCTCCCTGCGTAACAAGGGACAGAGCTGGACAAAAGAAGAAGCCGAAGCCTTCAAGGCCGAGATGGTTGAGCGCTACGACACCATGGCCCGGCCGGTGTATGCCAGCGCCCGCCTCTGGGATGACGGCGTGATTGATCCCGCCGATACCCGAGATGTACTCGGTCTGGCGTTGTCGGCAAGCCTCAATGCAGAAATCAGCGAGACACGCTACGGCGTGTTCCGCATGTAAGGAGTCGCCATGAGCATCTCTCTGACTGTCGACACAGATCTGGCCCGCATCACGCTGGATAACCCGGCAAAACACAACGCTTTCGATGACGGCATTATCGAGGCGCTGATCCGTGCCTTTAATGAAGCCTCAGCGAATGACAAAGTCCGCATCATTCTGCTCGGCGCCAATGGCAAGCACTTCAGCGCCGGTGCCGATCTGAACTGGATGAAGCGCATGGGCGAACTCGACCGGGTTCAGAATCAGGCCGACTCGCTGCGTCTGGCGGAGCTGATGCGCACCATCGACCGCGCCGGCAAACCGGTGATCTGCCGGGTTCAGGGAGCAGCGTTCGGTGGCGCACTCGGGCTGATCTGCGCCTGCGATATCGCCGTTGCCGGTGACGATGCCCGCTTCTGCCTCAGCGAAGTGAAGCTCGGCATCCTGCCGGCGGTGATTTCGCCCTACGTGGTGCGTGCCATGGGCGCCCGTCAGGCACAACGCTATTTCATGACAGCGGAGATCATTCCCGCCGCTGTCGCAGAGCGGCTTGGCATTGTTCACGAACAGGTGCCCAGCGATCAGCTTGATGCCCGCATTGAAGCCATTATTCAGGCGCTGCGTCAGGGCGCCCCGCAGGCGCAGCTGAAAAGCCGTGATCTGATCGAGCAAGTGGCCGACCGGCCAATCGATGCCGATGTGATTGGCTACACCGCCGAACTGATTGCCACGCTGCGTACCGAAGCTGAAGGCCGCGAAGGCCTCAGCGCGTTTCTCGACAAGCGCGCACCGCGCTGGAGTGCCTCATGATCAAACGTCTGCTGATCGCCAACCGTGGTGAAATTGCCCGACGCATTATCCGTACCTGTCGCGCTAACGGCATTGAAACGGTGGCCGTCTATTCCGATGCCGACATTAATCTGCCCCATGTTCGCGAAGCGGATATGGCTTTGCGCCTTGGCCCGGCGCCAGCACGCGAGAGCTATCTGGATATCGACAAGGTCGTAGCTGCTGCGGTCAGCAGCGGCGCTGATGCGGTTCATCCCGGTTACGGCTTTCTTTCCGAGAACACCGCCTTTGCCGCCGCCTGCCACAAGGCCGGCATTATCTTCGTCGGCCCACCGGCCAAAGCCATCGAACTGATGGGTGACAAGGCCGCTGCCCGCAAACTGATGGCAGACAGCGGCGTGCCGGTACTACCCGGCTGTGACCAGGACATTCGTGATGACAACCGCCTGCTCGATGAGGCAAAACGTATCGGCTTCCCGCTGCTGGTCAAAGCGGTGGCCGGTGGCGGTGGCAAAGGGATGCGCGTGGTGCGCAGCGAAGCGGACTTTATCGAGGCGCTACATGGTGCCCGTCGCGAGGCCAAGGCCGCCTTCGGTGATGATCGTGTTCTGCTCGAGCGCTATCTGTCCAATGCCCGCCATATCGAGGTACAGGTATTTGCCGATCAGCATGGCCATACCCTGCACCTGTTTGAGCGCGACTGCTCGGTGCAGCGCCGCCACCAGAAAATCATTGAGGAAGCGCCGGCGCCTGGTCTTACCGAGGCACAGCGCACTGCCGTTGGCGAGGCCGCCGTGCAGGCAGCCAAGGCAATCGACTATGTCGGCGCCGGCACGGTGGAATTTTTGTTCGCGGACGGGCATTTCTATTTTATGGAAATGAATACCCGCCTGCAGGTTGAGCACCCGGTCACCGAAATGATCACCGGCGAAGATCTGGTCTGGTGGCAACTGTGTGTTGCCGCCGGTCGGCCACTGCCAAAACAGCAACATGAACTGCGTATTCATGGCGCCGCCATGGAAGTTCGCATCTATGCGGAAGACCCATGGCAGAACTTCATGCCCTCCTCCGGCCTGCTGTGCACGCTGGTCTGGCCCCATGACGAAGCCCGCGTCGACAGTGGCTACGAACAGGATGATCGGGTGGAATCATTCTATGACCCGATGATTGCCAAGATCATCTGCCACGGCGTCACCCGGGATGCTGCCCGTCAGCAACTCATGCTGGCACTGTCGGCAACGCTGATTGATGGCATTCATCACAACTGCGGATTTCTCTATCAGGTGCTTGGTAGCGATGCTTTTGCCAGCGCCGATCTCGACACCCGCCTGCTTGAGCAACATCCGCAACTGATGCAAAAGCCGCCGCAGAACCCTGCGCTGATCGCGGTGGCCGGGGCCGTGGCGCTTACCGAGTCGACATCGTCGGGCGACCCCTGGCAATCCCTTAGCGGCTGGCGAGCGCTGTCGATGCGTCTGCTGCAACAGGAACTGATGATTGCCGATGACAGCATGCTGGTGCAGATCCGTTCTGCCCCGCAGCAACGCAGTGCCAGCGTCAACGGCGAGCAACGCAGCCTTCACTGGCAAAAGCTTGAGCGGAACATATCGCTGGCCTGGGGCACAGAAACACTCAGCACTCGTTTCATTAGCGACCATCAGGGTGTCCTGCTGAACATTCATGGCGACAGTGTGCGTTTGCAACGTGCCGACGCCGGCCGCGCTCAGCAACAGCACGGCAGCCGCCATGCGCCGTTTGCCGCGCCGATGAGCGGCACGGTGGTTGCCGTGCATGTTCAGCCCGGCACAAACGTAAAAGCTGGCACTGCCGTCATCACCATGGAAGCCATGAAAATGGAGCACACCCTGCGGGCACCCGCAGATGGCACCATCACTGCCCTGCTCGCTGCTGTCGGCGAACAGGTCAGTGAAGGCACTTTGCTGGCGGAGTTTGAGGCCGCGGCAGCGGAGCAGTTGTCATGACCGGGCAAACACCTCTCTGGAGCCCGTCAGAAGCACGCCGTGGTCACAGCCGTATGCAGGCATTTCTGGATAGCGCCGGCCGACAGCATGATCGAACCTTCCTTAGCTACAATGAATTGCACCGCTGGTCAGTTAGCGATGTCGATGCATTCTGGCAGCATATCTGGCAGTTCTGCGGCATCATTGGCAATGGTCCGGGCGCCACCGCGCTGCAACGCGCCGAGCGCTTTCAGGACAGCCGCTGGTTTCCCGAAGCACGGCTGAACTTTGCCGAGAACCTGCTCAAGCGACGTGATAGCGACATCGCCATCATCGCTGTTGACGAGATCGGCAGTCGCACCGAGCTGAGCTGGCAGCAACTTTATCAACAGGCCGGCCGCTTCGCGGCCGCCCTGAAACAACATGGCATTGCCCCGGGCGATCGCATCGCCGGCTATATGCCGAACCGGATTGAAGCGGTGATTGCCGCGCTCGGTGCCAGCTGGATCGGTGCGGTCTGGTCGTCCTGCTCGCCGGATTTCGGTGTCAGCGCCGTACTCGACCGGTTTGGCCAGATTCAGCCGCGCATCCTGATTGCCGCTGACCACTATCACTACAACGGCAAACTGATCGACCTGTCACCCCGTGTTGCCGATATCGCTGCGCAGTTGCAGGTGGAAACACTTGTCTGTGTGGCACAGACAGCGATCGACAGCAGCGTGCCGAGCGTGACGCTGGATGGCTGGCTCGGCGACGTGAACAGCATTCCTGATTTTGTCCGCCTGCCGTTCAGCCACCCGCTATATATTCTCTATTCGTCCGGCACCACCGGCGTGCCGAAATGCATCGTCCATGGCGCCGGCGGCACCCTGCTGCAGCATGCCAAGGAGCTGCAACTGCACAGCGATCTCGGCGCCGATGACCGGCTGTTCTATTTCACCACCTGCGGCTGGATGATGTGGAACTGGCTGGTGTCCGGCTTGCAGACCGGCGCCAGCATTGTGCTCTATGACGGCAACCCGGCCTGGCCGGACACCGCCCGCTTGTTCGATCTTGTCGATGCCGAGCAGATCACCCACTTCGGCACCAGCGCCAAATTTATTCAGGCAGTGGAGAAATCCGGCCTGCAACCGATGCAACAGCATTCCCTGAAAACGCTGAAGGTGTTGTTCTCCACCGGCTCGCCATTGCTGCATGAGAGCTACGATTACATCTATCGAGATATCAAGGCCGACCTGCTGGTTGCATCGATTTCCGGCGGCACCGATATCGTCTCCTGCTTCGCGCTGGGCAATCCGCTGTTGCCGGTGTTTCGTGGTGAACTGCAATGTCTCGGCCTGGGCATGGACGTGGCCGTGTTCAATGACGCCGGTCTCCCGGTTGATAACGAAAAAGGCGAACTGGTCTGTCGTACACCATTTCCGTCCATGCCAGTCGGCTTCTGGAATGACGACGATGGCAGCAAATACCGGCGCGCCTATTTCAGCCGCTTCGACGATGTCTGGGCCCATGGTGACTATGCTGAAACCCGACTGCACGATGATCACACCGGCCTGATTATTCATGGCCGCAGCGATGCCGTACTTAATCCCGGCGGCGTACGTATTGGCACAGCGGAAATCTATCGGCAGGTGGAAACGCTGGATGCCATCCGTGAAAGTATCGTGGTCGGCCAGAACTGGCAGGGAGATGTGCGGGTGGTGCTGTTTGTTGTGCTGCAGCCTGGCCACACGCTGAGCGATGAACTACGGAGCACAATTCGAAAAGTCATTCGTGACGGCGCCAGCCCGCGACATGTGCCGGCAAAAATTCTCGAGGTGCCGGCCATTCCACGCACGGTCAGCGGAAAAATCGTTGAGCTTGCAGTCCGCGAAGTGATTCACGGCCGGCCGGTTACCAATCAGGGGGCGCTGGCCAATCCGGAAGCACTGGATCAATTTCGCGGCCGGGCAGAACTGGATAACTGAAACTAGCGGCGGATCTGCGATAACACCTGAGTCATGGTGTGATCACCATGCGGGGTCAATTGCCACCAGGTCTGGCCGCTGACCTCCCGTGACGGGCTCTTGCGGATCAGCCCCAGAGCGCGTAACTGAATCTTGACCTGATTGAACGAACCGGTGGACAGCACCACGTTTCGCACTGCATGCGCCTTCGGCATGATCAGCTGGACATCAGTCAGCGCTCTGGCGGCGATAGCTTCCTCCAGCGCCTCGCGCATCACCGCTTCCGGCACTTCATTCATCATCTGCGGGCCGACTGCAGCGATGACCTCATCCCAGGTCATCTTGCGCTCAGCCATGGTTACCTTGCAGTCACCTTTGATATAGGCGTTGCAGCTGTACTGCAGGGCAACGCTGTCGCTACCGCGTGCCAGTGTTTCCAGCGGCGGTCGCCAGCCAGCGGTCAGCTCATGCTTTTCCCGCTCCAGCTCGTCGATACGTTTTTTCAGGTCCTGAACTTCACGAACCTGGGACAGGTCCGCTACCTGCCCCGCCCGTACCCAGCCGGGCGCCGGGTTCTGTTTGACCAGCATCGGCATGGCCTTGCGCACCACCTCGGCAAGATCTGACGGGCTGCTCCAGTGACGGAATATGGCCGCCTTTTCCTGAACCAGCTTGCGAAAATCGCGGAACCGGACATCGCCCTCCCGGGTACCCTCGCGGCGATCCGGTGACAGTAATTCAGGATGGTCATGCAGGAAGGCGATCACCGGCTTCTTCTTGGTGGCCGCATAGACATATTCACGGTGGGTATAACTTAAACCGATGGGCGACAGGGTGCCGTAGCGCCCGCCCACCAGCACAACGTAATAGTCACACTCATTGATGACCTGCTGAATCATCGGCCACTGGTTGTTCTTCTCGGTCGGATACAGCTCCATCCCGGTCGGAATCATGCCCAGAGACAGCAAGGACATCATCAGCTCCTGCCGGGCATCCTGCAGGTCTGTGAAGGTCGAGCTGACAAACACCTGATACTTCTTGTCGCTGGTCACTCAGGGCCCCGGAAACAAATCACATTGTGTCATTACAGCGGTGTATTTAAGCCGCTTTACCGAGTGGCCACAACCCGCTACAGGGCGGACAGGGCGAAATCATCGTGCTAGCCTCAGGCAACAACAGGGAAAGGGGAGCCGGAAGCCGCATGCAGACCATTGCTTTCTATAACCTCAAGGGCGGGGTCGGCAAGACTGCCACCGCAGTCAATCTGGCCTGGCACGCTGCCCGCTGGAAGCACCGCACCCTGCTCTGGGATCTTGACCCTCAGGGCGCTGCCAGCTTTTACCTTGGTGCCGACGGCGAGAAGGGCTACAAGGCCGGCAGTCTGCTCAAGGGCCGCCAGCCGATTGGCCGACTCAAGGTGGAAACCCGATGGGATGGGCTCGACGTTATTCCCTCTGACCTCACCCTGCGCAATCTGGACGTCAAGCTGAGCGAATCCGGCAACCCCCGAACCGCGCTGAAAAAACTGATTGAGCCGCTTGGCGAGCACTACAGCCTGACCTTTCTTGACTGTCCGCCAACCCTGAGTCCGGTGGCCGAGAGCATTTTTGCCGCTGCCGACGTTTTGGTGGTACCAGTCATCCCGACCCATCTGTCGCTAAGGGCACTGGAGCAGGTTCGCGAATGGCTGAAGGAAAAGAATTACGGTGATCTGAAGGTATTGCCCTTCTTCAACATGGTAGACCGCCGCCGGTTGCTGCACCTGGAAATGATCGTCAAACCACCCGCGGCGATGCGCGGTGGCCTGAAAACCTGGATCCCCTATTCAACCCATGTTGAACAGATGGGCGAACATCGTGCCCCGATCGGCGAATTTGCCAGCCATACTCCGGCGGCCAGGGCGTATCGCCACCTCTGGTTCGAGCTTGCTGACAAGCTGAAGCTCTAGCCAGGCTAGAGCAGGCCGTCCTCGCCGTAGCAGCTCTGGGCGACCAGATTCTGCGCCAGAATGAAACGGTCCTGGGCAGTGGCTGCGGTGATCTCGGCCACCTTCAGGTAGGTCAGCAGCCAGTATTCATCGTGCTCGGTAAAGCGCGCCTCAATCGGCATACGCCCCCGCGGCAGCGCCGCCTTTTCGGCGATAACAACCAGCTTGCGGCCGTCTCGGCTGATCTTGTAGCCACGATTCGGATAGGCCAGCTCGACACAGGCAAGAAAGTTGCTCAGCGAGCGCTCGGAAATCTGTCCGGCGCTGAAGGCGAGCGGCCTGTCCGGAACCTCCAGTTCAGCCAGAGCGCCATGAATGGCCGCGGTCACCAGCCGCTGCTGCCAATCCTGACGACGACTCTCTCTGGACGCAGCCTGCTGCTCGCTCTGCTTCTGCTGCTGTTGCTGTTGCAACTGGCGTCGCTGCAGCTCGGCTTCCAGCATGCGCCGCTCCTCAGCCTGCCGCTCCCTCTCTCGCCGGGCCAGCAGCGCCTGCCAGGCCTGCTCGATCAGCTCATCAAGGCGGGCCGACTCCCTTTCTCTGGCCAGCGCCGCCTCAACCTCGGCCTGACAGGACGGCAGCAGGCTGCCCTCCAGCTCGCGGCGCGGCAAGGTTCGCTTCTGCTCCAGCGTCTGTGCCAGCGTATCGCAACTGCCATGCACGCCCAAAGCCGTGATCTCACTGTAATCCAGACCGGCAACCCTGACCGGAGGCGCACTGCGATCAATCAGCGCGGCCAGCGAGTCCGGGGCATGCTCACGCAGGGAAGCACAGCCCGACGCCAAAAGGCAGGCAGCAACAACGGCAAATCCGGAAAACCGTGGAGAGACAGCACCCATAAATGTAGAACGTCCTGCCAGTATCAGTGTGTGAGCATCCGTAGTCCGGCAGCGTCACGCAGGTAATGTTCCTGCATTATTCTGACTGCTGCGCCCGACAACCCTGTGGCGCTCGCTTTATACCTGATTCGCGTCGGTTCTGCATGTCGGCGACTGACCGGCTATACTCGGCGCCCATGACTGATCCTCACCACATTCTCCAGCACACTTTCGGCTACAGCAGCTTCCGTGGCCCGCAGCAGGCGATCATCGATACCGTCGTTGACGGCGGCGATGCGCTGGTGGTCATGCCCACCGGCGGCGGCAAGTCGTTGTGCTACCAGATTCCGGCACTGGCCCGCGATGGCGTTGGCGTGGTGGTCAGCCCGCTGATTGCCCTGATGCAGGATCAGGTTAGCGCCCTGCGAGAGCTTGGTGTCCGCGCCGGCTTCCTGAATTCGACCCTGAGCAGCGCCGATGTCTGGCAGACCGAGCAGGCCCTGCAGCAAGGCGAGCTGGACCTGCTCTACGTCGCCCCGGAGCGACTGATCCAGCCACGCACGCTGGCCCTGCTCGGCAGCTGCCAGATTGCCCTGTTTGCCATTGATGAGGCCCACTGTGTGGCTCAGTGGGGCCATGATTTCCGCGCCGATTATCTGCGCCTGAATGTCCTGCAGGAACAGTTCCCGGACATTCCGCGTATTGCCCTGACTGCCACCGCCGATGCCCGCACCCGCGAGGAGATCGTCCAGCGTCTGGCGCTGCAGAAAGCCGAACAGTTCATCAGCGGCTTTGACCGGCCGAATATCCAGTACCGCATCCGCCAGAAGGACAAGCCGCGCCAGCAGCTGCTGCGTTTCCTGCGCGAGGAGCACAGCGGCAATGCCGGCATTGTCTACTGCCTGAGCCGGGCCAAGGTCGAGCAGACCGCCGAGTGGCTGAGCGGCGAAGGCTTCACTGCCCTGCCCTATCACGCCGGCCTGCCGGCAAGCCTGCGGGAAACCCACCAGAAACGTTTTCTGCGCGAAGACAGCGTCATCATGGTCGCCACCATTGCTTTTGGCATGGGCATCGACAAACCGGACGTGCGCTTTGTTGCGCACCTCGATTTACCGAAAAGCATCGAGGCCTACTATCAGGAAACCGGCCGCGCCGGCCGTGATGGTGAGCCGGCCACGGCGATGCTGCTGTATGGCCTTGAGGACGTGGTAAAACTGCGGCAGATGATGGCCGGCTCGGAAGGCAACGAGGAATTCAAGCGCCACGAACAGCAACGTCTGAATGCGATGTTGGGGCTGTGCGAGATCACCAGCTGTCGTCGGCAGACACTGCTGCGCTACTTCGGCGATGAACTGCCGCAGCCCTGTGGCAATTGCGACAACTGCCTGACGCCCCCGGATAGCTGGGACGCCAGCGAGGCGGTGCAGAAAGCGCTGTCCTGTGTCTACCGCACCGGCCAACGTTACGGCGCCATTCATGTCATTGAAGTGTTGCGTGGTAGCAGCAGCGAAAAAATTCTCAGCGCCGGCCATGACAAGTTATCCACCTGGGGTATTGGCCGGGAGCTCGGGCAGGATGAATGGCGGGCGATCATGCGCCAGCTGGTGGCACAGGGTTATCTGGATGTTGATCCGGAGGGCTTTGGCACCTTGCGACTGACTGAGCGTTGTCGGGCGCTGTTGCGTGGCGAGGAAAAAATTTCGCTGCGCCGGGAAAAGATTTCCGTGCCGATCGCTGCTGCCAGCAGCAAACGCCGACATCAGGATATCGAACCGGCGGACCGCGAGTTGTGGCAGGCCTTGCGTGCCTGTCGCAAACGTCTGGCCGAGGAGCATGGTGTGCCGCCTTACGTTATTTTCAATGATGCAACCTTGCGGGACATGCTGGAGCAGCGACCGACGACTTCCAGTGCCATGCTCAGCGTGAGTGGCGTGGGGGATGTGAAGCTGGAGCGGTTTGGCGGAGAGTTTCTTGAGGTGATTCGGGAGTTTGAATATCCGGTTTGATTTTTTTGGCTTGGCTTGGCAGTGAGCCTCGCCGGCAGGAGTGCCAGTCAGAGCTTGCCGGGACCCGCCGTGAACCCATCCCTGGGGGCTTGTGTTCGGCATCCATGCCTCACACAGTCCCGGCAAGCTCTGACTGGCACTCCTGCCTCGCATCCTGCTATTTAAGCGGCACAACCCAAGTTATAGCTCGCTGCAAGAGGCTCCGAATTTGAAGCAGGTGAAGCAGCGGTGATGCTTCATCATGATTCTCTGATTGAGGCTGTCGCGCAGGGTGCCGCCGAGATCGTAGCCGGGATCATCGTCTACCAGCGTGCAGGCATAGACTCGCATTCTTCCCTTGTCCTTGACCACCATCCGGCTGAAGGCGCACATGAAGCCGGCGCGGCTTTCTGCGCTGTGATAGGTGGTCATGCAGCTCTCGGTGATGTGCGGTGTGACGCGCTCGGTACCGGGTGTGGCGAAATCGGGAAAGGACACCAGCCGAATTGCTTCTGCAATGCCGTTATCGGCAAAAATGTTCTCATAGGCCTGCTCGACCTCGGCGGTGTTTTCCTCAGGCGACCACTGCCGTGCCACCGAAACATGGAAACCGGCGGCGCTGAGTTCACGCAATGCCTGCAGGGATTCGGCAAAAGTGCCCTCACCGCGGCCGGCCTCATGGCGGGCAACATCAGGGTAATCAATGCTGATCCGGAACGACACCGGATGTGCGGCACTGGCCAGTGGCAACACCTCATCCATGCGTTGCAATAGCGGCCGGGTGCCGTTGGTCAGCACCAGACAGGGCCTGCGCGCGGCAGCATATTCAAGGATCCGGGGAAACTGTTTTGCTACAAAGGGTTCGCCGCCGGTGAAGGAGAACTGGTTGACGCCGAGTTCGCAGGCTTCGTCAACAAACGGGATAACATCTTCCAGCGTCATCAGGCCAAGACGATCATCACCGGGCTTCGAGCCTTCAAGACAGAACGGACAGGCCAGATTGCAGGCAGTGCCGGTATGGAACCAGAGTTCGCGCAGCTCAGCGCTTTCGATATAGCCACGCGGGTCACCATTCGGAGTGCGATACCAGTTTTCCGTGCGGATCAGTTGCATAAGCGAACCTCAGCAGCAAGATGGTGCGGCGCCGACGCCGGCATTATCGGCGAACGGGACGTTGGTGCCGCAGCCCTGGAATATGCCGTAATGGGTATCGAAATTGCCGATAAATTCGAAATGGTCGCGGAAACGGCTGCCATGCAACATATGCCAGGTGTTGCCGCAGACCGGAAATACCTTGCCGCGCTCGATCAGATGATGACTGTCCAGCACAAACATCTTCTCTGAACCCGGCACGCTGCCGCGATAAATCACCGCCTGACCGTAATCCTCGCAGGCCGGCTCCAGCCCTTCAAGTTTGAACAACCGGTATGTGGCCGACCAGAACTTCGCTGGCGCAAGTTTTGCGGCGATATCGTCATTGGCGATGGTAATCGGTCGATCTTCCACCAGCCGTGGATCGGCGAAGCCAGCTTTCTTTGCCAGAGAAATGAAATCGTTCCAGTACAGGGCACCGGAAAGGCACTCGCCATAGAGCACCGGGTCCTGCTTCAGCGACTCGGCAATACGGCGATCGGCATAGACATCGGAGAAATACATCTCGCCGCCGGGCTTGAGGACGCGCTGCACTTCACGCAGCACTCTCTCCTTGTCGGGGCTGAGATTGATCACGCAATTGGAAACGACAATATCAAAATAGCTGTCCGGCAAGCCCAGCGCGTCGAGCTGCTCGATATAGCCATGCAGGAAGCGGACATTGCTGTTGCCATGGGCAAACGCCTGACGGTGAAACTCCTTGTGCCGCTCTGCCACTTCCAGCTGTTCCGGGGTCATATCGACACCGACTACTTCGCCCTGCTCACCGACCAGCGCCGACAGCACATAAACATCACGGCCACTGCCGCAGCCCAGGTCCAGCACACGCATGCCTTCCAGCAATTGCGGCGCCACCAGACCACAGCCGTAGTAACGATTGACCACCTCCTCATGCAGCTTCGCCAGCACCGGCTTGAGCCAGTCTGGCGGTATCTGATCACAGCAGGCGTTGGTCTGCAGATCACTGCTGCCCTGCAAGGTCTGGCCGTAATATTCGCGCACATCTTCACGCATCAACTCACTCCCGCTTCATCCAGAATACGGATAAACACATCCGGCTCCGGACGGACCCGATAATTGTCTGTCTGGTCAGAGAAGATAATCACCCCGGCAGCATTGGTCATCACCACCGTGGGCATCACCGTATCACTGTCGTAGCCCAGTACTTCCAGCCCCGCCGGCAAGCCGTTCTCGGCAACGATGCCCAGCTGGCGGGCGACCCGGTTGCCCTGATCGACCAGAAACAGGAACGGCACCTCAAAGCGCTCGGCCAGACTGGCGGTGTTTTCATGGGGCTGGGGACTGACCAGCAAGGTGGTAACACCGCGGGCGTGAAGTTCACGGTATTGCCCGGCCACTTCACGAATCTGCGCCATGCACAGCGGACACCAGTTGCCGCGATAGAAGATCAGCAGCAATGGCCCGGCCAGCTGGTCGGTATGTACCGGTTTGCCATCACCGTCGGCAAGCTGCAACGACGGCAGACGCTGCCCCACCACCAGGGCCTGACTCTGCTCTCGACCGAAACGTGAATACCAGAATTGGTAGAGCAGGCCACCGCCCAGACCGGTGCCGACAATGTGCAACAGCGGCATCAGGCTGACGCGATCCAGTGCCAGCCACAGCAACAGGGCAATGATCGGCCCGACAGTCAGCGGCCAAAGTGTGGCAGCAGTACGCGCCACCTGGCCGACCAGCAACCAGAGGAAAAATACCAGCGCCGGCAGTAACGCTATGACCACCGCCCAGCCTGCAACCTGTGCCGGACTCTGCCATAGCATCCAGCCGGCATGGCCAAGCCCGACTACCACCAGTGTGATCCAGAGTGAGATAAACCAGGACTTGAGTTTCATCGGTTACTTCCCTGCCGTGAATGAGTGAAAACGTCGTGCAATCCAGTAATCGATGCTGAACCAGCGGCCGGCACCATAGAAGAACAACACCATCAGCATAACGAAATAGGTGGCGGCAAACTCGATGCCATTATTCAGAACAACAAAATTTCCTCTCTCGGTTAGCCAGCCGTAATGACCATGCTCACGTAACAGGCCTTTGGCAGCCTGCAAACGCTGCCCGACCTCGGCACTGTTCTCCAGACTGCGCTGCGCCGCCGGAATGCCCATTGCCGCCAAAGGCCGGGCCATGCTGGTCTCAGGATTGGATGGCGCCACCGCAAACCAGCCGTTCTGCCAATGTACACTGAGCGCTGCCACCAGCATGGTGATCATCAGCGGCACAGCCACATAGCGCGTTGCCAAACCGATTAGCAGAAAAATGCCGCCGACCAGCTCGGTCGCAATAGCCAGCGTCGCCAGTAGCGCCGGGAACGGCAGCCCCAGGCCCCAATCGTCATTAGCAAACCAGGCCACCGTAGAATCGAAACTGCCGGCTTTTTGCCAGCCGGCGGCAATCATCACCGGGGCCAGAAACAGGCGCAACAGCAAGGGTGCGAGAAAATCTGCTTCACGCGTGTGATTGAACAGGGAGTGAAAGCGGCTGGCGAGATGAAACAAAGATGGCATAACGAGCTCCTGCATCGGGTTGCCACTCTGATGCGAGAGCGCACTGCTTGTTACAGACTTCAGTGCGAATGGTCGTGCAGGTGGCTGAGTACCTTGTCCACTTCCTCATCAGAAGCGTCGCCATGCATGTGCGGGACAGCGCCGAGCAGCTGCCGCAACTGCCGCAGATAGCGCCTGCAGTTGCCGCACATAAACAGGTGCAGGCGTAACGCCATACGCCGGCCAAGGCTGAGCTCGCCGTCCAGCAGCGCTTCTGCTTCTGCAGGCACATCGCGACACTTCAGCATTCACCGGTCTCCTCAAAATGATCGACGAGGGCAAACAATCTGGCCCGGGCGCGGTGCAGCAGCACCCGGGCATTGGATGCGGAAATCCCCAGCATGTTACAGACCTCGTCAAAGGGCAGGCCGTCACTGTCACGCAGCTCCAGCAAGGCGCGCTGGTTCGACGGCAGGCTGTCGAGCAGGGCCGACAGACAATCGGCCAACTCCTCGCGGGTCAGCAGGCTATCCGGGCTGTCCGCATGCCAGTTTACCGGCGGCGCACCCCAGTGACCGTTGCCGCGGAAGCGGTCAGCGAACGGCTCCGCCCCCTCCGGCTGCAGATCTTCCAGAAACACTTCACGCTTGCGCTGGCGCAACATCATCCGCGCTTCGTTAATCACAATTCGCGACAACCAGCTGCGCAGCGCGGCACGCCCTTCGAAGTCCTTCAGCGCAGCGTGGGCCTTGATCCAGGCGGTCTGCACCACCTCAACCGCCTCGGACTCACCAACAATCGGCCGCGCCAGTGCCAGCAGGGCCCGGTGATGGGCCTTCACCAGCCGGGCGAAGGCGGCCTGATCACCGCCTTTCAGCAAAGCCAGCTCGTCGGCATCGTTCAGCGGTTCGGTCATCCCTGCCCTCTCATGATTGATGTCAGGCTTCCGCCTTCACCGGGATCTTGCCAATCTTCGCCTGCCAGATCTTCGGCCCGGTCTTGTGTACCGAGACACCGCTGGAGTCCACCGCCACCGTAACCGGCATATCCTCCACTTCAAACTCGTAAATCGCTTCCATGCCCAGATCTTCAAACGCCACCACACGGGATTTACGAATCGCTTTCGAGACCAGATAGGCCGCGCCACCGACGGCCATCAGATAAACCGCCTTGTTGTCACGAATGGCATCAATGGCCGCATCACCACGCTCGGCCTTGCCGACCATGCCGATCAGTCCGGTTTTTTCCAGCATGGTGCGGGTGAACTTGTCCATCCGTGTCGCCGTGGTCGGGCCGGCCGGGCCGACCACCTCATCACCGACCGGATCCACCGGGCCAACGTAGTAAATAAAGCGGTTGGTGAAATCCACCGGCAGCTGCTCACCGCGATTGATCATGTCGACCATACGCTTGTGGGCGGCGTCGCGGCCGGTCAGCAGCTTGCCGTTCAGCAGCAGGGTGTCGCCGGATTTCCAGGTCTGGATTTCTTCCGGGGTGATGCTGTCGAGATTGACGCGCTTCGACTTGCCGTCGTTGCCCCAGGCAATCTCCGGCCAGCTCTCCAGCTTCGGTGCCTCAAGGTGGGCCGGACCGGAGCCATCCAGCACAAAGTGAGCATGGCGGGTTGCCGCACAGTTCGGAATGATCGCCACCGGCTTGTTGGCGGCGTGGGTCGGGGTGTCGTAGACCTTCACATCCAGCACCGTAGTCAGGCCGCCGAGGCCCTGAGCGCCGATACCCAGCGCGTTCACTTTCTCGAATAACTCAAGACGCAGCTCTTCGGCACGGGTCTGTGCACCGCGTGCTTTCAGTTCGTGAATATCAATCGCTTCCATCAGCGACTCTTTTGCCAACAGCATGGCCTTTTCCGCCGTGCCGCCAATGCCGATGCCGAGCATGCCCGGCGGACACCAGCCGGCGCCCATCTTCGGCACCTGCTCCAGCACCCAGTCCACCACCGAGTCGGACGGATTGAGCATGGCGAACTTGGATTTCGCCTCGGAGCCGCCACCCTTGGCCGCCACCTGAAAATCCACCGTGTCGCCGGGGACGATGTCGTAATGGATCACCGCCGGGGTGTTGTCTTTGGTGTTGGCACGCTTGCCGTCCGGGTCGGCCAGTACCGATGCGCGCAGGACGTTATCCGGATGGTTGTAGGCGCGGCGCACACCCTCGTTGATCATGTCGGTCAGCGACATGTCGCCTTCGAACGTCACGTTCATGCCGACCTTGCAGAACACGGTGACAATACCGGTGTCCTGACAGATCGGCCGATGGCCCATGGCTGACATGCGCGAATTGACCAGAATCTGCGCCATGGCGTCCTTCGCCGCCGGGCTCTCCTCCCGCTGGTACGCCTCATGCACCGCCTCAACGAAATCCTGCGGGTGGTAATAGGAAATATATTGCAGGGCATCGGCGACGCTCTGGATCACGTCGTCCTGGCGAATAACCGTCATGGCGGGCTCCGGGTAACTGGCTTGGGGTCGCGATTATAGCGGATTGCCCTGCCCCGCTGGCGACCCCACGACAGGGATTCCATCCCGGATAGCGACCAAAAGAGAAATTCTCCTGTCATCTGAGGACATTGCCTTCCCGGACACGGGGTCTACCATGGTCCGACCAGCGAGTCACCCGACCGCCGACAAGAACAAGCCGGAGAGCCCGATGAACGCCGTGACCCCGATCAAAGCCCGCCGCGAGGAAAGCGCCGCTGAACGCTGGGCGCGCATGCCCGTGATCAAAACCGGCGAGGACTACCTGCAGAGCCTGCGCGGTCGTGGCACCCGCCTGTTCCTGTTTGGTGAGCTGATCGATGAGCCGGCCGATCACCCGATGATCAAGCCATCCATTAATGCCCTGCGCGCCAGTTACGATCTGGCCATTGAAGACCCGGAGCTGGCCACCGCGTTTTCGCCGCTGATCAACGCTCAGGTCAATCGCTTCCTGCATATTGTCGAATCGCCGGCGGATCTGGTGATGAAGAACAAGATGCAGCGTCGCATGGGCCAGATTACCGGTACCTGTTTCCAGCGCTGCACCGGTCTCGACACCATTTCCGTGTTGCACTCGATCACCTTTGAGATGGATCAGAAGCACGGCACCTCCTACCACCAGCGTTACCTTGACTGGCTGAAGCTGGCGCAGCAGAAAAATATTCTGATTGCTGCCGCCATGACCGACCCCAAGGGCGATCGCTCGAAGCGTCCGCATGAACAGGCCGATCCGGACATGTTCATGCATGTCTCCGGTCGCAACGACAAGGGCATTTTTGTCCGTGGCGCCAAGGCACATATGACCGGCGGCTGGAACCAGCACTGGATCTGCGTGATGCCGACCATGAACCTGACCGAGGAAGATAAAAATTACGCTGTGGTCGGGATGATCCCCGGTGATGCCGAAGGCCTGACCTATATCTACGGCCGGCAGAGCTGCGACACCCGCTCGATGGAAGCCGGTGATATCGATCAGGGCAATGCCCAGTACGGTGGTCAGGAAGTGCTGGTGTATTTCGATGACGTGTTCATTCCCTGGGAACACGTGCTGATGGATGGCGAATATGAATTCGCTCAGGAAATGGTGGCCCGCTTTACTGCCTATCACCGCGCCAGTTATGTCTGCAAGACCGGCCTTGGCGATGTGCTGGTCGGCGCGGCGGCATCCATTGCCGAGTACAACGGCCTCGACAAGGTCAGCCATATCCGTGACAAGCTGGTGGAGATGGTGCATCTGAACGAGACCATTTACTCCAGCGGCATTGCCAGCTCTCATGAAGCTAAAAAAATGCCGAGCGGTATTTTCATGAACGACGCCATGCTGGCGAATGTCTGCAAGCACAATGTCACCCGCTTCCCCTATGAAATCTCACGGCTGGCGCAGGATCTGGCCGGCGGCCTGATGGTGACGATGCCGAGCGAGGCGGATTATCAGCACGAGGAAGCAGGCGAGATCATCAAGAAGTTCCTCAAGGGCCGCGATGATCTGCCGGTGGAAGACCGGATGCGGATTTTGCGTCTGATCGAGAACATGACGCTGGGCCGCAATGCGGTGGGTTATCTGACCGAGTCCATGCATGGCGCCGGCAGTCCGCAGGCGCAGCGGATTCAGATTTTGCGCGGCATGGAGGTCGAGAAGAAGAAGTGGCATGCCCGTAAGCTGGCTGGCATCAAACAGGGCTGACCCGTAGGAGCGGTCGACCGACCGCGAACAGCACTTGAGGCCTGATGTGGCAGTGAACGTCCCGGCTTGAGTGCCTGTCAGGGGTTGCCGGGACACGCCGTGAATACGTCCCTGTAGGCTTGTGTTCGACATCCATGTCTCACACAGTCCCGGCAACCCCTGACAGGCACTCAAGCCTCGCATCCTGGTCTTTACCGCCATCTCCTCTTTTCTATTTCTGTTGTCTTTGTTTTGTTCGGGCTTTTGCTTCACCCCCGACTCGCGGCGGCGCGGAGTCTCCGTTAGGCGTGAACGCCACCGCATCCGTAGGGTGACTTCAAGTGCAGCGCAGCGGAACGGTCAGCCCGGAGGATGTGGCGGCGGTTGCGCCCCGGCACGGTAGTGAAGGTGGTGCTTTTCCTAAAAACCAAGTCGTACCAGCCAGATCAATCTCCGTGACTCCGCTTTTGACTCACCCCTGACTCACGGCGACGGTAGTGACGTTGGTAGCAGTTTCGAAGCAACAAGTTGAGCCCCCGCCCCCACTCCTTTAAGGTGGCCACCCCTGCCACAGTCACCCGGTTTACCTTCATGTGGATCCGCAATCTCTGTGTTTACCAAAGTGCCGACCCGTTTCCCTGGTCCGCCCACGAACTTGATGAAAAACTGAACAGCCTGCGCTGCCCGAAAATCAGCCAGCAACAGCTCAATGTCGACGGCTTTGTGCCGCCACTGAAGGCGTATGAAAACCTGATTCATGCTACCGATAACCTGCTCTACGGCGTCTGGCAGGAAACCAGCCGGCTGCTACCCGGCGGTGTCATCAAGGAAGAACTTGAGGAGCGGCTCGACGCCATTGAGGCGCGTGATGGCCGCCGCCCCGGTCGCAAGGAAAAGGCGGCACTGAAAGATGAAATCACTTTCGAGCTGATGCCCCGGGCCTTTACCCGCCAGCGTCGGGTCGGTTTTCTGATTGACCTGAATGCAAAGCGCATTCTGGTCGACAGCTCGTCCGAGAACCGCGCCGAGCAGGTGATCTCCTGCCTGCGCAAGGCACTTGGCAGCCTGCCGGTGACGCGCGCTGCTGCCGAAGTGTCGCCGGCCATGCTGATGACCGAGTGGCTGAAGCAGCCGCAGCAGCTGCCGCACGGTTTCGGTCTGGGTGATCGCTGCGAACTGAAAGGCACTGGCGAAGAAGCGGCCAGCGTGCGCTTTACCTCGTTCGATCTTGGTCAGGAAGAAATACTCAAGCATATCGAGGCCGGTATGCAGGTGGTGAAGCTGAATCTGAGCTTCCGCGACGAGCTGGAGTTTGATCTGACCGACGAGATGCAGATCAAGCGGATCAAGGCGCTGGATGTGATTCGCGAGAGTCTGGATGGCGTCGATGAGGAAGATGCGCTGGCCGAGATGATGGCGCGGATTGCGTTGCAGGGCGGGGTTTTGCGGGAGATGTTGGGGGGATTGAGGGAGGCGTTTGGTTCCGGGGAATAAAGACGGGATTCGACGGAGCCCTGTAGGAGCGGTCGATCGACCGCGACTTTCTTTAAACAAACAGTTTCTCCAGATTCCTTGCAGAACCTCGGGCATCGGGATTCGCCAATCGCTTGTGGCGATTGGCTCACCCCTTCGGGGCGCCTGCGGCGTCCTGCGCCGCTGGCGCGGCTTGTCGAACGGAGGGTTCGAATCATGACCTCTCTCACCGCCAGATAGCAAAA
>JAGLCJ010000007.1 GCA_023146255.1 Alcanivoracaceae bacterium
TTTTGCTATCTGGCGGTGAGAGAGGGATTCGAACCCTCGATACGCTATTAACGTATACACACTTTCCAGGCGTGCGCCTTCAGCCACTCGGCCACCTCACCGGAACCTGGATCAAAAAACGGCCCAGGGGCCGGTTTTTGAAGGCGCACAGGTTACCCGAGGCTCTGCAGGGTGGCAATCGGAAAAGCCCCGTGGCCGGTGATTTCCTGACCAGTCAAACAATGCGGGCGAGGTATTCGCCCTGATACTGGCTGGCCAACTCGCCGTTGTCGTTAAAGCCCTCGGCAAGAATTTGTAGCGGCGCCCGCTCGCCCTGCGACAGATGATGACGAAAGCGGAGCAAACTATTCTCCGGACTGGACACCATAATGGTTAGCGTGCCGGTAACCGGGCGCCGGTAGCGCAGGCTGTTCTGCATTGCCAGTACGTCGGCCTGCGCCACCAGCTGCTCTGCCTGCAAGGTAGTCAGGCACCAGCCGGCCAGCGCCATCAGGGCAGCCTGACTACCGGCGAACATGGTGCCCTTGTCATTGATATTGGCCGCCAGCGGTGCACTCAAAGTAAGGCGGTCATCATTGAACGACAGCAGCCGGAACTGCAGATGCTCGGTTAGCGGGATATGGCTACGGATGCGTGTTTCCAGAGCAGCAAGATCAGGCATCCGGGAAAGCCCTGATCCAGTTGTCCGGGGATTCAATAGTGACGGTCTTGCTGTTACCAGCGGGCGTACCGAGATAGATAAAGCCGACAATCTCGTCTTCCGGGCGGAAGCCAAGGCAGAGTTTCAGGTTCGGGCTCAATGCCGGTGCGCCGGTGCGCCACATGGCCCCCACGCCGATGGCATGGGCGGTCAGCAACAGGTTCTGCACCGCTGCCGCGCAGGCCATGATCTGGTCGATCACCGAGACCTTGTGCGGCGTGGAGATTTCCGCCACCACGATCAGCAGCGTTGGAGCCCGTAACGGAGCCTGACGCAGCTTTTCCAGCTGTGCCTCATTCAGGTCAGGCTGATCCTGCTGACAGCACTGCGCCAGCATCTCGCCGAGCCGGGCCCGCTGGTCGCCATCGACAACGATAAAGCGCCATGGCCGCAGCAGGCCATGGTCAGGCGCCCTCACTGCTGCTGTCAGCAGCTGCTGCAGCTGCTCCGCCGTCGGCCCGGGGGCATCCAGTCGCGGGCAGGAAACCCGGCCAAGAATCGCAGTCTGAATATCCATCATCGCTCCGGCAAAGGGAGCGGGCATTGTACCGGAGCTGGCAGGATGATGGGCAGAATACCCTCTACGCCTTCTTTCCTAGCAACAATGCGGTTAACCTTCACCTAACTGGCTCTGCCGGTATTATCCCTGCCATACAAGAGTGACTCAGAGCACCATGAAGGCCAGTCCCGTCCCCGGCAAGCGTCGCCGCATTGATGAAGATCCGCAGGCCCATAGCCGGCGGATGGCGAACTATATCCGCATGCTGGAGTTCATCGTTGCGGTATTGCTGCTGTCGATCGGTATCCAGCAGCGGGTCTATCCGTTTGACTACCTGCTGATTCTGGCGCTGCTATTGGCCTACCCGCTAGTGGCCCAGATCATTGCTGCCTACATGGAACGCAAGGGTCAGCGCCAGCAGGAAACCAGCCGGGTACTGGTACAACTTGATGCAATTCTGATAGGCATGGCGATCGCATCCCTGCACTTCTCACTGGTGCCCTCCATGGCACTGCTGATTATTGTCCACGCCAACGCTGTCACCAGCGGCGGCCTGTATATCTGGCTGATGAATATTTTTGGCACCGTGGTCGGCGCGGTGGCCGGCAGCCTGATTCTCGGATTCCATATCCTGCCGGTGGAACAGACCCCGGTCATGCTGACGCTGATGTCGATGGTCGGCATGGGCCTGTTTGTCGGTGCCTCCGCATTTCAGTCACATAGCCAGACTCGTATTCTGCTCAGCGCTCAGGCACATATGGCCCAGCAACAGAAGCAGGCCGTGGAGCTGTCGCGCAAGCTGGCAAAGTATCTTTCGCCACAAATCTGGGGATCACTGTTCTCGGGCAAGCGTGATGCCAAGGTCGAAACCCGGCGCAAAAAACTCACGGTGTTTTTCTCTGACATCAAGGGCTTCAGCAATATGTCGGAAGAGTTGCCGCTTGATGTGCTGACGAAAATGCTGAACACCTATCTCAGTGAAATGACCCGCATCGCCAGTCACCATGGCGGCACGGTCGACAAATTTATCGGCGATGCCGTGATGGTGTTCTTTGGCGACCCGAGCAGCAAGGGCTCAAAAGAGGACGCCACCGCCTGCGTTGCCATGGCGATCGATATGCAGAAGCAGATGAAGTTGCTGCGCCAGCGCTGGAAACGCGAGGGCATTGAACACAAGCTGGAAATTCGCATTGGCATCAATACCGGTTACTGTACGGTCGGTAACTTTGGCACCGACACCCGTCTTGATTACACCATCCTCGGCACTGACGTGAACCTCGCCAGTCGGCTCGAGTCCGCCTGCCGCCCTGGCCACATCCTGATTTCCCAGGCCACCCAGGAGCTGGTCAAGGACCGGATCATGTGCCGGGCCATGGGCGACATTCAGGTCAAGGGCTTCAACCGCCCTATTTCGGTATTTGAGGTCTCGGAAATGAAGGCACGCGCCGGCAGTGGCGCAGGCTTCCTGTCACTCGAGGCGCCCGGATTTTCCATTCATATGGATCTGCACAAGGTGCGCAATTTCGACAAGAAACGCATTCTGGTCAGCCTCGCCACCGGCGCCACCGGCCTGAAGAAAGGTGAGGACACCCGGATTGATCTCGATGCCCAAGGTTTCTCGCTGCACATCGACAGCACCAGCATTCGTGATCGAGACAAGAGCAAAATCATGGAAATACTGGGACGCACGGCGATGACGGTCAAGGACCGTCTGATCGTCTGATGAGTGCAACGGCCGGCTGGTTATCGCGGCTTGAACGGCTTGGTAACCGCCTCCCCCATCCGACCCTGCTGTTTGTCTGGCTGTGCCTGCTGCTGCTGCCAGTCAGTGCACTGGTCAGCGTTAGCATTCCCGATACCGCGCATCCACTGACTGGTGATCCCCTGCCACTGCGCTCGCTGCTGTCTGCAGAAGGTGTGCGCTGGATGCTGACCTCCATGGTCAGTAACTTCACCGGTTTTGCTCCGCTTGGCATCGTGCTGGTGGCAATGCTCGGCATTGGTGTTGCCGAACATTCCGGTCTGCTTGGCAGCGTCCTGAGCGCGATTGTCCAGCGCGCATCGCAACGCTTGCTGGTGCCGCTGGTGGCATTTGCCGGCGTGCTTTCCAGCATTGCTGCCGATGCCGGATATGTGGTGCTGATTCCACTTGCAGCACTGCTGTTCCAGCGTGCCGGCCGCTCGCCACTGACTGGCATTGCGGTGGCTTTTGCTGGCGTCTCTGGTGGCTTCAGTGCCAACCTGCTGCTCGGCCCGATAGATGCCCTGCTTGCCGGCATCAGCACGGAAGCCGCCCGCACGCTACAACCGGACAGCAGCGTCGGCGCCGCAGCAAACTACTGGTTCATGCTTGTTTCAACAGTACTGGTCACCGTCGTGATCACGCTGATGACACGCTCGGAACAATCCGGCGAACCAGCTGCACCTCTTGATCAGCAAACAACCTCGAATCGCACCATGCTGATGACACTGCTCGGTCTGGGCGGCTATCTGCTCGCCATTGCTGCACTGACGCTGCCCAACGGTGCGCCGCTGCGTCATCCCGACACCGGCGACCTGCTAAGCTCGCCATTCATGCAGGGTATCGTCATCGTCATCGCGCTGGGCTTCGCAGTGTGCGGGCTGATCTTCGGCTACAGCAGCGGCACGTTTCGCAACGGCAGTGATGTTATCCGCTCGCTTGAGAAAACCGTGGCACAACTGGCCGGCTATCTGGTGCTGATGTTTTTTGCGGCACAGTTTGTCGCCTGGTTCAACTGGTCCGGCATGGCACTGGTGATGGCGGTGAATGGTGCTGAGGCGCTAACTGCCATTAACCTGCCCACACCGCTGCTGATGATCGCACTGATCCTGCTGGTGGCAGTGCTGAATCTGCTGATTGGCAGCGCCTCGGCGAAATGGGCTCTGCTGGCCCCATTACTGATTCCGATGTTGATGCTGGCAGGGATACAACCGGAGGCAACTCAGGCGGCATTCCGGGTCGGCGACTCCAGCACCAACCTGATCACCCCACTGATGCCCTACTTCGCCCTGGTGCTTGGCTTTGTCCGCCAACACAAACCGGATGCAGGCATCGGCACCCTGATGGCGATGATGCTGCCTTACAGCATTGCCCTGCTGCTGGCATGGAGCCTGTTGCTGGCGATCTGGCTGGGCTTCGGTTGGCCGCTCGGACCAGCCTGAGAAAATCAGCCCGGTATTACTGCCTGACCACACGCCGATTCAGCGCGCGATCCTCGAAGTTTGATCGGAACGGATTGATATCCAGTCCACCCCGCCGGGTAAAGCGGCCATACACACTCAATTGCCGCGGCTTGCACTGCTGCAGAATATCGGTAAATACCCGCTCGATAATCTGTTCGTGAAATCCCTGATGGTTACGCAGCGCGATCACATAACGCAGCAAGGTGACCTGGCTGATCGGCGCGCCGGTATAGCGCACCACCAGAGTTGCCCAGTCCGGCTGCCCGGTGACCGGACACAGGCTGCGCAACAAATGGCTGTAAAGGGTCTCGGTGCGCTCTGGCCCCTGATCGGTCAGCAAGCGGACATCGTCAGCCGCACCATCAATCTCGATTTCCAGCCGATCAACACAGTCGCCACTGATTTCAAGCCAGGGATCCGCAGCAGCATTATCAAGTGTACGCAGCCGGACATCCACCGGACCTCCGGCGCAGTCGGATAGATCTTTCTCCATTAACGATCGCACCGCCGCAACAGAATCGAAACGACTGTTGGCAAATGAATTCAGATAGAGCTTGAGTGACTTGGACTCAACCAGATTGCGGCTGTTACAGGGAACTGAGAACTCGCCCATCATCACCAGAGGCTTGCCACGAACATCAAGCCATGACACCTCATAGGCATTCCAGTAATCCATGCCATGAAAGGGTAGTGCCTCCGGGTCGAGATCAAGCACCTCACGGGCATCCCAACGTGGTACCGGACACAGCAGCGCCGGAGTGTACTGGTCGATGTACTCTGTACGTCGACCAAGCGGGGTGTCATCAAACGGGTTGGCCATGGAAGGCTCTCCGGTAAAGGTCAGCCCATTCTAGGGGCCAGAGGCAATTGCGAAACATGATCCAGTCCTCACTATTGCCGGATACCGACACCGCGATTCAGCATCCATAGCGCCACCGCGAACAGGCCGCCCGTAAACAGGATGATGGCGGCCAGAGAGCCCAACACATCCACGTCGCTGACGCCAAGCAGGCCATAACGGAAGGTATTGACCATATACACCACCGGATTGAACAACGATACCGTGCGCCAGAACTCCGGCAGCAGATCAATCGAGTAGAACACTCCACCCAGATAAGTCAGCGGCGTCAAAACAAAGGTAGGAATGATTGCCACATCATCGAACTTGTTGGCAAACATGGCATTGATAAAGCCGCCTATGGAGAACAGCACGGCTGTCAGCACCACTACCAGGATGGTGACCAATACGTGCTGAACCTGCAGCTCGGTAAAAAACAGCGACAGCAAGGTAACAATCAGACCAACACAGATGCCGCGGGCCACACCGCCAGCCACATAGCCAAGCAGGATCGTGGTGCTCGACATCGGCGACACCAGCATTTCCTCAATCGAGCGCTGGAACTTGGTCGAATAGAACGAGCTGACCACATTACCGTAACTGTTCTGGATCACGCTCATCATCACCAGCCCGGGGACAATAAACTGCATGTAATCAAAGCCGCCCATATCACCGATCCGGCTACCGATCAGGTTGCCGAAAATGACGAAATAAAGCGTCATGGTGATCGCTGGCGGCAACAGGGTCTGCGGCCATATCCGGACAAATCGACGAATTTCCTTGACCACGATGGTCTGGAAGGCAACCCACTGGTAATGCATGCTCATGCCGCGCCCCCGGTATCCAGATTGCGCTCCACCAGTCGCAAGAACAGCTCCTCGAGCCGGTTACTCTTGTTGCGCATACTCAGCACCGAAATACCTTGCGAGGCCAGCGCAGCAAACAAATCATTCAATGCCCGGGTTTTCGGCACTTCCACCTCCAGAGTACGTTGATCCCGCAATCTCAGCACCAGACCTTCAATCTGCGGCGCCACATCCAGTGGAGCCGCCAGATCCAGCACAAAGGTTTCAATGTGCAGCTTCTCAAGCAATGACTTCATATCGGTGTTTTCAACAATGCGACCACGATCAATAATCGCGATGCGGCGGCACAACGATTCCGCCTCCTCCAGATAATGGGTGGTTAAAATAATGGTCTTGCCCTGCTGATTCAGTTCGGTCAGGAAATCCCACATGGAACGCCGTAGCTCGATATCGACACCTGCGGTGGGCTCATCGAGAATCAGCAAATCCGGATCATGCACCAGCGCTCTGGCAATCATCAGGCGGCGCTTCATGCCCCCGGACAACATCCGCGACTGGCTCTCCCGCTTCTCCCATAGTCCCAGTTTGCGCAGGTAAAACTCGGCCCGCTGGCGAGCCTTTATCGCCGGGATACCGTAGAAGCCCGCCTGGGTGACCAGAATATCGAACACTTTCTCAAATTGGTTGAAGTTGAACTCCTGCGGCACCACTCCAACCCGGCGCTTGGCAGCAACCCGGTCACGGTCAAGATCGTGGCCAAAAATCTCAACACTGCCAGCGGTTTTGTTGACCAGCGAGCTGATGATGCCGATGCTGGTCGACTTGCCGGCTCCATTCGGCCCGAGCAGGGCAAAAAATTCACCGGCCTGTACATCAAGACTGATGCCCTTCAGGGCTTCAACACCGTTTCCGTAGATTTTGCGCACATCGCGCAGCACCAGAGCAGACAAGGAAGGTCACCCTCAAGCAGGACAGGAAGGACACTATAGCAGAGCGCTCAGCGCGGTGTTGGTAGCAGCTCGGCCAACGACCGGCGGTGCCACTGTCCGCGCCATATCCAGTGCAATTCACGCTCATCAAACCAGAGCCAGACACCTTCCATCATCCATGGCCAGTCCTGCTCACTGACCTGCCTCAGGCCGAGCAGGCTGGCAACAAAGGCGATGATGATGGTGTCATGGGTCACATGCACCGCCAGTGCGCCAGACTCGGGCTGGCGGGCCTGCAAAAAAGCCAGCAGCTTCTGTCTGCCGGCCTCGGGGCTAAGCAAGCCCTCCAGTCCATCACTGATGTGATGATTGATAAAACGTAGCGCACCAAGTTTCATGAAATGCGGCCCGACCGCGGCAACATCCTCGACATAACAACCCGGCTCCACCAGCACCATACTGCGCTCGATCTCCACCGGCGCCGCCAGCAACCCCGCCTCCAACGCCCCCTCCATCATCGCCTGGGCAGTGTCGACACAGCGACCGACAGGGCTACTGCTGAACCGGGACAGCGGACGGCCCAATGCCGCTCCCCAGCTTCTGGCCATGACAACTCCCTCCGCAGTCAGAGGCAGGCGGTAGTCGGCAAACCCGTCCTTGGCCAGCTCGCGCACCGAGTGCCGGGTAAACAGATGCACAGGCTGCGTCTTCGGCAACAGGGAAAGGGCTTGTTTCAGAGTAGGGTGTAATCGAGCCATCGGCAGTATCTGTTCTCTTCAGTTAGCCCGCAGGCACGACAAAGGTTATACGCACGGCAACGCCGATTAAAAGGTCAGAGCCGACTCATACGGGCAACTTTGCGACGCAGCACTACAAGCTGACGCCGCAACAGCTCCGGGTCCGCCGCTGGCGGCCTGTATACCGCTGCTTCAAAACAGTGTTGCCAGTCCTGTAGCGCAGCCGCAGCTCGCGGATAGCGCTGTGCCGCTGCAGCAATCACCTGCGCCGGCGGCAGATGTGCCGGCGGATTCAGCCCTCGCTTTCGCATCAGGCGCAGCATGGCCCGATACTCCCGCTGCCACCACTTCAGCCCAGGCCGTCGCGCCCGCCAAAGCATCCATATCAGCATGACGGTCATCAGCGACCCGCCCACGGCTGCCAACGTCATCACCATTCGCTCCGGCGTGACCTTGCCGAGCCACCGACTGAGAAACTCGAGCTGATTTTGCTGGTTATAACCCAATACCCATTTGGCCCAGCCGAACTCAATGTAATCGATCAGATGGCTCAGCCGCGTCAGCAACGGATTGCTACGCAACACGGCGGCCAGACCGGTATCAGTCTGTTCATCGAAGCCGGCCAATGCCTGCTCCAGTCCCAGCTCGATGCGCGCAGGCGCCACCGCAGCGGTGGGATCAAATTCAACCCAGCCCTGCTCCGGCAACCAGGCCTCAACCCAGACATGGGCATCGTACTGGCGTACCTGCAAATGATTGCCCAGTGGATTCAGCTGCCCCCCCTGATAGCCCGCCACGATCCGTGCGGGTATTCCAGCTGCCCGTAGCAGAAACGCAAAACTGGAGGCATAGTGCTCGCAAAACCCGCGACGGGTGCGAAACAGAAAATCATCCACCGTGTGCTGACCAAGCAATGGTGGTTCGAGGGTGTAGTAAAACTGCTCCTCGTTCAGCCACCGCAACAAACGGTTGGCATAAGCTGCATCACTGACCGACTCATCCCGCCATTGCTGTGCCATGGCAGCGGCCCTGGGACTGCTTCCGGAAGGCAGCGCAACATAGAACTGACGCTCCCAATCCTTCAGTCCCTCCACTGCCACCGGCATCAGATAGCTGGTCACCCGGTAATCGTAAGTGGCTTCAAGATCGGTGCGCCGCACCAGACGCAGATCACGGGCCAACCCGACATCTGCTTTATCACTGAAAGGAACAGACATGGCGTATAGCCACTGACGTCCACTGCGCTCCATGACAACACGATATTTCCACGCCGCATCGCCACGATCCGCCAGCAACTGCAGGTACCATTGCGGTGACACGCCGTTGGCGAAGCGAACATATTCCTGTCGATCCAGTGCCGGCGGAACTGCCTGACTCCAGCGCCGCCCGTCGAACCAGCCGTAGGTCAGACCACGCCAGTAACGCAATGATGGCGGCGGCACGTCGCCTTCAAATTCGACCCGAAAGGCGAGATCGTTCTGCCTCGACAAACGACTGATCTCGCCCGGCGCCATCGAATCGCTCATCCCGGTTTTGCCCTGCTGCTGCTCGACCTTCAGGCTCCAGAGCGGCGGCAATCGTGGCACCAACATGAAGAAAACCAGCATTAACGGAATTGCCTGTCCCAGCATCGTCAACGACAAACGAAAATGTCGCCAGGGTGACACACCACTTTCCGGATGATTGATGCCGATCAGTGCGGCAACCATCAGCACCAGCACCAGACCGATATAAATGGTAATGAGGGGCCCGGTGGAAAACAGAAACGCAGTGGCGAGGACAAAAAAGGCAAGAATGATCACCACGTAAGCGTCACGAAGACGAAACATTTCCAGCATTTTCAAAGCAAACGCTGCAACCAGCAAAGTGACGCCGGCATCGGGACCCAACAATGTGCCGTGGCTATAGAGGGTGGCACCGGCCAAGCCCAGCAACAACATGCCACGCACCAGTTTGCCGGGCATGGCAAAACGACCGCGCTGAATCATGATGCGCCAGAGCAGTAACAGCGGAACGACCACGGAGAGCCATAGCTCGGCCCGCAGCATATGTGGCAACGAGGCAAGCAGCGCGCCGCTAATCAGCCACGGGAAGGCATGCCGGGGAACCTGATAGACCCGCGCCATCAGCCGCTCTCCCCGGACAGCGCCAGCATCTCCAGTGCCCGCTCGCGCTGTAACGGTCCGCTGCCAGGCTCCAGCTCACCGTCAGGCAGCCGCAAGCCGTAACGCTCACCACGCTGATCAAGCTGCAACACCCAGTAACAGAGCCGGCCATAGCGGGTTTCCGGGTCATGGCCGGGTAGCCTGTTCCACTCCAGCCACAGCCGGCCCTCGGCGGGATCGCTGAACTGTTTGGTATTCAGGCCACGACCACGGGCGTAGCTTTTCCAGTCCACCAGCCGCAACGAATCTCCGGCCACATAACTTCTCAGCCCCTCAAATTCTTCGCTGCCACGGTCCTGATGATTGACCCCAGTATCATCATCGCCGCCACTGGCCGGACACTCTCCCCCTGATAAAGGCTTCGGCCACGCCAAGCAAGTATGGTCCAGATCAACCAGACTCCAGCTACGCAGCAAGCCGAGGGGGTAACGACTCTCGACACGAAGGCGCCCCGGATGCTGGCGGCCGCGCCGGAGCAGCTGCACACTCAACCACAGACTTTTCTCCTCGCCCGGCTCAACCGATACCTCCTCGGCAGGCGCCCCTGGCCAGTGCAACCAGATGCTGAGATGGGCATGGTGAGCACTGAGGATACGCACCTCCAGTGCTCCGCGGGCGCCGGCGAAACCGGGCCGCATGGACGCTGCCACCAGCTTCAGGCCAGCAAGATTCCGGAACGTGTGCAGGATTGCCATCAGGAACAGGCTGACCAGCAGGAACGAGAAACCAAGCAGCAGGTTATTCTCGTAGTTGATGCCGCCAACAAACAGCAGTACCGCGATCAGCAGGAAAAAAAAGCCGTAGGCAGAGGGGAAAATAAAAATGCGGCGCTGATCCAGCAGCACCTGCCGGGAAGGGGGAATACGCCGTTGCAGCCAACCATGCCAGAGCTCGGAGACTGTCCGGCGCAGGCTTTTCATCAGCTACGCCGCACCACCGGAACCGCCTCCAGCAACTGCTGTATGGAAGCGGCAGTGGTGCCTCCGGCACTGCCCTGCAAGCGATGGCTGGTGACAGGACCAAGCACCACCTGCACGTCCTCCGGGGTGACATAGTCTCTTCCAGCCAGCAACGCCCAGGCCCTCGCCGCACGCAGCAGCCCCAGCCCCGCACGCGGAGACAGACCTGCAACAAACAGACCACCATCGCGACTGTATCCAAGCAGCCGCTGGACATAATCAATCAGATCAGCAGATGCATGTATTTTTTCGACCAGCAACATCATTTGCATCAACTCAGCAGTACTGAGCTGCGGCTTCATGGTCAACGCCTGCTGACGACGATCACTGCCGGAAAGCAGCGCGATCTCGGTTTCCGCAGACGGATAGCCAAGCGAGATCCGCATCAGAAAGCGATCAAGCTGCGACTCCGGCAGCGGGAATGTACCGGCCTGCGTCACCGGGTTCTGCGTGGCAATGACATAGAACGGTTCCGGCAAGGGGCGGGAAACGCCATCGAGGGTGACTTGCCGCTCCTCCATCGCCTCAAGCAGAGCTCCCTGAGTTTTCGGTGTCGCCCGGTTGATTTCATCTGCCAGCAACAACTGGGTAAACACCGGCCCCGGGCGCAACTGGAACTCACGGCTATCAGGGTCGAAAATCGATACGCCGAGAATATCGGCCGGCAACATGTCACTGGTGAACTGGACGCGGCGATACTCAAGCGAAAACACTCTGGCAAGAGCATGGGCCAAGGTGGTTTTGCCCATGCCGGGAAGGTCTTCAATAAGCAGATGTCCCCGGGCCAGAAGGCAGGCAACGGCAAGACGAATCTGCTCTTCCTTGCCAAGCACCACACCTGACACTGCAGTAATGGCGCGCCCAATGGCCGTGGTCATGTTTATTCTCCGAAACCCAGACCTGCCAGACCACGGCGCATATCCGCCTTGAGATCCTCCAGACCTTCCAGTCCTACCGCAACACGGATCAGGTTGTCACTGATACCGGCACGACGCTTTTCTTCTTCTGCGACCCGCCCGTGGGTAGTGGTCCCCGGGTGGGTAATAGTGGTTTTGACATCGCCAAGATTGGCGGTGATCGACACCAGCCGGGTGGCATCGATAAACCGCCATGCGGCATCACGGTCTGCCTTGCCGGCGCGATCACGCACCTCAAACGACAGCACGCCACCAAATCCGCTCTGTTGGCTGAGCGCCAGTTGATGATACGGATGGTCCGTCAAGCCAGCGTAATGAACCCGGTCAATACCGGGCTGCTCACGCAGCCATTTGGCCAGTGCCAACGCATTGGCAGAATGGGCGTGCATGCGCAGCGACAGGGTTTCCAGACCTTTCAGGAAAACCCAGGCATTAAAGGCGCTGAGAGTGGCGCCGGCCGTGCGCAGGTAGCCATATACCTCTGCCATATCTGCAGCCCGGCCAACCACGGCGCCGCCGAGGCAGCGTCCCTGCCCGTCCAGATACTTGGTGGCGCTGTGAATAACGATATCAGCACCCAGTAACAGGGGTCTTTGCAACGCCGGAGTGCACAGACAGTTATCAACAATCAGCTGTGCCTCACCGGCATGGGCAATGTCTGCCAGCGCAGCGATGTCGGCCACTTCCGCGAGCGGGTTGGACGGTGTTTCCAGAAACAGAAACCGGGTCCTGGCGGTCATGGCGGCTCGCCACTGGCCGAGATCATTGATATCCACCAGCGTTACATCAATACCGAACTTGCGCAGGTACTTGTCGTAAAGCACATGAGTGGTACCAAACAGGCTACGGGAGCTGACAATATGGTCTCCCGGTTTCAGGCAGGCCATGAACACAGCGTTGATGGCCGCCATGCCGGAAGCGAAGGCAACACACTGCTCACCGCCCTCCAGCGCCGCCAGACGCTGCTCGAAAGACCGCACGGTGGGATTGGTGAAACGAGAATAGATATTGCCAGACTCGGTGCCGGCAAAACGCGCAGCCGCCTGAGCTGCGTTCTCGTAGACAAAACTGGAGGTCAGAAACAGGGCTTCGGAGTGCGACATCTCATCGGTACGCAACTCAGCGGCACGAATCGCCAGGGTCTCTACACCAAGATTCTCGGGCAGCTGCCGCTTGCTCATTTGCTATTCCTGTTTCAATTACCGTTATGTAGATCTACCGTCTCATTACTGGCCAGTGCTGCCGCACGACTTTTCTGCTGCTTGGTAGTGTCACTACGCCGCTGCTCCAGCGAGTCGAGATAATTTCGGTCAATCCTGCCAGCAATATAGCGGCCATCAAATACCGAACAGTCAAATTCACTGATGGCCGGATTACCTTCACGACAGGCGGCAATCAGGTCCGGCAAGTCCTGATAGATCAACTTGTCCGCACCAATCAGCTCACAGATTTCTTCATTGCTGCGGCCATGGGCGATCAGCTCACTGGCTGCCGGCATATCAATGCCATAAACATTCGGATAGATCACCGGCGGTGCCGCGGAAGCAAAATAGACCTTATTGGCGCCCGCCTCCCGTGCCATCTGGATGATCTCGTTGCAGGTCGTGCCACGCACTATCGAGTCATCAACCAGTAGCACATTCTTGCCGGAAAACTCCAGTTCAATAGCATTGAGTTTCTGACGGACAGACTTCTTCCGCTGCTGCTGCCCCGGCATGATAAAGGTACGACCGATATAGCGGTTCTTGATGAACCCCTCCCGATACTTTACCTCCAGCATATTGGCCATCTGTAATGCAGCGGTACGGCTTGTGTCCGGGATCGGAATCACCACATCAATATCATGATCAGGCCACTCCCGCTCTATCTTCTCGGCAAGTTTCTCGCCCATCCGCAGACGCGCCTTGTAAACAGAAATGCCATCAATAATCGAATCCGGACGGGCGAGATAAACCTGTTCGAAAATACACGGAGTCAGCACCGGCTTGCTGGCGCACTGGCGAGTATAGACCTCGCCTTCAGCGCTGATGTATATGGCTTCACCTGGAGCCAGATCCCTGACCAGATGAAAACCCAAGCCGGAAAGCGCAACACTTTCCGATGCCACCATATACTCAGGCCCCTGCTCGGTATCACGACGGCCATAACAGACCGGACGAATACCATGCGGATCCCGAAAGGCGAGAATACCGTAGCCGGTAATCATGGCAATCACCGCATAGGCGCCCTCGACACGCTCATGCACACGCGATACTGCAGCAAAAATATCATCCGGCTGCGGCACCAGCTTGCCAAGCTGCTGCAGCTCATGGGCGAACACGTTGAGCAACACCTCGGAATCCGACGAAGTATTAATATGACGGAGATCGGCCCGATATATGTCTTCTGCCAGCGCAGCAGTGTTGGTCAGATTGCCGTTATGCGCGAGGGTAATACCGTAGGGAGAGTTCACATAAAAAGGCTGTGCCTCGGCAGAACTGGCTGTGCCAGCGGTCGGGTAGCGGACATGGCCGATACCCATGTTGCCAACCAGCCGGCGCATATGGCTGTTACGAAAGACATCGCGCACCATGCCATTGTCCTTTCGCAGGAATAGCCGGTCTCCGTCACAAGTGACAATACCGGCAGCATCCTGACCGCGATGCTGCAACACGGTCAGCGCGTCATAAATCGCCTGATTGACGAATGAGCGACCGACGATACCGACTATTCCGCACATGTGACCTGTCCCCTAGGCTGATCCGATTCGGATGATGAACTTGACGAGCTCTGCCGCAACCGTCCGTGTCCAGTCTTCCAGTAAAGCAAAATGCGGCACCAGTACGGATTCCCGCCACCAGCCGTCCGCCGAAAAAAGATGGCCACCTATGGCAACCAGCACTATCACCAGCACGACACCACGCACCGCGCCGAATACCATGCCAAAAAGGCGATCTGTAGTGGACAGCCCGGTGACCCGCACCAGCTCCCCAAGCAGGTGATTGATCAACGCTCCGACCACCAGAGTGGCGGCAAACAACACCCCGAAAGCTGTCGCCATCCGCGCACTGGGCGTCTCGATGGAGCCTTCCAGCATCAGCTCGAAGGCAGGGCCAAACAGCCGCGCCACGACAAATGCGGCGACCCAAGTCAATAGCGAAAATGCCTCACGGGTGAAGCCCCGGCGCAGACTGAGCAGCGCCGAAACGGCAATCACCAGCAAGATCAGAGCATCAGCAACATTCATCAGTCAGGCGGGTGCCGGAAAGGGCGTCATGGTAGCAGAAAGCCGCGGCCGGGGTCAGGGTCTGAACGGCACAACCTGCGCATCGGTCGGGGCCAGCAGCTCGAATTGCAGACGTGCCAGCGTTGCCTCGGCGCTCTCCTGCTCCAGCTCCGGCCCGGCGTAAAGCTGCCAGAGCTGGCCATCAAGGGTTCTGCGCAGAAAGGCGCGATAGCCCGCATCGAGCAAACGCTGCTTTGCCGCCCCGGCCTCCTGCTCGGATTGGTAGGACAGCAGCTGCACGGCCCAGGCTCTCGGCAGCGCTGGCTGGTCGCCGTCGCCGGAGTCGGTCTGACGGACAAGCGCATCGCGACCAGCGTTGATCTCGGCATCCGCCGAGCGCAGCTCCAGTTCGGACACTGGCTCTGTCGGATCCGCCGGCGCCATCACCGGCACCGACGGCAATTCCATATCCAGCGGTTGCATCACTGTTACTGGCTGACGCTGCCACAGGGGAACCAGCATGGCCGCCACCAGCGCCAGCAGCAAAAGCGCCACCAGAGGGTGTCGCAAGGGGGATTTCATATCAGCTCCAGACCAAGGGCCAGCGCCGCTTCTGCGACAGTATGAAACGAACCGAACACGATCATCTGGTCACCCTCACCAAGGCCTTGCCTGGCAGACTGAACTGCATCCGCCACAGATTCAAAGCAATGCACCGACTGCGATGCCGGGAACAGCCCCGCCAGCGACGACGCCGACCGTCCACGTGAGCCGGCAAGACTGGCCAGATACCAGTCATCCACGGCCGCGATAAAATCGCCGATCACTGCCTCGGCGGGCTTGTCCGCCAGCATCGCAAAAACCGCCCGCCGCCGCCCTGCCGGGGTCGGCAACATGGTCAGAAAGCGCTGCAGTGCCTCGCGGTTATGGCCGATATCGAGATAGCAGTCGACGCCATCCTTGCGCACCCACTGGCAGCGACCGGCCAGACGGGTTTGCCCGGCAATCACGGCAATATTTTCCGGCAACCGGTTGACCAGCGAAAGTGCCTGAACCGCCCCCGCAAGATTGTCCCTGCCCAGCGGCACCTCGGCGGTATCACAGTGCCGGGACTGCCCATCCTGCTGCCAGTAGACAGCGTCGGCATCACTACCGAACTCGACCCCGGCACGCAGCAAAACGGCACCGCCAACACTGGCACACTCGGCAATTGCGGCTGGCATGTCCAGAGCAGCAAACAACAACGGCCGGCCGGCACGCAGGATGCCAGCCTTTTCCCGGCCAATCTGTTCGCGATCATCACCAAGCCAATCCTGATGATCGAGCCCGATGGAGGTGATGACCGCCACATCCGGATCGACAATATTGACGGCATCAAGACGACCACCAAGGCCAACTTCCAGAATCAGCAGATCCAGACCGGCGCCCTGAAACAGCCACAGCGCGGCCAGCGTCGTAAATTCGAAATAGGTCAGCGCCACGTCGGCGCGGGCCGTCTCCACCACCTCGAAAGCACGGCACAGTTCCGCGTCATCAACGGCAATACCATTGATGCGAACACGTTCGTTGAAATGAAGAATATGAGGAGAGGTATACAGGCCAGTTCTGAATCCGGCGGCGCGGGCCAGGTGCTCCATCAGGGCCACGGTGGAGCCCTTGCCATTAGTGCCGGCGACGGTCAGCACCGGACAGGCAAAGCGCAATACCGCAAGGCGCTCTGCCACCTTGCGGACTCGCTCCAGTCCCAGCTCTATTTCCTGCGGATGCAGACGCTCGATGCGCGCCAGCCAATCGTCCAGCGTCATTCAGGCGGCGGGCAGCGGCGCGTGCGTCAGATTGGCAAGCAGACGGTGCAGAGTGTCCTTCATGTCGCGGCGATGGACGATCATATCGATGGCACCATGCTCCAGCAGAAATTCGCTGCGCTGGAAACCCTCTGGCAGCTTCTGCCGCACTGTCTGCTCGATCACCCGCGGACCAGCAAAACCGATCAATGCGCCGGGCTCGGCAACGTTGATATCACCAAGCATGGCCAGCGACGCAGACACGCCACCATAAACAGGGTCTGTCAACACCGAGATAAACGGCAACCCGGCATCACGCATACGCTGTAGTGCCGCACTGGTCCGCGCCATCTGCATCAGCGAAAACAGCGCTTCCTGCATTCTCGCGCCACCACTGGCGGCAAAGCAGACAAACGGCAGGCGATGCTCAAGACAGATATCAACGGCGCGAAGAAAACGCTCACCGACCACCGAGCCCATGGAGCCCCCCATGAAGCCGAATTCAAACGCCGCCGCCACCACCGGCAAGCCATTGACCTTGCCGCGGATGACGATCAGCGCATCCTTCTCACCGGTGTCTTTCTGTGCAGCGGTCAGACGATCCTTGTACTTTTTTGAATCCTTGAACTTGAGCCGGTCAACCGGCTCGATGTCGGCACCGATTTCACTTTGCGGGCCGTCATCAAGAAACAGTTTCAGTCGGGCACGGGCATTGACCCGAAGGTGATGCTGGCACTTCGGACAGACGTCCAGATTACGCTCAAGCTCCGGCCGGTAAATGACACTGTCACAGCGCGGGCACTTGCGCCACAGACCTTCCGGGACGTTGGCGCGACGGCCATCGTTATCGGCCTTGCGTACCGACGGCAGAATTTTTTCCAGCCAGTTACCACCGCTCATCTTGCCCTGCTCCGTCTGTTTGCCTGGTCAGCCCTGATCCATCGCTTCACGCATGGCTCTCAATACGGCCGACACTTTTTCCGGAATCAGATCCGGTTGACCGGCATGATCGGCAATCTGCTGAACCAGCGCACTGCCCACCACCACCCCGTCAGCCACCCGCGATACCAGCCGGGCAGATTCAGCGTCCTTGATACCAAAGCCAACGCCAATGGGCAATTTGGCGTGTTTGCGAATTGTTTCCACCCGCCCGGCCACCTCTACCGGATCCAGCGTTGCCGCCCCGGTAACACCCTTCAGCGACACATAGTAGAGGTAACCGCTACCGGCCTGGCTGATCAGCTCCATCCGCGCTTCGGTGGTGGTCGGCGCCACCAGAAACACCAGATCGATGTCGCGACTACGGAACACTGGCGCCACATCCACCGCTTCCTCCGGTGGCAGGTCGACGATCAGCA
The DNA here is from genome assembly GCA_023146255.1 of Alcanivoracaceae bacterium. GTDB lineage: Bacteria > Pseudomonadota > Gammaproteobacteria > Pseudomonadales > Alcanivoracaceae > PGZG01. Next base: position 18,102 of record JAGLCJ010000007.1, read on the forward strand.
CACCATCGACACCAACTTCGCTGCAACGGTTGGTGAAGACTTCGTAGCCCATCGCCTCCACCGGGTTCAGATAGCCCATCAGCACAATCGGCGTGGTCTGGTCGGTTTCCCGGAAACGGGCCACGGTATCCAGCAGCGAACGTACCGTGGTGCCGCCGGCCAGCGAACGCTCGCAGGCCAGCTGGATCACCGGACCATCGGCCATCGGATCGGAAAACGGCATGCCCAGTTCGATAATGTCGGCGCCAGCGTCGACCATGGCATGCAGCAGTGGCAGCGTGACTTCCGGCACCGGATCACCGGCAGTGACGTACGGTATAAGTGCCTTGCGGCCGGTTTCCGCCAGGGATGCAAAACGTTTCGCAATACGGTTCATGAATCTGCTGCCTTCAGAAAGAAATGCCGTCGATTGAGGCGACGGTGAGAATGTCCTTGTCACCGCGACCGGACAGGTTGACGACAATGATCTGGTCCGGGCTCATGGTGGCAGCAAGCTTCATCGCATAGGCCACCGCGTGGGCGGACTCGAGCGCCGGCATGATGCCCTCAATCCGGGTCAGGTCACGGAACGCTGCCATGGCTTCATCATCGGTGGCACCGACATAGTTGACCCGACCAATATCTTTCAACCATGAGTGCTCTGGCCCCACGCCCGGATAATCAAGCCCGGCAGAAATCGAGTGAGTGTCAATAATCTGGCCGTCCTCGTTTTCCATCAGGTAAGTGCGATTACCGTGCAGCACTCCCGGTCGACCGGCGGCCAATGGCGCAGAGTGACGACCGGTTTCAATTCCATCGCCTGCCGCCTCCACACCGTACATCGACACTGACTCGTCATTCAGAAACGGGTGGAACAGGCCGATGGCATTGGAGCCACCGCCGACGCAGGCGACCAGCGCATCCGGCAGACGATCGTTCATTTTCAGGCACTGCTCACGCGCTTCACGACCGATAATGCTCTGAAAATCACGCACCAGCATCGGATAAGGATGCGGGCCGGCCACCGTACCAATGATGTAGAACGTGTGATCGACGTTAGTCACCCAATCTCGCATCGCTTCGTTCAGTGCGTCCTTCAGGGTACGCGAGCCGGATGTCACTGGAATCACTTCGGCACCAAGCAGCTTCATCCGGTAAACATTCAGCTTTTGTCGCTCGACATCATCGGCGCCCATATACACCTGACACTCGAGACCAAGCCGCGCCGCCACCGTGGCACTGGCGACACCATGCTGACCAGCGCCGGTTTCGGCAATCACCCGGCGCTTGCCGATATGCTTTGCCAGCAATGCCTGACCAATGGTGTTGTTCACCTTGTGGGCGCCGGTGTGATTCAGGTCTTCGCGCTTCAGCCAGATCTGCGCACCGCCGACCTTTTTCGTCAGCCGCTCGGCAAAATACAGTGGCGAAGGCCGGCCCACATAATGCGCCATGTCGTAATCAAAATCGGCGCGGAACTGCGGATCATCCTTGAGCCGATTGTAAACCGCTTCAAGATCCTCCAGTGCCGCCATCAGGGTTTCAGACACGAAACGGCCGCCGTAGCGGCCGAAATGTCCGCGGGCATCAGGAAATGCAGCGAAATCAATCTTCTCAGACACGGTTAACTCCTTCGATAAAAGCAGCCATGGCCGCTTCGGATTTGATACCGGGATGGCGACGGCCATCCGCATCAACCTGTTCTACACCACCGCTGACATCCACCGCCCAGGGGCGGGCAATGCCAATTGCCTCGGCGACATTATCAGCATCCAGCCCCCCGGCCAGAATCAGCGGTTGTGGCAGAGATGCAGGAATACGTTGCCAGTTAAAGGTGACACCGGTGCCACCGGGCACCCCAGGCACATGACTGTCGAGCAACAGGCCACAGGCATCATCGTATTGCCCGGCCAGTGCCAGCACATCGGTATCGTCTTTCATTCGCAGCGCTTTCATGTAACTGCGGCCAAACCGGCGGCAGAACACCGCCGGCTCATCGCCGTGAAACTGGAGAATATCCAGCGGTACCTGCTCCAGGACCTCGCAGACCTGCTCGTAGGTCGGATTGACGAACAGACCGACACGGGAAACAAACGCCGGCGTGGCGTCACAGATAGCAGCCGCCTGTTCGATCGACACCACCCGGGGGCTGGGCGGATAAAACACCAGACCAATAGCGTCGGCACCCAGACGCGCCGCCGCCTGCATGTCAGCGATGCGGGTAATGCCACAGATCTTGACGCGAACTCGTTGCAAGGCAGCCTCCACCAAGAGCGGGATTCTAGCAGACGCAGGTCAGCGTGGCGTCAGCACCGGCCCGGCCGGTGCTCAGCCGCGGCGATACGGATTACGGCGTGGCTTGGCCGGCGGCTTCTTTTCACCGCGCTGGCCACGCAGACGGGCACGACCATACAGTCCGGTATACTGCTTGCCCTTCAGGTCGACCTTGCCAGACAGTTGCCCGATCTGATCCGGGGTCAGGTCCATCCAGCGACCAGCCTTCAACTGCGCCGGCAGCGTGATCTCACCGAAGCGAACCCGGATAAGACGGGCCACTTCCAGTTGCTGCGATTCGAGCAAACGGCGCACCTCACGGTACTTGCCGCCAGTCAGCGATACCTTGTACCAGTGATTGGCGGCCTCTTCCGCGCCGCCGGCATCAACAATGCTGTCAAACTTCGACATCCCGTCTTCGAGCATCACGCCTTCGAGCAGCGCACGACGTTTATCCTGGGTAATTTCACCACGCACACGCACGGCATACTCACGGACAAAGCCATTCGACGGGTGCATCAACCGATGCGCCAGCTCGCCATCGGTGGTAAACAACAGCAGACCGGAAGTGTTGATATCCAGACGACCCACCTGTACCCAGCGCATACCAGTCAGCCGCGGCAGGTTATCGAATACCGTCGGCCGACCCTCGGGATCATTGCGCGAGCACACTTCACCGGTGGGCTTGTGATACGCGATCACACGGCGCACAACATCCTCTGGCGCTTTGGTTCTGGTGACATGGCCATCCACGCGAATAACATCCTCGGGTTCGACCCGATCGCCTAACGTTGCGATCTTGCCATTAACGGACACACGACCCGACTCGATCCAGGTTTCCAGCTCACGGCGGGAACCCAGCCCGGAACGGGCCAATACTTTCTGCAATTTCTCACTCATGCGGGAACCTCGGGGCGTCCCCGTCTGCTGCGCTGTCACTGACCTCATCGTCGCCGGACAGTTCATCTTCGCCATCCACATCCGGGAACAGTTCAGTTTCCGACTCTTCCTGTTCGGCAGCAACCGGCTCCGGCACTTCCTGCTCTTCGGACTGGCCCGGCTTGCGACGGAATTCCGCCTCGAAGCTGGTCAGCACCGAATCCACCTGCTCCAGACTCATCAGCGTGGACTCATCAATTTCCGGCTCGTTGTTATCGATCGCTTCCATGATGCTGACCTGACGATCACTTTCAGCAACGATCAGCTCGCCATCTTCATCCCGCGGTGCCGATAGCGCCGCCTCTTCCAACGCCAGCTCTTCATTGATCTTGTCGAGATCACGAATCTCCGACAGGGTCGGCAAATCCTCCAGACTCTTCAGATCGAAGTAATCAAGAAACTGCCGGGTGGTGGCGAACATGGCCGGACGACCAGGCACATCGCGATGACCAACAATCCGGATCCAGTTACGCTCCAGCATGGTCTTGACGATCTGGGTGTTGACTGCGACGCCACGAATTTCCTCGATCTCGCCACGGGTAATCGGCTGGCGATAGGCGATCAGCGCCAGCGTTTCCAGAATGGCACGACTGTAACGCGGCGCCTTTTCCTGCCACAACCGACTGACCCACGGCCCCATCTCGCGACGCACCTGAAAGCGGAACCCGGACGCCACTTCCTTGAGTTCGATGCCGCGATCGGCGTAACTCTCGGCCAGCTCGGCGAGGATGAGATTCAGGCTGTCGCGGTCGGGGCGCTCTGCCTCATCAAAAAGCGACAACATGGTGTCACGATCCAGCGGGCCATCGGCCGCCAGAATGGCAGCTTCCAGCACCCGGCGAATCAGCACGCTGTCGATATGGGCGGCTACCTTGCCCTCTGCAGCGGCAGCGTCGCCCTGCTGTTCGCTCGTTTCGACAACCTGATCTTCCGTGGACACTTCGTCCCTTACGTCTTCAGTCATTTGCAGCACTCACTTCAAAAGGCAGTCGATCTTCGTCTTCCAGCAACACTGTACGAGCCTTCAGATGTAGCGGCGCAAACGGCTCGCTCTGAATGACTTCGACCAGCGAGCTCTTGATCAACTCGAGAATGGCGATAAACGTCACTACCACACCGGCGCGCCCTTCCTCCGGACGGAACAGGGTAAAAAACGGCACGAATTCGCCGTTACGCAGACGGTCCAGTACATCCGACATCCGCTCGCGGGTGGACAGCTTTTCGCGCGAAACATGGTGACTTTCGAACATGTCTGCGCGGTGCATGACATCCTTCAGTGCCAGCAGCAGCTCTTTCAGGTCCACATCCGGCTCGGCGCGCTCGCGGGTGTAATCCGGGCGCTTGGCTTTCACTTCCCAGAAATCACGCTCCAGCCGTGGCAGCGCTTCAATATCTTCCGCTGCCTTCTTGAAACGTTCATATTCCTGCAGGCGGCGAATCAGTTCGGCACGCGGATCCTCATCGTCTTCGCCCTCTTCGACTTTCGGCCGCGGCAACAGACTGCGTGACTTGATTTCGCCAAGCATGGCGGCCATCACCAGATACTCTGCGGCCAGCTCGAAGTTGAGCGCCTTCATCAGCTCAACATACTGCATGTACTGCTCGGTGATCTGCGCCACCGGAATATCGAGAATATCGAGATTCTGGCGTTTGATCAGGTACAGCAACAAATCCAGCGGCCCTTCAAATGCCTCGAGGAACACCTCCAGCGCATCCGGCGGGATATAAAGGTCATCCGGTAATTTGGTAATAGCCTTGCCATACACCAGACCGAACGGCATTTCGCTTTGCTTCGGCTTGGCTTCGGCGGCCGCATCGTGGGCAGCAGCAATCCGTTCGGCCTGCTCTTCCAGAGCCCGAATTGCTTCTGCTGCGACGTCTGATCCGCTCATTCAGAATTCCTCATTCACGGTGCTCACGCACGGTAGTCGACCACTCAGGAACGATACTTCAGGCCCATGACCTGACGTACTTCATCGAGCGTGTCGCGGGCCGCTTCGCGGGCATCTTCACAACCTTCAGCGATGATGCTGCGAACCAGATCCGGATTGCGGGCATGTTCTTCGGCGCGCTTGCGAATTGGTTCCAGCTCGGCCTGCACCGCCTCGATCACCGGCTTCTTGCAGTCGAGACAACCGATACCCGCATTGCGACAACCTTCCTGCACCCATTGTTTCGTGGTGTCGGAAGAATACACCTCATGCAGCTGCCAGACCGGACATTTATCCGGATTTCCCGGATCGGTGCGACGCACCCGGGCCGGATCGGTCGGCATCTTGCGGATTTTCTCATCCACGTCCGCAGGCTCTTCACGCAAACTGATGTAGTTACCGTAGGACTTGGACATCTTCTGGCCATCCAGCCCCGGCATCTTCGAAGCCGGCGTCAGCAGCGCCTGTGGCTCCGGCAGAATGATCTTGCCACCCCCTTCGAGATCGCCGAGCAGGCGTTCCTTGTCGCCGAGGGTGATATTGGCCTGATCATTAACCAGCGCCTGGGCAATGGCGAGCGCCTCTTCATCGCCATCCTGCTGGTACTTGCGGCGGTGATCGACGTACATCTTCGCCTGCTTTTTGCCCATCTTGCGAATCGCTGCTTCCACCGCTTCTTCAAAGCCGGGCTCGCGGCCATACAGATGGTTGAAGCGACGCGCCACTTCCCGGGTGATCTCGACGTGGGCAACCTGATCGGCGCCAACCGGCACCAGACCGGCGCGGTACATGAGGATATCCGCGGACTGCAGCAGCGGATAACCGAGGAAACCGTAGGTAGCCAGATCCTTTTCCTTCAGTTTTTCCTGCTGGTCCTTGTAGGTCGGCACGCGCTCGAGCCAGCCAAGCGGGGTCATCATCGACAGCAGCAGGTGCAGCTCGGCATGCTCCGGCACCTTGGACTGGATAAACAGGGTGGCAGAACCCGGGTTAACACCGGCGGCCAGCCAGTCAATGACCATATCCCAGACCGCAGTCTCGATATTCTGCGGGTTCTCATATTCGGTGGTCAGCGCGTGCCAGTCGGCGACGAAGAAGAAGCATTCGTACTCGTGCTGCAGCTTTACCCAGTTCTTCAGCACGCCGTGATAGTGACCAAGGTGCAGACGGCCGGTGGGCCGCATACCGGACAGGACGCGCTGGGAGGAAACCACTGAACTCAAGACAGACTCCGTAGGGACGATCGAAAGGCGCGATTATAGCGGGTTGCCGGGGGTCGGTGACACTGGTTGGCCCGGTTATCTGGTGGTCGAATTTTAACCGATCTTGCCAGCCCGAGAGGCACGGGAAATAGTGATTTGGCAGTGATCTGCCCGGCCGCGGAGCCCGTCAGGGGGTGCCGGGACCCGCCGTGAACCCATCCATGGGGGCTTGGGTTCGGCCCCTCCGGGGACCGGCCCTGCCGGGCGTTCGGCTGCGCGCGAAGCAATGCTTCGCAACACGCTTGCCTCACCCCTGCTCACACAGTCCCGTCACCCCCTGACGGGCTCCGCGGCCTCGCTTCCTGCTATTTAACAGCACTGGTTCTTCAGAACCCTGCAGGCTCTCAGCATCGGAGCTGACAAAAATAGATTTCTGACCCTGTTTTGAGGGAAGCCGCGAAGAAGCGGGATGTCAGGCCAGAGCGTTGTTTCGGGCTTTCCGGGACTGTGTGAGGCAGGGATGCCGAACCCAAGCCTACAGGGACGTATTTACGGCGTGTCCCGGAAAGCCCGAAACAACGCTCTGGCCGGCGAAACTCACTGCCAAATCAACTTATTCCAATCAGGCCCCTGAAGCGGAAAGCTCAGAAAATCCGATCCACCGGCCCAGCACCCTCGCGGACAATCACCGGACCATCGCCATCCACCAGCGACACCACCGTGGTCTCGTCGAGCCCGCCAAAGCCGCCATCAATGATCAGATCCACCCTGCCCCGCAACACCGTCTCGATGTCGTAGGGATCGGTCAGCGGATACTCGTCATCGGGCAAATGCAGGGTCGAGGTCATCAACGGCGTGCCCAGCTCCGCCAGTAGCGCCTGACAGATGGCGTTATCCGGTACCCGAATACCGATGGTGCGCTTCTTCTCGTGCATCAGCCGGCGTGGCACCTCGCTGGTGCCTTGCAGAATGAAGGTGTAGGCCCCCGGCGTATGCGCCTTGATCAACCGGTAGTCGGTATTACTGACCTTGGCGTAGGTGGCGATTTCGGACAGGTCAGCGCAGAGAATCGAAAACTGGTGCTTGTCATCCAGCCGGCGCAGCTGGATCAGCCGGTCCAGCGCCGCCTTCTCGCCAATGCCGCAGCCGAGCGCGTAAGTGGTATCCGTCGGGTAGGCAATCAGGCCGCCCTTGCGGATGATCTCGGCGGCCTGACGGATCAGGCGCTGCTGCGGATTGTCGGGATGGATATGGAAGATTTGCGTCATGGGGCCGGGATTCTGGGCGCGTCAACGGCAGCTGGCAAGTCACACCGCCATCAGGGCCTGCACCAGCGGCATCTCCGCCGGCACTGGCGGCAGGCGGCCAAGCTCTAACCAGGTCTGCTTCGGGGTGTGGAAATCCGAGCCGCCGGAGGCATGCAGCGGGAAATCGCGCAGGCATTCGGCCAGCAATGCCTGCTGCTGGTTATTCAGACCCGGGGTCAACACCTCCAGACCCTGACCGCCGCCGGCGACGAACTGCTCAAGGCAGCGGCGCAGCTTGCGCCTGGTGAAGTTATAACGGGTCGGGTGGGCTAGCACCGCCACCCCGCCGGCAGCGCGGATGGCGGCGATGGCATCCTCCAGCGTCACCCAGGGGGTGGAGACGAAACAGGACTGACCCGGTTTCAGAAAGCGGTTGAAGGCATGCTGCTCGTCACGCACCTTGCCAGCGGCCACCAGCATCTTGGCAAACCAGGGCCGGCCCGGAGCGGTTTGCCCGGACAACCGAATGGTGTGCCGATAGCTGTTGGCAAGCCCAGCCGCCTTATCCAGCTTGGCGCCGATACGCTCGGCGCGGCGTGTCCGTGCCTGCTGTTGCGACTCCACCAGCGCGCTGATCGCGGCATGGTCAGGATCAAAACCGAGACCGACGATATGCAGTTCACGGTTGTCCCAGGCCACCGACACCTCAATGCCCGGCAGCAGACGAATGCCGGCCTGCTGCGCCGCTTCCCGGGCTTCGGCCTGCCCGGCCAGGGTGTCATGGTCGGTCAGCGCCAACAGCTCGACCCCGGCCGCTGCCGCACGCGCCACCAGATCCGCCGGCGTCAGGGCGCCGTCGGAAGCGAGGCTGTGGCAGTGAAAATCAAAACGCGGGGTATCGGTCACAGGATTCCATGGGTTATCGGGCAAGATCCCGGCAGGCATTCTAGTCGCTCTGGTCAGGCGGGGCGAATCCGGCGTTTTTTCACGACGCATCACGGGGTACTATCCGCTCTCCTGTTCTTCGGGTTACCTCATGAAGCAGTTTCTGGACTACCTTCCCGTTGTCGCCTTTTTTGCCGCCTACTTCATCAGCGGTCGCGACATCTATACCGCCACCTGGGCCATCCTGATTGGCTGCCTGATTCAGGTCAGTGGCAGCCTGCTACTGTGGCGCAAAGTGGAAAAAATGCACTGGTTTGTCTTTATCATGACCGCCATCTTCGGCGGCATGACACTGCTATTGCGGGATGACACCTTCATCAAGTGGCGCCCGACCATTATCAACTTTCTCTTCGCCGTGATTCTGTTTGGCGGTCATTTCCTGCACAGAAACCTGCTCCAGCGTTTGCTGGAAACTCTTATGCTGAAAGGCCTTGGCCACATCATCCCGCTGCAGCCGGTGCAATGGCGCATCCTCAATATCGTATTTGTCGGCTATTTTCTGTTCGTTGGTGTGGTCAATCTTTACGTCGCCTTCAGCTTCAGCACCGACTTCTGGGTGCTGTTCAAGGCGATCGGCTTTTCCATCCTCAGCATCGTCTTCTACGGCAGCGTGATGCTCTATCTGTACCGCTGCATGTCGCCTGAGGAACGCAAGCGTCTTTTCGAAGACAAAGCAGCGGCCAATGACCCCGAGAACAAGGAATCCTGAAGACATGCTCTACGCCATCATCAGTGAAGACCATCCCGGCACCCTGAGCAAACGTCTGGCTGCCCGGCCAGAACACCTCGCCCGCCTTGAAGCCCTGCGCGACGCCGGGCGGTTGACGCTGGCCGGCCCCCACCCGGCAGTGGACAGCGACAACCCGGGCGAGGCCGGCTTTACCGGTTCGCTGGTGGTGGCACAGTTCAACTCGCTGGAAGATGCCCAGCACTGGGCTGACGCTGACCCTTATCTGATCGCTGGCGTTTATGCCAAGGTTACCGTCAAACCATTCAGGAAAGTGTTCTGAACAAACGGCGACCGCGCTGACCAGTGAAGTACCGCACGCTTTTCTGCGGCGAAATCCTCCAGAATTCGCGCGTTTTATCCCAAGGAGCTTGTCCATGCGCCTGCTAGTTTCAACTTTGATTATCGCCACCATCGGCCTGACGACAACACTCTGGGCTGCACCGGCTACCGCAGCACCGGGCTGGATCAGTGATACGCTTTTCGTGCCAGTACGATCAGGCGCCGGCAATCAGTACCGGATTGTGCATCGCGGCCTGAAGACCGGCACTCAGCTGGAAATCATTGCCATGGAAGAAGGTGCCGAGTGGGCACAGGTGCGGATTGGCGACATTGAAGGCTACATCAACGCCCAGTACGTGGTCCGCACCCCACCTGCGATGATTCGCCTTGAGCAACTTGAAAAGCAGCACGAACAGGCCCGCAAGCAGCTGGATGAGGCCCGCCAGCAGGTCAGTGCCCTGACCAGCGAACGCAATCAACTGGCAGCCGATAACAAGCGACTTGGCGGCGAACTCAATGTACAGAGCGAGCAAGTATCGAAGCTGGAGGATATTGCCGCTGATCCGATTCGACTGGATCGCGCCAATCGCGAGCTGAACGAGGAACTGAGCCGTCTGCGTACTGAACTGAATACGGTAACCGCTGAGAACTCCATGCTGCGCGGCGACAAAACTTCGTCCATGTGGCTGGTAGGTGCCTCCATTCTGATCGGTGGCTGGCTGATCGGCTGGTTGATGAGATCCAGATCATCGCGGGCGCGCAGCAGCTGGGCCTGAGCGACTGGCGGAACACCTCAAGGTGTTCCGCCCTGCTCCAGCGCCGGCAGTATCACCGGCTCCTGCTCCAGCTCCACGGAGAACATGTTTCTCACCGATTCCTGTACCTGGCTGGCAAAATGCAGCACCTCTTCGCCACTGGCATCGGCATAATTGACCAGCACCAGCGCCTGAGCTGAGTGCATGCCGACGTTGCCTTCGCGCCGCCCTTTCCAGCCGGCCCGCTCAATCAGCCAGCCCGCTGCCAGCTTGAAGCTGCCATCACTCTGGGGATAGGAAACCAGCTCCGGAAAACTCCGCTTCAATTGCACATGCTGCTGTGCCGACACCACCGGATTCTTGAAAAAACTGCCCGCGTTAGCCATCTGTGCCGGATCCGGCAGCTTGCTGCGCCGCAGCTCGCAAATGATATTGCGTAAACCCGCCGCATTCTGCATCGCGGCGGGCAAAGCCCGATAACGCGATGCCAGATCCGCATACCCCAACACCGGTTCGCGATCACGATCAAGCCAGAGGCGAACCGAACTGATCAACCAGCGGCCCGGTTCGACACTTTTGAAAAAACTGTCGCGATATGCGAAGCAGCACTCGCTGGCGGAGAACTGACGGCAAACACCATCCACCAGCGAACAAGCCTGAAGGGAATCAAAAACGTCAGCCAGCTCGACACCATAAGCACCAATATTCTGAAATGGTGCGGCGCCGACACTACCGGGAATCAGTGACAGGTTTTCCAGACCAGCGAGCCCCTGATTAATACTCCACTGCACCAGCTGGTCCCAGCTTTCACCGGCCTGACACTCAACCAGAGCACGACTACCCTGCCACTCGACCACCCGCATACCACCCATGATCGGTCTCAGCACCAGAGCCGGAAGGTCCGCACGCAGCACCACATTACTGCCCTCGCCAAGCACGACACGAGGTATCTGTTTCCATTGCGGGTGAGAAAGCAATTGCGGCAGCTGCGCGACATCAGCGACCTCTGCATACCAGCGCGCTTTTGCCGGCAGACGCAGGGTGCTTTGCAGAGGAACCTGCTCCGTCACTCTGCTCACAGCTGACCTCCGCGCAGTCGAGCAATCAAACCGTCGCTGGCCTGTTCGATCAAATCCAGCACCTGCTCAAAACCGGCATCGCCGCCGTAGTATGGATCCGGCACCTCACTGAACGGGGCATCCCCGGCGTAGTCAAGAAACAGCCCAAGACGGGTGTTGACGCCACGCGGCAGCATCGATTTCAGCTCGGCAAGATTCTGCTTGTCCATCGCCAGCACAATATCAAAGTTATCGAAATCCGCAGCACGGACCTGACGCGCACGCAGCGCAGACAGATCGTAACCGCGGCGCTGTGCCGCTGCGACAGTCCTTGGGTCCGGAGCCTTGCCAACATGCCAGCCTGCAGTGCCGGCACTGTCGATCTGCAAGGATGTAAAGCCTGCCTGCCGGGCACGATGGCGAAACACACCTTCAGCGGTGGGCGAGCGACAGATATTGCCAAGACAGACAAACAGGATCCGCGAGTTCATCGGAACAGCGCCTGCATTCGCGCCAGATCCTCCGCCGTGTCAACGCCACCCGGCACAGGCTCGGCAGCCGGCGCAACATGAATGGCAATGCCATTGGCCATCGCCCGCAACTGCTCCAGCGATTCAGTCAGCTCGATTCGTGCCGGCGGCCAGCCGACAAACCGGTGCAGAAAACCGGCCCGGTATGCGTAGATACCGATATGACGCCACCACTGCCCCACCGGTAGCTCTGAAGACTGCTCGGCGAAGCCATCCCGATGCCAGGGAATCGGTGCGCGGGAAAAATAGAGGGCTCGACCGCGTTGATCCGCCACCACCTTGACGATGTTCGGATTGAACAGGTCGGCGCGTGACTCGATGGGCTCGCACAAGGTGGCAATACCACAATCCGCATGAGCTGCAAGATTGGCGGCAACCTGATCAATCACCGCAGGTGGAATAAGAGGTTCATCACCCTGAACGTTGACGATGATATGCTCGGCAGGCAGCGCCAGCTGACGGGCCACTTCTTCGAGCCGGTCTGTGCCGGAAACATGATCAGCACGAGTCATCAGAACCTCGCCGCCATGCTCCCGCACAAGTTCGAAAACCCGGATGTCATCCGTCGCCACGCACACCCGGTCGGCACCACTTTGTCTGGCCCGTTGCATCACCCGGATCACCATCGGCACACCGCCGATATCTGCAAGCGGTTTTGCCGGCAGTCGTGTCGATGCGTAACGGGCAGGAATGACTATGGTGAAGCTCATCGCGGACTCCGCATCAGGCGGTTATACAGATCATCGAGAAATACATTTGGCAATTTTGCTGCCACCGGCAAGTACCAGAGGTTGTCGCTGGCAAAGCCGGCACACTTGACTGCATCTTTTTCTGTCATAACGATGGTATGGCGCTGCAGCCCGGAAAAATCCTCCGCACTGAAGACATGATGATCCGGCATCGGGTGGCCAGTAACACGAATATCCCAGGCGCTGAGCGTGGAAAAAAAACGCTGCGGATTACCGATGCCGGCAAACGCATGCACCAGCGGGTGTCGTGCGGCAAAATCTTCCATCGGCATGCTCTCGCCAGTCCGCATATTAACCGGGTCGAGCGCCTGCAACACCATGACACTGGCCTGTGGCCAGCGCACATCCGGGCGTCCATTCATCACCACATAATCGACGTGATCAAGACGTGTCGCAGACTCTCGCAGTGGTCCGGCCGGCAGGCAACGGCCATTACCGATGCCACGGTCAGCATCGAGCACCACAATTTCGGTAGTGCGTGGCAAGGCGAAATGCTGCAGGCCGTCATCACTGATGACGATGTCAGGGCTGTACTGACTGATGGCGTAATCCAGCGCCCGACGACGGCGCGGATCGATCACTACCGGCACTCCGGCACTGCGCCGAATCAGCAAAGGTTCGTCGCCCGCCTGCAACGCTGATTGATCAGGCTCCACGGACCAGGGGTAAACCGGCGGTCTGGCACCGTAACCGCGGCTGATCACCACCACCCGCTTGCCGCGGCCGCGAAAATATTCACACAGCGCGGTCACCAGTGGTGTCTTGCCGGTACCGCCAACAGTAATATTGCCAACCACCAGCACCGGCACCGACGACACCAGCCGACGCTGCTGAAACCGCCAGAAACGGTAGCGCGCCAGCCACGACACCAGCCAGGACAACGGATACAGCAGCGGCAACCAGCCTGCCCCCTGATACCAGGCCAGCTGCAGGGCCTCAGAGAGGCCACGGAAACGTTGCTCAATGCTCTTCAAAGTTCATCCGGTATAGCTGCGCGTAGGCACCGTCACGGGCAAGTAGCTCGGCATGGGTGCCGCTCTCGACCAGACGCCCTTCATCCAGAACCAGAATATGGTCAGCTCGCTCGATGGTGGACAATCGATGGGCAATCACCAGTGTGGTGCGACCAGCCATGACCCGCTCCAGTGCCTGCTGTATGCGGAACTCTGACTCGGTATCCAGCGCTGAGGTCGCCTCATCCAGCACCAGAATCGGCGCGTCTTTCAGCAACGCCCGGGCGATCGCCAGACGCTGGCGCTGGCCACCAGACAACTGGGTGCCATCCTGACCAATCGGGGCATTAAGGCCTCCCTCGAGAGTCTGTACAAACTCCCAGGCATGGGCATCCTTGAGCGCAGCAATGACCTGCTCGTCACTGACATTGCGCAACTCACCGTAAGCAATGTTGTTACGCACGGTGTCGTTAAACAACACCACCTTCTGACTGACCATGGCGATCTGGCGGCGCAGATCCGCCAATCGATAGTCCGTCAATGGGTGACCATCAAGCAAAATCTCGCCGGCATCGACATCATAGAATCGTGGCAGCAGTGACGAGATGGTTGTCTTGCCTGCGCCCGATCTGCCCACCAAAGCGATCGTCTTGCCGGCGGGGACATGGAACGACAATCCATTCAGAACAGGCTGATCCTTGTCATAGCCGAAACAGACATCGCGGAACTCGATGTCGCCGCTGGCACGCTCCAGTGTGCGATTACCCAGATCCTGCTCTGACGGTGTGTCCAGCAACTCGAACAGCGAAGCCGCCCCGGTCAGGCCACGCTGGATCTTGACGTTCACTTCAGTCAATCGTTTGATTGGCTGCTGGATCAATCCGACACCGGTAAAGAAGGTAAGAAATTCACCGATGGAAAAATCTTCCGTCATCACCTGGAAACAGAGAAAGATAATCAGGCCAACGCCGGCTGAAATCACCATATGCACAGCGGTGGTACCGATCTCCTTGGTCGCCACCATCTTGACGTTCTGCTTTTCAAAACTGCGGCTGACTTTCTGAAAACGTTCTTTCTCCTGCTCTTGGGCGGCAAAGATCTTGACTGGCTGCTGGCCATCAATGGCCTCACCGACGTAGTGACTGATATTGCCCATATTGCCCTGCATGCGCCGGCTGATATGACGGAAACGCTTGCCGGAGTAGTTCACTACCAGGCCAACGGCTGGCGCCACAGTGAACAGAATCAGGGTCAGCTTCCAATCCAGATAAAGCAGGTATGCCAGCAGGGCAATCACCGACAGCCCTTCACGGATAATGATCACCACCGCCTCGCTGCCCGCAGCAGTGATCTGCTGGGCATCGAACACCAGCTTTGAAGTGATTCGGCCCGTTGCGTTGCGCTGAAAAACGCTCTGCGGCAGGGCAAGAACGTGCTGAAACACCTCGTTACGCATCTCGAAGACGATGTGCTGCCCAAGCCATGACACAGCATAAGCACCAACAAACTGGCCGATGCCCTTGACCAGAGCGATAACCATAGGCGCCAGCGAGACAATCAGGATCATTGTCGGAGTCGGGTTTTCGAAGGTATCGACGATCACCTGCATCATGTGCGCCGTTGCCGGCTGCATGGCTGAATAGACGGCAAAACCCAGCGAGCTCACCAGCAGCGCATACCAGTAGCGGCGTGTATAGGCGAGCAAGCGTCGGTAAATCGGCCAGACATCATCTGCCGAAGTCGCCCTGTTTTTCATTTACCGGGCTCCTGCGTGGTAATGCTGAGATTGGCAAAGCCAAGCCGACCAGCCACATCCATCACTGTCACCACCGCCTGATGGCTGGCGGCAGCATCAGCAACAATCACGAACGGGAGGTCTGTGCCCTGCTGGGAAATCGGCAACAACACTGTGCGCAGGGTGTCACGATCACTGCGGGTCAGGCGATCGCCGTTGACCACATAGGTGCCATCAGCAGCAATACTGACTTCGACCATTCTTGAATCAGTCAACGCTGCGACCCCGGTGGCCTCCGGCAGCTCCACAGATAATCGGGTTTCCCGAGTAAAGGTGGTCGATACCATGAAAAAAATCAGCAGCAGAAACACCACATCAATAAGCGGCGTCAGATTGACTTCAACGCTGTCTTTTTTTACTCGCCCGAACTTCACGCCTTGCCACTCCGGGAGACCTTCGGCGCCTCTTCACGGTCACCGTGCAGGATATCGACAAGATGAATGGCCTGCTGCTCCATCGCCACAGTGATTTCCTCAACCCGGCGAACAAAGAATCGATGGAAAAACATTGCCGGGATCGCCACCGTCAGGCCCGCGGCGGTGGTGATCAGCGCCTTGGAAATGCCGCCGGCCAACAACGCAGCATCGCCGGCACCATGCAGCATGATGGCGCTGAACACATCAATCATGCCGACCACTGTGCCGAGCAGGCCCAGCATCGGGGTAATAGCCGCAACGGTACCCAGAGTATTGAGGAAGCGCTCCAGATCATGCACCACCTGCGCGGCAACCTCCTCAATACTCTCCTTCATGATGTCGCGACCATGCCGGGCATTAACCAGTCCTGTTGCCAGAATGCGACCGAGCGGCGAATCGCTGGCCAGTTGCTGTATCTGGCTCTGGTCCAGCTGACCTTTTTTCAGCCCCGCCTGAACCCGCCCGACCAGTCCGGCCGGAGCAAGGCGATTTCGACGCAGCGTCCAGAAACGTTCACCAACGATGCCCATGGCAACCAGCGAACAAAGCAGAATGGGCAGCATCAACCAGCCACCGGATTGCACAATCTCCAGCACAGCAGAACTCCGAAGGAATGACGGCCGCTACTCTACCACAGGCTCGGGGAGTCGCCACGGGAAAGCCGAGTGCTGACGCCAGCGAATCGGCTGGTCTGCCCGGTTACCACGATAAATCAGCATGCCACTCGCGGCGGTGTTGTACAGCGGTACCGCGGCTGCCTGATAGCGGGAAACCACGCGCCCGGCAGGGTGACCAAATGCATTGCCATAGCCGGCGCTGACAAATGCCTGAATCGGGTTGGCCGCACGCAGCAGCATGAACGATGAACTTGAGTGGCTACCGTGATGTGGCACCTGAAGCAGATCGGCCTGAATATCATCGTTGCTGGCAAGCCAGTACTCCACTTCCCGGCCAATATCTCCGGTCAGCAGGATGGTCTGGTTGCTCGCCGAGACCCGGATCACACAACTTCTGTTGTTGCTATGGCGCAGCGGTAAATCCGGCGGCGGCCACAACACTTCAACGCCTACCTGATCAAACCACCAGCGCTGTCCACGAATACAGGGCAAGGCCCCGTCAAGCTGGCCGGCCTCACCGGAATAGACCGGCGCATGCTCGAACCGGGCCCTCAGTGTGCCGGCGCCGGCCGCATGATCCTGATGGGAGTGGCTGACCATGATCAGATCCGGTTGCAGACGGTGACGCTGCAGCCATGGCAACAGCAGGCGGTCCGCTGCATTGCCATCCAGCCACCCGGGGCCGGTGTCATAAACCAGCAGATGGTGCCGGGTGCGCACCACCATCATCTGCCCCTGACCGACATCAAACACCACCAGCTCGACCTCGCCCACTGCCGGTCTCTGCATATCAGGCCAGAGCCAGGGCAGCAGCACGCCGAGCAGCAACCAGCGCGGGCCCGGCCAGGCCGGCAGCAACCACGGCAGCATCCCCAAAGCCAGCAGTAACGCCAACAGAAAGGAATATGGCAACGGCAGTGACGGCCAGTCGCTGACCTGATCAAGCCACCACCAGGATAATTCTGTGATGGTCGCCGCCAGTGACATCAACCACGCCACCCCCGGCAGTAGCGCCGCCAACAGTGCCAATGGCACCAGAACCAGTGAAAAAAGCGGCACCAGCACCAGATTTGCCGGCAACGCCGAAAGACTCCAGACATCGAACAGCAGCGCGGTAAGCAGGCCGAATAGCAGCGTCAACAGCAACTGCATACGTAACAGGCCTGACCGGCCGGCATGGTGCAGGAACAGCAACATGGCCACCGCTCCGAATGACAACCAGAAGCCACTATCGAGTAATGCCAGCGGCGTCGGCACAGTGACCAGCAACAGCGCCCACAGCAGAATCTGCCATGGCGACTGGCGCCGCCCACTGAGCAGGCACATCATCACCAGTAACGTCATCATCAATGCCCGCTGGGTGGGCAAGGAAAATCCGGCTAACGCCGCATAGCCTGTGGCGGCCAGCAAAGCTGGCAGGGCCGCCAGACGATCGGCGACCAGACCGCCGGCCCCAGCGCAACAAAACAATGCGATCAGCCGCCGGCCAAGCCACCAGACCAGTCCCGCCACCAGACTGATATGCAGGCCAGAAATGGCCACCAGATGCGCTGTCCCGGTAATTCTCAGCAGCTGCCAGTGGTCGCTGGTCAAACCGCGCCGGTCACCGGTCACCAGCGCTGGCAGCAACGCTGCCGGCACTGGTCGCTGATGGTTGGCGCCAGTCAGCCGGGTCGACAACTGTTCACGCAGATGCCCCAGGCCTGCTGCAGGCGTCGCCAATGCCATCGCAACCACCGCACCACGAGCATCAATTCCGCGCGCAAGCGCATGCCGCTCGCCGTCAAAGCCACCCTCATTCAGCTGAGCGATCGGCGGCCTCAGACGCGCCGTCAGGATCAGCGACGCACCTGGTTGCACCACAGAGGTGTCGTCATTGAACCAGCCAAGCTGCAGTCGCTTTGAACCGGGCCAGCGCTGATCATTGGATTGAACCAGCGCAACAAAACGAACCTGTTGCAGTGGTCCGCTTTCACGCTCCACAAGCATCCGCTCCGGCAGTCCCTCAACCTTGACTCGCAGCTCGAATACCTCACCAGCGTGCTGAGCCGGTAATCTGTCGGACAGAGCCCGCGTCAATGTCCGGTCGGTGTGCCAGCCAATAGCCGCCACCAGCAACAGCAGGCAGAATGCAGCCCCGGCGCCACAGCGCTGCCAACAGAGCAGCCATAACAGGCCAGCCGGCAGCCACAGCAGTGGCTGCCCGAAACATATCGCGGCCATGATCAGGGGCAAACACCACATCCATGTGCACTCGCGGCAGAAAGCCGGGCATAATAGCGCCGCCATCGCGAGGCCGAGGTCAGCCAATGCCGAAAAGATTATTCAGAAGATACCTGCCCTCGCCGGACAAAATCCGACAGAACAGGTCGCTGGGTTTTCTTGGTGCGCTGTTGTCTGATCCCAATCTCTGGCATATCAACCGCCACTCTCTGGCCGGTGCCGCCTTTATCGGTATCTTTGCCTCGCTGGTACCAATTCCGCTGCAAATGCTACTGGCTGCGATTCTGGCGATACGATTCAAATGTAACCTGCCACTGTCAGTGGTGCTGGTCTGGTGGACCAACCCGCTGACCATGGTGCCGGTGTTTTACTTCACCTATCGGGTTGGTGCCTGGATTCTGGGCATGCCGATCATGCCGCCGGACAAGGTCAGCTTTGCCTGGCTGATCGAACAGATGATTCCTCTCTGGCTGGGCTCAATCCTGTGTGGACTGATATTCGGCGGTCTGTTCTGGGCCATGACCAAGCTGGTCTGGCGACTGACGGTGGCACGCAGCTGGACTGTGCGAAAGAACCAACGCAAGGCAACAAAAGCACGCAAGGAAGCCGCTGCGGTTAAGACTCAGGACGACAGCCGCCCCTCATGAAGGGTCAGCACCCGCTGGCAACGACCGGCAAACTCGTTGTCATGAGTGACGATCAGAAAAGCAATGCCCAGGGTATCGTTCAATTCCTGCATCAACCCCTGCACTGAAGCGGCAGTCCGCTCATCCAGGTTACCGGTCGGCTCATCCGCCAGCACCAACGCCGGCTCAGTCACCAACGCTCTGGCAATCGCGACACGCTGACGCTCACCACCGCTCAACATGCCTGGCTTGTGTTCGAGACGCTTGCCGAGCCCGACCCGGTCCAGCAGAGCCGATGCCTTTTGAGCCGCCTGTCTGGGCGATACGCCACGAATCAGCAGTGGCATGGCGGCATTTTCCAACGCGGTAAATTCCGGCAACAGATGATGGAACTGGTAGATAAAGCCGATATGGTGGTTGCGCCACTGGCAACGCTGTTTTTCTGACTGACTCTCCAGCGCCTGCCCGGCGACTGCCACGGTGCCACGCGTCGGTGCGTCCAGTCCGCCAAGCAGATTCAGCAAAGTGGATTTACCACTGCCCGAGCTGCCAATGACTGCGACCCGTTCACCGCGATCAAGATGCAGGGTGACGTCATTCAATACGGTCAGCTCGGTATGTCCCTCACGAAATGTCTTTACCAGACCGGCTGCCTCCAGCACCCGGCCATCACGCTCGATATTATTCATAGCGCAAAGCCTCCGCCGGTTGCACGCGACTGGCCCGCCAGGATGGATACAGCGTCGCACTGAAGCTGATCAGCATGGCAATCGAGACGATGGTAATGACGTCGCCCCACTGCAATTCCGACGGCAGGTAATTAACAAAGTAGGCATCAAACAGGCTGGCATTGAAGGTGTCTTCCAGCCACTGCGCTACCGCACTGATATTGGTCGACAGCAGCACCCCCAGCAAAGTACCCAGCGCCGTGCCGGCAAAGCCCACCAGCGTGCCTTGCACCATAAAAATTCGCATGATCATTCCCGGCGTGGCGCCGAGCGTGCGCATCACGGCAATGTTTCCGCGCTTTTCTGTCACCAGCATGACCTGACTGGAAATGATATTGAATGCTGCCACCGCGACGATGAACGACAGCAGTAACGTCATCATGGTCTTTTCCATGCGAATAGCCTGAAACAGGCTGCCATGGGTCCGGGTCCAGTCAGTGCTGTAGAAATTCTCCCCCAGCTCACGTTCCAGCTGCCAACCGACATAAGGCGCTTCAAACAGATCGGCCAGACGGATACGAATACCGGATACCGTGCCGGGCTCCCGAGCCAGACGGGCAGCATCCTCGACGTGCAGGTAGGCGAGCATGCCATCCACTTCGGCACGCACCCGGAAAATACCGGTCACGGTAAAACGGCGAAAACGCGGCATCACTCCGGCCGGGGACAGGGTGGCCTCCGGCAGCACCAGCGTCACCTTGTCGCCAATCCCGGCATCCAGCCGCCGTGCCAGCGCATAGCCGAGCACCACGTTGAAACTGCCCGGGGTAAGCGAGTCCAGATCACCCCGCTCAATATGCTCGCCGATAATAGAGACTTTACGCTCTGCCTCCGGCTCAATACCGGTGGCAATCACCCCGGCCACCTGGCCTTTATGGCTGAGCATGCCCTCCATTTGCCGGAACGGGGCCACTGCCAGCACCCCTTCGTGCCGACTGGCCACCGCTGCCAGTTGCTGCCAGTCGGCGACCGGCTCCCGGCCGGTCACTGAAATATGGGTGACCATGCCGAGAATGCGGGTCTGCAGCTCACGATCAAAGCCGTTCATGACCGATAGCACGGTGATCAGTACCGCCACGCCAAGCATCAGGCCCAGCGCGGAAATGAGGGTAATGACCGAGATAAAGCCGTTGCGGGCCCGGGCGCCTGTGTAACGCAGGCCGATATAAAGGGAGAATGGTTTCAGCATGGCGCGCATTTAAGCACTAAACTGCGGCGTCGAGAAAGCTCCGCTGCAAGGCGCCTGAGCAACACATCACAGCAACAGCGCCTGCCCGGCAACAATTTGCCAAAGCAGTTGAATAACCAGCGCTAACTTTCTAATATCACTTGAAATTGCACCTCCTGCGGGGGAAATGGAATGCGTATAACAATAATTGCCATGCTGGCCACCGGCCTGCTTGGCCTCAGCGCCAGCTTATTTGCAGCAACCGAGCTGCCGACACGGGGCATGACTCAGGATGCGGTCCGGGCCAAGTTCGGAGCACCTTCCCGTCAGGTTGCACCGGTCGGCAACCCGCCAATCAGCCGCTGGGTCTACGATGACTTCACGGTGTATTTCGAAGGCAAGTTCAGCATTCATACTGTTTCCCATGCCCGCACATTGACCACCCCGCAGACCAGCGGGGCGGAGACTGCGCCACCCGCCTCCGCTGCTGAAGCCGAAGCCACCGTTGACGAGTTGCCGGCAATCGAGGAGACCGGCGAGCCAGCAGCGGCACCAGAAGTCGTTACTCCGGCAACGCCTGCTCCTGCTGAAAGCAGCTTCCGGTTTGATCCGGGCACTGGTCGGATCATCGAGATTGGTCCTGACGGCAACCCGGTCAAGTCGCCGACATCCCAGCCCGGCAGCAGCTCTCCGACAGGATCCGAGCCGGCCCCGGCGGAAAAAGCCGACAGCAAGGCCGTGGCGCCTGCACTGGCACCGACCGTGGCACCGACAGTGGCGCCGCAATCGGCACCGGCCAGTGCACCAGCAGGCACAGGCACCAGCATGCGCTTTGATCCAGCCAGTGGCCGCATGATAGAAGTCGGCCCGGATGGCACGCCGGTCAAGGCTGCCGAACCTGCCCCAGCGCCAGCCAAGCAGGCGCCGGCCGAGCCGCCGGCAGCCACTGAACCTGCTGCCACTGAACCTGCGGCCGCTAAACAGCCCGCACCTGCCGCTGCAGAGACTGCGCCGGCACCGGCCGCCACCCCGGCTCCGGCGGCCCCCGCAGAACCGGCCACTGGCAGATTCCGCTTTGACCCGGCCACCGGCCGTATCGTCATGGATGGCGCAGAGCCCGCCGCAGAACCGGCCGAACCTCAACCGGCGGCCGAGCCTGTCGAGCCGTCGGCGGAACCGGCAAATAAGCCCGCAGCGGCTGAGCAAGCCAAACCCACCGAGCCGGCTCCCGAACAGCAGCCGGCAAAAAGCAGTGATGCCAAGGGTGGCGAGGAAAAAAGCCAGTCTGAGGCTGCTCAGGAGGACAAAGGTTTCAGCATTCAGTGGTAACATGCGCGCAGTGTTCAAGCTGACAGAGAAAACCGGATTCTGATCCGGTTTTCTTTTTTGAGGAGTGCCCATCCCGCCATGAGTCGTTTGCTTCCCGAGTGGCACCCGCAATGGGGTGTCATGATTGCCTGGCCCCACCCGGATACCGACTGGGCCTATCTGCTTGATCGCGCTGAAGCCACTTATTGCGCTCTCGCCCATGCCATTCTGGCGCGTGAGAACCTGCTGATCCTGTGCCGCGATGCGGCCCATGAGCAGCATATCCGCAGCTGCCTCGGCGAGGTCGAGCAGAGCCGCCTGCATTGTCGGCAGCTCGCCTACAACGACACCTGGGCTCGCGACTTCGGCCCGCTCTGCGTAATCCGTAACGGCGATCTGCTATTGAAGGATTTCATCTTCAACGGCTGGGGCGGCAAGTTCGAGGCGTCACTGGACAACCAGACCACGGCAAAGCTCGACTGGCAGGTGCCAGTGGAAGCCGTATCGCTGGTACTGGAAGGCGGCTCGGTGGAAATCAACAGTCGCGGCCAACTGCTGACCACCCGTTATTGCCTGATGAATCCGAATCGCAATCCGACGCTGGATCAAGCCGCCATTGAATCGGCGCTGCGCGAGCATCTTGGCGTCAATGAATTCTGGTGGCTGGACCATGGTGATCTCGAGGGCGATGACACCGATGCCCATATCGATACGCTGGCCCGGTTCTGTGACGACAACACCATCGCCTATGTGCAGTGTCAGGATCGCAGCGACAGTCATTTTGCCGAGCTCGAGCGGATGGAACAGCAGCTGAAGACACTGGCGGAAGCTCATCAGCTCAAGCTGGTACCACTGCCGCTGCCGCCGGCACAATTTGATGATGAAGGCGCACGCCTGCCAGCGACCTATGCCAACTTCCTGATCATCAATGGTGCCGTACTGTTGCCGGTATACGGCTGTGAAACCGATGCACTGGCCATTACCCAATTGCAGAAAGCATTTCCGCAGCACGAGGTCGTGGCAATCGACTGCCTGTCCCTGACCTGGCAACACGGCAGCCTGCACTGCGTCACCATGCAGCTGCCGGAAGGCGTACGCTGAGCGCAAGCACAGGAGAGCAATGATGAAAGTTGCAGTAATCCAGCAGGCCAACAGCGCCGATCTGGAAGCCAATCAGAAAAAATCCGAGCAACTGGTGCGCGACGCCGCTGGTCAGGGTGCCGAGCTGGTGCTGTTGCAGGAACTGCACCGCGGTCTGTATTTCTGCCAGAGCGAAGACACCAACGTGTTTGATCAGGCCGAAACCATTCCCGGCCCATCCACCGAACGTTTCGGCAAACTGGCGAAGGAGCTTGGCATCGTGCTGGTCACCAGCCTGTTCGAGAAGCGCGCCGCCGGCCTGTATCACAACACCTCGGTGGTGCTGGAAAAAGACGGCTCCATCGCCGGTCAGTACCGCAAGATGCATATCCCGGACGACCCGGGCTTTTACGAAAAGTTTTTCTTCACCCCAGGTGATGCCGAGCGCCTTGACGGCGAGAACGGTTTCACTCCGATCGACACCTCGGTTGGCCGTCTCGGTGTACTGGTTTGCTGGGATCAGTGGTATCCGGAGGCAGCGCGACTGATGGCGCTGGCCGGCGCCGAGCTGCTGCTCTACCCGACCGCCATTGGCTGGGACCCGAATGACGATGACGCCGAAAAGCAGCGCCAGCTGAATGCCTGGATCACCATCCAGCGCGCCCATGGTGTTGCCAATGGTTTGCCGGTACTGGTGGCCAACCGCACCGGCTTCGAGGCGGCACCGGATGGTGAAAGCGGCATCCAGTTCTGGGGCAACAGCTTTGTCGCCGGTCCGCAGGGCGAAATCCTTGGCCAGACCGGCGTCGACGGCGATCAGGTTTTGCTGATCGACATCGACATGGCACGCACTGAACGGGTTCGCCGGATCTGGCCGTACCTGCGCGATCGCCGGATTGATGCCTATGGCGACCTGAGCAAACGTTTTCGTCGCTAGCAAACGTCTGATTAAAGCCGACTGCGCACTCGAACACCGTCACTGAGACTGTTGTCCGGGTGCCGCACCACCTGCTCGCCCTCGCTCAAACCATCAAGGATGCTGATCCGGAAACCGTCACCACGGCCGGGACTGACGGCACGCTGAACGGCAATCTCGCCGTCGATGACGAAAACAAAGCTGTCACCGCCCCGACGGAATATCGCTGACTCCGGCACCGCCAGCACATCGTCGCTGCGCCAGAGAATAAAATGGGCATCGACCCGGTAGCCGTCGCCCAGCAACGCCCATTGCTCGCGTGGCGAAGTCATCCCCAACACCACCCGAACCCTCTGCTCTTCCACTCCCAGCGCCGACACCTGAGTAAAACCAACCGGCTCCACCGTACGCACCAATGCCATCAACGGCTCGCCGCCCCAACCGGTGAGCCGCACTTCGGTGCCGGGCTGAATCTGTACCGCATCAAAACTCTGCACATCAACCACCACTTCCAGCGCTGCCGGATCACCCAGCTCAAGCAGCGCCTGACCAGGACTGACCACGCCTTCGCTCTGACGCAACCGTTGCAACACGGCACCGGAAACCGGCGCCAGAATATCGACCAGATCAGAGCCACTTTCAGCACTACCACTACCGGCACCACTGGCTGCAGAAACAGAAACCCGCATCCGCGCCGCCTGTAATTCATGCCGGGCAACATCGACGCCAAAACGAGATGAGCGCAACGCCGCCGCAGCCCGAGTCGCGGCCGCTTCGGTCTGCTGCAACACGTCGACTGAAACCAGCTGCTTTTCTGCCAGCTGACGAATGCGTACCAGCTCCTGACTGGCCAGCTTGTCATCTGCCTCCGCTGCCGCCACATGCTCCTCTGCGGCGGCCAACGACGCCTGAGCCGCGGCAACCCGGGCCTGGGCTTCAGCCCGGGAACGAGGGTCCAGCGCTTCACTGCGTAGCGGTTCCAGCCGGGTCAGCAACTGTCCCTGCTCAACCCGTTCACCCACTTCCAGTTCAATACGGCGCAAATAACCGGCCACCGGGGCGGATACCACATAGCGATCCTGCACCCGGGTTCGGCCCTCCTCGACGATGGTCACTTCAAGTGGCTGACGGGCTACCGCTGCCGCATCCACCCACACTGGCTGGGGCCGTAACGCCATGGCGATAACGATGATGGCCGCGACACCGATCAGCCCCCAGAACAACGCTCGTCCGCGCCAGCTTGCCTGATGTCCACTCACGCTCTGCCTCCGTCACTCACGGGTTTTCAATACTTCGATCAGATCCAGCGTCGCCACCCGACGCACTGCAACCACACCCGACAACAGTGCCGACAGTACCACCACAGTGGCAGACAACCCCAGCGTACGCTCGGTAAACAGTAATGGAATCCGGTACAACTCGCTCTGCATCAGCCAGATCAGCAATATCGCCAACTGCTGGCCAATCAACCAGCCCAGCGGGATACCAACCAGCATTAACAGCGACAGTTCAGCAAGCAGAATATGGTCAACCTCGGAAGCCCGGTAACCGAGCACCCTCAGGCTGGCCAGCTCTCTGCCACGCTCTGCCAGAGAAATGCGCACAGTGTTATAGATCACCCCGAAAGCGATCACACCACCAAGCAGACTATTAACGAAGGTAAAGGTCAGGAAAGTACGACCGAGAGTTTCATAAAATGCATCCAGCATTGCCCGTCGTTCACTGACCGCAGCCACCAGTGGTCGATCCTGCAGTGCTTCAAGCACATCGCTGCGCCGATCAGGGTCAATACTGATCTGCAGCTGATTGATTTCTGCACCATGTCCACGCAGACGCTGCAGTTCCGGCAGCGCCATCCATGCACCGACACCGATAAACTCGCGGGTGCCACCAGCGACCACCACTTGACTGCGCTCACCGCTGCCATCGAGCCACTCCACCGTCACCAGATCACCTGCATTGACCGCCAACTCCTGTAGCAGGAACTCGGTCAGCAGCACGCCTTCGCCAGGCAGCGCCACATGATTTAATGCGGTATCAACCCGGTGACTGAGTTGTGATGCTGCTGTCAGCCCGACCAGAGCCACACGCCAGCTACGATGACCGGAACGCAATCGCACCGGCACAGCAAGACTGGCCTCCGCTGCCCGCACTCCATCAATACGAACCACTTCCCGAGCAGCCCGATGGCTGCGCGGATTCACCAGCGATACCGTCATGTCTTCCTGCTGCACCCGGCTGAACTGGGTGTGCACCATCAGGTTAACGGAATCAAACTGGAAGGTACCAAGCACCACGATGGCCGTCGCCAGAGCAATCCCGGATACCGACATCAGAGTACGCAACGGCCGGCGTTCGAGACTGCGCAGAATCATCCGGCTCGGCTGGGAAAAGTGAATGCCGGCCAGCGCCCGTTCCATCAGGGTATGACGATAGGTGGGCGGAGGCTCCGGCCCCATGGCCTGTGCCGGCGGCAAGCGAAATGCTCTGGCCAGCGCAGCATATGCGCCGGTTAGTCCGGCCAGAAGACCGACAACCACCACTGCCAGCGTCGGCAACGGCGGCACCCGGAACAGCATTTCCGGAAAACGGAAATACTCGGTGTACATGGTGGCCATGGCATCGCCCAGCCAGACACCGCCGGTGATACCGAGACAAATACCGAGCAGCATGATCAGCGATACCAGCTTGGCAAAATGCAGACTGACCTGCAGGTTGCTGTAGCCGAATGCCTTCAGCACAGCGATGACATCACGCTGGGTCGCCACCAGACGCCCGATCACCACATTAATCAGAAATATGGCAACGGTCATGAAGATCGCCGGGAACAGGATCGCCATGGTCCGCAGCTGTTTCAACTCCTCACTGAGGAAACGGTGCGAGAATTGATCTTCACGGCCATAGGCACCAGTGCTGCCGTACCCTCGAAAGACCCGGTCCAGCTCATCCAGCAGGTGTTGCTCCACGGCGCCTGGCTGCATGGCAATCAGCACGCTGTTGAACGCACCAACCATGTCGGTGGCCGCTGCCAGCGGCCGCTCCGCCATCCACAAAATGGCGTAGCGATGATAATCAGGCAACATGCTGCCGGGCGGAATCACATAGACAAATTCCGGTGATTCGGCAATGCCTACCACTCGCAGTGCCTGCCAGCGGCCATTGATGATCGCACCGAGCGAATCCCCGGGTTGCAGATCATGTGCTTCGGCGAAGCTGCCGATCACCACCACCTCGTTGCTGCGCCGTGAATCCGGCAATCTGCCAGCTCGCAGGAAAAGCCTGTTCAGGCGCGGCTCGCCTTCATCCGGCAATGACAGCACCCGGCCGCTGACCGGATCATCAAAACCATCGACCTGAAGCCGTAACGAGGTTTGCACCCGCGCCTCGGCGCGGGCGACACCGTCCAGCGCTCGAACATCTTCCAGCAACCGTTGCGGTGCCCGGGTCATGTCGACAAATACCTCAGCGAACATGCGCGAGCGGTAATAATGATCGCGGGTATCATTGAGTGAACTGTAATTGACCAGCGACATCATGCAGACGGCAACACCACCACCAACTACCAGCGCAATCGCCAGCACCTGACCACGCAGGTGCCACAGCTCACGCAACAGCTTATGGTCAAGCACTGAGATGATCACCAGCTCAACCCGCCCGGGTCTGCGCGGTTACTGTTATGCCGCACCTCACTGATACGACCATCACTGAGCGTAATCACCCGGTCCGCCATCGCCGCAATGCCGGCATTGTGCGTAATAATGACCGTCGCTGTGCCAAGTTCGCGATTCACTCTGGCCAGCGCCTCAAGCACTCGAATGCCGGTTTTGGAGTCGAGCGCACCGGTCGGCTCGTCACAAAGCAAAACAGCAGGACGCTTGGCAATCGCTCTGGCAATGGCAACCCGCTGCTGCTCCCCCCCGGATAGCTCCGCCGGAAAGTGGTGACCACGGTTTTGCAGATCGACCATCGCCAGTGCCTCGTCCGGGTCCATCGGATCAGGCGAGATCTCGGTGGCCACGGAGACATTCTCCCTCGCGGTCAAACTGGCGATCAGGTTGTAGAACTGGAAAACAAAACCAACATGATCACGGCGATACCGGGTTAATTGCCGCTCGCTGGCGGCAACCAGGTCCAGATCGTGGTAGCGCACTGTGCCACCGCTGGCGGTATCCAGACCGCCAAGAATGTTCAGCAAGGTCGATTTACCGGAACCTGAGGCGCCCAGCAGCACGACGATCTCGCCGGCATAAAGCTCGATATCGACTCCCCGCAGCGCGTGCACGGCCAGCTGTCCTTCGCCATACACCTTGGTCAGTCCGCGGGCTTCAAATACCGTCTCGGTCATACTTCCTCCGTCGCCGACTGCACAATGCCGGTCATCTGCGACCGCTGCCTTGATCCCGGTCAGCGATAGACGATAATGCGCCGGCACCGGCATACTCGCGCCAGATCATTTCATGGAGACCCCCATGTTGCCAGCCATCGTCGGCCATCGCGGCGCCCGCGGAGAAGCACCGGAAAACACCCTGCCGAGCTTTGAGCGAGCCGTTATTGCCGGTGTGCCGGAAATAGAACTGGATGTCAGACTGTCAAAGGACGATCAGTTGTTCGTCCTGCACGATCCGGACCTGAAACGCACCACCGGCCATGCCGGTCAGGCCCAGAACCTGCCGCTTGCCGGGATTATCGGTCATGACGCCCGTCAGGCCATTGTCGGTTGGCCAA
This sequence comes from Alcanivoracaceae bacterium, assembly GCA_023146255.1. GTDB lineage: Bacteria > Pseudomonadota > Gammaproteobacteria > Pseudomonadales > Alcanivoracaceae > PGZG01. Next base: position 47,275 of record JAGLCJ010000007.1, read on the forward strand.
CACCCTGCCCGGTGCCGTCATTGCAACAGGTAATCGACAGCTGTCCGGGAAACATGCGCTTCCAGTTCGAGGTCAAGGCAGATGGCAAGGCGCCGCTGAAACGAATCGCCCATCAACTGGCCCGATTAATCCGCGAACAGGTGTTGGAACACCGGGTGGTGGTGACCTCCAGCGATGCCCGCTTTCTTGCCCTGATGCGTCATGAAGCTGCGGAAATTCCCCGTGGCTACGTCTGCCAGTATCGTCACCGCAAACCGATCCAGACCTGTGTAACACTGGATTGCCAGTGGCTGATCAGCCATTTCGGTCTGGTCACGGAGTCACTCATGGACCACGCACGCCGGCATGATCTCGGTGTGTCGGTGTGGACGGTGAATGACCTGAGGGAAGCAGAGCGCCTGATCGCGCTGGGAGTGGAGTCGATTATTACCGATTTCCCGACCGCCTTTCTTAGCCACTTTCGCAGCCGCGTTTCCCGATTGTAAAGCAGCGTCAGACACCGAGAAATGCACGGATTTCTTCTTCCCGTTCCTTGGCATCGCGGAAACCAAGAGAAATCAGACTGCGGGTAAACCCCGGTTCAAACAGCAGATAACTCACTGCTGCGGCACCCGGCGAACGGGTCGCGCCGGAGCCGCGCAGAAAGAAGCGCAGTGTTTTCGGCAGCTCCTGAATATGCCCGGCGGCGATTTCATCAATCGGCTGCGATGGGTAGATCTTCAGCACCTCCACTTCACGCAGCTGCACGCCATGCTTCTCACGCTCGCTGGCCGGTATTGCCGAGATGGTCTTGTTAATCCGCTCAAGGCGCTCGACATCCCCTTCCAGGGTATCGACAAACACACTGTTGAGGATGTGTCCCAGCACCTGAGCCAGGGAAGGATAACCACTGACCTCACGCTGATGCCCGGCGCTGGTGTTGCCGGACACACCGATCACCAGCACCCGTTCGGCGCCCAGATGCAACGCCGGACTGACTGGCGCCAACTGACGCACGGCGCCGTCACCGTAGTAACGCCCCTCCACTGCAATGGCAGGAAACAGAATCGGAATGGCAGAAGATGCCAGCAGGTGCTCGGCCTGAATCCTTGCCGGACGGCCAATCCGACGCGCCCGCTGCCAGGGGTCGAGACCGTCCCGACCCTGAAAAAAAGCGATCGATTCGCCGTTGGCATAACTGGTGGCACTGATCGACAGCGCCTCCAGATCGCCCTGATCAAGACTTTGCTGGATGCGTTCAAAGTTGATCACCAGATTGATCAGCTTGTGCAGCGGGGTACTATCCAGCAGCGCACTGTTCACCGGTGTACTGCCAGACACCAAGCCACTGATGGCCCAGCGTAGCAGCGAGCGTACAAAGGCATACACATCGGTTCGATAGACCTGCTCGGGGGTGATGTTGGACCAGACCCGCTCAAGCCCCTTCACTGCCATACGGTAGTTATGTGCATTGGCCGACAACGCCGCTGCATTGATAGCACCAGCCGAGGTGCCACAGATCACCGGAAACGGATTACGGGTACCACGCGGCACCATATCGGCAATGGCCATCAGCACACCAACCTGATAGGCCGCCCGTGCACCACCTCCGGACAGGATCAGTCCTGTCTTCTTCTTGTACAGGGACACCACCGCTCCTTGCGCTGCCTGATGCATGGATCATAGCAGGGGCCGGCATCGGTCACGACGCCGGATCAGATATACGGATCAGAAGGTCCGCTTGTTGGCATCGTACGCCTGTGGCACCGGCTTGCCGGACGTCTTTTTTACTTCCTCATCACACTTGCTCGGCTCACCACCGCAAATCTCGCAACTATCCTTCATGCCCAGCGCATTAAGGCCACCGCAGGAGCCCTTGATCGGCTTGTTGGAAAAAATCACGCCCACTGCCATGGCTGCAAACAGCAAACCAATCACGACAATGGCAGCAATAATGGTTTCAATCATGGCATTGCCTCCTCGGTCACCAGACGCCGAAACGCGCTGCTGGCGAACTCTTCCACTGTACTACCAGACTGGACCATAAACAGCACCGCAAGTTGCCGTGCTTCAGCCCAGACCATGCCCTCCTCTGCCCCCATCACCGTCAGCGCTGTTGCCAGAGCATCCGCCTCAGCACAGCGTGGGTGCAACACGCTCACCGATACCACCTGATGATCCACCGGATAGCCACTGCGTGGATCAATGATATGGGAGTAGCGCCTCTCACCGGCCTGAAAATAGTTGCGGTAGTCACCGGAGGTGGCAATGGCGATATCCTTCATGGCCAGGATGTGCGCCACTTCCCGAACCCCGGGCAGCGGCTTCTCGATTGCCACCTTCCAGGGCTGGCCGGCCGGTTTGGCACCATGGGCTCGCAGCTCCCCGCCAATCTCCACCAACAGGTTCTCGACGCCAAGACCGATCAGCAGATCTGCAACCTTGTCGACCGCATAGCCCTTTGCCACCGCAGACAGATCCACATAGGCACCACCCGGCTGCAGCAACGCCTGATCAGCGTCGCGCCAGGACAGACGCTGATAACCAATGCGTGCCTGGACGGCCTCCAGTTCAGCCGCCAGCGGCGGTTTATCCCGCTTCGGGTCCGGACCAAAGCCCCACAAATTCACCAGTGGGCCCACCGTGGGATCAAAGGCGCCATCGGTATCTTCAGCCAACTGCAGGGAGTAACGGATCACCCGCCAGAAGTCGGCAGGCAAGATCTGCCAGCTGCCGGCCTCCGCCTGATTGAAGCGGGAAATATCCGAGTCCGGCCGGTAGGTACTCATTTGCCGGTTAATGGATTCAAGCAGAAGCTCAATGTCCTCGCGGACGCTGGTCAAGGTGACGCCCGCGGGCAAATCCACCACCTTCACCGACCAGGTGGTACCCATGGTCTCGCCACTCAGCAGATGAATCTGCCGGGGCTGCTCACAGCTGGCCAGCAACCACAGCATACAAACGACAAACAGGGCCCGCAGGCCCTGTTGTGTGCGATGAGCAGTTCCGTCTGCCCGCCGGGAACTGAAACGATCAGCCACCGAAATCGTCCAGCAGAATGTTGTCTCGCTCGACACCGAGATCTTCCAGCATCTTGATCACTGCCGCGTTCATCATCGGCGGACCACACATGTAGAACTCGCAGTCTTCCGGTGCCGGGTGATTCTTCAGATACTGCTCGAACAGCACCTGATGGATAAAGCCCTTCAGGCCAGTCCAGTTGTCTTCCGGCTGCGGATCCGACAATGCCAGATGCCACTCGAAGTTCGGGTTTTCCGCCGCCAGCTGGTCATATTCCTCGACATAGAACGCTTCACGCATGGAACGGGCGCCATACCAGAAGCTGATCTTGCGCTTGGAACCGAGACGCTTGAGCTGGTCAAAAATATGCGAGCGCATCGGCGCCATACCGGCGCCACCACCGATAAACACCATCTCCGCTTCGGTCTTCTTGGCGAAGAACTCACCAAACGGACCGAATACGGTGACCTTGTCGCCCGGCTTCAGGTTGAACACGAACGAACTCATCAGGCCCGGCTGGATATGCGGCTGACCCGGTGGCGGCGTAGCGATACGGATGTTGAACTTGAGCAGACCGCGCTCATCCGGATAGTTGGCCATCGAGTAGGCACGAATCACGGTTTCAGTATTCTTTGCCTTCAGATCAAAGAACTTGAAACGCTCCCAGTCACCGCGATATTCAGCCGGAATATCAAAGTTCTTGAACTCGATGTCATATGGCGGCGCTTCGAGCTGTACATAGCCACCGGCGCGGAAATCCACCACCTCGCCTTCCGGCAATTTCAGCACCAGCTCCTTGATGAAGGTGGCAACGTTGTTATTGGAAATAACCTCGCATTCCCAGCGCTTCACCCCAAAGAATTCTTCCGGCACTTCGATCTTCATGTCCTGCTTGACCGCCACCTGACAGGACAGGCGCCAGCCTTCACGGATCTCACGCTTGTTGAAGTGACCTTCCTCGGTCGGCAGGATGTCGCCGCCGCCTTCCAGTACCTTGCACTTGCACTGGGCACAGGAACCACCGCCACCACAGGCCGACGACAGGAAAATGCCCTTGGTCGCCAACGTCTGCAGCAGTTTGTCGCCGGCGGCCACGTTGATGCTTTTCTCAGCATCTCCGTTCACGTCAATATGAACAGCACCGGTGCTGACCAGCCGCGAACGCGCCGCCAGAATGATGACAACCAGCGCCAGCACAATGGCCGTAAACATACCGACACTAAACGCAATTTCGAAGTTAAACATTGTGCTTGTTCCTCCCGGTTACAGCTGCACGCCAGAGAATGACATGAAGCCAAGGGACATCAGGCCAACGGTAATAAAGGTGATACCCAACCCCTTCAGACCATCGGGCACATCGCTGTACTTGAGCTTTTCCCGGATACCCGCCAGCAGCACGATGGCAAGTGCCCAACCAATACCGGCACCCGCCCCGTATACCACCGACTCAGTGAAATTGTAGTCACGCTCCACCATGAACAGCGACGCACCAAGGATGGCGCAGTTCACCGTGATCAACGGCAGGAAGATCCCGAGCGCGTTGTAGAGTGCCGGCACATACTTGTCCAACACCATCTCAAGGATTTGCACCATCGCTGCAATCACACCGATATAGCTGAGCAGACCGAGGAAACGCAGATCCAGCTTCTGCAGCGCTGGCACACCGGTCCAGGCCAGCGCGCCCTCGCCCAGCAGATTGTGCAGGATCAGGTTGTTGACCGGCACAGTAATGAGCATCACCACAACCACGGCAATACCCAGACCAAGCGAGGTTTCAATCTTCTTCGAGATGGCAATAAAGGTACACATGCCGAGGAAGAACGCCAGCGCCATGTTCTCGACGAACACGGCGCGGATCAGCAGACTCAGATAATGTTCAAACATATTCGCTCTCCGTCAGAATGCGTCGCTGACGCGCGAGTTAGCGGTAATCCGGAACTGGTCCTGCTCGACCTGATCTTTCTTCACCGCACGAATGACCCAGATAATAAAGCCGATCAGGAAGAAAGCACTTGGCGGCAGCAGCATCAGGCCATTCGGGATATACCAGCCACCCTGAGTCACTTTCTCGAGAATGGTGACACCAAACAGGCTGCCCGAACCGATCAGCTCACGGCTGAACCCGAGAATCAGCAGGATGAAGCTGTAACCCAGACCGTTACCGAAGCCATCCAGTGCCGACGGAATCGGCGGATTCTTCATGGCAAAGGCTTCGGCCCGGCCCATCACGATGCAGTTGGTGATGATCAGGCCAACGAACACCGACATCTGCTTACTGATGTCGTAGGCGTAGGCTCGCAGGAACTGATCCACCACGATCACCAGAGAGGCGATAATGGTCATCTGCACGATAATACGGATACTGCCCGGAATCTGGTTGCGGATCAGGCTGACGAAGAAGTTCGAGAACATGGTCACCAAGGTCAGCGCCACACACATCGCCACCGTGGTTTTCATGTTGCTGGTGACCGCCAGCGCCGAGCAGATACCGATAATCTGCAGGGCAATCGGATTGTTCTCGATAATCGGCTTGAACAACAGGTCTTTTGCTTTGGCTGCTTCTGCCATCGTCGTTCTCCTCAGTTCACTGCCGAAAGGGTCACGGAATCATCCGCGCCCTGCTCTGCCGGTTCGGCAGCGTCAGCACGCAGACGGGCCAGATACGGACCGAATCCATTTTCGCCGAGCCAGAACTGGACCAGGTTATCTACGCCCTTGGTGGTCAGCGTGGCGCCCGCCAGACCGTCGACCTGATGCACAGCCTTGTCACTACTGGTATCAACGGTGCCCTTGATCACTTCGATCGCCAGCTCACCGCTGTCGTTGAACAGCTGCTTGCCCGGCCACTGGCCTTTCCAGCGTGGGTTGTCGACTTCGCCGCCCAGACCCGGGGTTTCGGCGTGCTCATAGAAACCAAGGCCGGCCACCGTGTTAACGTCAGCCTGCAGGGCAACAAAGCCATGCAGCGTCGACCACAAACCATAACCACTGATTGGCAGGATGATGACCTGCACATCGCCGCCATCATCAACCGACAGATAGACTTCAGCTACGTTCGGACGACGACGAATAGAAGCGATGTCTTCGTCACCCTTCAACGCCGTGCTGGCATTCGGGTTTTTCGCCGCCTTGCGTTGGTCGTAGTTATCCGGCATTTCGACATACTCGCCGCTTTCCAGATCAACAAAGCGACGCTCGATACGCTCAAAAGCCGCCTCGACATCCATGCCCGCTTCGTACAAGCCTGCGGCTTGCAGAATGTTCAGGCGCTTGTCGAGCACTCGATTCTGATCCTGAACCGGACGCAGACCTACCGCCGCCGCGGCAACGAACACACCACAGATCAGGCAGACCAGCACTGCAACAATCAGGGTACCGCTGACAGAGTCTTTATTGATGGCCATCAGGCAAGCCCTCCGGTACGACGCAGGCGACGATTCATGTTCGCCTTGACGACAAAGTAATCAATCATCGGCGCGCACAGATTGGAGAACAGGATCGCCAGCATGATGCCTTCCGGGAACGCCGGGTTGACGACCCGGATCAACACCGTCATCACACCAATCAGTGCGCCGAACACCAGCTTGCCAGTATTGGTCATCGCCGCCGATACCGGGTCGGTGGCCATGAACACCATGCCGAACGCAAAACCGCCGATGGTCAGGTGCCAGTACCAGGGCATGGCGAACATGGCGTTCGAACTGCTGCCGATGGCATTGAATACTGCCGACATGGCAACCATGCCGAGGAACACGCCGAGCATGATGCGCCAGCTGGCGATCTTGGTGAGCAGCAGAATCGCCGCACCGATGGCAATCGCCAACGTTGAGGTTTCACCAATCGATCCCTGGATTCCGCCCAGTGCAGTCTGCATCCAGGTCAGGTCAACCATGCCGTTCGAGTAAGCAACGCCGTTCAAGCCAGCGCTGTAGTCGAGCTTGCCTTCCGCGGCCAGCGACAGTGCTGTGGCGCCGGAAAAATTATCCACTGCAGTCCATACCGCATCACCGGACATCTGTGCCGGATAAGCGAAGTAAAGGAACGCACGGCCGACCAGTGCCGGGTTAAGAAAGTTCTTGCCGGTACCGCCGAACACTTCCTTACCAACGACAACGCCGAAGGAAATACCCAGGAATACCTGCCAGAGAGGAATTGCCGGCGGCAAAATCAGGGTGAACAGGATGCCGGTAACGAAGAAGCCCTCATTGACCTCATGACCGCGCTTCCACGCAAACAGGCCTTCCCAGATAAAGCCACCGAGATAAACCACAATCATGATCGGGATGTAGTAAACCGCACCATGCAGCAAATTGGCGAACAGGTTGCCATGATCGAAACCCGTCAGCGCGGCAACGATCGCCGTACGCCAGCCGTCTATTGGCTGGTAGCCGAACTCGCTGATTTGCATGTTAGCCTGATAGCCAACGTTGAACATGCCGAACAACAGTGCCGGAAGCGCTGCAAACCAGACCGTCATCATGACCCGTTTGAGGTCGATGCCGTCGCGCACGTGCGCCGCAGAGCTCGTCACCGATGACGGGCTGTACAGCATGGTGTCGAACATCTCATAGAAGACATAATACTTCTGCAGCTTGCCGCCTTCGTGGAAATGCGGCGCTACCTTATTGTCGAGAAACTGTCTGAGACTCATGTCAGCCCTCCTGCTCGATGCGGTTCAGGTTGTCCCGCAGAATCGGACCATATTCATATTTTCCGACACAGACATAAGTACACAGCGCCAGATCCTCTTCGACCAGCTCCAGCGCACCGAGACCCCGGGCAGTGTCAGTATCGCCAACGATCAGCGCGCGCAGCAGCTGGGTTGGCAGGATGTCGAGCGGCATCACCGCCTCATAACTGCCGACCGGCACCATGGCGCGTTCACTGCCGTTGGTGGTGGTGGTCATGGCGAGCTTCTTGCCCGGCATCAGTTTTGACAGATAGATGTTCAACACCGAGTGACGGTTGATGCCCGGCGACAGGTAACCGAACAGTTCCCGTTCACGGCCTTCGCGCAATACCGTTAGCTGCTGCGACAGACGTGAAAGAAAAGCAAAGGCACCGCGAGCATGGTGTCCATTGAACAGGGAGCCAGCGACAACGCGATTGTCGCCGTCTGCCAACTGGCCTGCGGTGAGCTGTTCCGTCGACGCACCGACGCGAGTACGCAGCAGACGCGGCTCTTTCACCTGCGGACCGGACAACGCGACAACCCGGTCGGTATACAGCTCGCCGCTGGTGAACAGCTTGCCGATGGCGATGACTTCCTGATAGGCCACCGACCAGACGGTTTTGTTCGGTCCGACCGGATCAAGGAAATGAATGTGGGTCCCGGCATTGCCGGCCGGATGCGGGCCGGCGAAAGTTTCTTCACGAATCTGGCCACCGGCAAACGATGGCAGCTTTGACGCCGGTGCGCGGCAGATCCACACCGGGCCATCGGTCAGCCGCGCCAGCACGGTGAGGCCGTCACGGAAGGCCTCCTGCTGCTCGGCGACGATCACGTCCGGATCAGCAGCCAGCGGGTTGGTGTCCATGGCGGTAACAAAAATGGAATTGGGTACAGAACCCGGTGCCGGCACCTTTCCGAACGGACGAGTGCGCAGTGCCGTCCATTGCCCGGAGGCCACCAGCTGCTTCTGCACGGCATCACGGGACAGCCCGGCAAGAGCGGCGCGGTCGTGGGCACCGAAATTGACAGCTTTCTCGCTCGCCGCCACCTCGATCTCCACCGACAGCAGCACGCGCTTGGCGCCGCGATGGATAGCCTTGATGGTGCCCGCCGCCGGCGCGGTGTAATTGACGCCCTCACACTTTTTATCGGTGAACAGCAGCTGACCCTTGTCGACCTGATCGCCTTCCTGCACGGCCATGGTCGGCTTCATTCCGGGATAATCCGGGCCGAGGATGGCCACGGTACGGATTGCAGCACCATCGGTAATGGTCTGACGCGGCGCTCCGCTGATGGGAAGATCAAGTCCCCGCCTGATTTTGATCATAGCTTCTTGCCCAATTTAATGGTTCCGGGATCATGTCCGGGCTGATGCCCGAACCGGTGAAGCAGCGCTGGAAACGCCGGATTCTGGCTATTTCCTTGGAAACGGCCGCGTAACTGCCGGTTTAACCGGGTCGCAGCGGGCGCCATTATAGGGACACCCCCGCACCGTTGCCAGCCAAACGGCGTACCGTCGTACCTGTTTTCCGACCTTCACGTCACACTCCACCGGACAACAAGAGGCCCGCTATTGCGGGCCTCCGGCACAGCGCTTATTCCTTCGGGAAGGAGGGATACTCCACGCCCGAGATCTGCTGCAGGATCCGCACCACCTGACAGCTGTAACCGAACTCGTTGTCGTACCAGACATACAGTACGCAGTGGTTACCGTTGACGATGGTCGCTTCAGCATCGATCACCGAAGCATGACGGGCGCCAACAAAGTCCGTGGATACCGCATCCGGAGACTTCACATAGTCGATCTGACGCTGCAACGGCGAGTGAAGAGATACCCAACGCAGGTAGCTGTTCAGCTCCTCCAGATTGGTTTCCTTCTCCAGGGTCAGATTGAGTATCGCCAGTGACACGTTAGGAGTCGGCACCCGGATCGAGTTACCAGTCAGCTTGCCGGCCAGCGACGGCAGCGCTTTCTCCGCTGCGGTGGCAGCACCGGTCTCGGTGATCACCATGTTCAGCGGCGCGGCACGACCACGACGATTACCCTTGTGGAAGTTATCCAGCAGGTTCTGGTCGTTGGTGTAGGAGTGCACGGTTTCAACATGGCCGTGAACGATACCGAATTTGTCACTCAGCGCTTTCAGCGGCGGGACAATGGCGTTAGTGGTGCAGCTGGCCGCGGAAATGATCTGGTCATCGGCGCTAATAATGTCGTTATTAACACCGTGCACGATATTCTTGATGTCACCCTTGCCCGGCGCGGTCAGCATCACCCGGCTGATACCCGGGCACTTAAGGTGCTGAGACAGACCATCGCGGTCGCGCCACTTGCCGGTGTTGTCCACCAGAATGGCATTCTTGATCCCGTACTGGGTGTAATCCACCGTGGTCGGGTCATTCGAGTAGATCACCTTGATATAGTTGCCATTGGCGATGATCGCGCTGTCGTCTTCATCCACCGCAATGGTGCCGGCGAACGGACCATGTACCGAGTCACGGCGCAACAGACTGGCACGTTTCTGCAAATCACCCTTGCCGGACTCGCGGACAACAATGGCCTTGAGACGCAGGCCTTTGCCGGCTCCAACCTTTTCGATCAACAAACGAGCGAGAATCCGGCCAATCCGGCCGAAGCCGTACAGCACCACATCAGTGGGTTCCGGCAGCTCGACGTTCTTGCCGATGATTTCGGCCAATTCCTGACGAGTGAACTCCTCTATGCTCTGGCCGCGGTTGTCCTTCTTGTAGTCCACCGCGATCTTGCCGATATCGATACGGCAGGAGCTGATATCCAGCTTCATCACTTCCTGCAGAACCGGGAACGTCTCCACCACGGACAGCTCGGCATCCTCGATCTGCTTGACGAAGCGATGGGCCTTGAGAATCTGGATCACAGACTGGTTCTGCAGCGAGCGGCTGTAGACCGTGATGGTGACGTTCTTTTCGCGATGCAGACGACCGATCATCGGGATCATCGTCTCGGCGATTTCCTCACGGTTTTTCCAGCGTCCGAAGTGGTCTTCCAGCTTGTTCACGGGCAGCCTCTCAAGGTGGGGGGTTCGGGGCGCGCATTCTAGCCGCAAGGGCGCCCCACGGCTACCTGTTCAGGCCTGCATTTCGCCCGGCCGCAAGCGCATCAATCCTTCCTGGGCAACGCTGGCCACCAGACTGCCATCCTCGGCGTAGATCAGACCGCGATTGATACCGCGGGCACCGGCGGCACGGGGGCTGTCGGTGCAGTACAACAACCACTGATCAGCGCGGATCGGCTTGTGAAACCACATGGCGTGGTCAATGCTCGCCGCCTGCAGCTGCGGCTGAAAGAAATGCATGCCATGGGGCAGCATGGCGGTGCCCATCAGACTGAAATCCGAACAAAAGGTCAGCAACACTCGCTGGGTGGCCTGATCCACGTCCAACGGCTCCGGAATCCGAAACCAGGACATCCGCTCCGGACTCTGCGGGGTGATATCGAACGGGTTACGCGGCTTGACTGGCCGGAACTCCACCGGCCGTTCCTGCAGGAAGGCACTGCGAAACGGCTCGGGGATGTTCGCAGCGACCTGCTTGCGGATGTTTTCGTCGTTCTCCAGATCCGCCGGCATCGGCACGTCCGGCATGGCGGACTGGTGCTCGACGCCCTCCTCATCAACCGCAAAGCTGGCCGCCAGCGAGAAGATCGCCTTGCCATGCTGGATGGCATTGACCCGACGGGTGGTAAAGCTGGCTCCGTCACGGATCCGGTCGACCTCATAGATGATCGGCAGGTTGAAATCGCCGGGGCGGAGAAAGTAGGCATGCAGGGAATGCACCGGCCGATCCGCCGGCACGGTACGCGATGCCGCCATCAACGCCTGGCCTGCCACCAGACCACCAAAGATACTGCGCTGGCCGGTGGCCCGGGTCTGACCGCGGAACAGATTCTGCTCGAGTGGTTCGAGCTGTAGGATATCAAGCAATTCACGAACAACCTGGCGCATTGACGGCACCTCGTTACTGCGGAAGGCCGGATTGTACCCGCCCTGCCCGCTACTGGAAGGGCCGTTCGTGCTCATTAAGCTGTAATTGCAGGTCAGGCATGGCCTCATTGAGAAAAGCACGGAAAGCCTTGGCCGCAGGAGGCAGGGGTCGCATTCGACGGGTAACAAGATACCAGTCAGCCGCCAGCGGGAATCGCTCTGCCCGGACCGGTGCCAACTGACCTGCATCCAGCTCCATCAGCACCCCATGCAATGACAGCACGGCCGGACCAATGCCGCCACGCACCGCCTGCTTGATCGCCTCATTACTGCCCAGCGTCATGCGCGCCTGTGGACTGCCGCCGGATTCAGCAAAATACTGCTCCAGCCAGGCCCGGGTACCCGAGCCCTGCTCACGCAGGATAAGGGGGGCCGCCATGACCTCGCCGAAAGAGACAGAACTCCGCTGCGCCCAGGGATGGTCCGGAGGCGCCACCAGCACCAGCGGGTTGCGGCAAAAAGGTTCTGCCAGTAACGCGTCATCCTGTGGCGGGCGGGCCATGACATAAATATCCGCCACATTCTCCGCCAGGCGCGCCACCACTGAGGCTCGATTCAACACCTCCAGTGAAATTTCCACTTGCGGGTAACGGCGGCCGAACTCCCCAAGCAGACGCGGCAAGAAGTACTCGGATGTACTGGTAGCGACAACCCGCAGGCTGCCCCGTGTTACCCCCCGCCGCTCCGCCAGACGCTGGGCAAGCTGCTGTATAGCACCATCCACCTCGATGGCGGTGGCCAAGACCTCGCGCCCGGCCTCGGTCAGCGCAATGCGCCGGCCAACCTGCTCGAATACCGGCTCGCCGACGAAATCGGTCAACTGCCGGGCCTGCACCGACAGGGTTGGCTGAGTGAGGTGAAGGCGCCGTGCCGCACCGGAAAAACTTCCCTCATCGGCCACAGCACGGACCAGTCGCAACTGGCGCAGGGTGATACGCAGTGGCATGGCCCTCTCCTGTATAGGTTTTATCTATATAAAAATGGATTAAATTTCATTTATTGATGAAAGGCCAGTACCTGAATAATCCCCGGCAACCCCCTTACCAAGGAGTCAGCCCATGAACACCCAGGTACACCCCAACCTGATCCCGGCCGCGGTCACCCCGCCGGCCCCTGCCCCGGTGACCGTTGCCCATGGCGACGGCATCGGCCCGGAAATCATGGCCGCCACCCTGCGCGTGCTGGAAGCCGCCGGCAGCCGTCTGGCGTTCGAGGAAATATCGATCGGTGAGCAGGCCTATCTGGCCGGCCACTCTGCCGGGATTGCCGACGAGGCCTGGGAGTCACTGCGCCGCACCCGGGTATTTCTCAAGGCACCGATCAGCACCCCTCAGGGTGGCGGCTTCAAAAGCCTGAATGTGACGGTGCGGAAAACCCTGGGTCTGTACGCCAATGTGCGTCCGAACAACGCCTACTACCCGTTCGTCAAAACCCGTCACCCGAACATGGATGTGGTGATCATTCGTGAAAATGAGGAAGACCTGTATGCCGGCATCGAGCATCGGCAGACTGACGATGTCATGCAATGCCTGAAGCTGATCAGCGTGCCGGGATGCGAGCGAATCGTCCGTTACGCCTTCGAGTACGCCAAACAGCATGGCCGGAAAAAGGTCACCTGCTTTACCAAAGACAACATCATGAAGATGACCGACGGGCTGTTTCATGACATTTTTCGGCGCATCGGTGCCGAGTACCCGGAGCTTGAGCAGGAACACTTGATAGTCGACATCGGCGCAGCGAGGCTGGCCGACTCACCGGAACTGTTCGATGTGATCGTCATGCCCAACCTGTACGGCGACATTCTCTCTGATGTCGCCGCGCAGATTGCCGGTTCCGTGGGTCTGGCGGGATCTGCCAATATCGGCGAACACGTTGCCATGTTCGAGGCGATTCACGGCTCTGCGCCGAGTCTGGCCGGCCAGAACGTGGCCAATCCTTCCGGCCTGATGATGGCCGGCGTGATGATGCTCAATCACCTTGGCCAGCACCAGGCCGCAACGCGCATACACAACGCATGGTTGCGCACCCTGGAGCGGGGCATCCACACCAGCGACCTGTACGATCCTGCGTTGACCTCCAGAAAGGTCGGCACCCGAGCCTTCGCCGATGCCGTCATTGCCCACATCGGTGATCGCCCGCAAAGCCTGAGTGCAGTGGATTATGGCCTCGACGGTGCTGGTGCCATTGCCACGCCGCTGCCAGCATTTCGCCGACACCGGGCACGCAAGGAGCTGGTCGGCGCCGATGTCTTCGTGCACAACTCAGAGATGACCGCGACAGAACTGGCCGAAGCGCTGAAGCCGCTCGGCGCACCGGAGTTTGATCTGCAGATGATTACCAACCGGGGCGTCAAGGTATGGCCGAACGGCTTCCCGGAAACCTTCTGCACGGATCACTGGCGTTGCCGCTTTCTGGCTGCTGCCGGGACCCGCCCCGATAACGCTTCCCTGGCGAGGCTGCTGGCCCGTGTCGCCGCCGGCGGCATCGACTTTATCAAACTGGAGAACCTGTGCACCTTCGATGGCGAACTCGGCTACTCGCTGGGACAGGGACAATAATAGCAGTACCGGCCGTTCACGGGCCCCTTTGCCGGTCGATCACCCCGAACCTGCCGGGTTGGGTTAGAATCGCCGCCTGCATTGAGGGCCCCTGTTTTGATTCTGCTTCCCGACGACACCCTGTTCCCCACCGGCGGCGATCACTATCGCCACTGGCGCGGGCTGGACGACGGCTCGCTGGCCGTCACGCTGGCGACACTGGCCCGGGAAACCCCCGGCCTGATTCTGCTGGTCACACCGGACCCCGGCCGCGCCCAGCAGCTGCATGACAGCCTGAGTTTCTATCTGGCCAATGATCCGGCCCTGCCGTTGCGGCTGTTCCCGGACTGGGAAACCCTGCCGTGGGATCTGTTCTCGCCGCATCAGGACATCATCAGCGATCGCATTGAAGTGCTGCACCGGCTGCCCTCGCTGCAACGCGGCATTCTGGTGACCCCGGTCAGCACCCTGATGCAGCGATTGGCGCCGCGCAGCCATATCGACGGCAACAGTTTTGTCCTCAAGGTCGGCGAGCGTTTCGACATGGAGGCCACCCGCTCACGACTTGCCGCCGCCGGCTATCGGCAGCGCGATAACGTCTATGAGCATGGTGAGTTCGCCGTGCGCGGCGCCATCATGGATATTTTCCCGATGGGCGCCGAGCAACCTTTCCGCATCGAGTTGTTCGATGACGAAATCGAATCGTTGCGACTGTTTGATCCGGACAGCCAGCGCTCCAGTGAAACAGTGGCGGATATCACCCTGCTGCCGGCGGCAGAGTTCCCACTTGGTGACGAAGGCATCAGCCATTTCCGCAGCGCCTTTCGGCAGCGTTTCGACGTCGATCATCGCCACTGCACCCTGTATCAGGATGTCTCCGAAGGTCTGGCCAGCGGCGGTCTGGAATACTACCTACCGCTATTCTTTGATCAGCTTGCCAGCCTGTTTGATTATCTGCCGAGCAATGCTCGAGTGGTGCAGATGGCCGGCTGCGAGGAAGCGGCCGAGCATTTCTGGCAGGAAGCCGGCAATCGTTATGAAAGCCGTCGTCACGATATCCGCCGGCCAATTCTCTCGCCGGTGGAAATTTTCCTGCGCCCGGATGAACTCAATGGTGGCCTCAAGTCGCGGCCACGGGCGCGCCAGCATGCGGACGAAGGCATAGCCTTTGCATTTGATCCACTACCGGATTTTTCCGTCGACTCGCACAGTGACCAGAATCCCTTTACCGGTGTACAAGCCTTCGCCAAGCAGCACCCTGAATTGCGGGTACTGGTTTGTGCAGAAACGGCCGGACGGCGCGAAGCGTTATTGCCGCTGATGCAGAAAGCCGGCGTGCAGCCACAACTGGCGGACAACTGGCCGGCATTTCTTGCCAACCCGGCGCCCTGGCAACTTACCGTTGGTGAGCTGGACCGCGGTTTCTGGTCAGCACGCGACAATATTCTGGTGCTGGCTGAGTCGCAGCTCTATGGCGAACGCATCTTGCAGCGCCGGCGCCGCAAAACCTCGGATGCCAGCGCACCGGAGAATGCTTTCCGCTCGCTTGGCGAACTGACCCCAGGCACGCCGGTGGTGCATATCGATCATGGCATCGGCCGATATCAGGGCCTGGTGCATATGCAGATTGATGGCCAACAGCATGAACTGCTGCTGCTCGAATATGCCGGTGGCGACAAGATTTATGTGCCGGTGGCCAGCCTGCACCTGATCAGCCGTTACGGCGCCGGCGATCCCGAACATGCACCGCTGACCCGCCTTGGCTCGGACCAGTGGAGTAAGGCGCGCCAGCGCGCTGCGGAAAAAATTCACGATGTAGCCGCCGAGCTGCTCAACACCTGGGCCAGACGGGAAGCGAAGAAAGGCCGCTCATTCAAACTTGACACCGAGGAATATCGACGTTTCTCTGCCGGCTTTCCGTTTGAGGAAACCCCGGACCAGCAGCAAACCATTGAAGCCGTGCTGGCCGATATGGCCCGCGCCAAACCGATGGATCGGCTGGTCTGCGGTGATGTCGGTTTCGGCAAAACCGAAGTGGCCATGCGCGCCGCCTTCGCCGCCGTGCAGAACGGCACCCAGGTCGCTGTGCTGGTGCCCACCACCCTGCTTGCCCAGCAGCACTTTGAAACCTTCAGCGACCGCTTTGCCGATTGGCCAGTCAGCGTCGAAGTACTGAACCGGTTTCGCAGTGGCAAGGAGAAGACCGACGCCCTGAAGCGCCTCAAGGACGGCAAGGTCGACATTCTGATCGGCACCCATCAGCTGCTTCAGGAAGGCGTCGAGTTCAGGGATCTCGGCCTGATCATTGTCGATGAAGAACACCGCTTCGGCGTGCGCCATAAGGAGCGACTGAAGCAGATGCGCGCCGAGTGCGACATGCTGACCCTGACCGCGACTCCCATTCCGCGCACCCTGAATATGTCACTGGCCGGTCTGCGCGAGATTTCCATTATCGCCACGCCTCCGCAGCGAAGGCTGTCAGTGAAGACCTTTGTTCAGCAGCACGATGCACCGCTGGTCAAGGAAGCCATCCTGCGCGAACTGTTGCGTGGCGGTCAGGTGTATTACCTGCACAACGATATCGACACCATGACCCGCACCGCCAACGAGATTCGCGAACTGGTCCCGGATGCCCGCGTCGGCATTGCCCACGGACAGATGCGCGAGCGCGAACTGGAGTCGGTGATGTCGGATTTTTATCACCGCCGTTTCAATGTGCTGGTAAGCACCACCATTATTGAAACCGGTATCGATATTCCCTCAGCCAACACCATCATCATTGATCGTGCCGATAAATTCGGTCTGGCACAGCTGCACCAGCTGCGCGGTCGGGTTGGACGCTCGCACCATCAGGCATATGCCTACCTGATGACACCGCCGCCAAAGGTCATGACCAAGGATGCCGAGAAGCGTCTTGAGGCAATTGAAACCGCCACCGATCTCGGTGCCGGTTTCCAGCTGGCCAGTCACGATCTGGAGATTCGTGGCGCCGGCGAGCTGCTCGGTGATGAACAGCATGGCCATATCGAATCCATCGGATTCTCGCTTTACATGGAGATGCTGGAGCAGGCCGTAGAAGCACTGAAGCGTGGCGAGCAGCCGGATGTCGAAAAGCCGCTGTCCGGTGGGCCGGAAGTGAGCCTGCGTATTCCGGCGCTGATCCCGGAAGATTACCTGCCCGATGTGTTCACCCGCCTGACCCTGTACAAACGCATTGCCGGTTGCCGCGATACCGAGGCGCTGCGCGAGTTGCAAGTCGAGATGATCGATCGGTTTGGTCTGCTGCCGCAGCAGGTCAAGCACCTGTTCAGCGTCACCGCCCTGCGCCAGCGCGCCGGAAAAGTCGGCATTCGCAAGATTGATGCCGGTGGCCAATGGGGTCGGCTGGAATTCTCCGAGCAAACCGTGGTCAATCCCCTCAGTCTGGTAAAGCTGGTACAGTCAGCACCGAACCGTTACAAGCTGGATGGCGCGATTGCCCTGAAATTTGCCATCAGCGCAGAAACAGCGGAAGAGAAAATTGACGCAGTTAACAGTTTGCTCGACGTTCTTGCCGGCCCAGGCAGATGAACAGAAACCCGCAGGAGCGGCTGGCCGCTTTTGCCGATCAACCGGAGACACCATGCGCATCGCCCTGCTTGCCCTGCTCTGCAGCCTCAGCCTGCCGACACTGGCCAACCCCTATGCGGATATGAGTGCGCCGGAGCTGCGCCGTGCCATCAGCGAGATTCCCGCCGTGTTTCAGGAAAACTGGTATCAGATAGAGATACTGGCCTTTGCACGCAAACAGCCGGTCAGTGATGAATACTGGCGCCTGGATCAACAACCGGACCTGAATCGCAGTGCCCTGATCAGACTCGATAGCGAGTCCCCTCAGGCGCCAGAGCATGCAGACAACGTTGATCAGCAGGCCATTGGTTATGGCGCCTGGAAAACGCTCGAGGGGGCGCTGCCATTAACCAATACCAAAGAGCAGATGAACAGAGCCGGAGACCGTATCCTGCTGCATCAAGCCTGGCGTCAGCCAGTACGGGAAAGAGCACACGCTTTCGCCGTACTGATCGAAGGTGGCAATGTGCTGCCGGCGCCGATGGTCATAGCGGAGCCAGATGATGATGCCAATGCCGCAGCGCCAGACTCAGCTGTGCTCGACTCCCGTGGACAGATTACCTCCCTGCCGAAACTGGAAACGGAGGAAGAAGGCATTACTGCGGTAGAAATTCGTGAGCTGCAGGGCGCGTTAAGGTTTCACCTGAGCCGCTACCTGCATCTGGAGCCGTTGCTCTGGTACGGCAGTGACACCGATTCCAACCAGCGTGTCTGGGTCAAGATCGATCAGAATCGCCGTATGCGCAGCGAGGAGCTTCATTATCTGGACCATCCGCTGTTTGGTCTGCTGGTACGGATTACTCCATGGAAACACCCGGAACAGAAAAAACTTGATGAGCTGAACGCTGCCCTGAAGAGCAAGGAAACTCGCTGATCAGACGTACTGACCGGCGCACCAACCTGAAGCCCAGGCCCACTGAAAATTGTGGCCGCCCAGATGGCCGGTCACATCCAGCACCTCGCCGATAAAAAACAGCCCGGGCTGGTTATTCGCTGCAAAGGTTCTTGATGACACCGCTTCGGTGCTGACGCCACCCAGCGTCACCTCGGCGGTGCGGTACCCTTCAGTACCGGATGGCTTGATACGCCAGTGGTGCAACTGCTCGGCCATGGCAGACAAACGGGCATTATCGAAATACTGCCAGTTCTCCTGCCAGCCGAACTGCTCGCACAACAGCTGTGCAAATCGTTTCGGTAATTGTGTTGCCAACCAGGTTTCCGGGCGGGTATTCGGTGAGCGATCTCGCAGAGCCCGCAGCTCCGCGTCCTTGCCGCTTGCCGGCAACAGATCAATATCAAGCTCATCCCCCGGTTGCCAGTAGCTGGATATCTGCAGCATTGATGGCCCCGACAAGCCGCGATGGGTAATCAGCATCGGTTCGGCAAACCTTGCACCGTGACACTGCACCAGCACCTCGGCACTCAAACCGGATAGCGGCGCCAGCTTTTCCTTCTGCGCCGGCTGCAGGGTAAAGGGCACCAGCCCGGCCCGGGTCGGCAAGACTTCCATGCCAAACTGACGGGCAATGTCATAACCAAACCCGGTTGCACCAAGCGTCGGGATGGACAGCCCACCACTGGCAATGACCACAGACTCACAGCGCAGCCTGCCAGCGCTGGTCAGTAACTGGTAACCGCCCTGCACTGCCTCAATCTGCTCAATACTGGTTTTTAGCCAAACCTCGGCGCTCGCCCACTCACACTCACGCATCAACATATCGAGAATATCCCGACTACTATCACGGCAAAAAAGCTGCCCGGGCGACTTCTCGTACCAGTCAATGCCATGCCGTTCCACCAGTTCGAGAAAATGTTGTGGGGTATAACGCTTCAGCGCAGAGATGCAGAAATGCGGATTGGCGGAGAGAAAATTTGCCGGCGTGGAATTGAGATGGGTGAAGTTACAGCGACCACCACCGGACATCAGGATCTTCTTGCCGGCCATATTGGCATGATCCAGCACCCGCACCCGCCGGCCACGATAGGCGGCGGTGGCGGCACACATCAGCCCGGCCGCACCGGCACCGATGACAATGACATCGACATCCGTCAAACGCCCGCCACCATGGTCGTCAGCGCTTCGCAGACCTTGCCCATGCCGGCATGGATCACTGCCTCAATTTCCTCGATGGTAATTTCCCGATCCGATTTGCCGGCGCCGGGGTTTACCACCAATGACAGCATGGCATAGGGGATTCCCAGTTCGCGGGCCAGCACGGCTTCCGGCATGCCGGTCATGCCAACAATGTCACAGCCATCATTTTCCATCCGACTGATCTCAGCAGCGGTTTCCAGCCGTGGGCCCTGAGTGGCCCCGTAGCAACCGCCATTGACAGCATGGGCTTCAACCCTTGCCAAGGCATCGAGCAAGCGCTGTCGCAGTGACGGTGTGAACGGCCACGAGAAATCCACATGGATAACCGGCGCCATGCGCTTGTCAAAGAAGGTACTGTCACGGCCCCAGGTGTAGTCAATGATCTGGTCCGGGACAACAATGGAAGCAGTCGGCGCGCGAGTGGTAATACCGCCAACCGCATTGACCGCGATTATTTCCGACGCACCAGCCTGTTTCAACGCGGCAATATTGGCACGGTAGTTTACCTGGTGCGGCAACAGCACATGGGGATCGCCATGACGGGCAATAAACAGCACACGCTTGCCGGCCAGTTCGCCCTCAACCACCGGCGCCGATGGCGCGCCCCACTCGGTATTGATGTCGTGCCGGGCAATGACCGTCAGGCCGCTCATCCGGGTGAGGCCAGTGCCACCGATAAATGCCAGCATTGTTATAACCCCTCCACGGCAAACAGCCCGGGTGCGTTACGCCAGTACTCGCGATAATCCATGCCACATCCAAACAGGTAGGCATCTTCCGCCTCGACACCGGTATAGGTCGCCTTGATCCCGGGCCGAGCCTTGCGATCATGGATCTTGTCGACCAGCACGGCAGTCGCCACGGAAGCCGCCCCCTGCTTTTCGCAAGCATCAATAATGGCCAGCAACGTGGAGCCGACATCAAGGATGTCATCGACGATAATGACGTTGCGCCCCTTCAGCGAGGTGCCGGGTGTAATGATCCACTCAATCTCGGTACCGGAGGTCTCACCACGATAACGACTCGCATGCAGGTAATCGATCTGCAGGGGGAAATCCAGCTGCGGCAACAGCTTGCCCATCAACACCACGCCACCATTCATGATCGTCAGCATCAGCGGGTCATGCTCGGCATAATCACGGTTGATCTGCTGCGCCATGCGGCTGATGGCAGCATCGATCTGCTCCGCCGAATACAACTGACGGGCATTCTTGCGCACGTCCATCAGGTGCTGACGAAATTCGGGATTCATGGGCGACGCTCCTCAGTCAGGGTTTGCAGCAGGGCAGCCTCATCCGGATGGCTCTGGGCTGCGATATGCAGGGTACGAGTCGGGAAGGCAAATTCGGCGCCATGCTGGTCGACGATCGCCATGACTTTCAGCAGAACGTCTTCCTTGATGGCATGGAAAGGAATCCACTCAGTGGTACGAGTAAAGGCATAGACCATGAACTCAAGGTGCGACTCGCCATAGCGATTGAAATGCACAATCAGCGTCTGATCCTGATCGATATCCGGATGCTGTCGCAACATGCTGCGGACATCGTCACAGATCTGCTTCATCTTGATGCCGTCGTCATAGCGGATGCCGAAATTCTCAAAAATACGCCGATTGGTCATTCGCGACGGATTCTCTACCACGATACTGGCGAACATGGAGTTGGGAATATATAGCGGACGCTTGTCAAAGGTGCGAATCCGGGTCAGGCGCCAGCCGATGTCCTCCACCGTGCCCTCAATCTGGCGATCCGGCGAACGCACCCAGTCACCGACCACAAACGGCTTGTCGAGATATATCATCATGCCGCCAAAAAAGTTCGCCAGCAGGTCCTTGGCGGCAAAGCCGATGGCAATACCACCGACACCGCCAAACGCCAGCACCCCGGAAATCGAGTAACCGAGAGTCTGCAGAATAATCAACAGCGCGGTAATCATTACCGACAGACGCAGCAGTTTGGCCAGCGCCTTGGCCGTGGTCTGATCCATCGGCTTGCTCAGGCGCGTTGGGTCGACAATGTTGTGCTCGGCAAAACTGATAAAGCGGGTCATGAACATCGACAGGATAACGATGTAGACGACGCTGCGAACCTGCGGCAGGTAGCTGAATATCGCGGTTTCGGTGACGTTGTCGAGTATGTCCACGGCGAAGGTGATACCGATGGTCCAGATAAAAAGGCGAACCGGAATTCGGGCAGCCTCCAGTAAGGCGTCATCCCAGAGTGATTCGGTTTTGTCTACCAGCCGTTCTGCAACATCAATGGCCCGCATCAGCAGAAAATTGGTGCTGACCGTGGCGAATACAACCAGAAAAACCTGAGTCAGCCAGATACGGGTTTCCGTGGATGCCTGCAGGAACGGCTGTATCACTTCCATCATCAGTACCTCTGCTCAAGCAATCTGACCGCGGTTGCTCTGGCGGCAGCCAGCAACGACTCATCAACGGCAATCGGCTGCGCGCGCATGATCAGCGCCGGCACCACCACACTGGCAGGACGCTTGTCCAGATAGTCCAGTACCTCCAGGGCCCCGGCGCGATCATTACATACCAGCACCATGTCGCAACCGGCATCCAGCGCCGCTGCTGCGCGATCAGCATAGCAGCCAGCGCCAGCAGCGCCGACCATGGAAAGGTCATCGGAAAATATCAGACCACGATAGCCAAGCTCTTCGCGTAGCACCTGCTGCAGCCATATTTTCGAGAAGCCCGCGGGCTGGCTATCTACCTGATCGTAAACAATATGCGCGAGCATCATGCCAGCCAGACGGTCAGACAGCTTGACGAACGGCACCATATCCTGAGTGCGAATTTCATCGAGACTACGATGATCAACCGGCAGCTCCAGATGCGAGTCACCCTGAACAAAACCATGCCCCGGGAAGTGTTTGCCGGTGGCAGCCATGCCCGCAGCACGCATGCCGTCTATGAAGGCTCCTACCAATGCCACCACCACGTTGGCATCAACATGAAAACTGCGATCACCGATCACCGAGCTGGCGCCAAAATCCAGATCCAGCACCGGAGCAAAACTGATATCGACACCATGCGGAATCAACTCTGCGGCCATCAGCAAGCCAAGCTGATGCGATGCCGTAAGGGCCGCACTCGCATCACGGTCATACAGGTGGCCGAGCGTTCGCATCGGCGGGATACGGGTGAAGCCTTGACGAAACCGCTGTACCCGACCACCTTCCTGATCCACGGCAATCAGAATATCGGCACGCTCGGCCCGAATATCGCTGATCAGCGCATCAAGCTGGGCCGGATTATCGTAATTGCGGCTGAACAGGATCAGCGCACCGGTACCGGGGTGACGTAGCAGCTGGCGATCTTCCGCAGTCAGGGACTGGCCGGCAATATCCAGCATCAGCAAGGGCTGGGCAGACATGAAATTTCCCCGGAAATTATTCAATCAGAACAGGACAACCGACCTTAACGAGGTCGAACAATTCAATGACGTCGGCATTGCGCATGCGCACACAGCCATGGGACCGCGGCACACCCATGGGCTGGTCGTCCGGCGTGCCGTGAATATAGATGAAGCGACGCATGGAATCCACGCGACCGAGCCGATTGCGACCGGGCTCATTACCGCACAACCAGAGGATGCGCGACAGTATCCAGTCACGTTTCGGAAACGACGCGGCCAGCGCCGGCGACCAGATTTCCCCGGTAAAACGCCGACCAACCAGTACCGCGCCGGACGGCAGTCCGGTGCCGATACGGGCGCGAATCCTGTGCTCCCCGCGCGGAGTACCACCACTGCCTTCCTGCTCGCCGGGACCATTGACCGCAGTGGACACCGGCCAGACCCGGACATGACCAACATCGTCTGTCAGTGTCAGGTTCTGGTCAGCGATCGAGACATGGATATGCATGGCTTCAGGATGCCGGCAGCGCGGCACGAATGCCACCGGCAAGGAAGCTCAGCAGCCGGTCGTTGACCTGCTGGGGGGACAGAGTGACGCCAAAATCACTGCGACAGATCGCCCGCAACGGGTCCATGCCGGACAGCGTGAAGATGGTTGCACCGAGAGCGAAATGAACCCGCCAGAAAACCTCCATCGGAGGCACATCCGGCACCGCCACCGCCAGCTGGTGCAGAAACCGGCTGAATACCTCGCCGTAATGCTCACGAAAAAAACGCCGCAAATGCCCCTGAGCCTGACTGTAGGCAAGGCCACTGAGACGGAAGAAGATAGCCACCCGCTGCGGATCACCGCGCTGCACTGCCACCGCACTTTGCGACAGGGTGGCCAGCAACCGCTCGATGGTGACGCTGTCCGGCTTGCTCTCGAGCTCGGCCAGCAATCCGTCCAGACGTGCGCAAAATGGATTCAGGAATCGCTCGAACACCGCCTGAATCAGCGCTTCCTTGGAGCCGAAGTGATAGTTGACGGCGGCCAGATTGACCCCGGCCTTGCTGGTAATGGCACGCAGACTGGTTTCGGCAAACCCCTTCTGCGCAAACAGGACCTCTGCGGTATCGAGAATCCGGTCAACGGTGCCGATCTGCGCCATAAAGCCCCCGAAACAAACGTTTGAAACGTATGTTAGGGGAGCCACCCTGACCCGGCAATCCCGCATTTCAATGCCCGAGACTCTGGTCCTCCTCGCCGATATCCCGGGATGCCGCCTCAGCCTTCTCGATCGCCCGGAGCAACTCCCGGTGCGCCTGTGCACTGCTTCCGGAGTGCAGGTACAGCTTGGCCTTGTGCTGGACATCCTCAAGCAGATGCAGGCGGTAATTGTGATTGAGCAGCGACTTGCCCAGAAAATGCTCATCGACATCGTTCTCACGCAGCCAGGCAGCCTGTGCCAACGCCTGCTCCAACTGCTCTGCGGTTGGCTTGCCCATGCTCTGACCTCCCCGTGCTGATGACTTTCCCTGCCAGCAGTTTGCCATAGCCCGATGGAGGTTTAACATCGGCGCAACCATAGCCACGGATAGCGAGATGACCGCTTTTACCTTTGCCACGACCCGCAGCCTGATCTGCGAACCCGGCGCCAGCGAAAGACTGGCACAAATCGCCCGTGATCTGGGGATGCAGCGACCCTGCATCATCACCGACAGTGGCATTGCCCGCAGTGGCATGCTTGAGCCGGTAGTCCGCAATCTGACTCAGGCCGGCCTTTCGGTGTCGGTATTCAGCGAAGTAGTGGCAGACCCGCCGGAACATGTCATTGAACAGGCCCTGGCGGCAGCGCGAGCTGCAGGCTGTGACGGCGTGATCGGCTTCGGTGGTGGCAGCGCCATGGACACCGCCAAACTGGTGGCCCTGCTGGTCAGCGGTCAGCAAACGCTGGCGGATGTCTACGGTGTTGGCAATGCCAAGGGTTCGCGACTGCCGTTGATTCAGGTGCCGACCACCGCCGGCACTGGCTCGGAAGTGACGCCGATTGCCATCGTGACGACCGGTGAAACCACCAAGATGGGCGTGGTCGCGCCGCAGTTGCTACCAGACGTGGCGGTACTGGATGCCACCCTGACCGTCGGCCTGCCAGCGGCTGTAACGGCCGCCACAGGCGTCGACGCCATGGTCCATGCCATTGAGGCCTACACCAGCAAGCATCGTAAAAACCCCTACTCAGATATGCTTGCCCGCGAAGCCCTGCGTCTACTCAGCGCCAATATTGAAACCGCTGTGAATCAAGGCAGCGATCTCACTGCCCGCAGTAACATGTTGCTTGGCGCCATGTTGGCCGGACAGGCGTTTGCCAACGCCCCGGTGGCGGCGGTGCATGCCCTCGCCTATCCACTCGGTGGCATCTATCACATTCCACATGGGCTGAGTAACGCTCTGGTGCTGCCGCATGTGATGCGTTTTAACCTGCCGAAAGCCGAGAAAGCCTACGCCGAGCTGGCGCCACATATTCTGCGCGGCGGCACACTAGTCGGCAGCAATGCAGCCACCACCCTGATCAACTGGCTGGCTAATCTGTGTGGCGAGCTCGGCCTGCAGACCCGACTGCGGGAAATGAACATCCCGCAAGATGCCATCCCACGGCTGGCAGCGGACGCCATGCTGCAGCAGAGATTGCTGGTAAATAATCCGCGTGAGGTAACCGAAGCGGATGCGATCGCCATTTACCAGGCGGCCTGGTAAGTACTGAACCGAGAACAAATTAAATGAGTGAGAAAAAACCCGTCGGCGGACGTACTGATTATCTGAACTTTCAGCCAATCAGCACCCGCTGGAGCGACAACGATATCTACGGACATGTTAATAACGTGGCTTACTACAGCTACTTTGATTCAGTTGCCAATCACTTTCTGATCAGCGAGGGCGGACTGGACATACACGAAGGGGAGATAATCGGGCTGGTGGTGAGCTCTGGCTGTCATTACCACGCTGCCCTCGCCTATCCGGACAAGCTTGAAGCCGGCCTGCGGGTAAACCGTCTGGGCAACTCATCGGTGGAATATGGCCTGGCAATTTTCAGGGAGGGAGAGGAAATGGCCGCAGCGGAGGGTCACTTTACACACGTTTTCGTTGATCGAAACAGCCGCCGACCAACTCCGATACCAGAACTGTTACGCAACGCCCTGAAGACATTGCTTCGCCACTAACGAGGCTGCAGCTTGCTGATAACCTGCCCGATCAGCCCTTGAGTGGAAGCATCCATCGCACCGGCTTGCCCGGCACCCCGCAACAGACTCAGGGTCTCGGTGGCGATGCGTTTTCCCATTTCCACTCCCCACTGATCGAACGGGTTGATCTGCCAGATAACCGCCTGGGCAAATACCTTATGCTCGTAAGCAGCCAGCAAGGCACCTAACGAAAATGGATCCAATTGATCCAGCAGCAGGGTCGTGCTCGGCTGATTACCGTGATAACGCATATGCATTGGCAAACGTTCATCCGGTGGCAGCGCTGCTTCACCAAACGCCAGCAGGCGCGATTGGGCAAAACAATTGGCAAGCGCCAGCTGATGCTGGCCAATCAACTCTGCAGCAGCCGCATCGTGGCGCAACTCGTGATAGCGCCGGGCCGGAGCAATAAAGTCACAGGTTACTGGCTCTGTGCCCTGATGCAGTAACTGATAAAACGCATGCTGCGCATTCGGCCCGACTTCGCCCCATAACACCGGGCAGGTCCCGGTGGGCACCGGTTCACCATCGCGGGTCACCGATTTGCCATTCGATTCCATTTCCAGCTGCGAGAGAAATGCCGGCAGGTGCTTCAAACGACCGTCATAGGGCAGCACGGCATGAGCATGAATGCCAAGTATGTTGGTATTCCAGACCCCAGTTAGCGCCATGAGCACCGGCACATTGTCGACCCACGGCGCAGTACCAAAATGCTCATCCATCTGATGGGCACCAGCGAGCAAATCACGAAATCCCTGCATGCCGATACGCAGAGCAATCGGCAAGCCAATCGCCGACCACAGTGAAAAACGACCACCGACCCAATCCCATAGCAACAACTGATTAGCCCGGGGAATACCCCACTGATCCATTTTTTCAGTGGAGGAAGACACGCCGATAAAATGACAACCGATTACCGCAGAATCGTTGCCCAGAGCGCGCTGTAACCAGGCCCTCGCAGTGCCAGCGTTATACAAAGTATCGATAGTGGTAAAAGACTTGGATGAAATCACAAAAAGAGTGCTATGCGGGCGCAGCTGATGCAACAGGCCTGACACCTGACTGCCATCCATGGAAGAAACAAAATGGGTACGCACGGCCTGCTCATCCACCGCGTCATCCAATGCCCGACACACCATCATTGGGCCAAGATCAGAGCCGCCAACACCAATATTCACGACATCGGTAATCACCTCACCGGTGACACCGCGCCACTGACGAGCATGAATGCGCTCCACCAACCGGGTCATCCGATCCAGTTGTTCCTGCACCTGTTGCTGAACCGGCGAAGGCTGCTGCACCGGCACTCGCAACGCCCAATGCATGGCAGCGCGCTGTTCAGTGTGATTGATCGGCTCACCGGCGAACAAACGATTGATCCAGCCACGCAGGTCACGGGCATCGGCAAGACTGGCGAGCAGCTTCAGTGTATGCGCATCAAGACGCTGCTTGCTCAGATCCAGCAGCAAAGGGCCAGCACGACGCGACAACTCACTGAAACGATCTGGCTGATTAGCGAACATCTGCGCCAGATGGATATGCTTCAACGCGGCGGCCTGCTCGCTCAGCTGCTGCCATACCGTATCTGCAGGCACTCCGGTTCGGCTACGCATTACAAAACTCCGTGTTCTATTTTCTCAGCCAGGCCACTACTGCCGACCAATCCCGTAATAAATGAAACCGCTACTGCGAACAAACTCAGGGTCCAGAATATTACGACCATCGAGCAGTAATGGCTCAGCCATCAGATTATGCAAGCGCGGATAATCCGGACTCCAGTAGTCCTTCCACTCGGTCACCAGCATCAACGCATCGGCACCGCGAGCGGCCTCGTAGGGATCATCACATAACACCAGATCCATGCGCTCACCATAATGCGCCCGCAAAGTCGGCAACGCCTTTGGATCATGCACACGCACGATAACGCCCTGAGCCCACAATGCTTCCAGCAATTTCAGCGCCGGCGCGTTATCAATGCGCCCTGTGCCTGGCTTGAACGCTGCCCCCCAAATGGTCACCGTTTTGCCATGAAGATCGGTGCGGTAGTGCTGCCACAGTTTACGGAACAACACTTCCTTCTGACGCTCGTTAATCAGCAGCACCTGCTCCAGCAATTCCGAGCCGACACCGGAAGACTCCAGCGTGTTCGCCAGGCTCATCACATTACGGGAGAAATTCAGACCACCAAAACCGCAACCAGGATACAGATACGCCTCGCCGATACGCGGGTCCGCCCCCATACCCATGCGCACTTGTTCTATATCCACATGCAACGCATCGGCCAGCGACGCCATATCATTCATAAAGCCTAGCCGGGTGGCCAACATCCCGTTGATCGCAAGCTTGGTAAACTCGGCCTCACGGGGGCGCAGCAAACGCATTACATCACGGAGCCGATTAAAGGGCCGCAGCATTTCGCGGATATGAATCTCGGCCCAGTCGCTGTCGCAGCCCACCAGAATGCTCGAAGGCCGCATAAACGATTGCAGCGCGGCACCCTCCTGCAACATCTCGGGCATGACAATCACTGCCCGATCCACACCAGGCTCGGCGCCATCACGCAATCGCTGTTGCAGGCTTTCGGTGGTGCCCACCGGAAAATTGCTTTGATTAACCACTAACCAACTGTGTTCACGGCGAGCCGCCAGCTGATCAATCAGGGACTCAGCAAACGGCTGCGCTGCCGGAGACAACGCCAGAAAAACCGCCTCAACGCGATCATCCGGCATCTGCTCGGCGGACCCGGTCAGCAGACGGCCAGCCCTCTGCTGCTCATCAAGCATCGCCTCAAGTCCCGGCTCCTGATACGGCATGCGATGTGCATCCAGATCATCCGCCACCTGCCCCGCCGGCACCCGTAACGTCACCTGATGCCCGGTGGAGGACAATGCCGCCGCCGTTACCAGCGCGGTCAGGGTGTCGCCGTAGATATCGAGATGCATCGGAATGCCTACAGTTTGTTAATCAAATCACGGAACGGGGCGCCCAGTTCGGGGTGACGCAGACCGTAGCGCAGAGTGGCCTCAAGGTAGCCTATTTTGCTGCCGCAATCATAGGTGACCCCCATCATGCGGTAGGCTTCCACCTTTTGCTCCTGAATCAGAGCAGCAATGGCATCGGTCAGCTGAATTTCATTGCCGGCGCCCGGAGCTGTATTGGCCAACAGTTCGAATATCCTTGACGGCAACACATAACGGCCCACCACAGACAAATCTGACGGCGCCTCCGCCGGCTTGGGCTTCTCCACCACTCCAGTCATCGGCACGCTCTGCCCTGCCGCTGGCGACGGGCCACCTAGCGACACCACGCCATACTGGTCCACCCTTGCCACCGGCACCTGCTGCACCATGATCTGAGCAGCCTGATGCTGCTCGAATACCTGCAGCATCCGCGACAAATCATTGCCACCTGCCATACCCTCGGCATCCACCAGCACATCTGGCAGCAACACGGCAAATGGTGCATCACCGATCACCTCACGGGCACACAACACCGCGTGTCCCAAACCCAGCGGCCGGCCCTGACGGACACTGATCACCCGCACGCCGGGCGGCACAATACCGCGCAGCACTTCCAACAACGCGGTTTTGTTTTTCTTTTCCAGCTCCGCTTCGAGCTCGTAGTGAACATCGAAATGATCCTCGATGGCCTTCTTCAGCGAATGATTCACCAGCACAATCTCGGTGATACCGGCAGCCACCGCCTCTTCCACCACATACTGGACCACCGGCTTGTCCACCACCGTGATCATTTCCTTGGGAATCGCCTTGCTGGCTGGCAAAAAGCGCGTGCCAAGGCCGGCAACAGGAAGAACGGCTTTTCTTATCATTCGATGCTCCGCCCACGGCCCACGGCCCAGTATTGCAGACCGGCGGCAGCCACTTTCTCCGGGTCATACAGATTGCGTCCATCGACCACTACCGCATCACCTAGTTGTGACCTGAGCCAGTCGAAATCCACTGCACGGAATGCTTTCCATTCGGTACAGATAACCAACGCATCAGCACCATCAACCGCAGCCTCGCGACTATCCACAAGATTCAATCGCTCACGCTTGCCAAAAATACGGCTCGCTTCATGGTTGGCCTGCGGATCAAACGCCTGCACCCTGCCACCAGCAGCCAATATCGCCTCCACCAGAACACGGGACGGCGCTTCGCGCATGTCGTCCGTTTCCGGCTTGAACGACAGCCCCCACACGGCAATGGTTTTACCGGCAACGGAGCCGAGCGCCTTGCTCAGCTTGGCAAAAAGGGTCTGTTTCTGGGCATCATTTACTGCTTCCACCGCATTCAGCAGCGGCGCGGCATAACCGACCTGCGAAGCGGTACGCGCCAGTGCCTGCACATCCTTGGGGAAGCAGGATCCTCCGTAACCTGCTCCGGGATAGATAAAGTGATAACCAATGCGCGGGTCCGAACCAATACCGATACGCACCGCTTCGATATCCGCACCCAGACGCTCCGCGAGATTGGCCATCTCGTTCATAAAACTGATCTTGGTGGCCAGCATGGCATTAGCGGCGTATTTGGTTAGCTCCGCAGAACGCACATCCATCACAATCATCTTGTCGTGATTACGATTAAACGGGGCATAGCACTCACGCATCAGTTTCTCGACACGTTCGGAATCGGTACCAATCACAATCCGCGATGGCTTCGAGAAATCTTCGATTGCCGCGCCTTCCTTCAGAAATTCCGGGTTGGAGCAAACATCAAAATCGATCTGCACGCCGCGCTGAGCCAGCACTTCGGACATAGCGGAACGGACTTTATCAGCCGTGCCGACCGGTACGGTTGATTTGTCAATCACCACCCGGTGGTCGGCCATATGGGCGGCGATGGTGCGGGCAACAGCCAACACATACTTCAAATCCGCGGAGCCATCTTCATCTGGCGGTGTACCCACGGCAATAAACTGCAGCTCGCCAAACGCCACGCCCTCAGCGGCATCAGTGGTAAAACTCAGCCGCCGCTCCGCCACATTGCGTTTCACCATCGGCTCAAGGCCCGGCTCGTAAATGGGAATAACTCCCCTTTTCAAACCGTCAACCTTGGCGGCATCTACATCAACACAAAGAATGTTGTGGCCAACGTCGGCCAGACAGGCACCGGTCACCAGACCGACGTAACCGGTACCGAAAATAGTGATGTTCATAACAGATCCCAGACCAGACAACGGCAGCATTATAGCCGTTATATCAGCCAGTTGCGCCCCCGAGGGCGGGGCTGGACGGGGTCAAACCCGGTAGTAGCGCCGGTACCAGTCAACGAAGCGGCGAACCCCGTCCGCCAGCGCTACCTGAGGGCGATACCCTGTCGCGGCAAGCAGCGCGGAAGTATCCGCCCAGGTGACCGGCACATCGCCGGGCTGCATAGGCATCATGTTACGCACTGCGCTTCTGCCGGTGACCTGCTCAATAGCGGCAATGAAATCTGCCAATTGCACTGGCTGCCCACGACCGATATTGAAAATTCGATGTGGTGCCGGACCTTCGGATGCGGCCAGTGGCACTCCCATTACCCGCACTACCCCTTCGACAATATCGTCAACATAGGTGAAGTCACGGGCCATATCACCGTGGTTATACACGTCAATAGGCTCACCGGCGAGGATAGCGCGGACAAACTTGAACAGCGCCATGTCCGGCCGACCCCAGGGGCCGTATACGGTGAAAAAACGCAAGCCGGTGGCGGGAAAGCGATACAGATGGCTGTAGGTGTCGGCCATCAGCTCGTTGGACTTTTTGGTTGCCGCATACAGCGACACAGGATGATCAACATTGTCGGTCTCGGCAAACGGTGTCTTGCCATTCTCGCCATAGACCGAGCTGGAGGACGCATACACAAGGTGCTTGACCGCATGGTGCCGGCAGCCTTCGAGAATATTGACGAATCCGACCAGATTGCTATCTACATAGGCATGCGGATTTTCCAGCGAGTAACGCACGCCGGCCTGTGCAGCCATATGCGCAACCTGATCGAAACCTTCACTGGCAAACAGTGCTGCCATACCCTGACGATCTGCCAGATCCAGTCGGACAAAGCGGAATGCCGGATAGGGCGTCAGCTCATCCAGCCGGGCCTGCTTCAGGGAAACGTCGTAGTAGTCATTCAGGTTGTCGAGCCCGACCACATAATGTCCGGCATCCAGCAGTTTGCGAGCCAGATAAAAACCAATGAAGCCAGCGGCACCTGTGACCAGAACTTTCATGCCTTAATTTCCCGTGTCATCAAGGCGCCAATATAGCGCGGCGGAAGGCTCCGTCCTACAGTACCTTTGCCATAGAAGGCCTTGTCACATGTCAAACGGAGCCGCTAACAGGATCCGGAGAGAGTCTTATAGCCTCAGATCAGACGAACCCGTTTCGAATATATGCTTAAGGTCATAAAGCACATGCGAGCCTTTGCCATACGCTCTGATCTGCTCAGCCGACATCGACTTGAAGCAAGCATGGGAAACCGCAACAATTATGCCATCGTATCCGCCCTGCTCCGGAATACGCACAGGATCTATTCCGTATTCGTGTGCCGCCTCGGCTGCATCCACCCAGGGATCGTAGACATCGACCGTCACGTGGTATCCCCTTAGCTCGTTGATCACGTCAATAACTCGGGTATTGCGCAGATCGGGGCAGTTCTCCTTGAATGTCAGGCCCATTACCAGAACCCGTGACCCCTTGATCTGTATGCACTTGTTCAGCATCGCCTTGATCATCTCGCTGGCTACATAACGACCCATACCATCATTGGTTTTCCGGCCCGCCAGAATGACTTCAGGGTGATAACCAATTTCCTGCGCCTTGTGAGTCAGGTAGTAAGGGTCGACACCAATACAATGCCCGCCAACCAGACCTGGTCGGAATGGCAGGAAGTTCCATTTGGTTCCAGCCGCCTCCAGGACGTCCAGAGTATCGATACCCATCCGGTTAAAAATCATAGCCAATTCGTTGATCAGGGCAATATTCAGGTCGCGCTGTGTGTTCTCGATTACCTTGGCGGCTTCAGCTACCTTGATACTGCTGGCCTTGTGTGTGCCGGCAGTAATAATGCTTTTGTAGAGAGCATCAACCTTGTCGGCCACCTCCGGGGTCGAGCCGGAGGTGACTTTCTTGATGGTAGTCACCCGATGCTCCTTATCCCCCGGATTAATGCGCTCAGGACTATAACCGGCAAAAAAGTCCTTGTTGAAAACCAGACCAGAAACGCGTTCCAGCACCGGCACACAGTCTTCCTCGGTGGCCCCGGGGTACACCGTGGATTCGTAAATAACGAGATCGCCTCGTTTCAGGGTCTTGCCAATGGTTTCACTGGCCTTGATGAGGGGGGTGAGATCCGGGCGCTTGTGCTTGTCGATCGGGGTCGGCACGGTAACGATGTAGATATTGACATCGTTCAGATCGGCCTGGGTACAGCTGCAGCGAAGATGCTTCGCCGCAGCCAGCTCTTCACTGCTGACTTCCAGTGTGCTATCGACACCAGACTTCAATGCATCAATGCGCTTCTGGCTAATGTCAAAGCCGACCACGGGATAGTATTTGCCAAATTCCACAGCAAGAGGAAGGCCAACATAGCCAAGGCCAATGACGGCAAGCCTGGCATCTGACACGAGTGTTCCTGACATCTTCTGGACTCCTGATATAGAGATGCCCCGGAGGAACATTCCTGTCCCCGGGACAGCCAATCTGTGGACGCGGACAGCATACGAGGGAGGCACCAAAAGTCAACGAAACCGGGCACCATGCGTATCCCCGGTGGCCGCTTGCAGATACCTTTGACAAACCGGACCCGTCCGGCCTGGTCAGCGCCCCGGCGCCTCCGCAAATATTCCCACGACTTACGCTGACGGACGGCCGCAATGGCTACTGGTTCGCCAGATACCAGGGCATGGCTCGATTCAGACCATCACCAACTCGATACACCACCTCGTAGCCGAGCAATCTGCGAGCTTTGCTGATATCTGCCTGAGAATGACGTACATCGCCTTCGCGAAAATCCTGATAAGTTGGTGACTGATTATAGGTCACACCGAGCACTGCCAACGCATCACGCAAATAGGAAAACAAATCATTCAGGCTAGTGCGATCACTACAAGCAACGTTATAAATCTGATTCTTTGCGACATCATCGGCAACAGCAGCCAGAATATTCGCCTGAACCGCATTGTCGACATAGCAAAAATCGCGACTGGTTTCGCCATCACCATTCACAAGCACTTGCTCTCCGCGAATCATGCTCGCTGTCCACTTCGGTATAACAGCTGCGTAAGCGCCATCCGGATCCTGACGTGGACCAAAAACATTGAAGTAACGCAAACCAATGCTCTTGAAGCCATAGCAGGTCGCAAAAACGTCCCCGTACAGCTCGTTAACATACTTGGTGACCGCATAAGGGGATAATGGCTTACCAATTTCATCCTCAACCTTGGGCAAGCCGGGGTGATCGCCATAGGTAGAGCTGCTGGCGGCGTAGGTAAAGCTTGTTACGCCTGCGTCCCGAGCGGCCACCAGCATATTGACGAAGCCGTCAATATTACAGGCGTTGGTCAGGAGTGGATCTTCAATCGAACGGGGCACAGAACCGAGGGCGGCCTGATGCAAAACGTAATCGACGCCATCACAGGCGCGCCGGCAATCATCAATATTACGGATGTCGCCCTCAATAAAGCTGAATCGGCTCCACTGTCGCGCAGAAACCACCGACTTCACTTCATCAAGGTTATGCCGATAACCAGTAGCAAAATTGTCTAATCCAACAACCTGCTGATCAAGCACCAGCAACGCCTCAAGCAGATTAGACCCTATAAATCCGGCAACACCGGTTATCAACCATACTTTTGGGCTATCCCGCAGCTGACTCCTGACATTCTCATATTCCATCGCCATCAAAATATTCCTTTTCCAACCCAATAGAATCCGGCGATTAATATGCAGGATTTCTCGCGATCAAGCCAGATTGCCCGCCCTACATGCTCTCTTGAAAAAGGAGAACCACGCGGGGGCGCTATCAACGCCCCCGCGAGTCCTGTTTACTGCAACCGGATACGGGGCCTGTTCTTGTCGAGCGTGCTCCCGCCAATACCCTTGACGTTGGCAAGATCCTCAACTCGCTTGAAAGGACCATTTTTTTCCCGCCAGGCAACAATCGCCTCGGCCTTCTTTAAACCCACCCCCTGCAGGCTTTCAGACAGCTCTTCAGCGCTGGCGGTATTGATATTGACTACCGGCTGAGCCTGAATGGCGGGCTCCTTGCCCGCCGCATACGCCTGCGGTGCAACGACGCCCAGCACGAGACTGAACGCCAGCAGCGCCGTCTTCAGCAACCGGGAGGAGAAGGACAGGGTGGACAACAAAGATGACGTTTTCATGGGCAAACCTCTTTGCAGTTAAGGGGTGCCCAGTGTTGCCCGCCCACATCCAACCGAGAGTAGGTTGCTGCCGCATGTTGACGTGCTATCGCGATTGCAGACTCTGTATGATTTCTGCCACCGCTCGCGTCGGAGAGGCTGCACGGGTAATCGGCCGACCAATGACCATATGGCTGACCCCCATGGCGACAGCGTCCGGCGGTGTCACGACCCGGCTCTGATCTCCGGCATCCGCACCAACCGGGCGAATGCCCGGCGTGACTTTGAGAAAGCTGTCACCGCAAGTATCGCGCAGCATCGGCGCTTCCTGTGCCGAGCAAACTACCCCGTCCATACCGCAGTCCTTCGCCAGCAATGCCAGCCGCCGCACCTGCTCCGCCGCCGGCGCACTGATACCAATCTCGGCAAGATCCTGATCATTCATGCTGGTCAACACGGTCACAGCCGTTAGCAGTGGCGGCGATGAAATGCTGGCCATGGCCTCACTGGCCACCTCCATCATCCGTCGGCCGCCGCTGGCGTGCACATTCACCATCCACACGCCGAGCGCCGCCGCGCTTTTCAAGGCGGCAGCAACGGTGTTGGGAATGTCGTGGAATTTCAGGTCGAGGAACAACTCAAAGCCAAGATTCTGCAGAGCCTCCACCACTGCGGGGCCTTCCCGGGTGAACAACTCCTTGCCAACCTTGACCCGCACCAGCGCCGGATCCAGCTGTCGCGCCAACGCCACAGCATCGGCAAGGCACGGATAATCCAGTGCCACAATAATCGGCGAACGATTCATTCAGATTTCCCGATGAGGATGGGGCTTGAGTGTTCCCCAGTGTTTACAGGAAGGACATTGCCAGTGACGGCGCAACGCTTCAAAACCGCAATCACGACACTGGTAGGAGGTTTTCTGCTGCAGCAACTGGTCGGCGAGCTGCTTCAGCACACTTGGCGGGTCATCAGTGCCGCTATGTGCAGCTCGAGCCTGCATATCAATAATCTGTTTCAGGCCACGCACGGTGGGATGCGCCTTGACGTGATCGGAAATAAACAGTGCTGCCGCCTGATCACCGAATTGGGCACGCAGTCGCTCTGCCAACTTGATGACAATGGCGGTAGAGGGAGCCTCGACACAAAGCCGACCAAGGTACTGGGTGAACTGCTCTACCCGGCCAAGCTCCTGGTAACAACGCTCCAGATCATCCAGCACCTCATCAAAAAATACAGGGTCCTGACGGCGGATACGACGCAGTGCACGCACAGCGCCCTCCCACTGTTCCTCTGCCATTTCCAGCTTGCCCTGCAACAGGCTTGCACGAACGCATGTGCTGTCAAGCTGCAACGCCCGACGCAGAGCGCGACGGCCTGCATTCGCCTCTTCCTGCGCCAGCAAACGCTCGGCCAGCTCGCAGTGATACTGGGCCAGAACTGGCGCAACGCTCTTGTCTTTTTGCATCAGTTTTTCGGCAACACTGATCGCACTGTGCCAATCGCGCTCCTGCTCGAAAACGCTGAGCAAAAGCCGCATCACGGCAAGGTCGTGGCGACTGCCACGATCCAGCAACTTGTGAAGAATTTCCTCGGCCCGATCAAGCATCCCGGCAGCAAGAAAATCTTGCGCCAATTCCAGCTGGACATCGTCACGTGCGGCCACTGGCAGCTGCGGATGTTCAAGCAGGTTGCTGTGAATCAGGGTGGCACGATCAAGCTCACCGCGACGACGGAATACCCGTGCCAGCGCCAGGTGGGTCTCAAGGGTATGTTCGCTAACCGCCAGACTCTTGACGAAAATCTCGATCGCCTTGTCCGGCTGCTCATTGAGGAAGTAGTTCAGACCGCGAATGTAATCGCGCGACAGGTTTTCTTCACGACGCACACGGCGGCGGCGGCCGTCGCGACGACCCATGATGTAACCGATGACGATGGCAACGAAGAAAAGCAGCCACCACTCCGGCTGATTCAAGGGAGACCTCCGTCAGGCAGCAGCGCCGTCGGCCTGTTCGTCCATGGCCTGATTGACCCGCTCACGCAGTTCCTTGCCGGGTTTGAAGTGCGGAACATACTTGCCCTGCAGCTCGACCGAGGCCCCGGTCTTCGGGTTACGGCCAACACGGGGGGCTCGGAAGTGGAGCGAGAAGCTGCCGAAGCCGCGTATTTCGATGCGACCGCCCTCTGCCAGAGCGTTGGCCATTTCTTCAATCATGGTTTTGACAGCAAGTTCAACGTCGCGGGGCGACAGCTGCATCTGACGAGCGGAAATGCGTTCGATCAGTTCCGACTTGGTAAGCGCCATACCCTGCTCCCTCACTGCCACAGCCATCGAATGTCCTCATGGGAAGACTGCTGCAAGCCAGCCGCGGCTGGCTTGCAGCAGTCTTCGGGACGGTCACCGCCCCGAAGACTGCCTGTTGCGGTATTACTCGTTACCGCCCATCTGAGCCTTGATCAGGTCACCGATGGTTTTCGGCGCCTGAGCGTCCTGACGCAGATTTTCTACAGCTTCCGCTTCATCCTTCATGTCCTTCGCCTTGATGGACAGGTTGATGGCGCGGTTCTTGCGATCCACCGAAGTGATCTTCGCCTCAACCTCATCACCCACCTTCAACACGGCGGAGACATCTTCAACGCGGTCACGGGACACTTCGGAGGCTTTCAGGGTGCCTTCGATGCCGTCAGCCAGCTCGATCGTTGCGGACTTCTGGTCAACCGCGGTGACCTTGCCCTTGACGATCGCACCGCGGTCGTTAACAGCAACATACTGACCGAACGGATCGCCTGTCAACTGCTTGATTCCAAGGGAAATTCGCTCACGCTCCGGATCGATGGACAGGATCACGGTCTCGAGCTCGTCACCCTTGGCGAACTTGCGTACTGCATCTTCGCCGGTCTCTTCCCAGGAGATGTCAGACAGGTGCACCAGACCATCGATGCCACCTTCCAGACCGATGAAGATACCGAAATCGGTGATCGACTTGATCTTGCCGGATACCTTGTCGTCTTTCTGGTACTTGGTGCCGAACGACTCCCACGGATTCGCCTGGCACTGCTTGATACCCAGGGAAATACGGCGACGGTCCTGCTCGATGTCGAGGATCATCACATCCACTTCGTCGCCAATGGAGACGACTTTGGACGGATGAATGTTCTTGTTGGTCCAATCCATTTCGGATACGTGCACCAGACCTTCCACGCCCTCTTCGATTTCGGCAAAGCAGCCGTAATCGGTAAGGTTGGTGATCTTGGCCTTGACCTTGGCACCCTGCGGGTAGCGCTTGACGATGTCATGCCACGGATCTTCGCCGAGCTGCTTGAGGCCCAGGGAAACGCGCATCTTGTCACGGTCAAACTTGAGCACCTTGACTTCGATTTCCTGACCGACTTCAACGATCTCGGACGGATGCTTGATACGCTTCCAGGCCATGTCGGTGATGTGCAGCAGGCCATCGATACCGCCCAGATCAACGAACGCACCGTAGTCGGTGAGGTTCTTGACGATACCTTTGACAACCATGCCTTCCTGCAGCGACTCGAGCAGCTGATCGCGCTCGGCACTGTGTTCGGCTTCCATCACAGCGCGGCGGGAAACGACCACGTTGTTGCGCTTGGCGTCGAGCTTGATAACCTTGAAATCCAGCTCTTTGCCTTCCAGGTGAGCAACGTCGCGCACCGGACGGATATCGACCAGCGAACCCGGCAGGAACGCACGGATAAGGCCAACATCGACGGTGAAACCGCCCTTGACCTTGCCACTGATGATACCTTTGACGATGGCGGTCTTCTCGAAGGCTTCTTCGAGTTCGCCCCAGATTTCGGCGCGCTTGGCTTTTTCGCGCGACAGGCGGGTGAAGCCCATGCCATCGTCGATGGCATCAACGGCAACTTCAACTTCGTCACCAACGTTGATTTCCAGCTCACCACGCTCGTTTACAAATTCTTCGCGTGCGATCACACCTTCGGACTTCAGTCCGGCATTGACGGTGATCCAGTCGCTGTCGATGGCTACCACAGTGCCGCGAATAATCGCACCACGGGCAACGTCGAGGTCCTTCAGGCTTTGTTCAAACAATTCGGCGAATGATTCGCTCATCGGGTTGTACTCACAGGTTAACCATATCAGCCAGCAGATACGGGCAGCTTTACGTTAAGTTGAGCGACGGCCTTGCTGGTTTACTTTGGCGACCGCACGTCAACCGGTCCGCATGCATTCAGACGAGGGTTCGTCTGCGTGCTTCGTCGAGTATCCGGTGCAACACGTCATCAATCGTCATGTCGGTACTGTCGATTACCAGCGCATCATCAGCTGGCTTCAACGGCGCCACATCACGGTTCATATCGCGCGCATCCCGGTTGCGGATGTCCTCGACAAGGGCGGCGAGATTAGCACCAAACCCCTTTTCCTTCAACTGGTTATAGCGCCTGCGGGCACGCTCCTCGGCGCTCGCAGTGAGGTAGATCTTGAGCGGAGCCTGAGTAAACACCACGGTCCCCATATCGCGGCCATCGGCGACCAGCCCTGGCTGCACGGCAAACGCCTGTTGCCGCCCCATCAAGGCATCTCGGACCGGCTGATGCACCGCCACCCGGCTGGCCAGCTCGCCAACCTCCTCGGTGCGCAGGTAATCGGTCACGTCCTTGCCGGCCAGCTCGATCAGCAGGTCGCCATTCTGCTCGACAAACCGACAGGGCAGCTCACGGGCCAGCGCCACCAGCGCCTGCTCATCATCCAGTGACACGCCCAGATCCCGGGCATGCAGCCCGAGCAGACGATAAAGTGCCCCGGAATCAAGCAGATGCCAGCCAAGCCGCTGGGCCACCCGGCGGGCAATGGTGCCCTTGCCGGAGGACACCGGACCGTCAATGGTGATGACCGTGGCCATCGGCGCGACCGCCATCAGCCCTGCACCACAGTCAGATTCAGGCCAGCGGCGCTGGCCAGTTCAGCAAAGCCCGGAAACGAGGTGGCCACATTGGCGCAGTCATGAATCAGGATCGGCGCCGTGGCCCGGAGTGAGGCAATGGCAAAGCTCATGGCGATACGGTGGTCACCATGGGCCTGCACTTCGCCGCCGCCATACTGGCCGCCACGAATACGGATGCCGTCGGCATAGACCTCGTTCTCGATCCCCAGCGTGGTCAGGCCATCGGCCATCACCTGAATCCGGTCGGATTCCTTGACCCGCAGCTCCTCAGCCCCATGCAGGATGGTCTCTCCCTCGGCATTGGCGGCGGCCACGAACAGCACCGGGAATTCGTCGATGGCCAGCGGCACCAGCTCCTCCGGGATCGTGATGCCCTTCAGTCTGGCACTGCGAACACGGATATCCGCCACCGGCTCACCGCCGGCATCACGTTGATTTTCAAGGGTAATGTCCGCCCCCATCAGCTTGAGAATGTCGATAATGCCGGTCCGGGTCGGATTGATGCCGACATGGCGCAGCAGCAGCTCGGAACCCGGCGCAATTGAGGCGCCAACGAGGAAAAACGCCGCCGAGGAGATATCGGCCGGCACTTCCAGATTGCAGGCGGACAGCTTGCCACCACCGACCACCTTGCTGGTGGCTCCGTCACGGATCACCGGGTAGCCAAAACCGGTCAGCATGCGCTCGGTATGGTCACGGGTCGGTGCCGGCTCGGTCACCGAGGTTTCTCCGTCGGCGTACAGGCCGGCCAACAGAATGGCCGATTTCACCTGAGCAGACGCCACCGGCAAGTCGTAATGAATACCCTTGAGCTGACGGTTGCCACGAATATGCACCGGCGGCGTGCCCTTGCCAGTGGTGGCAATCTCGGCACCCATCTCGCGCAGTGGCTTGGCCACCCGCTCCATCGGCCGGCGAGTCAGGGATTCATCCCCGGTCAACTCGGTGCTGAACGGTTGCCCGGACAACAGCCCCATCAGCAGGCGCATGGAAGTACCGGAGTTGCCCATATACAGGGTGCCATTCGGCGCCTTCAGGCCATGCAGGCCGACGCCGTGCACTCGCACCCGGCCGGCGCTCGGCCCTTCAATCACCACGCCCATATCGCGGAACGCCTGCAGGGTCGCCAGCGCGTCCTCGCCTTCAAGAAAGCCTTCGATCTCGGTGACACCGTCGGCCAGCGCACCAAGCATGATCGAGCGATGGGAAATGGACTTGTCGCCCGGCACCCGCAGCGAACCATTCAGGGCGCCACCCGGCTGCAGATGAAACTCGACCCGGCGACCATGGCCGGCGGAAGCACTGTTACTCATGGCTGTCTTGTCACTCACTTTGTCGTCATTGAGGCTGAGGGCGCGGGTGTAGGAAGTCCGCGCCGACAACGCCAGAAAATGGGCCCGGGCGCTATTGGCGCGGGTCATGATGGCAAGCAGGGATTCGCTGTCACCCTGCTCCACCGCCTCACGAAACCGGGCCAGACCGGCCTGGAAAAGATCCACGGCCTGTAATACCGAGTCGCGGTTTTCGCGGAAAATGTCGTGCCACATCAGCGGATCGCTGGAGGCGATGCGGGTGAAGTCGCGAAAACCGCCGGCAGCATAACGGAAGATGTCGAGGGAATCGCCCTGTCTGGCCAGCGTGTCCACCAATGAAAACGCCAGCAGATGCGGCAGATGACTGGTCTCAGCCAGCACCCGGTCGTGTTCATCCGGGTCCATTGACAGCACTTCGGCGCCGACCGCCGTCCATAGCGCACGAATTCTGGCACTGGCGGCTGGATCGGTGGCCGAGGTCGGCGTCAGGATCACCCGGTGCTTCTCATACAGCCCGGCATCGGCGGCATCGACGCCGCTCTTTTCCTTGCCGGCAATCGGATGGCCGGGGACAAAGCGACTGATGTGCTGCGGGATCGACTGCTTCGCTGCCGCAATCACCTTGCCCTTGACGCTGCCGCCGTCGGTGATGATCACGCTGTTGCCAAGGCCCGGCGCCATGCGCGCCATGGTATCGGCCATGCTCGATACCGGCACCGCCAGAAACACCAGATCAGCACCTTTCACCGCCTCGGCCAGATCAGTGCTGCCGTCATCAATCAAACCGAGTAGCTTGCCTCTCTCCAGCGTACGTTCGGAGCGAGAGCCGGCAACGACCGTTCTTGCCAGACCACGAGCGCGCATCGCAGCCGCCAGCGAACCGCCAATCAGACCCAGGCCGATAATGGCAACGCGATCGAACAAAGGCTCGCTCACGCCAGCACCTTCTGCATGGCCTGCAGGAAACGCTCATTCTCTTCACCCAACCCGATAGAGACACGCAGGTGATTGGGCATGCCATAACCGCCAATCGGCCGGACAATGACGCCCTCATGCAACAGCGCTTCGTAAATCGGCTGCGCCGGGCGCCCGCAATCGAAGGCAATAAAATTGGCCACCGACGGAATGGCGTGCAGATTCAGCT
The DNA here is from genome assembly GCA_023146255.1 of Alcanivoracaceae bacterium. GTDB lineage: Bacteria > Pseudomonadota > Gammaproteobacteria > Pseudomonadales > Alcanivoracaceae > PGZG01. Next base: position 90,527 of record JAGLCJ010000007.1, read on the forward strand.
TCGTCAGCCCTTCGGTAATCTGCACCAGACCTGCGGTGTTTTCACTCTTGCTGTCTTCGATGTAATTGACGTCATTCAGCGCCGCCTGTGCGGCGGCCAGCGCCGGTGCATTGACGTTGAACGGCTGGCGCACCCGGTTCAGCACATTGGTGATCTGCGGATTGGCCACCGCATAGCCAACACGTAAACCCGCCAGCCCGTACATCTTGGAGAAGGTGCGAGTGACAATCAGATTGGAATAACGGCCGAGGTAATCGAAACCGTTCGGGTAACCGTCTTCTTCGACATATTCGACATAGGCTTCATCCAGCACCACCAGCACATGCTCCGGCACCCGTGCCAGAAACGCATCAAGTGCGTGTTTGTGAAACCAGGTACCGGTCGGATTATTCGGGTTGGCAATGAAGATCACCCGGGTACGCTCGGTGATGGCATCGGCCATGGCGGCGAGATCGTGGCCGAACAATTGCGCTGGCACTTCCACCGGCTTTGCCGAACACCCCAGCGTTACCAGCATGTAAACGGCAAAGGCATGTTGGGAGAAAATCACTTCGTCGCCACGATTAAGGAAGGCTCGGCCGATCAGCTCAAGCAAATCATTGGAACCATTGCCCAGGGTTATCTGCTCCGGACGCAAATTGAATTTTTCCGACAATGCTGCTTTCAAGTGAAAGCCAGCGCCGTCCGGATAACGGTGCAGCTGTTCCAGCGCCTGGCGCGCCGCATGCAGGGCAAGCTTGCCCGGCCCCAGCGGATTTTCGTTGCTGGCCAGTTTGACAATATTGCGGATGCCAAGCTCGCGCTCCAGCTCCTCAATCGGCTTGCCGGTCAGGTAGGGCTTCAGGGTCTGAACACCGGGTGTCGCCAGGGCAATGTAATCGCAGCTCATCATGCTCTCCTGATGCGGGTTACAGCACGGCTTTCGGGTAGGACCCGAGGAAGCGGATATTCAGTGAATCGGCTTCCAGATCGCTCAGCACCTTTTGCACCTCGGCCTGATCCCGATGTCCTTCGAAGTCGATAAAGAACACATAGTTCCACTTCTCGGTGCGCGACGGCCGCGATTCCAGCCGGGTCAGATTGATGCCATGACGCTTGAACGGCTCCAGCACACTATAGAGCAGGCCAGGACGATTCTTGCCCGCGGCCATGATGCTGGTCTTGTCATTGCCGGACGGCGGTGTGTCCTGCTTGCCGATAATAATGAAACGAGTGGTGTTGTCCGGGCGGTCCTCAACATTACGCTGGATGATTTCCATGCCGTACAGCTCGGCGGCCATTTCCCCGGCGATAGCAGCGGCATTCCATTCATCCTTGAGGCGCTTGGCAGCCTGAGCATTGGACGATACGGCAACGCGCTCAACACCAGGCATATGGCTGTCGAGCCATTTACGACACTGGGCCAGCGTCTGCTGATGCGAATAGATCCGGCTGATGCTGTCACGACGGGTGGCTGGACCAATCATCAGATGGTGGTGAATACGCAGTTCGACTTCGCCACAGATTTTCAGGCCGGATTCCATAAAGGTGTCCAGCGTGTGGGTGACCACGCCCTCAGTGGAATTTTCCACCGGCACGATACCGTAATGCGCTGCACCGGCGTCGACTTCGCGGAATACTTCATCGATGGCGCCCATCGGCACACTGGTCACGCCGTGGCCGAAATGCTTCAGCACCGCCTGATGGGTAAAGGTACCTTCCGGGCCAAGGAAGGCAATCTTCATCGGCTGCTCCAGCGCCAGACAGGCGCTCATCACTTCCCGGAACAGGCGGGCAACGGTTTCCGCATCGAGCGGGCCCTGATTGCGCTCCTTGACCATGCGCAGCACCTGCGCTTCACGCTCCGGCCGATAGAACACCGGCTCGCTGTCCTCTTCCGCCCGTTTCACATGGGCGACAGATTGCGCCAGCGTCGCACGCTCGTTTAGCAGCAGCTGCAACTTGGCATCCAGCGCGTCTATCTGCGCCCGCAGTTGTTCCAGTGTCGGTTGCTTGCTCATCAGCCGTTCCGCTTTGCAAAGTCCTTCATGAATTCAATCAGTGCATCGACTGCTGCTTCCGGCACTGCATTATAGAGACTGGCGCGCATGCCACCGACCGAGCGATGCCCGGCCAGATTCAGCAGCCGCGCTTCATCGGCTTCCTTGAGGAACTGCTTGTCCAGCGCCGCATCGGCCAGTACGAACGGCACGTTCATCCAGCTGCGATCCGGTTTTGCCACCGGATTACTGTAGAAGCCGCTGTTATCGATGTAATCGTACAACTTGCCGGCCTTGCGCTGATTCAGCTTTTCCATCGCCGCCAGACCACCCTGACGCTTCAGCCACTGGAATACCAGACCGGCCAGATACCAGGAATAGGTCGGCGGCGTGTTGTACATGGAACCGTTATCGGCATGGACCTTGTAGTCGAGCATTGGCGCAAGGCCACCGACACGACCAATCAGGTCGCGACGGATAATGACCACAACAATACCGGCCGGGCCGATATTTTTCTGTGCACCCGCATAGATCAGGCCAAATTTCGACACGTCCAGCGGCCGTGACAGGATGGTGGACGAGTAGTCCGCCACCAGCGGCACATCTGTCTGCGGAATAAACGGGAACTCGACACCGCCGATGGTTTCGTTCGGGGTGTAGTGCAGGTAGACCGCATCCTTCGAGGTGTTCCAGCTGTCCTGCGTCGGCACATAGCTGAAGTTGCGATCCTCTGAGCTCGCGACCACGTTGACGTTGCCGTAGCGTTTTGCTTCGGCAATCGCCTTGATCGACCACTGCCCGGTGTTGACGTAGTCGGCGGTTTCGCCCTTGTTGAGCAGATTCATCGGAATCATGGTGAACTGCTGGCTGGCGCCGCCCTGCAGGAAAAGTACCGCATAGTCGTCGGAAATGCCGAGCAGGTCGCGCAGGTCCTGTTCGGCGGTTTCGGCGATCGAGACGTAGTCTTTGGAGCGATGGCTCATCTCCATAACGGACATGCCGTGGCCGTGCCAGTCGAGCAGTTCGTCGCGGGCCTGTTTGAGAACTTCTTCCGGCAGTGCGGCCGGTCCTGCACAAAAGTTGTAGGCGCGGGTCATGGAGTGGATTTTCTCCGGGGTTGGAGTTGGTCGTGTCAGTTGTTAAGTCAAAACCATTGCTGCGAAATCAGGGCTACGTGCGAGGCATCGAGGCCAGTGTTGGTCTTTCCGGGGAACGCCGTGAACCCGTCCATGGGGGCTAGCCAGCGCCATCCCTGGCGCTGAGCTTCCCCGGAAAGACCAACACTGACCTCAATGCCGGCAAGCATGTGCCAGCATCCGGATCAAATAACGTCAGGCTTCGCTGCTGCCTTCGTCGCCAGCTTCCGCATCGCCTTCGCTCACGGTCGCAACGTCGGCGTCGATTTCTTCACCCTCTTCGTCTTCCGCGCCTTCCAGCTCCGGAATACGCTCGACACCGACCAGATGTTCATCGCTGGCCAGTTTGATCAGGGTGACGCCCTGGGTGTTACGGCTGAGCAGGCTGACTTCGTCGACGCGGGTACGCACCAGCGTGCCCTGATCGGAGATCAGCATGATGTCTTCACCGCCAAATACCTGGGTGGCGCCGATCAGCAGACCGTTACGTTCGTTGACGACCATGCCGATGACGCCCTGAGTGCCGCGACCCTTGGTCGGGAACTCGTCAACACCGGTGCGTTTGCCGTAACCATTTAACGAGGCGGTAAGCAGCTGACCGCCCTGCTCCGGCACGATCAGGGCAATAATCTCCTCGCCCTTGGCGACTTTCATGCCACGCACGCCGCGGGCGGTCCGGCCCATGACGCGCACGGCAGCCTGACGGAAACGCACCACCTTGCCGTTGCTGGCTACCAGCATCACGTCTTCGTCGCCCTGAGTGACGGCGACGTTAACCAGACTCTGGCCTTCCTGCAGCTTCACCGCAATCAGACCATTGCTGCGCGGACGGGCGAATTTGGTCATCTGGGTGCGCTTGACGATACCGTTAGAGGTGGCCATAAAGATGAATGGCCCCGGCACGGTGTCGACCGCATTTTCTTCGTCATCCGCGTCTTCAACGATATCCACCACTTCAGCTTCCGCCTCATCAGCATCGACATCCTCTTCAGATGCCTGACGCATGACATCGCGGTCAAGGCGCAGGATCGCAGTAATGCGCTCGTCTGCCTGCAGTGCCGGAATCAGGTTGATGATCGGCTTGCCGCGTGAGTTGCGGCCGCCCTGCGGCAGTTCATAGACGCGCAACCAGTACACCTTGCCGGCATTGGTGAAGCACAGCAGGGTGTCATGGGTGCCAGCCACCAACAGGTGTTCGACGTAATCTTCGTCTTTCACGGCGGTGGCCGCCTTACCTCGACCGCCGCGCTTTTGTGCGCGATAGGTGTCGATCGGCTGCATCTTGGCGTAGCCACCATGGGAGAAGGTCACCACCACAGTTTCTTCAGCAATCAGGTCTTCCATGCTGAAGTCGGCGCGCGAAGTCTGGATTTCTGTGCGGCGCTCGTCGGCGTACTCGGCACGCACCGCGCCCAGTTCATCGCGGATGACCTGCATCAGGCGCTGCGGATCCGCCAGAATCAGACCCAGCTCAATAATCTTGTCGAGCAGGTCCTGATAATCGAGTACCAGCTTCTCCTGCTCCATGCCGGTCAGTTTCTGCAGGCGCAGATCGAGAATGGCCTGGGCCTGTTCCGGCGACAGATAGTATTTGCCGTTACGCAGACCGAACGCTTCGTCAAGACCATCCGGACGGCAGGCGTCTTCACCGCCAGCACGCTCGAGCATTTCGATCACGTTGCCCGGCTCCCAGGCGGATGCGATCAGGCGCTCTTTCGCTTCAGCACCACTGGGCGACTGCTTGATCAGCGCGATCACCGGATCGATATTTGCCAGCGCTACAGCGAGGCCTTCCAGTACGTGGCCTTTTTCACGCGCCTTGCGCAGTTCGAACACGGTGCGACGGGTCACCACTTCGCGGCGGTGACGGACGAACGCCTCGAGCATGTCTTTCAGGTTCAGGGTGCGCGGCTGGCCATCCACCAGTGCCACCATGTTGATGCCGAACACGCTTTCCATCTGGGTTTGCGCGTACAGATTGTTCAGCACCACATCGGTATTTTCGCCACGACGCAGTTCGATCACGACGCGCATGCCGTCCTTGTCGGACTCGTCACGCAGCTCGGTGATGCCGTCGATTTTTTTCTCTTTAACCAGCTCGGCAATTTTCTCGATCAGCCGGGCCTTGTTTACCTGATAGGGAATCTCGGTGACGATAATCGCCTGCTTGCCGGACTTGTCGGTGTCTTCGATATGGGCGCGGGCACGCATGTAAATGCGACCACGGCCGGTACGATAGGCCTGCACAATGCCGGCGCGACCGTTGATGATGCCCCAGGTCGGGAAATCCGGGCCCTTGATATATTCCATCAGGTCGTCAACGGACAGCTCACTGTCGTTGATCAGGGCCAGACAGGCGTCGATGACCTCGGCCAGATTGTGCGGCGGAATGTTGGTGGCCATGCCGACGGCAATACCGGAGGAGCCGTTCACCAGCAGGTTCGGCACCCGGGTCGGCATGACTGCCGGGATCATTTCGGTGCCGTCGTAGTTCGGTACGTAGTCAACGGTTTCCTTGTCGAGGTCGGCCAGCAGTTCGTGGGCGATCTTCGACATCCGCACTTCGGTGTATCGCATGGCGGCGGCGTTGTCGCCGTCGATGGAACCGAAGTTACCCTGACCGTCGACCAGCATGTGGCGCAGCGAGAACGGCTGGGCCATGCGGACGATGGTGTCATAGACGGCGGAATCACCGTGCGGGTGGTACTTACCGATGACGTCACCGACGACGCGGGCGGACTTCTTGTAGGGCTTGTTCCAGTCGTTGCTGAGCTCGTGCATGGCGAACAGCACGCGGCGGTGCACCGGCTTGAGGCCATCGCGCACGTCCGGCAGGGCCCGGCCGACAATTACGCTCATGGCGTAGTCGAGGTAGGACTGCTTCAGCTCGTCTTCAATGTTGACCGGGGTGACTTCTTTGGCGAGATCCGTCATTGCTCTTTTATATCCCCTGAACAGCGTCGGCCAGGCCGGCCGGAAAGCGCAGAATCATACCATATAGCGCCGCCCGTAGGAGCGGCTTCAGCCGCGAAATGCTCCGGTCAGGCAGTGAACTCCCGCCCCTTCCCTCTGTGGCGCTCTGCCGGGACACGCACGAGTACGTCCATGTAGCTCATCTCGGCCATCCCTGGCCTCGATGGTCCCGGCAGAGCGCCACAGAGGAAAGGGGCTGGCATCCTGCTTCTATCGAGCATTTTTTCGCGACTGAAGTCGCTCCTGCGGCCGCTCCTACATATACTGCGCCCTCGTCTGCCCGTATCGGAGCCTCCATGACCACTGCTGACCTGATTATTCATGCCCGCTGGATCATCCCGGTAGAAGGCTCCGCCACCCTTGCGCAGCATGCTTTGGTGGTCCGCGATGGCCTGATCGCCGATATTCTGCCGTCTGACCGGGTCGAAGGCCGCTGGCAGGCGCCGAAGGTACTGCAGCTGGATCAGCATGCCCTGACCCCCGGCTTTATTAATGCCCACACCCACGCCGCCATGAACCTGTTCCGCGGGCTGGCCGACGACCTGCCGCTGATGACCTGGCTGGAGCAGCATATCTGGCCGGCCGAGGGTAAATGGATCAGCGACGAGTTTGTTCACGATGGCACCCGTTTTGCCTGCGCCGAGATGATCCGCGGCGGTACCACCTGCTTTGCCGATATGTATTTCTTTCCCGAGGCCAGCGCCCGGGCCGCGAAAGAGGCTGGCCTGCGGGCGGTGCTGTTCTCGCCGCTGCTGGATTTCCCGACGCCGATGGCGCAGGGGCCGGATGACTATCTTCGATTGGCGCTCGCGGCGCACGACAACTGGCGCCACGAGCCGCTGATCCAGATCGGCTTTGGCCCGCATGCGCCCTATACCGTTTCGGATGCGCCGCTGGCGAAGCTGCTGACCTATGCCGAGGAACTGGATCTGCCGATCATGATGCATATCCACGAAACCGCTGGCGAAATCATGATGGCCACCGCCGATGGCGGGCCGCGACCGCTGCAGCGATTGCACGGGCTGGGCCTGCTTGGCCCGCGCCTGCTGGCTGTGCATATGACCCAGCTGACTGATGATGAAATTGCCCTGCTGGCGCAGACCGGGACTTCGGTGGTGCATTGCCCGGAATCGAACCTGAAGCTGGCCAGTGGCTTTTGCCCGGTGGAAAAACTGCGCCGCGCCGGGGTCAATGTGGCGCTGGGCACCGATGGCGCCGCCAGCAACAACGATCTGGATATGCCGGGCGAAATGAAAACTGCGGCGCTGCTGGCCAAGGCCGTGGCCGGTGATGCCGCTGCCCTGCCCGCCGCTGCGGCGCTGGAAATGGCGACGCTGGCCGGCGCCCGGGCGCTGGGCATCGACAGCCAGACCGGTTCACTGGTTATTGGCAAGCAGGCGGACATGATTGCCATTGATCTGGGCGCGCTGGAAACCCAGCCGCTGTTTGATCCGGTGGCGCAGATTGTCTATTCCGCCAGCCGGGCGCAGATCACCCATACCTTTGTTGCCGGCCGGGCACTGATGCAAGATCGCGCCCTGACCACCCTGAATGAAGCCCGCGTGCTGCGTGATGCACGCGCCTGGGGTGACCGTATCCGTGGAGAGACCGCATGAACCAGAGCGCCCGTAACGTCGACGCCGCCGAGATCGCCAAGTTTGAAGCACTGGCAGAGCGCTGGTGGGATCCGAAATCGGAATTCCGCCCGCTGCATGACATCAACCCGCTGCGCCTGCACTACATCGACGAGCGCGTGGGCCTGAAAGGCAAAAAGGTGATTGATATCGGCTGCGGCGGCGGCCTGGTGTCGGAAGGGATGGCCCGCCTTGGTGCCACTGTTACCGGCATTGATCTGGGCGAAGCGCCGCTGGCGGTGGCGCGCCTGCATGCACAAAAAGACGGCATCGAAGTCGAATACCTGAACATTACCGCCGAAGAAATCGCGGCCGAGCGCGCCGGCCAGTACGACGCCGTGACTTGTCTGGAAATGCTGGAGCATGTGCCGGACCCGGGCGCAGTGATTGCGGCCTGCGCGAAACTGGTCAGGCCGGGCGGTCAGGTATTTTTCTCGACCATCAACCGCAACCCGAAAGCGTTTGCGCTGGCGATTGTCGGCGCCGAATATATCCTGCGCCTGCTGCCGCGCGGCACGCATGAATACGCCAAACTGATCAAGCCATCGGAACTGGCCGGCTGGGCCCGCGATGCCGGCCTGCAACTGAAAGACACCTGCGGCATGCAGTACAATCCGTTCACCGCCCACGCCAGCCTGAACCGCGATGTCTCGGTGAATTATCTGGTCCACTGCATCAAGGCAGAGGCGTAATGGCAGACGCAGTATTTTTTGATCTGGACGGCACGCTGGTGGACACCGCCCCGGATTTTCATACCGTGCTGAACGCCATGCTTGCGCAAGCCGGAAAGCCGGCGCTGGCCTATGAAAAGGTCCGCGCCCAGGTGTCCAACGGCGCCCGCGCTGTGGTGCAGGCCGGCTTTGGCGGCGCGCCGGGTGAAGAATATTTTGATGCCGTGCTGGCAGAGTTTCTGGATCGCTATGTTGGCCATCTGACCGTTGCCAGCCAACTGTTTGCCGGTATGGACGAGGTGCTGGACAAGCTCGATGCCCGGCGCATTCCGTGGGGCATCGTCACCAACAAACCGGCCCGCTTCACCACGCCTTTGCTGGCCGGCCTGAAACTGGCCGACCGGGTTGGCCCGGTGATCTGCCCGGACCATGTCGCCGCACGCAAACCGCACCCGGAGGGTTTGCTGAAAGCTGCCGCCATGGTCGGCGCTGACCCGGCGCGTTGCGTTTATGTCGGCGACCACGACCGCGACATCGCCGCTGGCCGTAATGCCGGCATGAAAACCATCGGCGTGCTGTTCGGTTATCTCGACGAAGGCGAAGACCCGAAGGACTGGCAAGCGGATATGTACGCGGAGGATGCCGCAGAGCTGATCCAACTACTGAACCTTTAGGGGAGACGGTATCTGCGAAAATCTATTGCTGTAGGAGCGATCGATCGACCGCGATACGCTCGGAGAAATCGCGGCCGGAGAAATCGCGGCCGGTCGGCCGCTCCTACGAAAATCTATTGCTGTAGGAGCGGTCGATCGACCGCGATACGTTCGGAGAAATCGCGGCCGGGAAAATCGCGGCCGGTCGGCCGCTCCTACGAAAATCTTTAAACCGGAGCTCCTACGATAATCTATTGCTGTAGGAGCGGTCGATCGACCGCGATACGCTCGGAGAAATCGCGGCCGGGAAAATCGCGGCCGGTCGGCCGCTCCTACGAAAATCTTTAAACCGGAAAGAATCAGGAAACCCCATGACCGACATTCAGCAAGCGGCCCTCACCTACCAATGCCCGGACAACGCCTTCAAAGACCGCATCATTCTGGTCACCGGCGCCGGTGACGGCATCGGCCGCGCCGCCGCGCTGGCTCTGGCAAAACACGGTGCCACGGTAATCCTGCTTGGCCGCACCCAGGAAAAACTGGAAGCCGTCTACGACCAGATCAAGGCCATGGGCGCCCCGGAACCGGCCCTCGCCCCGGTCAATCTGGAAGTCGCCCGACCGGCCGACTACGAAGAACTGGCCGGCATGCTCAGCGACGCCTTCGGCCGCCTTGACGGCATTCTCCACAATGCCTCGATACTCGGTGACATCACCCCGCTCGACCAGTACGGCTACAGCACCTGGGAAGCGGTGATGCAAGTCAACGTCAACGCCGCCTTCTACCTGACCCGGGCCATGATGCCGCTGCTGAAAAACTCCGCCGACGCCTCAGTGCTGTTCACCAGCTCCGGTGTCGGCCGCAAGGGCCGGGCATTCTGGGGCGCCTATGCGGTCAGCAAATTCGCCACCGAAGGCATGATGCAGGTACTCGCCGACGAGCTGGAAAACGTTGCCCCGATCCGGGTCAACTGCATCAACCCCGGTGCCACGGCCACAAAAATGCGGGCACTGGCCTACCCGGCCGAAGATGCCAGCACCCTGAAGCGGCCGGAGCAGATTCTGCCGGCCTACCTGTACCTGCTTGGCCCGGCCGGACGCGGGATTAACGGCCAGTCGCTGGACGCCCAGCTGCGCTGAATCTCCGGCGGCTGACTGACCGAAACGCATTTGCATATGACTCATCGGTCAATCGGGTTTATGGTGCCTTCACCTAGTCTGTCTGGCATGTACGCCCCAACCGGAGATAACAATAATGAAACGCCTCCTGCCGCTTGCCCTGACTGGCCTGCTTTTCCTCGCCGGGCCGGTTTTCAGTAGCGAACCGAAAGTTACCCTTACCCCGGAACAGATCGCCGAATTCCAGCGCCTGCTGCCCGGCGTCGAGCTGACCCCGGAGGTGATCCGGATGATGACCGAGATCAGCCTGAACGCGGAGCTGCCGGTGAACGAGCGGATAAAGGCCATTGCCCGCCTGTCCGGCATCGACAAGCTGCCGGAGGATCAGCGCCTGCGCCGGGTAATCTGCATCTGGGATCTGGTCGGCCGGAACGGCCCGGTGTTCGGCGCCGCCATGGAAGCCCGCGCCCAGGCACTGGAATTCAATGTTGATCTGGAAATGGTGCCGTACACCAATGAAGGCGTAATGGTCGAGGAGTTCAAGGCCGGCCGCTGTGATGCCGCGCTGATGAGTGGCCTGCGTGCCCGCCAGTTCAACAAGTACACCGGCTCCATTGATGCCATTGGCGCGGTGCCGGACCGCGAACATCTTTACACCCTGTTCCAGGTTATCAACCATCCGCGTAGCGCCGGCCACATGGTCCGCGGTGAGTATGTCATTCTCGGCGTCTTTCCTGCCGGCGCGGCGTATGTGTTTGTCAATGATCGCAACATCAACACGCTTGCCAAGGCCGCCGGAAAAAAAGTCGCCGTGCTGGACTACGACCCGATACAGGCAAAAATGATCGCCGGCGTTGGCGCCACCCCGGTGGCCACAGATATTACCCGGGCGCCGGGCATGTTCAATAACGGCGTGGTCGATATTCTTGCCGCCCCGTTACTCGCCTATGAATTTCTTGAGCTTTACAAAGGCATGAGCCCGAACGGCGGCATTATCAATTACCCGCTGGCCCAGATCACCATGCAGCTGGTGGGCCGCACTGAAAAATTCCCCAACGAGATTGCGCAACTGGTTCGCGAATCCTCGTTTGAACAATATGACCGGATTATCGCCATGGTCTCGCAGGAGGAGGTCAAGGTGCCGGAGCGCTGGTGGATTCCGATTCCGGAAGCGGACATGAGGGAGTATGGCATCATGATGCAGCAGTCGCGTATTTCGCTGCGCGAAATGGACTACTACGACGCCGACATGTTGTCACTGCAACGCCGCATTCGATGCAAGTTCGCCCCGGAAAAAGGCGAGTGCGTCAACCCGGTTGAATAAACACTTTACAGCCTGCGCCCCGACACGGGGCGCATTCCCGGACAGAAGTCAGTGCAGCAAGCCCTTGGGAAGCTCCACTTCATCAAGCCCGCCCCAGATATCCACCCGCGCATCGGCGAACAGATCCAGCTCCGGCGCCAACGCCTGCACATAACGGTCAAAGTAGAGAAACTGTTTCAGCAGCAGGGCGAACTCGCGCGGGAAACGAATGCCGTGCTCCTCACCGATACGGATCAGATCGAGCAGCAGACGGTTCACTTCCCGATCATTACGATCGCCCTGTACCAGACTGGACGGATCAACATTCATCAGCCGGTCCTGCAGCTTCTCGATATCCCGGGCCAGTGCATCGACGTTGACCTCTTCGCGGGTCATGCCGATTACCGCCATGGCCTCGGCGATAATCCGGTTGTCACCCCGACCGATGCCGTCAAACAGTTTCGCCATTGCCTCCCATGTGGATTTCCTGACCTGACCGACAATGCCGAAATCGATAAAGCCGACCCGGCCATCTTCCAGCAACATCAGGTTGCCGGCGTGCACATCCGCGTGGAAAAAATCACACAGCATCAGGCTGGAGAACCAGGTGTTCAATGCGCCAATCAGGGTTTCCGCCGGATCCGGCGTATATTTTCTCAGCACTTCAATATCCGTCAGTGGCACCCCGAAGAAACGCTCCATGGTCAGCACTCGACGGCTCGACAACTCCGGGTACGGACGTGGCGCCACCGCCATGGTGTTGCCGGTACTCTGGAGAAATTCATTGAACCGACGCAGGTGATCGGCTTCGAGTTCGAAGTTGCACTCCTCCAGCATCGACGCCTGCAGCTCTTCGATTACTCCGGAAATGGCCGAGCGCGAGAAACCGGGAGCCAGGCCTTCGAAAAGTCTGGCGGTGAAATAAATAAAATTGAAATCCGCCAGCAGCACATGCCGGACATTCGGCTTCTGTACCTTGATGACCACTTCATCACCATTGTGCAGACGGGCAGCATGGACCTGGGCAATCGAGGCCGAGGCCAACGGCTTGGGATCGACCCAGGCGTACAGTTGCTCCAGCGAACTGCCAAGCTCGGTCTCGATGCTGCGACGGATGTAGTGAAACGGCAGCGGCGGCGTTCGGTCCAGACACTTCTGGAATTCCTCGACATATTCGTCCGGGAAGATCGACGGCGAACTGGCAACGAACTGGCCGAGCTTGATATAGGTCGTGCCGAGCTCCTCGAAGGTCTGCCGCAGCAGCCTTGCCAGCGGCGGCCGGTCACCCATCAGCCAGCCCGTGCCGGTGCGCGTCAGGACCGACACGGTTTGCAGAATACGCAGACCCCCGCGCGCGGCGGACATCGCCAGACCGAGCCCGCTACGACCCTGTTCCAGCATGATCTGTGTTTCCCGTTGACTGCCGGTCTTGCTCATCCTGCCCTCGCTCAATACCAAATGGGGCGCAATTGTTACTGATCCACCAGCGGGACGGAATCAGTCATACGACGGATGAAGTAAGGATCGGCCGTTTGGCTGATAGCAACCTGTCCTCACAGTAACAGTCAGGTTGCGTTTTGTAACCGCCGGCTTGTGCCCCTGCGGGCCATTCGGTAGTTTAGGCACCCTTGCCAGAGTTACAAAACAACAATAGCAACAGGATTTCACAACAATAACCGGAGAAGCTCCAATGATCCCGACTGCCTTCCTGCCCTCCCCGTCTGCTGCGCTACGCGCTGTGTTGCTGGGCGCTTCGCTGCTGATACTGCAAGGCTGCGGCATGGTCTACAAAACCACCGGTGACGTTCTGATGGGCTTCGGTCGGTCAGAAATGCTGCCGCACATGATGGCCGATGACGACACCCGCATTGCCTGCGCCGCTGGCGAGGCACAGACCCCGCTGCTGCTCGCTTTCGAGCGGGTCGGATCAAACCCGGACAAGCTCGCGGTACTGATGTATGTCACCGCATCAAGCTGCACTGACGATCTGGCACTGGAGCAGGAGCTGCGTTACCTGCGCGCCGTCAAACAGGGCAATGTGGGCGAAGCCCAGGATGCCCGCATCCTGCAGAAACGCTACGCCGCCATGTCGGCCAAACGCCAGTACGAGGCCTATCGCCGCCTGATGTCCGCTTTCAACAATCCGAAAGATGGCGAGTGCCCGAAACTGAAAAAGGAATTCGACCAGCTGGTATGGATGATCGGCATGGTCGGTGGCGTTCAGGCGCTGCTGAATGACAGTGTGGCTGATGGCTCGGTGGGTGTACCCCGCGATATCGCCGCCAAGGTCGAGCGCGGCGCGGCCTGCCTGAACAATGATCAGTGGTGGGGTGCCCCGCGCGGCATTCGTGCCTCGATCTGGAATATCCTGCCGATGCTGGCCCCGGCCAACGCCCAGTCCTGGGAAGAATTGCAAAAAGCTGCTGATGCCGGCTTCCGTGATGGTGTTCGCCTCGGCAGCGCCATGTACGTACTGGCTGCCTACAGCAAGGGTGACGATGCCCACCTGCGCAAGGCGATCCGTGATTTCGCTGCCAACGACAAGAATATCAACCCCGAATACCGGATGATGGATGTCATGGCAGGCTCGATCATCGGCGGTATCTCTGACCGGATGTGGACTGAAGCGACCGGTCGCCGCACCCCCCTGGGCGGTCTCGGCACATTCTGGGACGACGCTGCCAAAAGCCAGCCGACCATGAATATTGACGACCTGCTGTAATCAGACCGGGGCGGCGGCGCCGCCCCGTATTTGTGCGAATGATCTGCTTTCCGCCAGAGAGAATTGACCATGTTTCAGCGTAAACTTGTTTGCCTTGCCGCAGCCGCGGCACTCAGCCTTGCCACCCTGCCAGCCGCCGCCGCAGAGAAGCGCACCCTGTGCGTATTCGACATCGTTGGCCAGTCTGGCGATGTGTTCAACATGATGCGCGACTATCGCACCGCCGCCCTGGCCTGGGGCGTGGACTTTGACCTCAAGGTTTATACTGATGAGAAAATCACCACCGAGGATCTGAAGGCTGGCCAGTGTGATGCCGCTGCTATCACCGGCATTCGTGGCCGCTCACTGAACTCCTACACCGGCAGCCTGGACTCGGTCGGCTCGCTGCCGTCCTATCGCCATGTTCAGGAAGTCATCAAAATCCTTTCCAGCGGCCATCCGAAAATCAACGAGAAACTGGTTAGCGGTCAGTTTGAAGTAGTCGGTGTGGCGCCGATGGGTGCGGCCTACCTGTTCGTCAAGGATCGCTCCATCAACAACGTCAACAAGCTGGCCGGCAAATCCATCTCGGTGATGGAATATGACGAGGCCCAGGCCAAGATGGCGGCCCGGGTTGGCATGTCGCCGGTACTGTCCGACATCACCAACTTTGCCGGTCGTTTCAACAACGGTAACGTGGATATCTGCTTTGCCCCGGTGATCGCCTACTCGGCGCTGGAGCTGTACAAGGGCATGCAGGCCAACGGCGGCATCGTTGATTATGTTCTCGGCCAGCTCACCCTGCAGATTATTACCCGTCACGAGCGCTTCCCGGCCGGGTTTGGTACCAAATCGCGCCAATATATCCTCACCCAGTTTGATCAGGCCATGCGCATTATCGAGAACGCCGAACAGGAAGTGGACCAGAAGTGGTGGATCCGCATTCCGGAAGCTGACCGCGTGCGTTATGACGCCATGATGCGTGAATCGCGCATTGCCCTGCGTGACGAAGGTGTCTATGACGGCGACATGATGCGCCTGCTGCGTGGTGTCCGCTGCAAGCTGGATGCCTCCCGTGCCGAGTGCGTCAATCCGCAGGAATAACCGGCACAGTTGTACTCCGGAGCAATTGCGGTTTTTTAGCCGCAATTGGCCTGCAAGGCCGCTTTTCCCGGTAGGCAAGCCCGGCGCCGTGACATAGAATCCGGGCACAGCGTATTTGTCAGCCTTTTGACACATACCAGGCAAACTGAACGCCGGCTTCCGGCCCCCCATAACAACAACCGGGACGACCATGCAAAAAAGCACTTTTACCGTGGCCAACCGCTCTGCGGGTGAGTGGCTATCATCACTGCCCACCGTTGTCATTCTGCTACTGACTATCTTTCTGACCTCCGGCGAGGTGATCCACTCGCAATTGCTGAAGATCGGCGAAAACACCTGGCAGGGCTACTTTGAGTTGCGTACTTCCGGGCTGGTTGCCGAGCCATCCTGTAATCAGGATCCGGACATTGAGCTTGAGCTGCGTCGGGCCATTCAGGAAAAAGAAGCGGCCATGATCGACGACCCGCTGGCCGGCATCTTCGGTACCGACATTGATGAAGACGCCATGCGTCAGTCGCTGCAGAGTTCCCGCGACATTTGCCGCGAGCGCTGGGCCTTTTTTGAGCGGGTACAGGAACGGGTCACCCCGGGCGTGATCATGTACCGCAATCTGGAAACCGGCGTTGCTGCGGTGGTTACCACGCTGGGCAATTACAAGCGTCTGATGCTGTGCGTGCTGATTCTGATCTGCGCCGCCACAGCGACGCTGGCTCGTCACCACATTGCCCTGCGCCCGGCTCGCACCAACAAGGATCACTACATCGGCACCTCGGCCCAGTTGCTGGCCAACCTGACCCTGCTGATGTCCGCTACGGTGTACCGCAGCCAGGAACAGCTAAGCATGGATCAGGGCGTGCAGGTGCACGACTTCTACCTGCATGTGTTCTGGATGGCCGGCTTCTCGCTGCTGTCGCTGATCAATCTTTACCAGCTGATCAGGCCGCCGAAAAATCTGGAGCCGGGTGGCGGCTGGGGCAAGGCGCTCCTGACCATCCCGCTGTACAGCTTTATGTGTCTGGCGGCAGGCGCGCAGTTTATTTCCCAGGGTTATTACCACGGCATCAGTGTCTATCTCGGCATGATGATGGAACTGTCCACTCTGTTCCTGAACCTTGCCCTGTATATCTGGATTGGCATGATGCTGAAGCAGACCCGTCTGGCCGAGTTGGCATTCGACGTGTTGCGCCCGTGGAATATGTCGCCGGAACTGATGTGCTTCGTGGTACTGGCGCTGGCGGCTTTCCCGACCGCATTCACCGGCGCTTCCGGTATTTTCATTATTGCTGCCGGCGCTGTGATCTATACCGAGCTGACCCGCGCCGGCGCGCGCAAACAGCTGGCCCTGGCGGCTACCGCCATGTCCGGCTCCATGGGGGTGGTGCTGCGTCCGTGCCTGCTGGTGGTGATCATTGCCGCCCTGAACCGCAGCGTCACCACCAACGAGCTGTTTGACTCGGGCTTCAAGGTTTATCTGCTCAGCGTTGTCCTGTTCTTTGTGTTCTCGCAGTTCTATCGCACCCAGCCATCGCGTATTGCAGCGTTCAGCGATGCCGTGCCGAAGAGCATCCGGGCGCTGGCCCCGCTGGCCCCCTATGCGCTGGTCATTGTTGCTATCGCCGTGTTCTTCCGCGATGTGCTGGACCGCGGTACCGACGAGTTCTCGGCACCGATTATCCTGCCGCTGATGCTGATTGGTGTGCTGCTGTACGAGAAGCTGAGCAAGCACGTGGCACATATTGCTGCGGCTGGCCTGGCAGTCCTGCTGGCGGTATCGTTCTGGCGCATTTTCAACGGCCAGGTGGCCGAAGCCGATGTCACCGGGCTGGTTGTGCGCAACGTGCTGGTGCTGGGCATTCTGGTCAGTAACTACCTGTTCTCGACCACCCCCCTGCATGAAACGCATGTCATGCCCAATCAGGGCGAGATCGGCAAAAGCATGGAAAGCTCCCTGCGGCTGGCCACCAATGAAACCACTGGCCATATCGGCGCCCTGCTGATACTGATGGCCCTCTCGGTCAGCACCGGCGGCATCATCGAACGCTCCGGCCTGATGGAGCAGTTGCCGGAAACTTTCGCCAATATCTGGGTGGCCACCTCCATTCTGGTTGTCACCATGGTAATCATCGGCATGATCATGGACCCGTACGGGGCGGTGATTCTGGTCAACGCCACCATCGCCCAGGTGGCGTTTGCCAACGGCATCGATCCACTGCACTTCTGGATGATCACTCTGGTGTCGTTCGAACTTGGCTATCTGACCCCACCGGTGGCACTGAACCATCTGCTTGCCCGACAGGTCATTGGCGACGACGAGGTGGAAAGCGCCAAGATCCCCAGAGGACAGGCCAGCTTCATGCGTCGCCATGAGAAATACATACTGCCGATCCTGGTGATGCTGACCGCCCTGCTGCTGGTGTCCTACCTGCCGCTGGCGTTCCCGGATCTGCACGGCTGGATGTTCCAGAAAGCCGCTGGCGGCGCGCTCTGACGAGGTTCAGAATGAGCGAGAGGGACTCAGACAAATCGCAGCGGCCAACCGAGCCGCTGCCCGGCACGGTCAAGCCGGCCCTGAAGCTTCTCGCCTTTCTGGGGGCAGTGGTGGCGTTCATCGCCATTGCTGCCGTAGTCGTTGACCGGATGATTTACGGATAACGCCATGAGCGACGAACATCAGGACAAGCGCCGTCATCCGCGTCTGATGCGTGAAGAAACCCTGTCAGTACGGCCGATTCGTGCTGACCATGGAGCCGCACGTCCGGACGCCATCTATTGCTCTACCGTCGACATGTCGGCTGCCGGGCTACAGGTGCAGATGGACAATGCTTTGCCGGAAGGGCAGCTGGTGGATATCTGGATTGCCATGCTCGATGACCTGGGCACCTACCATCTTGATGGCCGGGTTAACTGGGTGCGTAAATCCGATCAGGGTGGCGTGGTTGCCGGCATTGAAGTGCTCGACAGCAGTGAGAACCTGCGCGGCTGGCACGACCTGTTCAGCTGATCCAAACGCGTCACTCTGCGGGTAACTGTTCGCGCAGCGCGGCCGCCAGCCGGTCGAGGCGCTGACGCCTTGATTGCATGTTGAACCGGTGCAGAAACCGGGTCGACCAGTTCAGCAACGACTGCACACTGTCTCCACGACGCCGTGGCATAACATGCAAATGCACATGCGGCACATGCTGATTGGCGACCTTGCCGTCGTTGATCAGCAGGTTGTGCGCTTCGATGGACCGGTCAAGATGGCCCTGCGCCTTCATTACCCTGCCGGCCAGCGCCATCATATGGGCGGCAACCCCCGAGGATAATTCGTTCACCCTGGCCACATGCTGCCGGGCGATGATCAGGGCGTGGCCGTCGCTGACCGGGAAAAGATCCAGAATGACGATAGCCAGATCATCCTCATAAACCACGCTGGCCGGGGCGTTGCCGGCCAGAATGTCGCAAAAAATGCATTGGTTCATGCCGCTTCCGGCGCCACGGCGGCGCGCCGACGTTGCACCCGGGCAACGACAACCGCCGGCAGCGCTCCGACCAGTGCAGCGAACACCAGCATTTTGCCGGCCCGCCAGAACGCGCCGTCTTCCTGCACCAGCGCGTCAAACATGGCCACCAGCCAGGCCGGTGCCAGCGCCGTGTGCTCGGCAGACACCGGAGCCGGCACCGCAAACACCAGTGCCGGCAGCACCGTGATCAAAGTCCGCCAGCTCAGCGGCAGAAATTTCCCGCCACGCCACATAACCCACACGGCCATCAGCAGTGCCGCCAGATACCAGCTCCATGCCACGTCAAAACCCTGTGCTTCCACGTTCACCTCACCCAGTTAATCAGATGGTCCTCAAGATCATCAGGGTGGACCAGCACCTCTGATACCAGTTCACCGCGCATTGATATGCCGGCATCAATAACGCTCTGCGCCGTGCCGCTCAGCAACGGATGCCAGGGCTCCAGCGACCTGCCCTCGTGCAACTGCCGGTAAGCGCAGCTCTGCGGCAGCCAGCGTGAGCGCTGCGCCAGAAATGCCGGGGTCACCTGCAGACAGTCAGGTACCTTTTCGCTGCGCTCTGCGTAGGCGGTACAGCGGCATCGTTCGCAGTCAAGATAACGGCATGCCACGTCGGTATAATGCAGCTCGGCCGTGTCTTCGTCTTCCAGCTTGATCACACAACAGCGGGCACAACCATCACATAACGCTTCCCACTCCGGTGCTGTCATCTCGGCCAGCGGTACGCTTTCCCAGAAACGCTCACGCACTGTCAGACTTCCGCGCCAATGGCAACGGCTGCTCCTGCTCGCCCGGCGGCATCTGCAGATAAAAGCCGTGCTCGCGAATGTGTGCCATTACGGTAGCGCTGTCTGCGCGGGCGAGCTTTTTTTCGGCCGTCAGCATGAGATCAAGCGCATGTCCCGGCAGGCCGAAGATGTTCATCAGACCCTCCGGCAAGGTGGTTAAATCAGCACCGCGACGGACATACAGATACATACCCTCTTTCTTCGGGCTGCGCAAAACACTGCACAACAGACGATGGTCATCAATCACATCAGCTCTCCCAGACCATCACCAATAATCGCCGCACGCCAGCCGGTAAAGGGCTCGGGCATTTGCTCGGGGTCCCGCGCCAGCGCCTCGATCCAGCGGCGCCGCGCCAGCACTTCCGGGGCCAGCTGATGCTTGCTGGCAAGCCCGGTGAAATGATCACGCAAACGTTTGATCCGGTCACGTATCGCCGGTTCGGGCATGCCCGGCAGCGCCGGCGGAATATCTCCGCTGTCTGCTTGCGCCAGCACCCGGAGCAGATCATCGGCAAAGCGGCGCAAGGCCGACGGATGCATCCCGAGCCCGGCCAGATCACTGCGCTGGCGGGCACCGCGGCCAGCCAGTGTCAGCAATTCCGCGTCCTTGATAATAAAACTGCGCGGGATATCCCGCTCACGCGCGCTGTCATCGCGCCAACTGGCCAGATGCCGCAGCCGCCGCCGGCCAGGACCATCCAGTGACGCCGCCCCCTTGACCTGACGCCAGAGGTCATCGGCCGGCATAACGCGCTGGCAATCCTGCACCAGCCGGCGACATTCCTCCTGCCACCAGGCCATGCGCCCCAGCGCTTCCAGGCGCCGGCAAAGCTCGTGGTACAGCCCCGGCAGATACTCGACATCATGGGCTGCATACTCGAGCTGTTCGTCGCTCAGCGGGCGTTTCAGCCAGTCGGTTCGGGTCGCGGTTTTCGGCAGGGATACGCCAAGCAGGGTTTCCACCAGTTTCTGATAGCTGCACTGCAGGTCGTGACCACAAAGCGCCGCAGCAATCTGGGTATCCTCAACCTCGGCGGGCGCCAGATTGCAGCCAATGCGCAGGGCCTCGAGATCCTCCGAACAGGCATGCATCACCAGCGGGCGCTGTTCCAGCAGTGCATGCATGGCCGGTGCGGTGGTGGCAAGTGGATCAATCAGATGACAGCCCTGGCCATCGTTGACCTGCAGCAGCGCCAGACGCGGCCAGTAGGTCCGCTCGCGCATGAATTCGGTATCGATAAACAGACGCCCGGCAGGCGCTTGCCGACCGCTCAGGGCATTCAGGGCCGAGTCATCGGCAATCCAGTGAAACAGGGACAAGGGCTCACCTACACAGGTCATTCAGGCCGGCATTATACGCATATCAGAGGCGCGCGTGCCGGCCTGATCCCCCTGACGACACCGACATTCTCTGCTAACCTTGCGCCCCTGTCGCAATCGCCCAAGGACACCCCCAATGACCGTCAAGCTCGTACTGGTCCGCCATGGCCAGAGCACCTGGAATCAGGAAAACCGTTTCACCGGCTGGAAAGACGTTGATCTGACCGAACAGGGTATCAGCGAAGCGCGCCGTGCCGGCGAGCTGCTGAAGGAAGCCGGGTTCGAGTTTGAGGTGGCCTATACCTCGGTACTGAAGCGTGCCATTCGCACGCTCTGGACCATTCTCGACAGCATGGACCAGATGTGGATCCCGGTGATCCGCAACTGGCGCCTGAACGAGCGTCACTACGGCGCGTTGCAGGGCCTGAACAAAACCGAAACAGCGCAGAAATATGGCGAAGAGCAGGTGCTGGTCTGGCGGCGCAGCTATGACATTCCGCCGCCGGCCATGGAAAAAACTGACGAGCGTTATGCCGGCAACCAGCGCGTTTACCGTGCCAACCTGAAGGACGAGGAAATTCCGCTGACCGAAAGCCTGAAAGAAACCGTGGCCCGCTTTGTGCCCTACTATCAGGCCGAAATCGAGCCACAGATCAAGGCCGGCAAACAGGTGCTTATTGTCGCCCATGGCAACAGCCTGCGGGCGCTGGTCAAGCATCTCGACAATATTTCCGAAGCAGACATTATCAAGCTCAATATCCCCACCGGCATTCCGCTGGTGTACGAGCTGGATGACAACCTGAAACCGATCCGCAGTTACTACCTTGGTGATGCCGAAGCAGCCGCCCGAGCTGCCGCTGCCGTGGCCAGCCAGGGCAAGGCCTGAACCACAGCAAGGCCGGCTCTGCCGGCCCCCGGAACTGACACTGACCGTGCTGGTCACAGAGACGACCGCTCAGGTCAACCCGGCCCTCGCCTCTCCGGGCCACTGACGGTATCCTCTACGCCACTGACGCCCTTGACGGCGCGGCTAAAGCCAGAATAACAACCGGGAATCTGACTATGAAAAAAGCACTCTTCGCCCTGCTCTCTGTTGCCCTGATGGTCTCGGCCACGGCACAGGCCAGCACCCCGATCAAACGCAAGATCTGTGTATTCGACATCATTGGCAACGTCGGCCCGGTAATGGGCGCGATGCGCGACTGGAGCACTGCTGCAATGGCCTGGGGCCTTGAGGCAGAGCTGATTCCTTTCACCAATGAAGCAATCGCCGCAGAAGATCTCAAGGCCGGCAAGTGTGATGCCGCCCTGATGACCGGCATTCGTGGCCGCGACTTCAATCAGTACGCCGGCACGCTGGACTCAATTGGTGGCATCCCCACCATTGAACACCTGCGCATCTTGCTCCAGGTACTGTCGCATCCGTCATCGGCCAGCAATATCAGTACCGGCAGCTACTCGATTATGGGCATTGCCCCGGCCGGCGCCGCCTACATTTTCGTGAATGATCGCAAGATCAACACACTGGCCAAGGCAGCGGGCAAAAAAGTTGCCGTGCTGGGATACGACAAAACCCAATCGATTCTGGTATCGCAGATCGGCGCCACACCAGTTGACTCGGACATCACCAACTTCTCCACCAAATTCAATAACGGCATAGTAGATGTGATTGCGGCGCCGCTGGTGGCCTATGCACCGCTGGAGCTCTACAAGGGCCTGTCGCCGGATGGCGGCATTATCAACTACCCGCTGGTGCAGATCAGCATGCAGCTGATTGCCCGTAGCGACCGTTTCCCGCAGGAAATGATGCAGACTTCACGGGAATATTTCTTCAACAATCTCGACAAGATTCTTGAAGGCCTGGCCAAGGAAGAAAAATCAGTCGATCCGAAATGGTGGGTCGAGATTCCGGACAAGGACAAGGGCGAATACGAGATTATGATGCAGCAGGCACGCATACAGCTGCGTGATCAGGACTTCTACAGCGCGGACATGCTCAGCCTGCAGCGTCGCATTCGCTGCAAGATCGATAACGCTCGTGCGGAATGTGTCAATCCGGTCGAATGATTGATCAGAAAAACAGAAAAGCCGGGCGATGCCCGGCTTTTTTGTTTGCGCGTAACTGAGCCTTACAAGCCCATCTGTTTGGCAATCACCTCGTTCATGATTTCGTAGGTGCCGCCGCCGATGGCCAGAATGCGGTTATCGCGGGCCAGCCGCTCCACCACGGTGCCGCGCATAAAACCGCTGCCGCCGAAAATCTGCACCGCATCGTAAGTCACCCGGTCAGACACGTTGGTGGCAAAGTTTTTCGCCATCGACACTTCCTTGATGCAGTTCTGTCCGGCCGCCATCTTTGCCGCCACCCGGTAGGTAAATTCACGACTGGCTTCGATCTCGGTGGCCATCTGCGCCAGCTTGTGACGGGTCACCTGGAACTGACCGATCTTGCGGCCAAATGCCTCTCGTTCCTTGACGTAACGCAGGCACTCTTCCAGGGCGATCTGCGAGGTCATATTGGCCATGACACAGAGCATCAGGCGCTCCGGCTGGAAGTTGGTCATGATGCAGAAGAAGCCACCGTTCTCCGGACCGATCAGATTGCTTGCCGGGACCCGACAGTCCTCGAAGAACAACTCGGCGGTATCGCTGGCCCACCAGCCGGTTTTCTTCAGTGTCCGGCCGACAGTAAAGCCGGGCGTGCCCTTCTCGATCAGCAACAGACTGACACCACCGAAACCGGGCTCGCCGGTGCGCACGGCAACGGTGTAGTAATCGGCCCGCACACCGCTGGTGATAAAGGTTTTGCTGCCATTGACGATGTAGTGATCGCCGTCTTTTACCGCCCGGGTGCGCAGGTTGGCAACATCAGATCCGCCACCCGGCTCGGTGATCGCCAGACAGGCGATCTTGTCGCCGCTCAGCACCGAGGGCACAACCCGCGCTTTCAGCTCGGCGCTGCCCCACTTCACCACCGGCGGCAGACCGATATCGAGGGAGCCAAGGCTGGCCACCAGGCCACCGGAGGTGGAGCGCATCAGCTCCTCGGAGCAGGCGATTTTCATGAACACGTCTTCGCCGGTGCCACCGAACTCTTCCGGATAGCCGATGCCACAAATACCGGCCTCAGCGGCCTTCTTGTAGAGCTCCCGGGGGAAGCTGCCGGCCTCCTCCCAGTCGTCAACATATGGCAGCACCTCGCGCTGGACAAAGCGGCGCACGGTGTCACGAAGCATGCTGTGGGTATCGTTGAAATAGTCGAGGCTGGCGCTCATCAGGGGCTCCCGGATTCAGATGCCGAGACCGTACCAAGCGCTTGCTTGGTTGGCAAGCAGGCGAAACTACAAATGCCGCCGTGACTTCAGCGCCTGGGCCAGGGTGGCGCCATCGACGAATTCCAGATCACCGCCCATGGGCACACCCTGGGCAATGCGGCTGACGCTTACAGAGGTACCCCGGACCATGTCGAGGATGTAGTGAGCAGTGGCCTCACCTTCCACCGTGGTCCCGGTGGCAAGAATCAGCTCCTGTATCTGGCCAAGCTGGCGCTCAAGCAGATTCAGACCGATTTCCTCCGGGCCGATCCCGTCGATCGGCGACAGGTGCCCCATCAACACAAAATAGCGGCCGCGGTATTCGCCGGACTGCTCGATCGCCAGCACATCCGCCGGTGATTCGACGATGCAGACCTGACTCTGGTCACGGCGCTGATCCGCACACACCGGGCAAAGATCATCTTCGGCAAAGTTGCGGCAGCAGGAGCAATGCCGGACGCCCTGCATGGCCGCCTCCAGCGCCGCGGCAAGACGGCCACCACCTTCACGATTGCGCTCCAGCAACCAGTAGGTCATACGTTGGGCCGAGCGCGGCCCGACTCCGGGCAGCACGGTGAAGCTGTCAATCAGGCGTTGAACCAGCGGGCTGTGCTTCATCAGAACAACTTGAAGCCGGGTGGCAATGGCAGGCCCGCGGTCATGCCGGCCATCTTCTGTTGCTGCTCGCGTTCGACCCGGCGCACCGCATCGTTCACTGCAGCAGCAAGCAGGTCTTCGAGCATTTCCCTGTCTTCCTTCATCAGTGACGGATCAATCTCGACCTTGCGCACATCGTGGCGGCCATTCATGGTGACCTTGACCATGCCGGCGCCGGACTCACCGGTAACCTCAGCCTTGCTGATGTCGTCCTGCATCTTTTTCATCTTCTCCTGCATGGCCTGAGCCTGTTGCAGGAGGTTGTTCATATCGAATTCCATGGTTCAGTCCTCCGGTTGGATGGAGTCAATATCAAGCTGACCGCCGAACTCCCGGGTCAGTGCCACAACCACCGGATCCTGACTGATCAGCTTGCGGGTTTTTTCCAGCTTTTCCTGACGGGCTGCGGCGATCTGCTGAGCCGGGGTGTGGCTGACGCCGTCCTGCCAGCTGGCTTGCAAACGCACCTTGCTACCGAGTCGCTCTGACACCACTTCGGCGAGCTGCTGCAACCGCTCCGGCGTCGCCAGCATCTGGTGACCGGGCTCCAGCAAAAGCGTCCAGTTGAGGCCATCACGCTCGCCCAGCGCCGCGTGTTCAGCCAGATTACGCAACATGCCATCCACCGGCAGACTCGCCACCAGCTTTGCCCACCACACCGCAGCATCTTCCAACGCCGGAACAGCAGCGGATTCAGCCGAGATATGTGCCTTTGCAGCAGGCTGCGACGTCGCCTGCGGCGCGCTGTTGACGGTAGGCACCGGTTGTTCCGGCGCTGGCACGGACCTCAGCGCTGCCGGAGCAGCCGCAGACGGCCGACTGGACTGGACCGGTGCAGATTGAGGCGCGGGGCGGGCCTGAGCCGGTACCGCCCGCAACTCGGGACGGCCCGGCTCAACCGACTTTTTTGCGCCGTCGCCGCCTCCCGCGGGAACACCGTCAGGACGGAACAGCACCATGCGCAGTAAAACCATTTCCAGCCCGGCACGCGGGTCCGGTGCATCGGCCAGATCACGGCGACCACGCAGCGCGATGTCATAGCAAAGCTGCACTTGCTCGGCAGTGAAGTGAGCAGCCAAAGCAGTGATACGCTCATCCACCTGCCGCCCCGGTACCGCCTGAGCCACCGCCAGCGCATGCAGGCCGCTGATGATCTCGTCGAGCAACGCCAGTTCATCCGGCGACTGTTCGGCAACCTGATCCAGCGCCACCAGCACGGTTTCGGCACCGCCCGCCGCCAGCGACTCCAGCAGCGCCAACACATGCGCACGATCAACGCTGCCGAGCATGGACCGCACCGCAGACTCATTCAGCGGATTACCACTGAAGGCAATGGCCTGATCGGTCAAGCTGAGCGCATCACGCATCGAGCCGCGAGCGGCCTGGCCGATCAGGCTCAGCGCCGGCATCTCATAGCCGATCATTTCACGCTCAAGCAAATCCTTCAGATGTGCGGCAATACGATCTGCCGGCAACGCCTTCAGATTGAACTGCAGGCAACGGGACAGGATGGTGACCGGTAACTTTTGCGGATCGGTGGTGGCCAGCAGGAACTTCACATGCGGCGGCGGCTCTTCCAGCGTCTTCAGCAGAGCATTGAAGGAATGCGCCGACAACATGTGCACTTCGTCAATCAGGTAAACCTTGTAACGGCCTCGGGTCGGCGCGTACTGGACGTTATCAAGCAGCTCGCGGGTATCCTCCACCTTGGTGCGACTTGCCGCATCCACCTCGATCAAATCAACAAAGCGGCCCTCGCCGATTTCCACGCAGGTGTCGCAGACGCCACAGGGCTGGGAACTGACCCCCTGCTCACAATTCAGGCAACGCGACAGAATCCGGGCGATGGTGGTCTTGCCCACCCCGCGGGTACCGGTAAACAGATAGGCATGGTGCAGACGGTCATGATCAAGCGCATTGATCAAGGCCCGCGACACATGCTCCTGCCCAACCAGTTCATGAAAGGTGCGCGGCCGGTATTTGCGCGCCAGAACCTGATAACTCATCACCGTTCCAAAGCCAGCATGAAAGGCCGTATCGTACCAGAATTCCGCCCGACAAAAGGGCTGTCTCCTATAGAAGATCAGGACAAACTGAAAGCTGGCACAATGCAAGCCGAAGCCGCCAAATCAGTGGCCGTACGGGACATTGCAACGGCCGGCAGGGTGCAGGTCATTCTGGCCGCCGACACTGCTCGGGACCCTCGAAGACATGGATGTCTGAGAGGAGCCTACAGGGATGTATTCACGGCGTGTCCCGGGCAGTGTCGGCGGCCAGAATGACCGTCTCGAAAGCACACACTACCCAGAGCAAAAATGGAGACAGCCCTGCCAGCCACACCCCGGCACACGACGTCACTGCTACCGTTGCTTCCTTCCGGACCTGGCGGGGTTCACAGCTGGTCATTGCGGGGGGACCGACAGGGCTGCCATTGAGCTCCCTTTCGGAGAGGGCGGCATTGTCGCGAAACGATGCCGCCTTTGCAAGGGAACCGCTGAATAACCGGACGCGATCACAACGCCCGAACTACCGACTCCCAGTCAGACAATACCTGCTGGCAAAACTGCTCTGCAGGCATCGGCCGGCCAATCAGATAACCCTGCGCCTCGTCACAACCAAGCGAATCCAGAATATCCAGTTGCTCGGCTGTTTCCACTCCCTCCGCCAGCACCCGCATGCCGAGATGCCCGGTCAGCTCGATGATGCCCGCCACCAACACCCGCTGCTGACGATCTGCAACCAGATTATGGACAAACGACTGATCAATCTTGATGGTATCCACCGGTAGCTGGCGCATGTGCGACAAGGATGAAAAGCCGGTACCAAAATCATCCAGCGACAGACCATAGCCACGGGCCCGCAAACGCCCCAGTACGCGCAAGGCGTAGTCGGTATCCTGCATCGCCGAGCTTTCGGTGATCTCGAACTCAAGCTGCGCCGGCGCCAGACCATAACGGGTGCGAACTTCCTCGATACGATCCACCAGCTGTTCATCAAACAGCTGGCGCGCCGACAGGTTTATCGACAGCACCAGAGAATCGCGCAGATGGCCCCAGCCGGCCAGATGACGACAGGCTTCCTCCAGAACCCAGTAGCCCAGACGCAGAATCTGCCCGGTCTCTTCTGCCACCGGAATAAATTGCGCCGGCGGAATGTTCTCGCCCTCCGGCGTACGCCAGCGCAACAGCACCTCTGCGCCAGAGAGCTGACGCCCCTCCAGTTGCATACGCGGCTGGAAAACCAGCGACAGCTCGCTATCCATATCCATGCGCTTGAGGCGACCTGCCAGCTCGGCAACCCGGTTTGATTCGGCCAGCATCGAATGATGAAAAAAACTGAACCGGTTCTTGCCGCTACGCTTGGCGTGATACATGGCCAGATCTGCTTCGCGCACCAGAGTTTCAACCTCTGCCATCTCCACCGAAGTTGGCGCCAATCCGACACTGCAAGACAGGCCAAACTGAACCTGATCAAAACTGACCGGGCTGCGCACCCGCTGGACCAGCTCCTCCGCCCAGACACGCATGGCAGAAAAATCGGTCATGGCGGGAATAAACAACACGAATTCGTCACCGCTTTGCCGGGCCACCACCGCCTGATCTCCAGCCAGACTGACCAATCGGCGGGCAATCGCCACCAGCGCTGTGTCACCTGCCTTGTGGCCAAGCGTGTCATTAATCAATTTGAAGTCGTCCAGATCAACAAATGCCAGCAGTCCGTTCTGGCCACTACCAAGACGCTGCGCTACCAATTCTTCGAAACAACGTCGGTTCGGCAGCCCGGTCAGGGCGTCATGGCGGGCCATGAAATGTAACTGCTCACGCTGACGCTTGCGCTCGGAGACATCGCGGATAATCGCCACCATCTGTTCGGCATCACTGATCGCCATCGGCGACACCACCATCTCCAGCTCCAGTGGCGAACCATCACTATGCCGACCGACCACCTCTTTAGGCTGACGAAAGCGCTCGCGAAAATCATTCAGCGCCGCAGACAGCTCACCGGTTTGAGGTCTGGCGTTGTCCGGCATCAACTCTGTCACCGGTTTGCCCAGAATGGCTGCCGCAGGCTGACCAAAAATTCTCTCGGCACCGCGGTTAAACCCGGTAATGGTGCCGGTCATGTCACTGACCACGACACCATCCGATATCTGATGCAGCAGTACATCAGTCCACTCACGCAGCTGCACGACCCGCCGACGACTACGCAGTACCCTCATCAGAGCGCGTTCCTGCACCTCGCTGGCAAAATCTGCTCGAAGACGCTCGCTCTGATACAGCGCCAGAATCAGACCTGCACTGATCAGCAGATAGAGCACCTGGTAAGAAGCAAAATGCCAGGCACTCCAACTACTTTCCCGCGCCATAGGCTGAAGCAACCAAAGCAGTGACAAGGCAAGAAAGCCCAAGCCGGCCAGCAGAAAGCCCGCAGGGCGCTTCTGGTCACGGGCGCGCCAGAAGAACATGGCCAACAGGACGTAAGCAGAAGCAAGCAGAATGGTTCCGGGTAACTGCCTGCAAAGAGCGGTATCACTATAGGCCAGATGGCAAAACAGCAACCAGACAAGGGCTGCCAGGGGTAGCCAACGCAGAACACCGGGGACACTGCCGCCAGTCAGTAAGCGAACCCCGGTGAGCAAAAGAAACGCCCGCAGCAGAAGGTCGAACTCGGCGTACAGCAGCAGCGCCTGCCCCGCCGGAATGAACAGCACCAGCAGATGTCGTAGCGCATCAAAGCCGGCCGCAGCAGCGAACCACAGATAGCCTCGGCCAGCGCCACCCCGGCCATAGCCGAAACAGACCAGCGCCAGCAGCAAGGCGCTGACAACCAGTCCATAGCGGATAACATCGTGGAGCAGATCAGATGGGTACATCGGCGACCTGATTATTGTTATGACGGCATGATACAGGCTGAGCCCACCGGGAAGCGACCCATGACGGCACTTCACCGGTACCGGACTATCACGACTCGGAGGTGCCATCGCCACGCCGCTGCCCTACACTGATCTGACACTGTCTGCGGGGAGAGCATCATGATCAAGGTCGCCATCAACGGTTATGGCAGGATCGGTCGTTGTCTGGTCAGGGCGATACACGAGCGAGGGTTGCAGGATCAGATCCGTGTAGTGGCGATCAATGATCTCACTGATTTTGCGGTGCTTGCCCACCTGACTCGGCATGACACCACCCATGGCCACTTTGCCGAGCCGGTGGTGCTGGATGGCGACAGCATGCAGGTCGGCAAATGGTCGATCCAGATGAGCAAGGAAAAGGACCCTGCCAAACTGCCCTGGAAAAGCTGCGATGTGGATATCGCGCTGGAATGTTCCGGCAAGTTCAAGACCCGTAGTGCATTGACAGCGCATCTGGATGCCGGCGCGCGCCGTGTGCTGGCCAGCTTCCCGGTGGCCGATGCCGACCGTACCGTGGTCTTTGGCGTTAACCATCAGATTCTGAAAGATACTGATCTGGTGGTTTCCAATGCCAGCTGCACTACCAACTGTCTCGCCCCGCTGGTCAAAGTGCTCGATGACAGGTTCGGTTTTGAGCAGGGACAGATGACCACTATCCATGCCTATACCAACGACCAGAACCTGATCGACAAGGCACATAACGATTTTTATCGCGCCCGTTCCGCGACCATGTCGATGATCCCGACCAAGACCGGGGCGGCTCAGGCCGTTGGGCTGGTGCTACCGCACCTCAAGGGACGTCTGGACGGCATGGCGATCCGGGTGCCGACCATCAATGTGTCAATGGTTGACCTGCATTGCCTGCTGGCAAAGGAAGTATCGGCAGAGCAAATAAACGCTGCATTGCGGGATGCAGCAGCAGGTTCATTACAGGGCATCCTCGGTATTAATGAGGAGCCACTGGTGTCCTGGGACTTTAACCACAATCCGCTGTCGAGCATCGTCGACCTCGCCCAGACCAGAACCATGGGCCGACAGGCCAAGTTGATGAGCTGGTACGACAACGAGTGGGGCTTCACCAACAGGATGATCGATGTCATCGGCGAGATGGCCAGATAAAGCAGAGCCCGCTGCCCGGTAAGGGCCGGACAGCGGGCTGGACGCAGACCCGGGTCAGAAAAATGGACTGTAGTGGTCCTCCTGACCAGCCTCCCTGGCCTCCTGATGTCGGGTCTGCATGA
This sequence comes from Alcanivoracaceae bacterium, assembly GCA_023146255.1. GTDB lineage: Bacteria > Pseudomonadota > Gammaproteobacteria > Pseudomonadales > Alcanivoracaceae > PGZG01. The sequence goes on from JAGLCJ010000007.1 coordinate 121,533, forward strand.
CCTTTTCGATGCTGTATACCTGACGGGAATCATCAGCATCCACCATCACCAGATAACTGCCGTCTTTTTCGACACCATGCAAGTACGGCTCAATATGATGGTTACGCGTTGAGATACCACGGATGCCACCCAGCCAGGCACCAAAACAGGTACCAAAAGCAGTGGCGGCAATGATGACGCCACTGCTCAGGTCAATCCCCCACGGGTCTGTTACCGCCAGCACAAAGCCGGCAAACAGGCCGAATATCATTCCGTACATGGCGCCGACAAATCCGTAGTGGAGGATATCCGTTTCCTCCCACAGGGTCGTAGTGTGAACATGTGCCTGTTCCAACACGCCAGCGTTCCGGCCGAGCACATGAATGCGGTTTTCCCCGATCCCCGCCTCTTTCAGGTCACGGCTTATCCCCAGCACGCTCGATAGCGAACGAGTCATATAATAGAAGCGCTTCATGGCAATATTCCCCTCTACCAGTTGTCCTGCCCTCGATTCTGCTCCTGACCAACGTGAAGGAGATATGGGCTGGCGAGACCTATTGGCTATATGAGGAGACGGTTGATAGCGGGGGGTTATTTAGCGCTGGTCGAACCTGAGGAGCTTCTCTGAATACCTTCCGGGTGCGCCATTAAACAAA
>JAGLCJ010000008.1 GCA_023146255.1 Alcanivoracaceae bacterium
TTTGTTTAATGGCGCACCCGGAAGGATTCGAACCTCCGACCCCCAAGTTCGTAGCCTGGTGCTCTATCCAGCTGAGCTACGGGTGCGTGTCTGTGCCCGGTGACCTGTGCGGCCATCGCGAGAGGCGCGCATTATTTCCAAAGGGGGGCACTGAGTCAAGCCAAGGACGCTGAAAAATCAGGCAATCAGTCGGCACCTTCCATCTGTTTCTGCAGATAGTTCTCGATGCCGACGCGGTCAATCAGGCCGAGTTGGGTTTCCAGCCAGTCCACATGCTCTTCTTCGGACTCGAGAATATCCTGCAACAAGTCGCGGGAAACATAGTCCTGAACCTGCTCGCACCAGGCAATCGCCTCTCGCAGCAACGGCAGGGCTTCCTGCTCAAGACGCAGATCACACTGCAACATCTCGCGGGTGTTCTCACCGATCAGCAACTTGCCGAGATCCTGCAGATTTGGCAGCCCCTCCAGAAACAGGATGCGCTCGATCAGACGATCGGCATGCTTCATTTCGTCGATGGACTCTTCGTATTCCTTGTCGGCGAGCTTTTTCAGGCCCCAGTCCTTGTACATGCGCGCATGCAGGAAATACTGGTTTATCGCCACCAGCTCGTTGGCCAATGCCTTATTGAGATATTCGAGAACCTTCTTTTCGCCGCGCATGACCAGTCTCCTTGAGAATTCAGCAAAACATTGTGGTCCGGCCGGTTCGAAGGCTCAAGCGGAAAGGCAAATCGGTTCAGGCAGGCTGCGGCCAGTAACAAACGGGAGCGGCAATGACTGCGCGGGTTGCGGGGGTGTGGCACTCAGCCCGATGTTCACGCAGCACTGCAGCAGCGTGAATCAGGCATTTGCCACATTGCGCGCCAACGTCGAGATCCTGACGCAACTGCTTGAGGCTGTCACAGCCGGCAGACGCGGCGGCGCGAATCTGACTGTCGGTGACGCCGGCACAGAGACATACAAACATGAGGTAGCTTCCCTCCTGATGATTGAGGGGATGATGATGCTAATAGGATTGATTCGCAATACCGTTTATCGGGAAGCAGGCAGTGCTGTGCTGATGGTGATCTGCAGGTATTGCCGGGTTGAGGCCTCTGGCCGGAAGGATAATTCAATCGGGACGGCGAACTCGCGCCGCTTGTTTTGCGCTGACCAGATCACCATTCACCATACTGGCTCAGACGCTCATCGGGCTCTAAAAAAATTGCCCGCATCTGGGGGTGTGCGCAAAGTCAGGCGCGCTTTACGCGCCCGAGAGAGGGATGGATTACGCAATCGCTTGTGGCGATTGCTCCACCCCCTGCGGGGGCGCCTGCGGCGTCCTGCGCCGCTGACGCGGCTTGTCGAACGGAGGGTTCGAATCATGGACTCTCTCACCGCCAGACCATAAAAAAAGCCCCTTTCGGGGCTTTTTTTATGGTCTGGCGGTGAGAGAGGGATTCGAACCCTCGATACGGTTTTAACGTATACTCCCTTAGCAGGGGAGCGCCTTCAGCCACTCGGCCATCTCACCAAATGAAAGCGGCAGCCTGAGCTGCCGCCGGCATAATACCATCTGGAAAAAAAATTCCCAGCGTTGATATCAGCCCTGTTCACCGTCTGCTGCTTTTTCGTGCTGAATGCGAAGATAAATCTCTTCGCGATGCACGGCCACTTCCTTCGGTGCATTGACACCCAGGCGTACCTGGTTGCCTTTGACACCCAGCACGGTCACGGTGACATCGTCACCGACCATCAGAGTTTCGCCTACACGGCGGGTCAGAATCAGCATGGTTGGTCCCTCCGGGGTCCTCAAGGTCAAACGAGCGCATTCCCCGCCTGCAAGGCCCGGCTCTCCGTGAATCCATGGTACGGGACAGCAGCCCGTCCCTGCGATGCGGGGACGGGCATTATGACAGAACTTATTCGTAGTGTCTGCCGACCCCTCAGGACGCCGGTTTGTCCAGCTCGAAGGCTGCGTGCAGGGCGCGAACCGCCAGCTCCAGGTACTTCTCGGCAATCACCACGGAAATCTTGATTTCCGAGGTCGAGATCATCTCGATGTTGACCCCTTCAGACGCCAGCGACTGGAACATCCGGCTGGCAACACCAGCGTGGGAACGCATACCGACCCCAACCAGAGACACCTTGGCAATCTTGTCATCGGCCAGCACATCGCGGGCGCCGAGATCCTTGGCAACCTGCTCGAGAATCTTCTTCGCCTTGGCCATCTCGTTGCGGTGGACGGTGAAGGTGAAATCCGTGGCACCGTCAGCGCCGACGTTCTGAACGATCATGTCCACTTCAATATTGGCATCGCCGATCGGGCCGAGGATCTTGTAGGCAATACCCGGGGTATCCGGCACACCACGCAGAGTCAGCTTGGCTTCGTCACGGGTAAAGGCAATTCCGGAGATAACCGGCTTTTCCATATCAACCTCTTCATCGACGGTGATCAGGGTCCCGGGACCCTCCTGAAAACTGTGCAGAACCCGCAGCGGCACATTGTACTTGCCGGCAAATTCCACCGAACGGATCTGCAGGACCTTCGAGCCCTGGCTCGCCATCTCCAGCATCTCCTCGAAGGTAATGTGGTCGAGACGGCGAGCACTGTCCACGACCCGCGGATCGGTGGTGTAGACGCCATCGACATCGGTGTAGATCTGGCACTCATCAGCCTTCAGCGCTGCGGCCAGAGCCACCGCCGTGGTATCCGAGCCACCGCGACCTAATGTGGTGATATTGCCTTCCGGGTCGATCCCCTGAAAACCGGCCACCACAACCACGCGGCCGGCAGCCAGATCGCCACGCATGCTCTGCTCGTCGATATGCTCGATTCGCGCTTTCATGAACGCGCTGTCAGTGCGAATGGGCACCTGACCACCGGTAAAACTGCGGGCATCAATACCAAGCTTGTGCAAAGCCATCGACAATAACGCGATGGTGACCTGCTCACCGGTTGAAACCAGCACATCCATTTCCCGAGGGGTCGGGTCATCCTGGATCTGCTTGGCCATGCCGATCAATCGGTTGGTCTCGCCGCTCATGGCGGAAACCACCACCACGATCTGATGACCTTCGGACAGGAAGCGGCCGATCTTGTCTGCCACTGCCTGAATACGTTCGACGGTCCCCACCGAGGTGCCGCCGTATTTCTGCACTATCAGGGCCATAGGGTTCCACTTGGGTCAGAGTTGATGCGGGCTGCTGCCCGGCAAAAAAGCGGCGCCACTGTACCATCAGTCGCGCCGCCTTGCATGTGGGTCCGGTTGTCAGCTTTGCCCGCGAATCCAGTCCGGCACAGCTTCCAGAGCCGCCGACAGAGCCGCCAGATCGGTGCCACCACCCTGAGCCATATCGGCCCGGCCACCGCCCTTGCCGCCAAGTTGCTCCGACACCTTACGGACCAGTTCACCGGCATTGAAGCGCTCGGTCAGGTCTTTGGTGACACCGGCGACAACACTGATCTTGTCACCCTCCACCGCTGCCAGCAGGATCACCGCCGAACCGAGTTTGTCCTTGAGCTTGTCCATGGCCGTGCGCAGGGTTTTGCTGTCGGCGCCATCCAGCTGGGCAGCCAGTACCTTGACGCCATTGATTTCCTGTACCTGTGTGCTGAGATCATTACCGGTGCCGGAAGCCAGCTTCTGCTTGAGGCGCTCGATCTCCTTCTCCAGCTCGCGGCTGCGATTGACCAGCTGCTCAAGACGTTGTGGCAACTGATCCGCCGACGCCTTGAGAACAGCGGCGCTGTCGCTGACCAGCTGCGACAGCCGCTGTACTTCCGCCAGCGCGCGCTCACCCGCCACCGCCTCGATGCGACGCACCCCGGCGCTACTGGCGCCCTCGGAAACAATCCGGAACAGACCGATATCGCCGGTGCGGGCAACGTGTGTACCACCGCAAAGCTCTTTCGAAAAACCGTCGGCGCCCATGGTCAGCACTCGCACCTGATCGTCGTACTTTTCACCGAACAGGGCCATGGCGCCGGCCTTGCGGGCAGAATCTATATCCATCAGCTCCGTGCTGACCGGAACGTTGGCGAGGATCTGGCGATTGACGATCGCTTCAACCTCGGCAATCTGCTGCGGCTTGACCGCTTCGCCGTGGGAAAAATCAAAACGCAGATACTCGGCGTTGACCAGCGAGCCCTTCTGGCTGACATGCTCACCAAGCACTTTGCGCAACGCCGCGTGCATCAGGTGCGTTGCCGAGTGGTTGCGCATGATCGCGCGACGGCGCTGCTCATCAACATGCGCAGCAAGACGATCGCCGACCTTCAGGCTGCCCTGCTCAAGCACGCCGATATGCAGATAGGCCTGCTGGCGCTTGCGGGTATCGGCAACAACAAACTGCGTACCATCGTTGGTGAGCACGCCGGTATCGCCGACCTGACCGCCGGATTCGGCGTAGAAAGGCGTCTTAGACAGCACCACCATGCCGTCCTCGCCGGCGCTCAGCGACTGCACTGCCTCACCGTTGCGATACAGCGCCACCACTTCCGACATATCGGCAAGGCGTTCGTAGCCGGAAAAATCGCTGATGGCGTCCACCTGAAGACGGTCGTTGTAATTGTTGGCAAAAGCATCAGCACCGCGCGAACGGGTACGCTGCTGCGCCATGCAGGCTTCGAACCCGTCCATATCCAGAGTCAGGCCGCGCTCACGGGCAACATCATTGGTCAAATCGACTGGAAACCCGTGGGTGTCGTACAGGGCAAACACCACGTCGCCGGGAATGACAGTGGAAGACAGACCAGCGACCGCCGATTCAAATACTTTCATGCCATCAGCGAGCGTACGGGCGAACTGCTCTTCTTCCGCGAGCAAGGCCTTTTCGATCCGCACCTGACCGTCTTTCAGCTCCGGATAGGCGCCGCCCATCTCGGCCACCAGCGCCTTAGTGAGCTTGTAGAAAAACGGCTTGTCCTGACCCAGCTTGTGACCATGGCGCAGGGCGCGGCGAATGATCCGGCGCAGCACATAGCCGCGACCCTCGTTGGACGGAATCACGCCGTCGCAGATCAGGAAGCCGGCCGAGCGGATATGGTCGGCAATAACGCGCAGGGATTTTTCTTCCATATCCTTGCAACCGGTGGCATCTGCCGCCGCTGTCAACAGGGTCTGGAACAGATCGATTTCGTAGTTGGAATGCACGTGCTGCATCACGGCGGAAATGCGCTCAAGGCCCATACCGGTATCGACACTCGGTTTCGGCAGCGGCTTCAGCTCGCCATCCGGCTGGCGGTCAAACTGCATGAACACCAGGTTCCAGATTTCGATAAAGCGATCACCGTCTTCCTCCGGCGAACCCGGCGGGCCACCCCAGATGTCCGCACCATGATCGTAGAAAATTTCCGTGCAGGGACCACACGGACCCGTGTCACCCATGGTCCAGAAATTGTCCGAGGCGTAAGGCGCGCCCTTGTTGTCGCCGATACGAACAATGCGATCCTTCGGCACGCCCATATCATTGGCCCAGATACTGAAAGCCTCGTCATCGCTGGCATAGACCGTCACCATCAGCTTGTCTTTCGGAATGTTCATCCATTCCGGACTGGTCAGAAACTCCCAGGCAAAGCGGATCGCATCATGTTTGAAGTAATCGCCAAAGCTGAAGTTACCGAGCATTTCAAAGAAGGTGTGATGACGGGCGGTATAACCGACATTCTCAAGATCGTTGTGCTTGCCACCGGCACGAACACAGCGCTGGCTGCTGGCCGCGCGAACGTAATCGCGCTTTTCACGGCCAAGGAACAGGTCCTTGAACTGGTTCATACCGGCATTGGTGAACAGCAGGGTCGGGTCGTCGTGGGGCACCAGCGAGCTGCTGGCGACAACGGCGTGGCCCTGACGGGCGAAGTAATCGAGAAAGGCCTGGCGAATGTCAGCACTCTTCATGGGATCGGGGCGTCCGGCTGGCAAAAAGAAAGCCGGGAGTATACCTGTCCGCTGCTTTTGTGACGATGGTCCGGGGTTCGGCGGGCGGAGATTATCGCGCCTGCCGGAAAGGCAGCGGTTATCGACCGCCTCAGTCATCCAGCTCGCGCAACTCCAGGGCATGGAAGCACTGTTCGCCGGTAAAGCCCCGGTACTGCAGGTATCGCAGCTGCCGGGCCTTCTCCTTCTGATCAGTCACCGGCTTGTGGCCAAAACGACGTTGGCGTAGCGCTCTGGCCTGAGCGAACCAGTCAACATCCAGACTGGACAGGGCCTGATCGATCAACTTCGAATCAATGCCGCGCTGCTTCAGGTCCTGCCTGAGCCGGAGCAGACCATGACCACGCTCAATGGCGGAGCGGATCAGCACATCCAGATAGCGCGATTCATCAAGGAAGCGGTGCTCCTCCAGCCAGCCCAGCAGCGAAGTCAGATCGACTTCCTCGCCAAACTTGCGCCGCAGCTTGCGGGTGATTTCACTACGGGAATAGTCGCGCCGCCCCAGCCAATCGAGGGCGGCGCGACGCATTTCCGCCTGCTGATCAGTCATCTGCCTCAGCTGTGACTTCCTCAGAGGCCGGCGCCGATACCGGAACGGCGAGCATCTGCGCCCGGATGGCCGCTTCGATCTCCTCGCGGACCGCCTGGTTCTCCTTCAGGTAATCGCAGGCATTGGACTTGCCCTGACCAATCTTGTCGCCCTTGTAGGCATACCAGGCACCGGATTTGTCGATCAGGCCAAGCTGCACACCCATATCAATGATTTCACCAAGCACGTTGATGCCATGGCCGTAGAGGATCTGGAACTCGGCCTGACGGAATGGCGGTGCCACCTTGTTCTTGACCACCTTCACCCGGGTTTCGTTACCGGTGACCTCGTCGCCCTGCTTGACGGCACCGATACGGCGGATATCCAGACGTACGGAAGCGTAAAACTTCAGCGCGTTACCACCGGTGGTGGTTTCCGGGTTACCGAACATCACACCGATCTTCATACGAATCTGGTTGATAAAGATCACCAGGCAATTAGCGTTCTTCACCGAGCCGGTGATCTTGCGCAGCGCCTGGCTCATCAGACGGGCCTGCAAGCCGACGTGAGAATCACCCATCTCGCCTTCGATTTCGGCCTTCGGCACCAGCGCCGCCACCGAGTCAACAATGATCACATCAACCGCGCCGGAACGGACCAGCATGTCGGTGATTTCCAGTGCCTGCTCGCCGGTATCCGGCTGTGACACGATCAGGTCGTCCAGTTTGACGCCCATCTTCTCGGCATAATCCGGGTCAAGTGCGTGCTCGGCATCGACGAAGGCGCAGTTGGCGCCCTGCTTCTGGGCCTGCGCGATCACCGACAGGGTCAGCGTGGTTTTGCCCGAAGATTCGGGGCCGTAGATTTCGACAATCCGACCCTTCGGCAGGCCACCGATCCCCAGCGCCACATCCAGCCCCAGCGAGCCGGTGGAAATGGCCGGGATACGCTCACGCTTCTGGTCGCCCATGCGCATGACGGAACCCTTGCCGAACTGACGTTCAATCTGGGCCAATGCGGCGTTCAGGGCCTTGCCTTTGTTCTGATCCATGATGGATTCCCTCTGCTGGTCGCTCGTGCGAATGAATGTCGGCTGACAGTCCGGCCGGTGACGCCAATCAGACACCAACGCCCGACCACTGTCAATATGGACAGTATTATGCCAGTCCCGGAAATGATCGCAAGGGCTATCCACCCAATCGTGCTATCAGCCCTTGCAGGGCTCGAATGACAGTCTGTTCCCTCACAGCCTGTCGGTCGCCGCCGAGCAGGAAACACTCGGCCTCGGCATAGCCGAGCTTCTGTCCCCAGCCCACCCAGACCGTGCCCACCGGCTTGTCGACCGTGCCGCCATCAGGCCCGGCGATGCCGGAAACGGCAATGGAAAGATGCGCTCTGGAGCGTTGTATCGCGCCCTTGGCCATCTCCAGTACCACTTCCTCACTGACCGCGCCGAAGCGACTGAGGGTGTCCGCTGACACCCCCAGCATTTCCTGTTTGGACTGATTCGAGTAACTGACAAAACCGCGCTCAAACCAGGCTGAGCTGCCAGCCACGGAGGTAATCGCTTCGGCGATCCAGCCACCAGTGCAGGACTCTGCCGTGACCAGCATGATCTTCTGCCGGGCAACAAGCCGGCCGGCCCGCTCCGCGAGAACATAAATCTGGTTATCCATGACACTCCACCAGCCAAACCACCTCTTCAAGGCAAGCCAGACCTCGCTCGCGAAAGCGCGGCTCGCGGGAAATAATATCGGCCCTTTCCAGCTCGGATACTCTGGCACGATCGCCAAATAGCCGCCGGACCTCATCCGCATCGACACTGAACGGTGGGCCATCCATCTGTCGCCGATCATACTCCAGAGTAATCAGTAAACCGCGCGCATCGTTGGTCAGCTGATCAAGCAGATGAGCGACATAACGCTCACGCAGGGCCGGCGGTAATGCAATCAGGGCGGCGCGGTCGTAGAACAAGCTGAATGGTTCAGCAGTAGAAAAATCGAACCAGTCACCACAGTGCAAATGCCAGCCCACCCCTGTGTAGTCACTGCCCCGCCGGTCCAGTGACAGACCCGCCTCGGCAACAAAATCCTCCAGAGCCACAGCGCTTAGCTCCACTCCACAGATGCCGTGCCCCTGGCTCGCCAGCCAGCCCATATCAAGACTCTTCCCGCACAGCGGCACCAGCACCGGTTCACCGCCGCCACTTGCGGCACTGCGCCAGTGGCGCAACAGTTTCAGATGTGGACGTGGCAGGTGAAAGCCGATTTCGCCACGTTGCCATCGCTCAAGCCAGAAATCCGGAGCCATAGTTCTCCTCTCAGGAGCAGTGACCGTAACGGGGACGGATTATGCCCACTCATGGGGCCATCGGTCACCGTGATCCGCTTGACCCGGCGGCGCGTGAGTTGTGCCGCGGTGCTGATTTGCTATCCTGCCCGGCTTGTAAAGTCACTTCCGGATACGCCTCAGACCATGTCACAGGACGATCTCAGCAGTCACACCCCGATGATGCAGCAATACCTGCGCATCAAATCCGAGCACCCTGATCATCTGGTGTTCTACCGCATGGGCGACTTTTACGAGTTGTTCTATGGCGACGCGGAGAAGGCAGCACGGTTGCTGGACATTACCCTGACTTCCCGTGGTCAGAGCGCCGGCCGGCCGATTGCCATGGCCGGCATCCCCCACCATGCCGCCGAAGGTTATCTGGGCCGGCTGGTGCGGCTGGGTGAGTCGGTGGTGATTTGCGAGCAGTTTGGCGATCCGGCCACCAGCAAAGGGCCGGTGGAGCGGCGCGTGGCACGCATTGTCACCCCGGGCACGGTCAGTGATGAGGCGCTGCTGGACGAGCGTCGCGATACCCTGCTGTGCACAGTGGCCGCCAATGGCGAAAACTATGGTGCCGCATCGCTGGATCTGGCCGCCGGACGACTAACCGTCACCCGGGTGACGAGTCGGGAAGCGCTGCTGGCACTGATCGAACGCTGGCAACCGGCCGAACTGCTGTATGACGAAAGCGCCGCACTGCCAGAGTCGCTGCGCAAGCGCGCCGGCGCCCGGGCGCGGCCGGTGTGGGAGTTTGACCCGGACACCGCGCAACGTTTGTTATGCAAGCAGTTCGGCACCCACGATCTGGCCGGCTTTGGCAGTCCCTCGGCGCTGGAAATTGCCGCCGCCGGCAGCCTGCTCGGCTATGCACGCGAAACACAGCGCAGCGCCCTGCCCCACCTGAACAGCATGGCGATCGAGTCACACGACGACGGCATTCAGATGGATGCGGCGACACGCCGCAATCTGGAGCTGACCCAGACACTTGACGGCCGAGACACCCACACGCTGGCCTGGGTGCTGGACAGCACTGTTACTGCCATGGGCGCGCGCCTGTTACGCCGCTGGCTGCATCAGCCTCTGCGCAAAAAAGAACGCATCAATGAACGTAGCGCGCGTATTGCCGCGCTACGCGAAGGCTGGCAGTTCGAAAATATTCGCACCCTGCTCGATGACGTTGGCGATATGGAACGCATCCTTGGTCGCGTCGCCCTGCGCTCGGCGCGGCCACGGGACCTGACACGACTGGCGCGCAGTCTGACGGCACTGCCTGCCCTGCAGGACACCCTGCCGGATGGCGGCCCGCTGGCCGGACTAAAGCAGAAGCTTGGCGTGTTCCCGGAACAGTGCGAATTACTGCAGAAAGCCATTATAGAAAACCCACCGATGTTAATGCGCGATGGCGGCGTCATTGCCGATGGCTACAACAGTGATCTGGATGAACTGCGCAGCATCAGCGAAGACGCCGGCAGCATTCTGGTTGATATCGAAGAGCGGGAACGGGCGCGCACAAACCTCGCCACCTTGCGCGTCAAATATAATCGCGTGCATGGCTATTACATCGAATTGTCACGCCGCGATGCCGAGCAGGTGCCGGCGGATTATATTCGTCGCCAGACGATGAAAAATACCGAGCGGTTTATCACCCCGGAATTGAAAACGTTTGAAGACAAGGCACTGTCTGCTTCGAGCAAGGCGCTGGCGCTGGAAAAAGCATTGTATGAAGAGTTGCTTGATCGCCTGAATGAGCAACTCGCCGCATTGCAAAGTAGTGCTGCGGCTCTGGCAGAGCTGGATGTGCTGGCCTGTTTTGCCGAGCGCGCCGAGGCACTGAATCTGGTGCCGGCTGCATTGGTAGATGAGCCGATTGTTGAAATCATCGACGGTCGTCACCCGGTGGTCGAGCAGGTGCTCGAAGAGGCCTTTGTACCCAACAGTCTGCATCTGGATAACGAGCGCCGCATGCTCATCATCACCGGCCCGAACATGGGCGGTAAATCCACCTATATGCGCCAGACTGCATTGATTGTGCTATTGGCCCATATCGGCTGTTGCGTGCCGGCAGCCAGTGCCAGCATTGGCCCGATTGATCGTATCTTTACCCGCATCGGGTCTGCCGATGATCTGGCCGGCGGTCGCTCCACCTTTATGGTGGAAATGACCGAGACCGCCAACATTCTCAACAACGCCACCAGTCAGTCGCTGGTGCTGATGGACGAGATCGGTCGCGGCACCAGTACCTTTGACGGTCTGGCGCTGGCCTGGGCTGCAGCCACCCGTCTGGCCAGTGAGCAGAAGGCTTTTACCCTGTTCGCGACGCACTACTTCGAACTGACCCGCCTGCCCGACGAACTCACCAACGTGCGTAATGCACATCTGACAGCCAGCGAACACGGCGACGGCATTGTCTTCCTGCACCGGGTACAGGAAGGCCCGGCCAGCCGCAGCTATGGCCTGCAGGTGGCCCAGCTGGCCGGGGTGCCGGCCAGCGTGATCCGCGCCGCACGAGCCCGGCTGGCAGACCTCGAGCGCGGTCAGCATAGTGCGCCGGCGGTCACTCCGGGGAAGTCACCGGCCCAACCGGACCTGTTCAGCCAGCAGGCCTCCGCGGTGGAAACCCGACTGGACCAGATTGACCCCGACGAGCTCAGCCCGAAGGACGCGCTGGCGCTGCTTTACCAGCTCAAGGCCCTGCGCTGAAATGTCGGGACGGCAGGCAACAGACTGATTTGCCTGCCCCCGGCACTGCCAGTAGACTAGCGCGCCTGAACCATACCCAGCCCCGGAATTGAGCCCGACGAGGACCTGCCGATGACGTTCGTAGTAGGCGAAAACTGCATTAACTGCAAACACACCGATTGCGTGGAAGTATGCCCGGTGGATTGCTTCTATGAAGGCCCCAACTTCCTCGTCATCCACCCGGACGAGTGCATCGACTGTGCCCTGTGTGAGCCGGAATGCCCGGTGAATGCGATCTTCTCGGAAGACGAGCTGCCGGACGACCAGAAAGAGTTCATTGAGATCAACAAGGATCTCGCCGAGAAATGGCCGAACATCACTGAGATGAAGGACGCCCTGCCAGATGCCGAACAGTGGGATGGCGTGGCGAACAAGCGCGAGAAGCTGATCCGCTAAGCGGTATTGAAGCCCGCCAATGCGGCGGAAAGCAGAAAAGAAAAAGGGTGGCATCCTGCCACCCTTTTTTTTCGAGTCATCCTTACCCGATTGCGCTCAGTTGACCTCCATGTCTGCGATCCGTGCAGTTCCTTGTGTAGCTCTCCCTGTACACGAAGCCAGTCTAGCAAAGCCTCCGGGCAGAAAGGGCACCCCATAAACAGGGGGTTGCCGGAAAAACCACCAACCCCGGGGTCAAAACCCTTATTTCTCAAACATTTGCCCTACTGAAGGGCAAAAAGCGACGATATTTTTAGTCGAATATTCGTCGGTTTTCCTACGCATTTGTAGGAAATCTCTTACACCACTAAGCGATTCGAGGGCCGCGAAAGCAATAAAGGCAGGCAGTTGAGGGCGATACGGGCGATGATTTTACATACCCTGCCGGGTTTTTACAGACCTGCCAGGCGGTGGTGATCTAGGATGGACTCATGATCATGTCAGCTGGATGCCGGCATCTCAGGAACCACCCGTAACGCGCTCAGCCATACCTGCCCCGAAAGGGCCACAGAACCCCGCCATCCTGACAGGATGCGGGGTTTTTGCTTTATGAACCCTTACATAGCTCGGTTAGCGCTTCGATGGCAGTCACATGAGCCTCATCAAGCGCCTTCAGCAACGCCTGCAGTTCGGAAGCATCTGCATCCGCCACCCGCCCCTCCAGCACGATACACAACGCTGTGACCTGAACAGCCCCGAGATTACTGCTACTTCCCTTGAGGCTATGGGCCAGCTGCCGCAGCTGCCCCCTGTCCTCGGCATCGAGTGCCGCCTGCATGCTGATCAGGCGCTGTGCCGAGTCACGCTGGTAGGAGTCCACCAGAGTGACAAAACCGTCCGCCATGATGTCTTGCAACTCGCCAACCAGCTCCATGTCGAGAGGCTCTGTCGCCTTCATGCTCATCCCTTCCTCACCATTTCCTGCGGCCAGTATGACGCAGGCTATCATCAATCACAGCATCCCCAGCGAGCGGGCTCGCTGGTAATCCTGTTCAGTATCCAGGTCCCATAGCACCGGCAACATGCTTGCACTGACTCCAGCCCGCTGCAATCCATGCACAGTCATGGCCAATGCCTGACTGCCGCCGAACTGGACACCATCGAATACCGAGCTGTTTCGCCATAACGAGTCATTGGCGCTACCGATCAACCAGTAACCACCATCCTCTGCCGGCCCGAGAACCACCTCGGACTGCAGCAGCATCTGCTGCGCTGCCAGCAAATGCCCGGCAGTCAGCACCGGACAGTCGGTGCCAATCAGAATCACCGCATCGGTGAGATTATGCATTTCAGAAAATGCTGCGGCCATCCGCTCGCCAAGATCGTCGCCGTGCTGTAACGCAACCTCCCCCTTATAGCAATGCGCCAGCGCGGCCAGCTCATCGGACTGCGCGGCCGCAAACAGGGTAAACGGCAAGCCACTGATGCTGACTTGCCGCAGTGTGTGTTCAAGCAGCTGCCGATAAATATTCAGAGCTGTCTCGTCGCCAACAGCGGCAGCCAGCCGGGTCTTGACCTGTCCTAACCGAGGCGGTCTGGCAAACACCGCAATAGCACAGCCGGCACCGGAAGAGCGGGGATCAGTCACGATAATACTCCCGATGCAAAATGACAGGGTCAGCGCCCAGAAAATAGCGCAGCCGCAGCCGCCACATCTGCAACACGGTCCGCCAGATACCACGTTTTTGCCAGCGTCGACTGTCCACCACTATGCTGTCCCGAAGACAAATCGGCGCGGCGATCCGCCCGAGACGGCGGCTGATCTCGACATCCTCCATCAGCGGCTGCTGCGGAAAACCGCCAATCGACGTAAACAGAATCCGGGAAACAAAAATCCCCTGATCACCCGTCATAATGCCGGTAAATCGCGAGCGCAGGTTCATCATGGTCGCGATCAATCCAAGACGACGGTCTGGACTATTCATACTCACATCGAACCGGCCCCAGAATGGCACCGCCACGGACTGATGCAGTGACTGCAGTGTTCGCCACTCATCACCCTGCAATCCGGTATCAGCATGAACAAACCAGAGCAGATCACCCCGGGCCAAAGCAGCACCAGCATTCTGCTGACCAGCCCGTCCTGGCGCAGTCACGATGCAGTGATCGGCACGCTGCCGCGCAATAGCCACGGTTTGATCATGACTGCCGCCATCGACGACTATCAGCTCCACCCCCTGACTACGCCAGTGCTGCATGATGTCCAGCAACGAGCCGATCCTGTCCTCTTCATTCATTGCCGGAATAATGACGCTGAGCCAGGGTTGCACGGTGACCACAACTTCCCCCTGCGCGTAAGATTAATAGCCGGGCGGTGTGCAGGGTGACGGCATCCGTCTACCGGGTATAATGCCGGCCTGCTCCGCTCCCGTAGCTCATCTGGATAGAGCGTCCCCCTCCTAAGGGGAAGGTGGCAGGTTCGAGTCCTGCCGGGAGCACCATCTATTCCGAAGCACCGGGCCAGCCCGCAGGAATGCGGTAATAGCCACTATCGCTGCCACGGTATCGCTCCTGGTCTGATACCCGTTGATAACGCCGCAGGGAAAAATATGGGATATCGCGGAGAATGAGGTTGGCGATCCAGGCCGGAATATAGCCACCCGGGTCAAGCACAACCTCAAAGGTAAGATGCACTTCACCCGGCTTTAGCGGAGTAAACCTCAACATCCCCTTCAATGCCGGCATTCTGACGTAGCCGGACTGCGGCTCCATCAGCGTATTATTGGCTTCATACGCGATAATCACTGTACCGGTGTCGGGGTCCTGACGAAGCTCCAGATCAAGCGCTGCATCCCGGTTACTGACTGGCCACGGCAGCCGTGTGGTAACCCATATCTGACGATCCGTATCGCTGTCCCGGCCAAGCTCGGAAATTGACGAGATCATATGCATCCAGCTGGCAATAAACTCATAGTCATTGACCTGATTACCGATTGACCGGAAATCGGACATCGGTATGACCGCCTCGCCGCGAAAAGTCTTGATTGCGGAGTCGTCGTTGTGGGCCATGAATACCCGTACGCCGTCACGATCAGTAACCAGTCGCCACTCCGGTTCTTCGGCATAAAGCGATGAAACCGACAACAGAATCCCGGTGGCAATCACCAGTGCTGATTTGTATTTCATCTATCCTCCGGGAGCGAACGTTCAGTTGTTATTATGCTCGGCACAGGCACCGGTGATGGTTGAGTTTTGTATCCAGCCCACGCTAAAGGTAAGGCTCCAGCATATGGGCCAGAGCATGCCGGACCCGGCGCACCGTACCCCAGCCGGCCAACAGTGAAACATCCAGAACCCGGGCATTGGCGGCGCGGATATCAAACCAGTGGTTCAGCTCCGCCGCCAGCCCCTCGTCATAGCACTCGGTATCAAGCTCGAAGTTCAGGCGCAGACTACGCGCATCCCAATTGCCGGAACCAATCATGGACCAGCTGCCGTCCACGGTCATAAGCTTGCCGTGATCGAATGCTCCTGCGCCAAGACAGACTTCGCAGCCCTTATCCACCAGCCAGGGCACGATATGCAAGGCTGCCCAGTGAACGATACGAAGGTTATTGCGCTCCGGCAGAAGAATGCGCACTCGCACACCGCGTAAGCGAGCCAGATAAAGAGCCATCTGCAGCGACTGATCCGGGACAAAGTACGGTGTCATGATACGAATTTCCCGCTCCGCCCGACCAATGGCGGCCAACAGAGTCAGCCGGCGCTTTTCAAAGTCAGCATCCGGGCCGGCGCTGATGCCTCGGGCCAGCACTGTGCCTGCCACGGCCGGACCACGATAGGCGTCATCAAGCAGCTCTCCAGTGCTGAAATACCAGTCGGTGGCGATGCTGTGCAGCAAATGCCCAACCACTGGCCCTTGCACCTCGAAATGCAGGTCGTGGGTAGTTGGTGGCGAGGCAAGATAACCAGCGCGCAAGTTCATACCCCCGGTAAAGCCCAAACGTCGGTCAACAACAAGGATCTTGCGGTGATTGCGCATATTCATATACGGCATGCGCCAGGGCGCCAGCGAGTAGAGAAAGCGGGCATGAGGAATGCCCTCCCGACTCAGCCGATGACGAATCGTCGGAAACGAATACAGCAACCCCATGCCATCAATCAGCACCCGCACCCGCACCCCACGCTGGACAGCGGCAGACAAGGCCGCAACCACGCGCTGGCCAGCTTCGTCGTTACCGAAAATATAGGTGCAGAGATAAACGGATTCGTTGGCCGAATCGATTGCGGCAATCATCGCGGCCAGGGCATCAGAAGCAATCATTGGTCGGACCGCATTACCGCCTGTCAGTGGCAAGCCGGTCAGTTTGGCCACCAATGCAGCAAGCGCCTGCATGTTGCCTTGAACCGGCTGCGGTTCAGCCGCCGGGCGCCAGCCACTGACAATATCCAGACCGCCGCGCGTCAATTGCCGGGCACGCCGGTGGATACGGTTCACGCCGATAAGCAAGTAGAGGAAAAAACCCAGCAGCGGCACAAGCCACACCAGCCCGGTCCAGGCCGCCGCCGCCCGAGACTCGCGCTTATGCAGAACGATATGAACAGTGGTGCCAAGCGCCAGCATCAAGCTGATAAACGCCAATAGCCCCGGCCAGTACTGTTGCCAGAGAGCCGCAACATCAATGTCGCTAATCACAGTGCCCTACCCCCTGATCATCCGCTATCGGCAAAACTCGCACTGAGATGTTCAAGGGCAAGCACGGCCTGATCGGGGCAATGGAGAATAAGGTAGCCGGCATGCCAGCGACCGGTATCGGTATAATCCAGCCAGCGCCGTTCGACTTCGAGCGTCACTGTATCAACGCCATGCATGGACCAGGGCAGCACCAACTCAATGGTGTGGACATCAGCAGATAACGGCGCGCCCTGTCCGGACACGCTGAGTCCACTCATGGAGAGGTCAATCAGGTGGCCAAAAGGCGCTGACTCACCAGGTTCACGTACCCGAACGTTGACGTTGAGCGCATCCCGCTTTGAGCGATGCTTCATGACGCCTCCGCAGCTGACCGACAGGTCTCCAGTCTGCGGCAGCTTCGGGTACCATGCAATCGGAGGTGCATATGTCCAACCGGGATGACGATCTGTTTGAACGCGAGATGCGCGGTGTGCGGCGCCTGCCGGAGCAGCCGTTGCCGATCCGTCCGGCACCCGGCACACCGACTCTGGCGCAGCTGGCCCGAAGGGACGCAGCCGGACAAAGCCCTGCCAACAGCCGCGAGGCCCTCAGCCTGCCGGATCAGGTCCGCGAAGTCGGCCCCCACGATCTGGTCGGGTTGAAGAAAGACGGGGTTCAGGAGGGTGTTTACCGCAAGCTGCGACTGGGTAAATACGAGCCACAGTCACGGCTGGATCTGCACCGGGTGACGCTCAAAGACGCACGCGTTCAGGTCACCGACTTTCTCAACAGCGCCTGTAACCATGGACTCAGGACTGTCCTGATTACCCACGGCAAGGGCTATCACAGCGTCACGCCAGGACGACTCAAGAGCTATGTACTGCACTGGCTGGAAGAGTGGGATCTGGTGCTGGCATTCCATAGCGCCAAACCATGGCATGGTGGTGCTGGCGCAACCTATGTACTGCTGCGTAAGGCACCGGAAGCCAGTCTGCGCAACCGCGAGCAATATTCAAAGGGACGCTGATCAGCGCCGCAGCCGATTCATGCCGTTAATCGCCGCCACCCGGTAGGCCTCTGCCATAGTCGGGTAGTTGAACGTAGTTTCAAGAAAGTAATTGATGGTGTTGTTGGGAGCAGGCTGACGCATGATGGCCTGGCCAACATGAACAATCTCCGTGGCCTGATAACCGAAGCAGTGAATGCCCAGCACCGCAAGGGTGTCACGATGAAACAGGATTTTCAGCATGCCGGCCTGCTCGGCAGTGATCTGTGCGCGGGCCAGATTGCGGAAAAAAGCCTGACCAACCTCATAGGGAATCTGCTGCTGGGTCAGCTCCTGCTCGGTTCTGCCCACTGAGCTGATACCCGGAATGGTATAGATGCCGGTGGGCACATCCGTCACCTGATGGGGCTTGTCTCCACAGATAGCGGAAGCACAAAAACGGCCCTGATCGTAGGCCGCACTGGCCAATGATGGCCAGCCAATCAGATCACCAACAGCATAGACGCCGTTACAACTGGTCTGGTAACGCTCATCGACGGCTAGATGACCACGACCATCCGCACTCAGGCCGATGCTTTCCAGTCCGAGCCCGTCGCTATTGCCGGTGCGGCCATTTGACCAGAGCAATGCATCGGCCCGAATACTCTTGCCCGACTGCAGATGCAGCGTAACGCCATGCTCATCCGCCTCAACACGGGTGTAGTGTTCGTCGTGGCGGATGGTGGCGCCCTGCTCTCGCAGGTGATAGCTGAGCGCATCAGAAATTTCAGTATCGAGAAAATCAAGCAAATGGGCGCGGGTGTTGACCAGATCGACGCGGATACCGAAGCCAGCAAACATGGAGGCATATTCGCAACCAATAACCCCGGCACCATAGATAATCAGGTGGCGGGGAGTATGCGCCATGGACAGAATGGTATCGCTGTCATACACCCGTGGATGACTGAAGTCGACATCATCGGGCCGATACGGCCGTGATCCGGTGGCCAGCACAACATGCTTTGCCTCAAGCAGCCACTGACGACCACCGGGTTCATTGACTCGTACCCGGCCTGGGCCATCCAGCACACCATGGCCGTTAAAAACGGGAATCCGGTTACGCAAATAGTAGCCGGTACGCACCGTCACCTGAGCATCCACCGCTTCGCGAGCACGGGATACCATGCGCTCCCAGCGGTTGCTGCCGGGAACGCGCATGTCCTGCAACAAGGGATTGCGATGATGCCGAATAACCTGCCGGATCTGGTGACGCAGTGCTTTGGAGGGGATGGTGCCAAGGTGGGTGCAGCTGCCGCCGACCTTGCTCTGATTCTCAACCACAGCAACGCGCAAACCGCTTTTTACTGCGCGCATGGCCGCCGCTTCGCCAGCGGGACCCGTTCCAACGACTATCAGGTCCCAGCCGGTTGCAACCTGCAAAGACTCCACCCTCAGGCGTCGCCTTTCACTGATGAATTCCGGCGGCCACGCCGTAACAGCAGCAGCAATGACACAAATACCATGCCGCCACCAAGCGAACCAACGTCTGTGCCACCGGGGTAAATAACCCTGAACTCGGCAGACATCTCGGCACCGCAAGTATCCGTTACTTTCAGAACAAACCTGTCATTGAATCTGGACTCAAAACGACGCGGCGTATACGTAACAGTGCGTGCACCCGGATCGACCACGACACCCAGGCCGCTGACATCAGTATCGAGAGGGTCAACATCGCCGAGATCCGGCTCGACAGCACCCACCCCGACGATACCGAATGTCAGAAAACGGGTAACGACATTGCCGTCCTCAATAAACGTCCTCTCACTGGAAGCGGCAAACTGCGGCGGTTGCTGCAAAACTATTGAGTCTGCCGTCAAATTTATCGGCATAGCCACGCCATTAATGTCTGTCACATCCGGATCTGTCGCATCTATTGCAAATACCACGGGCTCGCCAGGCACCGCCCGGTCCTCTCGCTGCCTTACAAACCGGGGCGGCACGTTGACCACACGAACATCCACTTCCGCCTCAGTTGAATCGGTAACCCCGGTTTCCTCATTGTAAACAAAGAAACGGTAGCTGAAGGATTCTTCATATCCACCTTCAAGGTCTGCGCATGTCAGCTCGCCCGGATCAAACAGTACGATACAGTCGTCGGTTCTGCCTGACAGCGATGTAGAGGTCAAATCGCCTATGGCAGTGCCGTCAAGCACACCACAGTCGGCGTCAGGTGCGGACAGGGTTGTCGTGCCGACACTTTCCCCATCGAGGAAGATTTCTATCTCTGATTCATCTTCCGCGATAGAGGTACCATGAAGCGTAATCACACCCCCGGTAGTGATGAAGTCAGCATCCGCCACGCTATCTACATCCATACTGGTAATTTTCAGCCCGGCGTCACCGCTGGAAACCGGATCATCGTCATCATCTGGGACTGCGGGAGATCTGACAATGATGGTCTGCCTGGCGTTATACAGATTCACACCGCCGAGATCCTTGAGAATAACGGAAACCTCGTACTCACCATCCGGCAGCGTCGAGCCCGGCAACGTAAACTCCCATGAGCCGTTCGGCACTCGGGTCAACGTAGTAGGGCGTCCACCATGGTCAATGGTCAGCGTTGCATCGACTGTCCCTGCGCTCGCCGGATTCAGATCTATGCTGCCGGATAGCAGCGTTGAATCGACAGTACCTGAAACACCTGGAACACCATCGCCCACCAGATCATTTTCCAGCACTGGCACACGGCTGCGCAGCTCGAAACGGCGCTGGTTTGTGCCACTGTCGTCAATGGCAGTAGGAACCTGAAGCTCAAACGCACCCAGATCGCAGGTCACACCGGACTCACGGGTGCGCCCTCGGGTGTCAGCGGCACGGCAGGCCCGGGGAGAACTGCCTGCCTGCGCCAGCTCAAGACTTTCATTGCCTGCGTCGACAATCTGTAAATATGCCGGGTTACCCGATTCCGCCAACTGAATGGGGTAATGAGAGGGTATAAACCGTTCATCTAATACTTCGGCAGCAACAAGGGCGCCGCCATTCAGCACCAGCTCAATATCGGCCTGATCGGCAAAGTCATTACCGACACTGCCCGCAGGAGTATCCGCAAGACAGGATGGCTCAAGCCCGACTCCAGAAAACAGGTTGTAATAACTTTCCCTGAACAGGGCGGCGCCAGAGGTCGAGCACTGGCCAGAACCGGAGTAGATCGAATGGGACAGGTGCACAGCACCTGCCGCATTGTCTGTTTCAATGGCGCCCGCAGCACCGCCCTGAGCCGAGTTAATGAAGGTGCTATTCAGGATGTACGCAGTTACCGAGGTATCGATCTGTTGCAGGTCAATCGCAGCGCCTTGAGCAGCAGAGTTGAGATTAAAAGTGCTATTGATAACCCGAAGATTACCACCGCGGGGCAAGTTGATATCCAACGCCCCTCCCGTCGATCCCGCCGAATTGGACAGAAATGCGGAAGAGTCGATAAATATTTCATGCTCCTGACTTTGCCCGATCATGGAAAGAACGCCACCATGTACTCCGGCTGCATTCCCGGAAAACTCAGTGCGCAAAATATCCACCGCTCTGCGCAAATCAGAACTGTAATTAAGATAAATGGCGCCACCACTGCCACTGGCAGTATTATCCTTGATCACCACACCATCCAGCGTCAGGCTGGCAGTGGTAAATATGGCTCCGCCGTTATCTGCCACATTGCCGCCCTGCAGCGTCAACCCTTTCAGCGTCAGATTCGATGACGCCAGAATGACTCTCGACAACCCCGCCGCATCAATAGTGGTCTGATCAAAACCGAGCCCCTCGATATCTACGGAGGAACCTTCAACTTCAAGCTGGCCATTGAGGGTAATGGTGCCAGCCACATCGATAATGATTCGATCTCTTCCCGTCGCACCCGGGGTGCAGTCGGGGACAAAAAACGGCGTGTTATCGAAGCTGGCTCTCAGCGCCTCTCGCAGACTGCAAAGACCGTTTGTCTCTTCCTCATCGACCAGTGTATTAACCAGAATATCTGCAGAGTAAGCAGTCGGTGCAATCAGGAAACCGGCAGCCAGCAACAGAGACTTCAGCCGTGCAGCCCTCCGGGGAATACGGAAGATCATCATAAACAACCCCAAAAACAGACCATTACCTGCTCCGGACAGGGTGGTAATATCTTCTTTTTTGGTCAGGCCGGACTCGGGCTGCACCACCATAATGACGCTGGCCGAAGGGTTCTCTCCAGCGAAAGTTGCGCCATTAATAGCGTCTTTGTCGAGCACGTAGCGGAACTGGTCAACACCATGGAAGCTGGCAGGCCCGACGTAATGCACCATTGGATAGCCTGGAGGCACAACGTCACCATTGGCGTCGAGAAGTGTGCCGGCATTATCGCCTATGACAACATCCACAGCACCTCGTTGCGGAGTCAAAACCAGAGTAAAGCACCCCGAGGTGTCATATGGTGGATCCAGCGGATCCCAGTTATCCGGATCAAAGGACGGATCAAGCCTGCGACAATCAATATCAAGATCGCCCAGATCATTGGCGATGACATCAGCAACACTACGCACACCCTGGACCACGGTCAGTTCATCAAGAGTTCCCAGTGCCACCTGCAGCTCCACCGAGCCGACATCACAGCGTGACGCCCGGTCCTTGCCGCGCTGATCCTTGCTCTCACATACACTTGGCCCCACCGCATCTTCCGGACTGCCGAATCCAAATACCGCCGGCGCAGAAAAGGCGCGATCGCGGTTATTAGGAAGGAAACCCTTGAAGCCATCATCAAACTCTCGCGGCAGACAACCAGCACTGCCGGAGAATCCATTGTCTCCACATTGATACTTTTCTAATGCAGCAGGCGTTGCCGGGTCCACCCCCATCAACAGGGAGAAGTCCGCCAGGGAATAATCAATCACTTCAAGAGGGTCATCCGAGGCAAACTGTTCATCCTGCGGCCCGCAGCTCTCATTCATGCTCACCACATACTGGATAGTGGCGGCAGTGAGCGTCGGGCCTCCGAGCCCGTCATCTGCGGCGCAATCGCCACCAGCATTACCCAATACCGCCGTATTCAGCAGAACCTCTTCAGAGCTGCTATCGCCAGGCACAGCAAATGATACGGCTGCGCCGCCGTCATTGCCCGCAATCGTAAGGTTATTGAAGGCCATCAGTCTGCGAATGGCATTGACGCGGACAGCAGCCCCATCCAGAGCCTGATTACCGTACATTGTGCCATTGGTCAGAAACATCTGCGGGCGCAGCAGCAAATCCTGATTATCAAAGAATATGGCGCCGCCATCTCCGGCCGCAGCCTGATTCCCGATAAAGTGAAACTGCAATCCGCTGATGGTGCCACTAAAATCCGGCGAAGTTGCAATGGCACCGCCATTAACAGCGGCAACATTATCTTCAAATTTGGCAAGCGAGAAGGTCAGGCTACGGTTGCCTTCGATATAGATTGCTCCACCGTTATCCGCCTGCCCACCCGTCAGCAACGTGCGACCACTGAGATCCACAGAACCGGATGCATAAATAAGACCGCCATTGGCTCCGGCAACCACCGGATTATCAGCGTTCCCGGCGACTGTAATGCTGTCCAGACTCAGTGTCGCGCCGCTGAATACTCTAAAGGCCCTTGTTGCCTCTGCCGCATTGATAACAACATTTTTCTTCGGCTCATCATCGAATGGAGAATTCTTGCGTGGCTGCAGCGTGACAGTCGGGCTGTTACCGGGATCCTGTCCTACTTCAATCTCTGCAAGCAGAGTGTACTCAATGGCCGGATCTTCCGAGTCGAGCGGAACTGCATCGAGAAACAGCGCATTAGACAAGGTTCCCGCCGGGCACTCAGCCTCAATCAGGTATTCCCGGTCTTCCTCATCCTCGAGATTGCCGGGCAACTCCTCCAGCGGCACTTCGTCAACGCCGGCCTCAACGGTAATTCTGAACACAACCTGTGCTGACTCCCCTTCCCTGATAAGGCCGTCCTCAGCAAGAGGGCTGCCGTCCGCCACACCCGTCGGGCTGTTGATCAAAAAAGGACTCGATAGCGGGAACACTCCAGCCGCAGGGTCCTGCTCCTCGTCACCATTTAACTTGGTGGTATTTGGCTGATACACCGAAGCGTAGCCGCGGTAACCGGCCAGCAGCGGATTCTGATCCGGGAAAAGATACGAGATGGTGACATCGCTCGCGTCACCACCGCCCACCAGGGCGCGGACGGTTATCCGGTACTCGATGACATCCCCTCTGTTTGCCACCAGTCGCTCACCAGCGGTAACAAGAAGGCTGCTGCGAGTGATATTGATAACTTTCTTGGTGAACTCAAGATTGCCGCCGGTGTGCTGAAGGTCGACACCAAGCTGGTCGGTAAACTCACCACCTATATGGCCTCGCCGCTCATTAACCGCCAGCATGGCTTCGCGCAAGGAACAGTAGCCATCGACATCGATGACATCTTCTGTCGTGGTGACATCATAATTTGTCGCACTCACCGTAACCGGGAGTAGCATCAGGGTGGCTACAGCGAGACAGGCGTAACTGCGGTGGAACATGCTTCAACTCCGGCCGTTACCGGCCTGTTCTGGTTGTTATTGTGTGAGACTGGACTATAAAGCCTTATGGCACACAGAGTTAGCGAGAACGAGTGTAGCGGGCCCCGAAAGGCTCGGCTGTTATAGTTTTGTAAGGCTCAACAGCCCGGATACAGGCTACGGACAAAGGGTACGGTCAGGCGTCGCTGGCGGGCCATGGCGTGCCGATCCAGCTGCTCCATCAACCCGACCACTGCGGCAGCCGAGCGGGTTCCACGGCTGATCAGGTAACGTGACACATCATCGCCAACCTCCAGCCCCGAGGCCCTGCCCAGCTGGCGCATCAGTGCCATCAGGCCGTCCTCTGAAAGCGACACCACTCTCCATACCGGCCCGGCCGCCAGACGCGAGATCAGGTCTGGCAAGGCAAAGCCGCAATGGGCAGGAGGAGCCGACGCACTGAACAGCGCGGACTTGCCGGCATCCCGAACCCGGTTATACAAATGGAACAGCGCCGCCTCCCAGTCTGGCCGGCCCGCCAGACTATCGATGTCATCCACTGCCACCAGATCAAACTGCTCAAGCCCCTCCAGTACCGCCGGAGAGAGGCCATCAAGCTGCGAGGCCGGAAGATAGAAGCCAGCAGCCCCGGCCTGCCGCACTTTTGCTTCCAGCAGGTGGCTCCGGCCACTGCCCTGCTCACCCCAGATAAACAGCTGCTCGCTATCGCCGTTGCCAAGCCCGTTCAGCGCCGCCAGCAGCAGCTCGTTGCCGTCCGGAACAAAGAATTCCAGACTGGAGCCTGCACGGAGCTTCAACGCCAGCGGCAACTGCTCCGGAACGCTCATTTGTTCTTGCCACCTTGCCAGCACAAGCTCACCACATCCGTTGGCTCGGCCAGAGATAGCTGCGCCTCTGCACAGGGCAAAAAGCGGGGATCGAGGCTCATCAGCGCCCGCAGCTGATCAGCCTGCCCGGTAAAGTTGAGGTCGAGCAGCAACTCACTGCCAGCCAAACCGGCCACACTAAGCTCGCTGACCCCGGCCAGGCGAGCGGCATGCCCGGTGACGCCCTGCCAATCGTCCAGCGACCCGACACCACTGATCTTCAACCGGTACCGGACAGGTACGCCCGGGCGGACCGTATAGCGCGGTGCTATGCGGGCAGTCACCTCGTCAACCAAAGCCGTCAGCACCTCCGCCTCGGTGCTGGCGGTGACCTCACCACTGTCCTCCAGACGCCCCTGATACATAAGCCGCCAGCGAATTTGCGGGGTCGCACCGGGATATAACACCGCAGCAACGTTGAAGGGGGCGGCGTACCGGGCAGCCGCCTGCTGCAGAACATTGTCAAAATGACCCCGGATATCCGCAGCTCGAATGCGCCCCTGATCTTCCGCATCCATCAACGGCAGGGCCACTGGCAAGCCCCGTGCCTGTGCCGCCTGGATCAGGCTCTGCACCGCCGGGTCGGTACTGGCGCCGGACATGATTTCGCCTGCGGCACCACGCTGCACCACCAGCCAGAACAGGGTATCCGGACGGACCGTAGTCCAGACCGGAACTGCGGCCTGCTCCAGCTGGCGTATCAGTACCGGGATGGCAAACCTGACCGACAACGCCAGCGCTGCCTCAGAGTCGACACCATCGTAGGAAAATTGCTGCACCCAGCGGGACGGATCGCGCCGCACCGATGCAAGAGCACTACGCCCTTCGACCTGCCGGTCGCCAGTCAGCCGGATCAGCACCTGATCCAGCGCCTCGGCAAAGGCCCCGGACCGTGCCTCGGCACTCCGGTCTGCCACTGGCACCTGAATATCACCGAGATCACGGGACCAGGCCGGCGACAATGCGAGCATCATGCCCAGACATGCCATCAGAATTTTCATGCTCTACCGCCTGTTGTTTCCGAGCGCGCCATTATCCACAAGGTCGGCACCATGTGCAGCCGCCGACCATCATTGATCGCGCCTGCTGAGATGCCGGCCCGGAATAAACGTTCAAATTCTCCACAATGCATGGCTCAAAGCAGCACTTCCGCTGCTAGAATAGCCGCCCTCGCCCAGCCGGAGTCCCCCATGTCAGAGCAGAAACGCCCCCTGAGCTACCGCGATGCCGGAGTCGACATCGATGCCGGCAATGCCCTCGTCAAGCGCATCGGCCCGGTCGCCAAACGCACCAGCCGGCCAGAGGTGATGGGGGGCCTGGGCGGCTTCGGCGCCATGTGCAGGATTCCATCAAAATATCGCAATCCGGTGCTGGTTTCCGGCACTGACGGCGTTGGCACCAAGTTGCGGCTTGCCATGGAGCACAACCGGCACGACCACATTGGCGTCGATCTGGTTGCCATGTGCGTCAACGACCTGATCGTTGGTGGCGCTGAGCCGCTGTTTTTTCTCGATTATTACGCCACTGGCAAGCTCAACGTCGATGTCGCTGCTCGAGTGGTAGAGGGTATTGGCCTCGGCTGCGAGCAGGCCGGTTGCGCGCTGGTCGGCGGTGAGACCGCCGAGATGCCAGGTATGTATGAAGGCGATGACTATGATCTGGCCGGCTTCTGCGTCGGCGTGGTGGAAGAAGACCGTATTATCGATGGCCGCAAGGTTCAGGCTGGCGACAAGCTGATCGCACTGGGATCGTCAGGCGCCCATTCCAATGGCTACTCGCTGATCCGTCGCATCCTTGCCCGGAGCAGCGCCGACGGCGTCAGCGTCAACGGCCGCCCCCTGATTGATGCCCTGCTGGAGCCGACCCGTATTTACGTCAAGACCCTGCTCGGGTTGATCGAGCAGGTCAATGTCCATGCCATGGCGCACATTACCGGCGGCGGCTTGCCGGAGAATCTGCCCCGGGTACTCCCGGAAGGCACAGTCGCGTGGGTCGACACCGGCAGCTGGGTCCTGCCGGAGCTGTTCCAGTGGCTGCAGCGTGAGGGTCAGGTTGATGCCTTCGAGATGTATCGCACCTTTAACTGTGGCGTCGGCATGGTGCTGGTAGTGCCGGAGGCACAACTGGACCAGGCGCTGGCGCTGCTTGAGGCCGCCGGCGAGAACGCCTGGCTGCTTGGCGAGATCCGTAGCGGCGAAGGCGCCGCAGAGGTCATCCTCAGCGGAGTCAGCCAGTGAGTCACCGGCTTGCGGTGCTGATCAGCGGCAGTGGCACCAACCTTCAGGCCATCATTGATGCCATTCAGGCCGGGCAACTGCAGGCCGAAGTGGCGGTGGTGCTGAGCAACAGTGCTACCGCCGGCGGCCTGCAGCGGGCCATACGAGCCGGCATCCCGACCCTGACTCTGGACCATCGCAATTACCCGGATCGCAGCGGCTTCGACCAGACCATGATCTCCGAACTGGACCGGTTCCAGCCGGACACAGTGGTGCTGGCCGGCTTCATGCGCATCCTCAGCACAGCTTTTGTCCGCCACTATCATGGCCGGCTGATCAACATCCATCCGTCGCTGTTACCGCGCCACAAGGGCCTTCACACCCATCGGCGGGCCCTGGAAGCCGGTGATAGCGAGCACGGCTGCACGGTGCATTTCGTCACCGAGGAACTGGATGGCGGCCCTGCCATTGCCCGGGCCCGGGTACCGGTGCTGGTGAACGATGATGAAGAAATACTGTCGCAACGCGTGCAGGCCCGGGAACATGATCTTTATCCCCGGGTGCTGGATTGGCGTGCCGCTGGCCGCCTGACACTGGGTCCTCAGGGAGTCCTGCTCGATGGCAAACCGATTACTGCTGAAGGCATCGATATTGACCAGCTTCCTGCTGGCCTCTCTGGCAGCGCAGGCACAGACCGCATCTGAACAGTCGGGCTTTCGTCAGGAGTTCCGTCTGTCGAGTTCCGGTGTACCGATTTCCATCACTGCCGAACGGCGGCTGCGCCAGCTGGGTGATGGCATCTGGCAAATGGAAGTCGAGGCCGGCGCCCTGATCGGCAGGGTCCGCGAGATCACCGAGTTCCGCTGGGATCAATGCACGCCACAGACCACCCGCTACACCTACCTGCGAGAAGGACTGGGGCAAAAGCGCAAAGCATCGCTGGTACTCGACCGGGAAGCCGGCACAGCGTTGGCAATCCGCGCCAACGGCCAACAACGCGAATACCCTATTGCCGACTCCACTACTGACAAACTGTCCCAGACGCTGGCTTTGCAATGCATGCTGAGCCGGGGCGATGCCGAGCTGGTGGTAGACGTTGCCGACGAGAAAGGACGCGAGCAACAACGCTACCGGCGCGATGGCGAGGAAGTGCTGCAGACCCCGGCAGGCCCTCTGCGCGCAGTACGGCTGGTCCGCGAGCGTAGCGACAGCAGCCGACAAACCTGGCTCTGGTTCGCCGCTGATCACAATTTCGCACTGGTGAAACTGGTGCAGGAAGAAGACAATCAGCGCCACGAAATGTTGATCCGGTCGCTCTGAATGCGCTTTGCTCCGCTGTTACTGCTATTCCTGACGTGTGTCCTGCAAGCGGCGCCACTTGAGCCGTTCGAGGCGGAATTCCGCCTTCATGTCAGCAAGATTCCGACTACCATCAAGGCAACCCTGTCACTGGAGCCGCTGGATACACCGGACCGTTACCGGATGCGCATGCACAGTCGCTCCTTTCTGGTGAAGAATCTGGAGCAAAGCGAGTTCTCGTGGAATGAATGCGCGCCACGCAGCCAGCAATACCGTCATGAATTTCGCGGGTTCGGCATTCGTCGCGAGCACACCATGTCGTTCGACTGGGAGCAGCACGAGGTGCTGTTCGACGATGGCGACGAAAAGGGCCACTACCCGATCAGCGATGACACCCTTGACGAGCTGACCATGTTGCTCAAGGCCCAGTGCCTGTTTGCCGAGGGGCTACGCGAGTTCACCCTTAATGCCGCCTATGGCGACAAGGTCCGCAGCCATACCTTCGTGGTCACTGGCGAGGAAGAAATTGAGACGCCTGCGGGCATGATCCAGACACTGGTGATCGAAAAACGCCGGAAAAAAGACAGCCAGCGACGCACCATTTTCTGGGTTGCACCATCGCTGCAGTACATGCTGGTCAAAGCCCGCCATGTCGAGAACCGGGCGCTGTTCGGGGAACTTTTAATGCGCAGCTACGAGGGCCCTAAGCCGGATGGCACTGTCATCGACAGCTCTCTTGTTGATGACAGTGCTGACGAAGATCTGCCGGCAGAAGCAGATCCATCAGAACAAACGCCTTCAGATCCCCGCGAAACCGAGCCCGCCAAAGAAGAATAATCAGGCTTTTGGCAGAGTCACGCCCTGCTGCCCCTGATACTTGCCGCCGCGATCCTTGTACGACACCTCGCAGACCTCATCGGACTCCAGAAACAGCATCTGCGCCACGCCTTCGTTGGCATAGATTTTCGCCGGCAGCGTGGTGGTATTGGAAAACTCCAGCGTCACATGTCCTTCCCACTCCGGCTCCAGCGGGGTGACATTGACGATGATGCCGCAGCGGGCATAGGTGGACTTGCCAAGACAGATGGTCAGCACATTACGCGGAATGCGGAAGTACTCCACCGTTCGTGCCAGAGCAAACGAGTTCGGTGGAATAATGCAGTACTCACCACGAACGTCGACAAAACTCTTCTCATCAAAATGCTTGGGGTCAACGGTGGCCGAGTGAATATTGGTGAACACCTTGAATTCATCGGCGCAGCGAACGTCGTAGCCATAGCTGGATACGCCATAGGAAATCACCTTGCCGCCATCTGCGCGCTGCCGTACCTGCTTCGCCTCGAACGGCTCAATCATGCCGTGCTGCTCGGCCATGCGCTGGATCCAGCGGTCTGACTTGATACTCATGGTGGCTCCCTCGATATCTGGTTATGTCCGGCAAAGCGCGCATCTTAACCGCAGCTATCCGGCCTGTCAGTGTTCCATCCGCACCCGCGGGAAAGCCCGCTGGCCGACCCCGGTCAGCGACAACCGCGCCGCCATGCGCCGGGCCACCTGCCGATAGGCCGCCGCCTCGGCACTGTCCGGCTCTGCGATCACCGTTGGCATACCACCATCAGCCTGCTCGCGGATACTGCGTGATAACGGCAGACTGCCCAGCAGCGCCGTGTCGTAACGGGCGGCAACCCGCTGACCTCCGCCCTCGCCAAAAATATGCTCAACGTGGCCACACTGGCTGCAGACATGCATGGCCATGTTCTCGACGATACCAAGCACGCGGATATCGGTCTTGCGGAACATCTCGATGCCCTTGATGGCATCCAGCAAAGCGATGTCCTGAGGTGTGGTCACCACCACTGCGCCGGCGACCGGCACACGCTGGGCCAGTGTCAGCTGGATGTCACCGGTGCCCGGTGGCATATCGACGATCAGGTAGTCGAGTTGCTCCCACAAGGTCTGCTCAACCAGCTGTAACAGCGCACCGCTGGCCTTCGGGCCGCGAAATACTACGGGCGTGCCCTCGTCCACCAGATAGCCCATCGACATAGTCTGCAGGCCGTGGGCCTCAATCGGGATAAACAGCCGGTTGTCACTGACCTTCGGCCGCAGGCCGTCCGGCACGCCAAGCATCAAGGGCAGACTGGGCCCGAACACATCAGCATCCAACACGCCGACTCGCGCTCCCTCGGCCTGCAACGCCAGCGCCAGATTGACGGCGGTAGTGGACTTGCCGACACCGCCCTTGCCCGACGACACCGCAATAATATTACTGATCTGGTCCAGTGCCGCCAGATTCTGCTGGGTGCGATGCGGCTGCACCTGCCAGTCAAGGTGCAGGTGCAATGCCAGCCCGGCCAGCAATGGCTCCAGTGCGGCGCCAATCTGCTGGCGGTAATCCGCCAGCCGGCTCTGGCACGGATAGCCGAGCCGCACTTCCAGCTGGACACTCGCGTCCGTCAACGCGATCCGGGTCACGCATCCGGCGCTGACCAGATCGGTACCCAACTCCTCCGGCACGATTGCCGCCAACGCCTGTCTCAGAGCCTGTTCGCTGATCGTCATAATGTCTCCCGCGATAACGGGCGCCATGATAGGCCGCCACGCGGAAGACGTCACCGCACCAGTGATCAACGCTGAATCGGCCACAGGGCTGTTCAGCGACCGCCATTATTCTGCACAATCCAACTCATTGATCGGGAGTTCTACCTATGCGTTATGCCCTGCTGACCATGGTCGCGCTGTTTGCGCTGACCGGCTGCGACAATCAGGTCACCGGCAACACCACACTTCCGGAATCGCTGTCACCACATGTCGAGGTTCAGGGCGTGGCAGAAACCACCGCCACTCCGGACCGTTTCCGGTTACGCGTCGGCTTCAGCGAAACCGGCAACGACGTCGCCAGCATGAAAGCGCGACTGGATCAGCAAGTCGCCGATACACTGGCTGCCGCACGGGCCCTGGGTATTGATGACAAGCAACTGCGTGCCGACTCTCTGGATGTTCAACCGGAATGGGAATGGCGCCCGGAACGCCGTCTAATCGGTCAGCGGGTGTCACGCGACGTCCAGATTCGTGTTGACGGCTTCGACGCCTACACCGCCCTGCTGGAGAAACTCACCGCCCTGAAACCCAGCGCCCTGCATCAGGAAGGTGCGGAAGTAAGTGATCTGTCCGCGCTTGAAGACCAGGTTCTGAAACAGGCCGTCGCCAATGCCCGCCATCGGGCCGCAACACTGGCCAGTGCGGCCGGCCGCGAACTTGGTGAGGCACTGGTAATCATCGAGCAGAGCACCCAGCTGCCGGGCCCGTTGCCCATGCGTGCCATGGCCATGGAAGCGAGCCCGGAACCGGCCGGCTACAGCGCTGGCGAAACCACTGTGCGCAGCCAGGTGCTGGTGCGCTTCCGGCTGGACTGACGCATGACGGACCTCGGGACGATCTCCGGCGCCGCGCTGAACCAGTATCTGGTCAGCGCCCGGGCGGCCGGTGTTGATCCGGCTCGTGGTCTGGTTCATGCCGGCATAGATCCGGCACTGGCGGAGGATCCGGAAGCGCGTATCTCCGGTGAGCGCTTCGAGGCAATGCTGATCTGGCTGATCGAGGCGTCGCACGATCCGCTGTTTGGCCTGCACACCTCTCAGTTCGTCCAGCCCGGCTCGTACAACGTGATGGGCTATATCGCCATGAGCGCCTCGACTATTTTCGAGGCGCTGTCGAAAGTTGCCCTGTATGAAAAGCTGGTTGGCGATATGGGTGTCACCGAAACCGTCATGCGCGAAAATCTGGTCGAAGTTCGCTGGATCTGTCGCCACCAGAAACAACCGGCCAGACGTCATTTGATCGAGAACGTGCTCGGCTCCTGGGTGCTGTACACCCGCTGGCTGGCTGACAATCCATCGCTGTCACCGGAGCTGGTACTGCTTGAGCACGCGCCGCCGGAGAACCGTCGACTGCTGGAAGATTACCGCAAGATCTTCGGCTGCGAGGTACGTTTCAACCAACCCTGGTCCGCTCTGGTGTCACATCCAGATGTATTGCAGCACCGGCTGCGCCAACCTGATCCGCAGCTGCATTCAACGCTGGAAGCCCACGCCGCCCGCAAGTTGCAGTCACTGGGCATTGAAACAACACTCGCCCAAAAAGTACGCAACCGGATTCTGGCCTCCCTGAATGAACGCCTGCCGCGCAAGGAACAGGTCGCCGAAGATCTCGGCCTCAACGTTCGCACCATGCATCGCCGCCTGCAGGAGGAGGCCACCAGCTGGCAGGACATACTCGACAACCTGCGTCAGGAACTGGCCCGCGGCTATCTGCGCGATACCGGGCTTACCCAAATGGAGATTGCAGAAAAGCTTGGCTATTCCGATATCCGTTCATTTCAGCGCAGCTTCAAACGCCACCATGACATGACCCCCGGCGAATTTCGCGAGCAGGGTGGTGATAGCAGCCAGCCACCACCGTTGTAGGACAAAAGTCCATGATCGACAATGGCAAAGCGCTATACTCCGGGCACTGTCACAGTGACCGGTGCCCTTATGAAACGCGCCCTGAAACAACTGGAAAAAGCCATTGATCACGCTGCTACTTATCAAGAGTGGCGGGAGGCCAGCCTCGAACATGACCGCCTGTCCGGTGCCGAGAACTGGAAGGAAATTGACCGCTCACAGCATTATGACTACGAGCTGATTCGCAATCGTCTGGCGCAGATTCGGCAGGCCAGAGAGCGCAACGACGTCAACAAGCTGGTATTCCACCTGCACGAGGGTCTGCATGGCAACCTCGGCAATATTTCCAATCCGGCTCTGTATAACCATGCCCGGGTTGGCACCAAGCATCTGATTGAACGCTACCTTGCGGAAGTGACTGCGGCACTGGATTACCTGTGCGACAACGAATTCGAAGAGTTTCCGTTCAAGGAAAAACTCGATTTCTTTCAGACCACCGGCAAGGCCTTTGGCCAGAGCTGCCTGATGATGTCCGGTGGCGCGGCACTCGGCCTGTTTCACATTGGCGTTGCCAAATCACTTTGGGAACAGGGCTTGCTACCGCCGGTCATCTCCGGCTCCAGCGCAGGCTCCATTATCGCGTCAGTGGTCGGCACCCACGACGACTCCGAGCTGATGACCAAACTGGAGCCGGAAAACATCTATCTGGAAGCCTTCAAGGTGGTGGGCTGGAGCGGCACGCTGAAAGGCAGGCCGGTACTGGACGGCAACTATCTGGAAGCCTGTCTCGAGGAAAACATCCTCGATCTGACATTTGAAGAGGCTTACCGGAAAACCGGGCGCGAGATCAACATTACCGTCAGCCCGTATGACCGTCACCAGCATGCCCGCCTGCTGAACTGGCGAACCTCGCCGAATGTACTGATCCGCAAGGCCTCGCTGGCGTCCTGCGCCATTCCCGGCATTTATCCGCCGGTGACGCTGTGGGCGAAAAACATCGAAGGCGAAAAGGTTCCCTACATCCCGAGCCGTAAATGGGTCGACGGCTCAATCAAGGATGATCTGCCGATTCATCGTCTGGCCCGTCTTTACGGCGTGAACCACTCGATCGTCAGTCAGACCAATCCGCATGTGGTGCCGTTTCTGGCCCGCAAGGGTGGCGGACGGATGATTCCGGCACTGGGCAATCTGGCCCTGCGCAACATCACCATGAACGCCCGTTTTGTTCTCAATCTGGCCCAGCGTCAGGTGCAGTCCAATGACCTCGGCCTGATCCTCGACAAGGCCGAATCGATTCTCAAGCAGAAGTACTTCGGCGACATCAACATTATTCCGCCACGCCAGGCGACCAATGTCCTGCGGATTCTGCGAAATCCGACGGTGGAGGATGTCCGCGCCTTTATCCGCACTGGTGAACGGACCACCTGGCCAAAACTGGAGCTGGTACGCAATACCACCATGATCAGCCGCACCTTCCGCAGCTGCCTGCAACGTCTGGACCGGATCGAAACGGAAAAGCTGCGCCACCTGCGGCTGATCCGCAAAGAGGGCTGACAGCCGCAACCGGCGTCGGTTACCGCTCGTCGGCTGACCCGGGCTGGCAGGGTTGTGGCAGCAAGCTTCCGCGCCTAGGATACGAACAATGTCCTAGGAAGGAGGCACCGCGTGCAAGGACTGTGCGCAGGTACACGGAATCGTGTTAACACCGGCACTACACTTCCGCGCCCCCGGGAAGTGTGTATATATGCACCTGCCCCGGGCCCCCGGGAACTGGACGCCCGCCGAAGGTGGCAGACGTCACTGTCCCGACCCGTTGATGAGGTCGCGACAATGGATGCCATCGGCAACCGGAAACTCTGCTCCGGCATGCAGACAACGACATTCCGACAGGTCCACGGAGGGCCCTGACCATGTTTGCCAGATTGCGCCGCTACCATACTGAAAATCCCCTCGCCTTCCGCCTGATGGGCGCGATTCTGCTGATCAGCTCGGTCATCACTCTGGTGGCCATCCTGCTCCTGCTGGCACGCGAGTTCGATCAGGGACTATCCGATATGGAGCGCAACCTGGAGCAGGTCGAACTGACTGCCCTGCCAGGCATTACCCGCAGCCTCTGGAACTTTGATGAAGAGCAGTTACGGGTACAGCTGGAGGCACTGCTAAGACTGCAGGAAGTGACCGGCGCCGAAGTACAGTGGCATGACTGGAACGGCCAGACCCGTAGCCTGCTGGTAGGCAGTCCACGTGGCAGCGCGGAAAGCCAGCGCACCAACAGCTACCCGATTATTTACCGTCGTCGCGACGGTAGCGCCGAATCGCTCGGCGAGCTGCACATCCAGCTCAGCCGTGATGCCCTGTACCAGCGAGTTGGCGAGCACGCCGCCTTCATCATTCTGTTCCAGACCGTAAAAACCCTGATCATCGCCGTGGTCATCATGTTGCTGATGCGGCACATGCTGGGCCGCCACCTGCGTGCCATTGCCGACTACGCCCGCGAACTGTCCATCACCCGACTGCACCACCCATTGAAGCTGCCCAGACAAAACATGCAGCGTGATGAGTTACAGGATATCGCTGACGCTATTAACGAAATGCGCGAAAGCTTGCGCAGCGATATTGTTCGCCGCGAGCAGACCGAAGAAGCGCTGGAAGAGGAACGTCTGCAGCGGGAGAAGAATGAAGAGCAACGCATCCGTGCGGAAAGTGCCAGCCAGGCGAAAAGTGAATTCCTCGCCACCATGAGCCATGAAATCCGTACACCTATGAACGGCATCATCGGTGTACTCGACCTGCTCGCCAACAGCGACCTGAGCGAGCGCCAGCAACATTACGTCGAGCTGATGCAACACTCCGGCGACAACCTGATTGCGGTACTCAACGACATACTCGATTTCTCCAAGATAGAAGCCGGACAGTTATCACTTGAATCCACCCCGGTGGATATTCAGTCGCTGACCGAAGATGCCGTCAGTGCTTTTGCCGGTGTCGCCCGTCAGCAATCGCTGGACCTGATCATTGATGTCACCGTCAGTGAGTTCCGCTGGGTTTATGGTGATCCGGTGCGACTACGGCAGATTCTGCTCAATTTGATCAACAATGCGGTCAAGTTCACCCGCGAGGGCCATGTACTGGTAAGGGTCACTGAACAACTGCTCAACAGTGGCCAGCGCGGCCTGCACCTTGAAGTCCAGGACACCGGTGTCGGTATTGCCGCCGACCAGCAGCAACGCATCTTCGATGTATTTACTCAAGCCGACCAGACCACCGCCCGGCGTTTTGGTGGCACTGGACTGGGACTGGCCGTCTGCCGGCGCCTGACCGAACTGATGTCCGGCGAAATCGGTGTTATCAGCACCCCGGGCGAAGGCTCCTGCTTCTGGCTGGAACTGCCACTCACCCCATACAGCAGCACCGCTGAACCGCGCACCCCGATAAAGCGCGATGTGCTGGTACTGACCCGCTCGGAAGCCGAGCAACGGGCACTGCGGCATATGCTCGAACATGCCGGCGTCACCGTGACCTGCGGAACTGACCTGTCCCATATCGAGATGGCAGAGAGTTTCGATCAGATCCTGATCGACAGCACTCTAGTAATGCAGGCTGATCAGCAAACCCGGCAGCGCCTGCAACGCTGCCGTGAACAGATAACCCTGATGGCTGCCATCGACCAGTCGTTCGAGGGCTACCCGATCATCAACAAACCGGTGACGCCATCGGCGCTGGGTCATTTTCTCAGTGACGAGGCAATGGCAGGACAGAGCCTGCCAGTCAGTCAGATCAGCGAACACAGCCGCTTCGATCACCTCAGCGTGCTGGTGGCCGAAGACAACGACGTCAATCGCGACGTCATCCGCGCCATTCTCGGCGCCCTGCGCATTCAGCCTGTGCTGTGTCGCAATGGTGAGGAAGCCACTGCCGCCTACCGTGCCGCCGGCGGCGCCTTTGATCTGGTATTGATGGATTGTGAAATGCCGGTGATGGATGGCATCACCGCCACCGAAAAAATTCGCGAAATCGAGACCCGTGCCAACCTGCCGCGCACACCGGTGGTTGCCCTGACCGCCCATGTCCTGCAGGAGCAACGCGAAAAGATGCAGAAAGCCGGCATGGACCAGTTCCTGAGCAAACCGGTGCGCAAGGATGCGGTACAGAAGCTGCTGTCCGATCTCGGCCTGGAAAAGCGTTTGCAACTGGTGCGTTCCGACCTGCGCCGGGAAAAGTAATCCCTCCTGCAACAGTCACTTGCCGCGCCGCCACCCTGCCCCGATAATGCCGGCCCGATTCCCGGAGGCCCACCATGACTATTGAAGCCGGCAAGGTTGTGCAGTTTCACTACGACCTGTTTATCAACGACCAGCAGATCGAAAGCTCCCGTGACGGCGAACCGATGGCCTATCTGCATGGTGCCGAGAACATCATCAGTGGTCTGGAGAACGCCCTTGTCGGGCATCAGGCCGGCGACCATGTCGAGGTTACCGTGGCCCCGGAACATGGCTACGGTCTGCGCGAGGAAAACCGCATCCAGCGGGTTCCGGCGAAATACCTGAAACATGCCGGCAAGCTGAAACCGGGGATGCGGGTCCAGGTCAGTACCGACCAGGGGCCGCGCCTGGTCACGGTGGTGAAGGTTGGCCTGAAGGCCGTGGATGTCGACGGCAACCATCCGCTGGCCGGGGAGACCCTGCGCTTTGTGGTCGATATCGTCGATATTCGCGACGCCAGCGCCGATGAAAAAGCCCATGGTCATGCCCATGGCGTTGGCGGACATCATCACTGAGCAAGCGCACAGCAAGAAAACAAAAGGGCTGCCTGAGGCAGCCCTTTTCAATATGGAGCGGATGGAGGGAATCGAACCCTCGTATGCAGCTTGGGAAGCTGCCGTTCTACCATTGAACTACACCCGCAATGCGTCGCGATTGTGAGTCAGCGCTCAAGCCGGGTCAATCGGCGAACGTCATAACGCCGTCTGTCTGCTTGTATCTTGTCCTGACGCCGCGCCGCGCTATGCTCTGGACCTTGCTGACAACGGGGTGGCTATGACCAGAACCGCATTTGTAACCGGCGGCACCGGCTTTCTTGGCGGACACATAATCCGCCAGCTAAAAGCCGCGGACTGGCGGGTCGTTGCCCTGCACCGCCCGGAAACCGCCCCCGATGCGCTGCTCGCATTGGGCGCAGAACCGGTGGCAGGCAGACTCGATGATGCCGACAGCCTGGTCACGGCGATACCCGAGATGGCCGATGCGGTATTTCATACCGCCGCCAACACCTCGATGTGGCGACGGCAGAATCGCCAACAAACCCGCGACAATGTTATCGGCACGCGCAATATGATTGATGCCTCACTGCGCAAAAACGTCGGCCGATTTATTCACACCTCATCCATTTCAGCCTGGGGCATCCAGGCGGCGCGGATTGATGAAACCACCCCGTCAAATGCAGCGGGGGACTGGATCAACTACAACCGCACCAAGTATGAGGCCGAGCAACAGGTGCGCGCTGGTATTGCTCAGGGGCTGGATGCTGTGATCCTGAATCCGTGCGGCATTATCGGTGCCGGCGACAAGCACAACTGGTCACAGATGATTCACCTGATTGATCAGGGCAAGCTACCCGGAGTGCCACCGGGCAGCGGTAATTTCTGTGATGTCCGCGAAGTTGCCGCCGCTCATCTGCGAGCGTTCGAGGTCGGTCAGCGTGGCGCCAACTACATCCTCGCTGGCGTCGAAGCGAGCTTTCTTGAGCTGGCCCGTACCATCGCCCATTTGCTTGGTCGGCGGGCCCCGCGTCACGCCATTCCGAAAGCCGTGCTGCGCATTGCCGGGCATGTTTATCCACTGCTGTCACTGGTCACCGGCCGTGAGCCGGATCTGACCCCGGAAAAGGTCGCTCTGGTCACCAACCGGGTGGCGGCTGATGGCAGTCGTGCGGTGCGCGAACTTGGCTTTAATGATCAGGTTCCGCTGGAAGAAATGCTCGGCGAGTGCATCGACTGGATGCGCAGCGAGGGCATGCTGGGTCGCGACTGACATCTGCACGCACACACTATGACGACACCCCCAAGCGCGCCTTTCTGCTTTGATGCAGTGGATTCACTGCTGGCGCAGTGGCAGTGGCTCTGGCAACCGGCGCCATTTGTGGAAACTCCACGCTGGTGCCAGCAACTTCCCGCTCTGCATCAGGCGCTGCTGGCGCTGGATGAACCCGAATACCAGCGACTGGCCGCTGATGACACAGCCTGTCTGGACTGGCTCTGCCAGTTCCTGCCTGAGCTTGCCCAGCTAAAACCCTGGCGCAGCGAAGTCTCCCCCCGGCACCCCTCCCTGCGTGGCTTCAGCGCCGGGATGGGCGCGCGTAAACAGGGGCAGGTTAGCGCTTTTGTCGATGCCGTCTCGCCGCAGGGCCGACGACTGGTGGAATGGTGCGCCGGTCAGGGCTGGCTGCTGGAGGGTCTGGGGCAGCGCTTTCCGGAGCGACAACTGGAGGGACTGGAATGGCAGCCGCGTCTCTGCGAGCAGGGCAACGCCAGACTGAATCGCGCCGGGATTTCCGCCCTGCTACGCACGGCGGACGTGCTGCGCGACCCGCTCGAGTTTTCAACCGACGATTCATTGCTCGCCCTGCATGCCTGCGGCCACTTGCATCAGGCGTTGCTGCATCAGGTGTCGCAACAACCGGTTCAGGATCTTGCCCTGTCACCCTGCTGCTATCACCTCGGCGATCGTGCGGCGCTGTCTCGGCGCGGCCGCAGCGCGCGACTGGACGCCACCCTGATTGATCGACACCTGGCGGTACAGGACACCGGCGCCGGCCATGGCAACCGCCAGCGGCGGGCCGAAAAAACCGGCCAGTGGCGACTCGGTTATGATCTGCTGCGCCGCCAGTTAACCGGCGAGCACCGTTATCGACCGACGCCATCCTGGCCAGGGCCGTTGTGGCAAGGCAGCTTTGCCGATTATTGCCAGCACTGTGCCGGTCACCATGGCCTGCCGTTGCCTGATGACATCGATTTCAACCACTGGCTGCAGGCCGGGATCGCACTGCACCGACAAGTCCGGCGTCTGGAACTGGTCCGACGCCAGTTCCGCCGCCCGCTGGAATGGTGGCTGGTGCTGGATCTGGGCTGGCATCTCGGCGAGCAGGGATATCGCGTCGAGATTACGCCGTTCTGTGATCGACAGCTGACGCCGCGCAATCTGCTGATTCGTGCCGAACGCCTCAGCGACGTCCCTGCCAGACCCGAAAACGGCGATTCTCTGCCAGCACCTCAACCTGCCTGAACGCCTGCTTCAGCCAGTCGCCGTAGGGCAGGCCCTGATTGGCCACCAGCAACAGCCGGCCGTTATCACGCAGGTAGTGCGGCGCTTCGCGAATCAGTCGCTCGCTGATGGCAGTAGTGCGCTGCAGGCCATCATGGAACGGCGGGTTACTGACAATCAGATCAAAACGGCCTGACACGGCGCTGTAAAGATCACTGCACTGCACTCTGGCAGCCAGCTGATTGGCCTGCAGCGTCGCGGTGGTAGCCGCCACCGCCGTGGCGCTGACATCCACCGCCGTCACCTGCAAACCGGCACGGGACAGCACCGCGCTGAGAATGCCGGCACCACAACCGATATCCAGCACCGACCCGGACAGTGACAGTGTCGCCAGCGACTCCAGCAACAGGGCACTGCCGTCATCAAGGCGGCCATGGCTGAACACACCGGGATAGCTGACCACCTGAATACCGTCGTGCTGCCAATGGCGGCTGTGCTGCGCGAGCGAGAATGGCGCCGGGCGCAGTCGGCCACTGTACAGCTTGCAGTGACGGGCGCTGTCCTCCAGCGTCACGGCATCGGCATAGTCGGTGAGGTCGGTGGCGCCGCCCTTGATACCGCCGGTGGCCGGCCCGACCAACCAGATCGGGGTGGGTTGCTTTATCTGCCCGGCCAGTGAGGCCAGTATCAACCGCAGCCGCTCACGGGATTTCGGCAGCACCACGACCAACAGGTCGGTTTTGCCCGGCAACACCGGCAACCAGTGCGGTTGCCGCCCCGGCAACGAACTGTCGTCACTGCTCAGCGTCAGGGACCGGGCCGGCAGAGCCGACAGCGCCGCATCATCTGCTTCCGCCAGCAGCACATGTGAC
This sequence comes from Alcanivoracaceae bacterium, assembly GCA_023146255.1. GTDB lineage: Bacteria > Pseudomonadota > Gammaproteobacteria > Pseudomonadales > Alcanivoracaceae > PGZG01. Next base: position 41,063 of record JAGLCJ010000008.1, read on the forward strand.
ACAGCCAGAACATTGTCATGGCGTTGCAGCAGGCGGGTGGTGTTTTCCATGGACAGATCCAAATTGGGAAGCGGGCGGCGCAGTATAACGGCAGCGGTCGCCGACAGCAGCCAGACAACATACACTGACGGCCATGACCAACCTGCTTCGTATCGCGAGAACACACATCACTATGCGCTACCTGATGCTGTTGCCCCTGCTGCTAGTCATGCCTGTCGCCGATGCCGAAGAGCTGAACTGCCACAGCTGGTTTGCCAATCAACAAAAGGCCCTTGATCAGGCCGGGATCCATGATGCCGGTAGCATCAGGCTGGAAGGCTATCCGCATCTGCGTGCCAATCGCTGGCTCGCCTTGCTCCACGGCGAAGCAAACACCGATGCGCGTCGGCAGTTGTGGCTCGAGCTGGCCGGAGAAGAAGCCCAGCGGGGTTGGCATGCAGAACTTGCACGGCTGGCCCCCGAACAACCCTGGCAGGACCAGCTCGAACAGTGCCTGCAGCAGCTGAGCCAACACAGTGCCTTCTACGGCGTGCCAGCGCCGGAAGTGCCGGACGGCTATGCCACCTGGCAGCGGGTACTCGGGGTTTACCCGGTCAGCCGGGTCTTTGCGGGGCCATCCATGCGCCGCTACCAACGCGATATGCAACGACGCCTGCAGCGCCCTGCTCGGCCGCCAATCCATCATTACTTGCCGGAGGATTTCAGCGGCAACCTGCCGGTGCCGGAAGATCTGGCGCCGAATGCTTTTGACATACCGCTGCCGCGAGGCGCCACCCGTCTTGCGTTGTTGGCTCACTATGCACCAGTACTCAGCATCGCCGACCCGAAAGATGTCAACCAACCGGGCACCGTGGTGCTGATTGATGATCAGCCGACGGTTGAAGTCGACAAGGCAACCGCCTATCAGTGGCTCAGCTGGACCCGCTACCGCGGCCACAACCTGCTGCAGCTGAACTACCAATTCTGGTTTCAGCGCCGGCCGAAAGACGGCCTGCTGGATATCTATGCCGGTGAGCTCGACAGCCTGATCTGGCGGGTCACCCTGAAACCGGATGGCAATGTGCTCTACTACGACACCATTCACGGCTGCGGTTGCTACCACAAAGTATTTGCCGTCGCCCGCGGGCTGGAGCCTGCGAATAATGAAGGCGACCGACCGATTTTTTCCCGTGATCTGGCGCCAAACGCCGCCGATGGTCGCGTTAGCTTGCTGCTGGAACCGGACACCCACTATCTGGTCCGGGTGCAAAACTTCAGGGCGGCAGGTCAACTGCATCGCTACCGGGCAATAGATGCAGATCAGCTGCGCCAACTACCCGATCGCCAGGGCGGCGTCGGCAGCCTCTATAACCAGCGTGGTCTGGTACCAGCATCCCGGCGCCTTGAACGCTTCCTGCTCTGGCCTCTGGGCGTACCCTCCGCTGGCGCCATGCGCCAGCCCGGGCAACACGCCATTGCCTTTATTGGCCGCCGTCACTTTGATGACCCGACCCTGCCAGCACAGATATTCGCACAATAACCGTTACCAAAATGGACGGGACGCCGGGGTTTTCCCGGCGTTATGATGAATGCGGATGATCAACGCATTACCTCTGGAGCCCTACCATGCTGACCTCTTTCGCGCGCCGGTGCCTTGTGCTCTGTGCCGTTGCTCTGCCCGTCACGGCCACTGCGACCGTAGACCGGCAGCCTGAGGTTTTCGGCAAAGCGCTGGAAGCGGCCAGAAACAGTCAGTGGACCACCCTTGATACCCTGCAGCCGCACCTCGGCGAACATTTCGTCTTGCAGGATTATCTGGACTACCACCGCCTGCGTACCCGACTGGCAAAAGCTCCGGTGGATGAGGTGTTGGCATACACGCGCAAATATGATGATTCACCACTAAACATCAGCATGCGCCGACTGGCGATGGCGCAGTACGCAAAACAACAGCGCTGGACTGATCTTCAGGCGGTCAGCGCAGGCGTGCCGGCACCGCTGGCGCTGCGCTGTCATTACTATCACGCCATGCTCGGTGCGGAACGCGAACGTGCCCTGAAGGAAGCACGACAACTGTGGCTAAGTGGTGAGTCGCTTCCAGACGCCTGTGATCCGCTGTTCAGCGCTCTGAAAGAAGACAACCAGCTGGATGATCTGTTGATCTGGCAGCGTCTGCTGCTTGCCGCCAGAACCGGAAACGAATCCCTGATGCGCTACCTGCGCAGTGAGCTATCGGATGCCAAGTGGTTAGCTCGGGCCGACACCCTGCTGCGCCTCTACCGTCAACCGACGCAGGTGCGCCACCTGAACGCCGCGGACCATCACGATGCGGTGGCCGTGGTGGTGCTGGAGCGACTCGCCGACAAGAATCCGGAAGAGGCACGCCGGTTGCTGCCGATGCTCGGCAAACGTCTATCTCTGAGCGAAGAACAACAACGCCGTATCAGTGACCGGATTGCCTGGTTCTCGAGCATTCGCGATATACCGGAAAATCGTGACTGGCTGGATCAGTATCTGAATGAGACCAGCGATCTGCGTGTGCTGGAACAGCGCGCACGACGCGCCGTCAGTGAGCAGAATTGGGACGACGTCGAGCGTTGGGTCAATATTCTGCCGGCAGCAGAGCGCACCAGTGCCCGCTGGCGTTACTGGCTGGCTCGAGCCTTTGAGCAGCGCGGCGATCAGGCATCAGCGCAGCGCTATTATCAGCTCGCTGCCAGCGGCCGCAGCTTCTGGGGTTTTCTGGCGGCAGACCACCTCGGCGTCGCACCGGCACTGAACAATCGCCCGGCGCTTGCAGAAGACATTGCCTTGAATGAACGCAGTGAACGGGTATTGCAACGCGTTGCCTTGCTGCTCGCGGTTGGCGAGGCTGGCCATGCACGCGAGGAATGGCTGTTCCTGCTGCGCCATCTCGACGACGCCAGCCAGCAGGACGCGCTGGCCGGCATTGCCCTGCAGCGCAACTGGCCACATCTCGCCATTGAAACGGCGCTGCACACTGGTCGTCACGATGTGCTCGACTGGCGCTTCCCGTTGGCACAGCAAACCGAGTTCGAAAGCGTCGCGGAAAAATACCAGCTGGACAGCTGGTTACTGATGGCCATTGCCCGCAGGGAAAGTGCTTTCAATCCCCACGCCCGCTCCCATGTTGGCGCTCTCGGATTGATGCAGCTGATGCCTGGCACCGCAAGAGATATGGCACGGCAGTCGGGTGTTACCCTGAAAAATGCCGAGGCAGTGTTTGATCCGGCCATCAATATTGAGCTGGGCAGTCGCTATCTGGCTGGCCTGATGAAGCGTTACGCCGACAATCGGGTTCTGGCGCTGGCGGCCTACAATGCCGGCCCGCACCGGGTGGACCGCTGGCTGGATGAAGCGCGCACGCCCTTCGACGTGTTTATTGAATCCATACCGTTCTATGAAACCCGGGAATATGTTCAGGCAGTGCTCGCCTATCGCGTCATTCTGTCACGCCATGAAGGCGATCAACCGCTGGTTGCCCTGCTTGGTGAACGGGAGACCGCACGGCCTTACACGCCAATGCAATTGGCGGCGAACCAGAACAGTGCTCCCTGAGGCAGAATGATTTACGCGCTTTTCGTAACGCTGGTCTGCACCCTGCTGACGATACTGATCCATTTCGAAGTCATGAAACTGATGACCAGAAAAATGGAAAGGATGGCGCGCTATGGCCGGCGCCGCTTTCTGATCCTTATTTTTGCTCTGCTTCTGGCCCAGTTCTGCGGCATTACCGTATTTGCCCTGGGTTATATGGCGCTGGCCGCGCAGGGCATCGGCGCAGTACTGCACGCGGACCAGACCCTGCTTAATTACCTGTATCTTTCTGTCTCGGCCTACTCCACCGTCGGCTTCGGTGACGTCGCCCCCGAGGGCGGCGCCCGCCTGATGGCGGGCGTTGAGGCGGTGGTGGGGTTCATGATGATCACCTGGTCGGCATCGCTGACCTTTATCGAGATGCAGCGGCACTGGACCGAGTAGAGCCGTACAGGGCAGTCAGGCGAGCCCGGCAAGGATTTGCTGTGTTGGTGCGTACCAGTAACTGCCTGTCTGCGGGGCTGAAAACCGGGTCAGCTGATCTCGAATGCCATCTTCCGTCAGGCCGTACATCCGCCGCAGCAGAAAGTCAAAGCGCTCCACTTCGCAGCTGAAGGCAAGAAAATACAGACCGTGCTGACTACTGTTGCCCCAGGGCACTGAGCGACGCCAGATTTTCTGCGGTACGCCATCATGATCGGTATCAGTGCGGCCGACATGGGCATCCGCTGGCATGCGCTCGTCATCAAACTCGATCGCATCGGCCTTGGTACGGCCAAACACATTTTCCTGTTCCGCCACCGACAGCTGATTGAATGCGGCAAGATCATGGCGCCAAAGCTGCGCGAACACGAAACTGCCACCGGCACCCGGCTGCCCCTCCGGCACCAACGCTGCGTTCAGTGCCTTGTCACCTTCCGGATTGCCGATGCCGTCGACAAACCCGGTCAGATCTCGCATGTCGTGATAAACGAAGCCATCCTGCTCCAGCTGCACCGAGAAAAACCCATCCAGCTTGTCGCGACACTGCATGGCAGTATCGAACAGGTCGCTGCGATGATCGCCCTGCAACCACAAAAACAGATCCGCCTGTGTGGCTGGCACTACCCCGTCGAGAGAGAAATCCGCAAAGCTGACATCAATACCCAGACGCTCACAAAGGGCCGGCCCGAAGGCAAGTACCTGTTTGACGCCAGCCCGGTTGGCGCTGGCCACCTGCGCCAATGCCTGACGCAGTAGTGCAGCATCGGTACCCGGACGAAGAATAAACTCTACGAACAGATGCTGGCGGCTGTTGCGATCAAAAATGGCCGGCTGATAAGCAATCACCATAGGTCTCCGTGTCAATCAGGGAGACGGAACCATAGCACAGCGGGCCTGTGCTGGCAGTCAGGCGCTTTTCCGTGACGCCATATAGGCACGCCAGCCGGCGAACACGGTGATGTCCTCTGCGCCCTGCACACCGCCCTGTTCGCAAATGAAACCGCTAACCCGGCTGCCATCGGCCAGCTCGACCTTGCCGATACCAAGCGGTGCCGGAATGCCCGCCACAAAACTGCCGAGCTCTGCTTCCGGTAATGACCAGACTTCCAGCTCGATGGCTGCACCGGTGTCGGCGCGCACCATGGCCGGACGCCACGGCGGCCCTCCGGGCAGGGCATAAAGTCGATAGCAGGGCGCGCTGTGTGTCGCCTTCACCAGCCAGCCGCCTCGACTGGTGAGCTGATGATTCAGTGGCATGCCGCTGAGGTGGGCACCGCACACCGCCACCTCGATACGCCCCGGTAGCGGCAGCGGTACGGCATCGCGCAGACGATATCCGCAGGCGCCAATGGGCTGGTCGTAGTAACTCAACCAGCGCTGTGCCAGAACCAGTAATGACGTATCGGTGAAGGCCGGTGCCGACAGCGTCATACCAAATGGCATTCCTGCTGCGGTAAAGCCCGCTGGCACCGCCACCGCGCAAAGATCAAGCAGGTTCATGAAGTTGGTGTAGTAACCCAGCTCACTGTTGCGAGCGATCGGCGCGTCATTGATCTCGCTAATACGATAGTGATGACCTGCGGTGGGCGTCAGCAGCACATCAAAATCGCTGAACATTGTATGCACCTGCTGGCGCAATGCTGCCAGCCGATACTCCGCGGAAAAATACTCCGCTGCCCGGCGCTCCCCCGCAGCACCGATGATTTCCCGAATCACCGGCAGTACGGTTTCAGGTGCATCACGCAAGGTTGCTTGCGCCGCCAGCCAGCGCTCGGTGACCCAGGGCCCCTGATAAAGTAGCGCAGCGGCTTCACTGAATGGAGAAAAGTCGATCTCGATTACCGAGGCTCCGACCTCTCGCCACTGACTGACCACGCGTGCAAATGCCGTTTCATACTCGGTGTTTGAGAAGAAATGCAGCTGGTCTGCACGCGGCACAGCGATGCGCAACGATTCGCCATTGAAGACCTGCTCCCGGCCCTGCCGACCGTAGGGATCAATCGGATCAGGCCCTTCCAGCACCGCCGAAATAGTTGCAGCATCGCGCGGATCAAGCACAAACAGCGATGGGCAGTCGAGTGTCCGGCATGCCGGAACAATGCCATGACAGGACCAGCGACCGCGAGTCGGTTTGATACCGATCAGATTATTGAACGCCGCTGGCACCCGACCGCTGCCCGCCGTGTCAGTGCCCAGCGCAAAGCAGACCTCGCCAAGCGCCACCGCCACCGCCGAACCGGAGCTGGAGCCACCACTGATAAAAGCCGGATCGAAAGCATTGCGGGTCACACCGAACGGTGAGCGGGTGCCGACAAGTCCGGTGGCAAACTGATCCATGTTGGTTTTGCCAAGCGGAATGGCACCGGCCTCAATCAGTCTGCTGACGATGGTGGCAGTTTCCGTCGGCAACCGGTCAAGCCCTTCACAGGCCGCCGTGGTCGGCACGCCGGCCAGATCAATGTTGTCCTTGATCGCAAACGGAATGCCGAACAGCGGCAGGGTATCCGGCGAGTGGCCATCGAGACGATCCAGTACCGGCTTCAGTGCGCGATTATCGAGCACGGTGATCCAGGCATGATGATCAGCATGGGCCTGAATACGCAGGCGCAACTGGTCCACCAGCGCCCGCGGTGTAACGCTGCCCTGTCGATACAGGTGGTGCAAATCGGTTACTGACATTTTCATGCGCCGTCCTCCCTGATCACCAGCAGTACCTGTCCCGGTGCAAGGGACGTGCCGGGTTCGCACAGCAAGCGGATCACTTCACCGGAAACGTGCGCCTGTACCGGAATTTCCATCTTCATCGATTCAATCACCGCCACCGTGTCGCCTGCACTGACCCGCTCGCCAATCTGCACCGGCAACTGCCAGAGACTGCCGGGCACGCTGCTGCTGATGGCATGCTCACCCTCGCCGAGCACGGTATCTTCATTGACCGCAGCGACTTCCTCGACACTGACCAGGTCCTGCCCCGCCGCCGCCCAGCGCTCTCGCTCGGCATCGAAGGATGCCTGCTGCTGCTGCTTGAAACGCTGGATACTGTCCGTTTCGCGCTGCAGGAAGCTGTTGTACTCGCGCAGGCTGAAGCGGGTTTCCTCAATCTTCAGTGACACCCGGCCACGGGGAAAATCCTCACGCCACTGCATCAACTCTTCGTGTGACACCGGATAGAAACGCAGCTGGTCGAAGAAGCGCAGCAACCAGGGCGAATCCTTGCTGAACTCGGCGGTCTGGCACCAGCTGTTCCACATCTGGATGGTGCGGCCGACAAACTGGTAACCGCCCGGCCCCTCCATGCCATAGACACACAGATAGGCACCACCGATGCCGACCGCGTTCTCCGGCGTCCAGGTCCGTGCCGGATTGTATTTGGTGGTGACCAGTCGGTGCCGAGGGTCCACCGGTGTCGCCACCGGCGCGCCGAGGTAGACATCGCCCAGACCCATGACCATATAGCTGGCATCAAAGAAAATCCGTTTGACCTCATCAATGGAGTCAAGGCCGTTAATGCGACGGATAAACTCGATATTGCTCGGGCACCAGGGCGCATCACGACGTACCGACTGCATGTACTTTTCGATCGCCAGCCGACACTGTTCGTCATCCCAGGAGATCGGCAGGTGCACGATCCGCGACGGCACTTCCATGTCCTCAATCGCTGGCAGCTGTGACTCAGCCTGCTGCAGCAGACCAAGCAAGGTCGTTTGCGGCAGGCGAAGATTGTCGTAATTGACCTGTAGCGAACGAATGCCCGGGGTCAGCTGCAGCACGCCATCAATATGCTGTTGCTGTAACCATTCCATCAACGCATGAACGCGGAAACGCAGATTCAGATCCAGCATCTGCGGGCCGTATTCGACCAGAATGTTGTCGTCACCGGAGGCCCGATAGACCACCGCCACCTGCTCTGCCGTGGCCGCACTTTGCGCCAGCACCGGCGCGGTCCGGCCAACCGTGATCTCGACCGGCAAGGCCTGATCCAGCGTGGCCACGAACTGATGCTGCTGTCGTTCCAGCGCTTCAGCGCTGGCCTGATTCACCGGAATAAAGCGGATACGATCGCCGGCGCGCAGCTGACCGAGCATCCACAGATCGGCCTTGATGATAGTCACCGGGCAGACAAAGCCACCAAGACTGGGGCCATCCGGGCCGAGAATCACCGGCATGTCACCGGTAAAATCGACCGCACCGATGGCATAGGCGTTGTCGTGAATATTCGACGGGTGCAGACCCGCCTCGCCACCATCGCGACGCGCCCACTCCGGCTTCGGGCCGATCAGGCGAATGCCGGTGCGACTGGAGTTGTAGTGCACCTCCCAGTCGGTGGCAAAGAAGCTGTCGATATCATTTTCGGTGAAGAAATCGGGGGCGCCATGGGGGCCGTAAATGACCCGCAGGGTCCAGTGGTCGCTCAGTGTCGGTTGCAGCACTTTCGCTAATGACGGCTGAGCAGACAGCGTCGGTCGCGGGTCGTTGCAGGGATGCAACACATCTCCGCTTCGTAATGCCCGACCGCCGTGACCGCCGAATTTGCCGAGCGTAAAAGTACTGCGTGAACCGAGATAGCGCGGCACATCCAGCCCGCCTTCGATACACAGGTAAGCTCGACTGCCGGCGCCTTTTACCGCAGCAAAGCTCAACTCCGCACCGGCCGGAATTTCATGCACCGACCAGTTCGCCAACGGCTCACCCTGACAGCGCGCCAGCATGTCAGCGCCGCACAGGGCAATACGGGTTGCCTGACGAAAGCGGAAGCGGCCGCCGGTCAGCGTCATTTCCAGACCGGCGGCCTGCTCGTCGTTGCCCAGCATCCGGTTAGCAAGCCGCAGACTGAGCGCATCGCAGGGCCCGGACGGCGGCACACCGACATGCCAGTAGCCAACCCGGCCCGGCCAGTCCTGCACCGTGGTCAGGGTGCCACCGTCGAGCACGTCAATGGCGCCGGACTGGAAAGGGAAATCATTCAGGAACGCAGTGGTCTGCTTGCCGTGGCGGAACACGTCACTGACCACCACCTGACGCAGCCAGGCCAGATTGGTTTCAATGCCGCGCAATTGTGTCGCCGCGACCGCGTCGCTGATCGCCTTGAGTGCACTGGCTCGATCCGCTTGATGAGCAATCAGTTTTGCCAGCATCGGATCATAGAATGCCGGCACTTCGAGACCGGCACTGACCCAGGTGTCGACACGGATATCATCCGGAAATACAACCTCGGTCAGCAATCCCGCCGCCGGCTGGAACTGCTTGCCCGGGTCTTCCGCATACAGCCGCACCTGAATGGCATGCCCCTTGGGCTGATAGACAAAACCATCAAGAAAGCTGTTATCCCCGGCGGCCAGCCGCACCATCCATTCGACCAGATCGACACCACCGACCATTTCGGTAACACCGTGCTCGACCTGCAAGCGGGTGTTTACCTCCAGAAAATAGAATGTCTTTGCGACATCGTCATAGATAAACTCCACCGTGCCGGCATTACGGTAGTTCACCGCTTCGCCCAGACGCACGGCGGTGGCACACATGGCCTCGCGCACCGACTCCGGCAGATTTGGCGCCGGGGTTTCCTCCACCACTTTCTGGTTACGCCGCTGCAGGGAACAGTCGCGCTCGCCCAGTGACACCACCCGTCCCTGACCGTCTCCGAAAATCTGCACTTCGATATGGCGGGCGTGCTCGACAAACTTTTCCAGAAACAGACCATCGTTGCTGAAATTGTTCCGGCTCAGACGCTGCACCGAGGCGAACGCATCGCGCAGCTGGGTCGCGTCATAACAGCGCTGCATGCCAATGCCGCCACCGCCTGCCGTGCTTTTCAGCATCACCGGGTAGCCGATCGCAGCAGCACGACTGACCGCATCGTCCACATCGGCCAGCAAGCCGGAGCCTGGCAACAGCGGCACACCGCTTTGCTCGGCCAGCGCTCTGGCAGTGTGCTTCAGGCCAAAGGCGGAAATCTGCTCCGCGCGCGGACCGATAAAGACAATACCGGCCTGCTCGCAGGCGGCGGCAAAATCCAGATTCTCGCTGAGAAAGCCATAGCCGGGATGAATCGCCTGGGCACCACTTTGCTTTGCAGCATGGATGACTTTCTCAAATGACAGATAGGTATCTGCTGCCAGCGCCTCCCCCAGGCAGATCGCTTCATCCGCTTGCTGGACATGCAGCGAGCCGGTATCGGCACGGCTGTATACCGCCACCGAGGCAACACCCATTTTCTTCAGCGTACGCTGGATGCGGACACTGATCGCACCGCGGTTGGCAATTAATACCTTGTCGAACATGCTCTCGGACATGTAACTCTTCCCGTTCGCGAGCGGGTCGTCCCGCGATGGTCAATCAGCCCGACCGGTCGTCCTGCCGGGCACAACACAATCAATCCCAGATCAGCACTTCGATCGGCGTCGGGTTATAGGCATTGCAGGGGTTGTTCAACTGCGGACAGTTCGAGATCAGCACGATCACATCCATTTTTGCTTGCATCTCGACATACTTTCCCGGCGCGCTGATGCCATCGGCAAAGGTCAGTCCGCCCTGCTCCGTCACCGGCACGTTCATAAAGAAATTGATGTTGTGGGTGAGATCGCGCTTGTCCATGCCGAACTGGGGGTGCTTCATCAGCGCCAGCAGATAGCTGTCACGGCAGGCGTGCATGCATTTTTTTTCCAGTGCATAACGCACCGTGTTGCTTTCCGTGGCGCAGGCACCGCCCAGCGTGTCATGGCGTCCGCAGGTATCCGCGGTGATTTCCAGCATTTCCCGACCTTCCGATGACATCAGCCGGGTGCCGGCAGTCAGATACAGATTGCCCTGATGACGGATGGTATCCATGGCGCTGTAGCGCTCGGCAGGGTCGGCCGCGCTGTAGAACAGGGTGTCCGCCGCCTGATTGCCCTCGAGGTCAAGAATACGCAGGGTTTGTCCGGCATGCAGCACATGGATCCAGTAATCTCCTGCCAGCACCACTTCGCGATGGCTGGCCTGTTCAGTAGCAAGTGAGCTTTCCCGAATCATCAGTGGCCTCCTCCATGGTGGTGGCAGGCGCCATGGTGGTAATGCAGGTTGTTGACGAAACCGCGACGATTTTCATCGCAGTGATCGCGACAGATATCGCTATCACTCAATGGCGCCGCCTCGAACACCTGATAACGTACCGGTCTGGCCGGCCATTCACGGGACTGATCAAGCGGATGCGGACAGGTATGCAGCACCACCAGGGTATCCATCTCAAAGCGCAAATCGATATGACTGCCTGCCGGCGCCGGCGGTGCCAGCGCGATATTGCCTTCCCCGTCGGCCACCACCTTGCTGAACAGATTCAGGTTGGCAACGATGTCGCGGCGACCGAGACCATGCTTGGCCAACTCGATCAGAAAGCCGTCACGGCCATTACGGTGCATGTCATTGCGCGCCTGCTGGTAGGTCTTGCGGCCCCAGCGCTTTTCCACCAGATCGGCATCGCAGGTGCCGCAAACACCATCATGCCAGCCGGCGGTATCTTCAGTAATCGAACACAGCACCCGGCCCATATCGGTATAGATGCAATGGCCGGCGGTGAGCCGAAAGGTGTGCTGACACTTCAGGGTGTCAGGAATATTGATGCGATCAAGCAACTGCTCGGCGTTATACAGCAGCATGCCGACATTGGCGCCGCCCTGTTCATCAACAAGACGCAGCACCTGACCACGACCGATCCGGAACGACCAGTGACAGCCGGCCGGTAAAACATCCTGATAAAGTACTTCGCTGTTCATAAGATGGCTCCCGCCAGCAGCTGGCTGGTCTGCGCCACCTCGCTGGCAATATTTTTCTGCAGGGCCTTGTCCGCATGCTTTAGCTGAAGATCATAGGTAATGGTGGCACCGTAGGCATTCGGCGCCTGAGCGTCGCGACGGATCTTGTCAAATACCATCAACCGGGTGCCGAGCGAAAAGCCTTCTTTCAGATCGTGGGTCACCATAAAGACGGTGACCCCGGTTTCCCGCCAAAGCCGCAGCACCAGTTCATGCATATCGGCACGAATGCCCGGGTCAAGGGCACCGAAGGGCTCATCCAGCAACAGAATGCGCGGCTTCATGATCAGCGCCTGGGCAATCGCCAGACGTTGCTGCATGCCGCCGGACAACTCCGCCGGATAGCGGTTCAGGGCATGGCTGAGCCCGACTGCATCGAGCAGGGATTCGGCTTCGCGACGGATCAGCGCACGCCGCGCACCGAAAGCGCGGGCAAAAATACCGCCTGTTTTCAGTTCCGGCCCGAGCATCACATTGCCGAGCACGGTCAGGTGCGGCAGCACCGAATAGCGCTGGAATACCACGCCACGATCTGGCCCCGGTTCGGCAGGTAACGGCTTGCCATCCATCAGGATTGCACCGTGACTCGGCTGCTCTTCACCAAGCAGCATGCGCAGGAAGGTGGTCTTGCCGCAGCCAGACGTGCCGACCATGGTACAGAACTCGCCGGCGCTGACAGTGAAGTTGAGTTTCTCCAGTACGACATTGTCGCCGTACTGTTTGCCGACCTGATTCACCTCGATCAGTTTCATGCCTCACCCTCCTGCTGACGGTGGAACCAGGGAAACATGCGGCGAGACAACAAACGCAAGCCGAGGTCCATGAAATAAGCCAGCACGGTAATCCAGATCACATAGGGCAGGATCACATCCATGGCCAGATAACGACGGACCAGAAAAATGCGGTAGCCAAGCCCATCGGTGGAGGCAATCGCTTCTGCGGCGATCAGGAACAGCCAGGCCGCACCAAGGGAAAGTCGCAGCGCCGCCAGCAAACGTGGCAGCAGCTGTGGCAACACCACCCGCAGCATCAGATGCCAGCTGTTACCCCCCAGTGTCTGCAACTTGATGAACTGCTCACGGGGCATATCCAGCACCCGCTGGGCCATGTCCCGGATCATCACCGGCGCGGTGCCAATCACAATCAGCACCACCTTGGACAACTCACCCAGACCAAAAACAATAAACAGGATCGGCAGGATCGCCATCGGTGGCACCATCGAAATGGCCGCCACCACCGGTCCCGCCAGCGCGCGGAACATCGGCAGGGTGCCGAGCAGAATGCCGACCAGCAACGCCAGACCCGCTGACACGGCCAGCCCGATCAGCAGCCGCTCGAGGCTGGACGCGGTGTCCATCCATAACAGGTACTCACCGGTTCGGGTGTCCTCGGTAAAGGCCAGACGCTGCACGGCATCGACCATGGTGGTCAGGCCGGGCAACAACTTGTCATTCGGATTTTCGGCAAGGCGGGCGTTCGAGTTGCTGATATACAGCAGCAGCAGAATGATGAACGGAATAAAGCCGAGCGCCACGGCAAGGGGCCGGGATGGCCGCAGGTTGATCAGCCTCATAAAGCGCTCTCCCGGTTGGGGACAGCACGGAAGGTGCAATCGGCAATAAATGGCTTGGTCATAAATCTTCCTCCTGCAGCGCGAACGCCGGTTACACGGATGACCGGAACGTCTCGGCGATGCTGGTCTCCCGGGCTTTTAATCCCGCCGTGTAACCCTTCCGCAGGAAAGGCCGGCAACTCTCGGACCAGACATCACCACGGCGACCGGAACCCTAGTTGCGCTTTGCATCACCCGGTGCGATTGGCACACCGCGTTTCCGCTAATGGTTTTGCAGTATCCGTGCCATGCCCGGGCCGCCGGATTAGCGGCCAGCAACCGCGCTGGCCGCTGCGCTGCGCACCAAAACAGCGCCGCCGCCCTGTTATCGGGCAAGCAGCGCTGACAGCGCCGGCCAGAGCTGGGCCATGGCCGCCGCTTCACGACCCGGGCCGCCGCCGCAGTGGCCCCAATCGCTGCGCAGAACCACGGCCTGTGCACCCGGCATCCGCGCTGCATCGGCCAGCGCTTCCTCGGCAGGAAAATACTGATCGCTGTCGCAGGGCATGATCAGTGTCGGCATGCGAATCGCCGCCAGCGCTGCGTCCATATCGCCCTGATAAAGATCATTGGCACTGATATCGGCGTTGCTCCACATCTCCAGTACGCAAAGCAGATCGTGATGATCCATGGCCAGATGGTCGTCCTCCCACCAGCGCAACAGCTGATCGAGCGTTTCGAATCCGAGCTGGCGATAAAGCTGTTCACGGACAAAACGGGCGCTGTAGGCACGGCTGGCATAAATGCGGGCAAAGGCACGCAGCCCCTCCACCGGCTTGCTGCCGTTACGGCTGTGTGGATCCGCCAGCAACGCTGCTTTCAGACCAAGCAGAAAAAGCAGGTTGTGCGGATAACAGCGCACGGCGGAACACCAGGCGGCAACCCGCCGGACCTGATCGGGAAACAGGCAGGCCCACTGCAGGCTCTGCATGCCGCCAAGCGACCAGCCTGCCACCAGCGCCAGCTGTACCGGATCAAACAGCACCTCAAGCAGACGCTGCTGGGCGTTGACCTGATCAACCAGACTGATCGACGGAAAGCGCACGCCGCGCTGGCTGTCATGGGCATTCGACGGCGAGCTCGACTGGCCGGCGCCGAGCATGCCGGGAATCAATACACACCAGTGCGGATCGCTGAGTGGGCTGTCAGCACAAGCCAATGGCAGGTTGCCGGCCATTGCACCACCGTAATACCCGGGCAACAGCACGATGTTGTCTTTTGGTGCGTTCGGCAGGCCCCGCTGCAGCACCCGCATGCGGGCATCACGCAACACATTGCCGCTTTGCAGAGTCAGGTCTCCGATCGCCACTTCCCGCTCAAGCCATTGTCCGGATTGCATTTTTCACCTCGACACGCGCCTCGATGCGAGACGGCTCCAGAACTTATACATACACGCTGGCATGTATATTGAATGAAAGATTCATGCCAGCGGCAGCCAGGGTTATCTACCGCAGCCGCTTATCCTCAATGCAACTGGAGAGTCAGATCATGTCTTCGGCAAAAAGCAGCAATCCCCTCGCCGTCCGTCTCGAACAGCTCGGCGTGAAGTATGCGATGGCGAGTTACGTCGATATTCATGGCCGTATCAAGGGCAAGCTGGTGCCGCTGAATCACCTCGACAACATGATGGCCGGCTCCGAGCTGTACACCGGCGCCGCCCTTGATGGCGTGCCGCAGGACATCAGCGATAACGAAGTTGCAGCAATGCCGGACCCGGCCACCGCCACCCAGTGCCCGTGGAATCCGGAACTGGCCTGGTTCGCCAGCGATCTGTATCTGGATGGCGCGCCGTTCGAAGCCTGCTCGCGGGTGATTCTCAAGCGCCAGACTGAAGCGGCAGCGCAGATGGGCTATATCTTCAATCTCGGCATTGAAACGGAATTCTTTCTGTTCCGCGATCAGGCCGACGGCGGCTTCGCCCCGCTCAGTGATCGCGACAACCTTGGCAAGCCCTGCTATGACCCCTGCGCACTGATGGATAACCTGCCGATCGTCGATGAGTTGGTCACGGCAATGAACAAACTCGGCTGGGATGTCTATTCGTTCGATCACGAGGATGCCATCGGCCAGTTCGAAACCGATTTCACCTATACCGACGCCCTGAACATGGCCGACCGGTTTGTGTTTTTCCGCATGATGGCCAACGAAATCGCCCGCAAACACGGCGCTTTTGCCAGCTTTATGCCAAAACCCTACGCCGACCGGACCGGCAGCGGCGCCCACTACAACATGTCACTGGCGGACATCAGCAGCGGCAAGAACCTGTTTATCGCCAACGGCGATGATCCGCATCAGGTTGGCGTCTCGCTGCTGGCTTACCACTTTATTGCCGGCGTGCTGAAACACGCCCGCGCCATCTGCGCGGTGATCGCGCCGACGGTGAACAGCTACAAGCGACTGGTGCGTCAGGGTTCCATGTCCGGCTCCACCTGGGCACCGGTGTTCTGCTGCTACGGCAACAACAACCGCACCAACATGATCCGCATCCCCAGTGCCGGCGGTCGTGTTGAATGCCGCGCCGCCGATATCAGCTGCAATCCCTATCTTGGTGCAGCCATGATTCTGGCGGCAGGTCTGGAGGGCATCCGCGAGCAGCTGGACCCCGGTAAACCGCACCGCGAGAACATGTACAACTACAGCGACGCCGAGATCGCTGCGCAGAACATCCAGTTTCTGCCACAGAGCCTGGAAGAGGCGATGGACGCCTTCGAGGCCGATCCGCTGTCCCGTCAGGTGTTTGGCGAGCGCATGTTCCGTGCCTTCGTCGACTTCAAACGTGCCGAATGGCGCAGTTACCACAACACCGTATCAGCCTGGGAAATCCAGCATTACCTGAAGATGTTCTGAACTCTGGCTCGTTACTTGCTAGCTAAACCCCGTCATCCCGTTGGAGGTTCACCATGAAACAGTCAATCCTTACCCGCCTGACCGGCGCCCTGCTTGCCGGCGTCATGCTGTTTGCTGCACCAGCTGTGCTGGCCGCCGAGAAAAAGAAGTTCACCATCGCCTGGACCATCTACGCTGGCTGGATGCCGTGGGAGTACGCGGACAAATCCGGAATCATGAAGAAATGGGCCGACAAGTACGGCATCGAAGTCGATATTGTCCAGATCAACGACTACATCGAGTCGATTAACCAGTTCACCGCCGGCCAGTTTGACGCGGTGGTCTGCACCAGCATGGACGCACTGTCCATTCCGGCCGCCAGCGGCGTCGACACCACCGCACTGATTGTCGGCGACTACTCGAACGGCAACGACGGCATCGTCTCGAAGACCGCCAAATCAGTGAAGGACCTGAAGGGCAGCAAGCTGCATCTGGTCGAGCTGTCGGTATCGCACTATCTGCTGGCCCGGGCGCTGGACAGCGTCGGTCTGCGCGAGCGTGACGTTACTCTGGTGAACACCTCGGATGCCGATATCGTTTCCGCCTACCAGACCAAGGACGTCACCAGCGTCGTGACCTGGAATCCGCTGCTGGATGAAGTCGCTGCCCTGCCCGGTTCCAACCGCATCTACGACTCCAGTCAGGTGCCCGGCCACATCAAGGATCTGACCGTGGTCAACACCGAAACCCTGAAAGCCAACCCGAAGCTCGGCAAGGCCATGGTCGGCGCCTGGTTTGAAATGATGGCGATCATGGAAAGCGACACCGAGGAAGGCTCGAAGATGCGTGCCTTCCTTGGCGAGGCGTCCGGCACCGATCTGGCCGGCTACGAAGCCCAGCTGAAGGGCATGAAGATGTTCTGGCAGCCGGCCGAGGCCGTCGCCTTCACGAAAAGCGAGCAGGCTTTCTCCGCCATGGATTCGGTCCGTCAGTTTTCCTTCCAGCACGGTTTGCTCGGTGAAGGCGCCACCGATGCCGATTTCGTTGGCATCAGCTTCCCGGACGGCAAACTGCTTGGCGACAAGGGCAACATCAAGTTCCGCTTCGACACCAGCTATATGGAAATGGCCGCAGCAGGTAAGCTCTGACACCTGACTCCCGAAGCCACTGAGACGGGGGCGCAAGCCCCCGTTTTTATCCGCCATGCGCCGAACCAGAGAAGAAGCCGAACAAACCCGCCAGAAGGTCATTGAGGCGGCGCTGAAGCTGTTCAGCCGCAACGGCTACTCGCAAACCACGCTGGCGATGATCGCCGCCGAGGCCGGCTACAGTCGCGGGCCGATCTACTGGCATTTCAAGAACAAGGATGAGCTATACGAGGCGGTACTCGGTTATTCGCAAGGCCCGTTACAGCAACTGGTGCAGCAGGCCAGCGAACAGACTGATCCGGTTCAGGCGATCAGTGATTTCGTCGATGAGTGGTTCCGCCTGCTACTGGAAGATCGCTGGTACCGGCAATCCTTCGAGATCCTGCTGAACAAGACCGAACTGACCGACACCATGGCCCGTACCATTCGCCGCGAGCGGCAGTTGACCAAAGCCATCATTCATACACTCGGACAGCGTTTGCAAAGCATCCACCCGGACGGCGATGCCGACGAAGCCGGACTGCTCTGCTACACCTTTCTGATGGGCATCACCCAGAGCTGGCTGTTCTCGCCAAAACTGTTTTCACTGGCCGACAAACGCAAACAGTTTCGCAACCGCTTGATGCGGATGTTGCAGCTGCCGGTCAAAGACTGAAATCCAGACACAACTTGCCGACATGGCTGGCGCCCTGCATGGTCCTCAGCGCTGCCGGCAGACCATCAAAACCAAACACATCGCCGATCACCGGCTGCAGCCGGTGCAGGTCAATGGCCCGATTCATTTCGCCGAACTGCTCGCGATTGCCGACGGTAATGCCGCGTACCGTGACATTCATCGCCATGATCTTTGCAGTACTGACCTGACTGGCCATCCCGGTCAGCACGCCGATCATGGAAACGTGACCGCCGATGCGCACCGCATCAAGAGATTCGTTCAGCGTGCCGGCACCGCCTACTTCAACAACCAGATCAACTCCGTCACCACTCAGCTTGCGTATTGCCCTGCCCCAGCGCGGCTCGGCCCGGTAATTGAGCAAGTGATCAGCCCCCAGCTCACGGGCCCGGGCCAGCTTCTCGTCCGAGGACGAAATGACGAAGGTTTCAGCACCCAGTAAGCGGGCAAACTGCAGGGCAAACAGGCTGACCCCGCCGGTACCCTGAATCAGTACCCGGTCGCCGGCCTTGACCTGTCCCTCCACCACCACCGCCCGCCAGGCCGTCAGCGCGGCACAGGGCAAGGTCGCCGCTTCGATAAATCCGAGCGAGGCAGGCATTGGAATAAAGCTGCTGGCCGGCGCCAGCAACTGATCCTGCAGGGCGCCGGGGACGGTTTCCCCGGTGACCCGCTTCAGCGCCGCCAGCGTTGGTTTCCCGCTCTGCCAGCCCGGAAAGAACAGGGTACAGACCCGATCGCCCGGAGCCAGACCCGTCACCCCCTCACCGACCGCCATCACCTCGCCGGCGCCGTCCGACAGCGGCACCTGCGGCAGCGGCATCTTCGGATTGGCAAACCCCAGTACCGTGGCAAGATCATGATAGTTCACTGACGCGGCACACATCCGCACCGCCACTTCGCCGGGTCCCGGGGCCCGCTCAGTCGCAACAGACCTTTGCAGACCATCCAGACCGAAGTGGTTCAGTGTTGTCTTGCGCATGCTGCTCTCTCCCGATGGCGACAGGCTTCATCATCCCCGGCAGGACTGAATGGGCAAGGACCAATCGGTACCGACTGGCTGATATTTCCGGTCAGGTAACATCTTGAAACAGCTTTCACCGCCTGTGCTGTCCTACCCGGGCTGGAAGGTTTCTGTCTATGTCTGGCGCCGTTGTTTACACTTTCACCCTGATTTCACTGCATAACGAGTGCCCATGAGCCCTTGGCTTGGTCTGGACAAACTGGTTTTCGCCATCGCCCGTCTGATCCTCAATCTTTATACCCGCGCCACCGAACAGCTTGATGACCTTAACGACCTCGGTATCTATCCCGACGGCCCGGTGGTCTATGTGCTGCGTGACGCTTCGATGAGTGATCTGCTGGTGGTCGAGCGCGAGACCCGGCGCATGAATCTGCCATCACCGCTGGCCGCTGCCAGTTTCGGCAGCCAGCATTTGCGTCGGCGCAGCTTTGCCATCTACCGTCGCCCGCTGTTTGGCCGCGAGCGTGTCAGCGCCAGTCCGCAACGGCTGGAAAACCTGATCAGTGCGCTGCGCGAGGATCCCGCTCTGGACATCCAGCTGGTTCCGGTCTCGGTGTTCTGGGGCCGGCGCCCGGAAAAGGAAAATTCGCTGTGGAAAATTGTTTTCTCGGATAACTGGTCGGCACCCGGCCTGCTGAAAAAAATGCTGATTGTGCTGACCCAGGGGCGACAGCTGCTGATTCATTTCAGCCCGCCCATGTCCCTGCGCCAGCTGGTCGCCGAGAGCGATGACGGCCAACGGGTATCACGCAAGGCGCAACGTATTCTCCGAGTCCATTTCCGCCGCCAGCAGGAAGCGGTCATTGGCCCCGACCTGTCGCACCGGCGGACGCTGGTCAACAGCCTGGTGGACAGCGCTCAGGTCCGCGCCGCCATAGAGGGCACAGTTCGCGAGGAAAACACCACTGAGGCGAAAATCCGCGCCCGCGCCCGTGCCTATGCCCGGGAAATCGCCGCCGACTATTCCTATACCGTGATCCGCTTTCTCGAGCTGATCCTGAACTGGGTCTGGAACCGCCTGTACGCCGGTATTCGTCTCTACAACATCGACAAGCTGCGGCAGATCGCCCGTGACCATGAAGTGGTTTACGTGCCCTGCCACCGCAGCCATATCGACTATCTGCTGCTGTCATTCGTGGTCTATCGCAACAATCTGGTGCCACCGCATATTGCCGCCGGTATCAACCTCAACATGCCGGTGGTTGGCAGTATCCTGCGCCGTGGTGGCGCCTTCTTCATGCGCCGCAGTTTCAAGGGTAACCGCCTGTACGCGGCAGTCTTCAACGAGTACATGCACACCATTATCACCAAGGGGTTCTCGATTGAATATTTCGTCGAGGGCGGTCGCAGCCGTTCCGGCCGGATGCTGCAACCGAAAACCGGCATGCTGGCCATGACCCTGCGCAGTTTCCTCCGCGATGCCAACAAGCCGGTGGCGTTTGTGCCGGTCTATATCGGCTATGAGAAAGTGCTTGAGGCGAGTTCCTATATCGGCGAAATGCATGGTGCGAAGAAAAAGAAGGAATCCCTGTTCGGTCTGATCACCTCCTCTGCCTCGCTGCTGCGCAGCCATTTCGGCGAGGTCCATGTGAACTTCGGCGAGCCACTGGTGCTGTCTGACTTTCTTGATCAGCAGGCACCAAACTGGCGTGCCGATGGCGATATCGGTGAAACATCGCCGGAATGGTTCAAGCAATCGGTCAGCAAGCTCGGCGATGAGGTGGTGACCCGCATCAACAGCGCGGCGGTGGCCAACCCGGTCAACCTGCTCAGCCTGGCGGTACTGGCCACGCCGAAACACACCATGGATGAGGAACAGTTGCGTCGGCAGCTGGCGCTTTACCTGACCCTGTTGCGCGATGCCCGTTTCTCCCCTGACAGCACTATTGCCGAGAGTGACCCGGAAGCCATTATCCGTTACGGCATCGAACACGAATTCATTCGGCGGATCGAGCATCCGCTGGGTTCGCTGGTCAGCACTGACCCGATCACCGCTTTGCAGATGACTTATATCCGCAATAACAGCCTGCATCTGTTCATCCTGCCGGGTCTGATCAGTGCGCTGTTTGATAATGCCCGCCGCATTCAGTTGAGCCAGTTGTATCGGCTGGTAAACCTGCTATATCCGTTCTTCCGCACCGAATATTTCCTGCCCTGGCAGTCCGGCGCCGAGCTCGATGCTATGACCGACAGTACCATTGCCGTGCTGGTACAGCAGGGTTTGATCAGTCGCGATGGTGACTGCCTGACCGGCGCCTCGTTGCATTCCATCGAGGCGGATCTGCTCGATCATCTTGGCCAGACGGTGCTGCAGGCGCTGGAGCGGTTCTCGCTGACCATCCGGGTGCTGGTACAGCATGGTAGTGGCGTGCTCGACAATGACCGTCTCGAAGAGCTGGCGTATCAGACTGCCCAGCGGTTATCGCTGTTGCATGAGTTCAATTCGCCGGAGTTCTTTGATCGTAACGTGCTGCGCAACTTTATTACCCAGTTGCGGGTGCACGGTCTGGTCAGCAGTAATGACGAGGGCAGGCTGGTGTTTGATGACCGGCTGCAGTCGCTGGATGAAGAGGCCGGGCTGATTCTCAGCGTCGAGATCAATCAGGCGATCTTGCGGATTACTCGAGTGCCGGCTGGTTTGGGGTCATCGCTTGTAGAGGAGTGAACGTCCACGGCAGGAGCGAGGGTCAGAGCTTGCCGGGACACGCCGTGAACCCATCCCTGGGGGCTTGTGTTCGACATCCATGTCTCACACAGTCCCGGCAAGCTCTGACCCTCGCTCCTGCCTCGCATCGCATTCTTTTCCGCAATCAATTCGGGTGACAAGGGTAGATATCAAACCTTACGGTCTTCCCTGTCAGCGATGACGCCGGTTTGTGGCTGCCGAGGTTGGGTGCGCGCAGCGGGCGCTTTACCACCACCCGGCGGCGGGCTGCAGACAATGCGGCATCAAGCAGCGCCGCTTCGCCCGCTTCCGTGTCCATGCCGCATAACCACTGCAGCCAGAGCAGTTCTTTCTTGATGGCGGCGGATTTTTCCCGTTCCGGGAACATCGGATCCAGATACACCACTTCGGCGCAGCGCGGGTGCTGCTGGAGCCATTCAGTGCTGTCGGCGCGGATCAGTGACAGATGGCTGGCCAGCTCCGGTGCGCGGGCAAGGCCGTCTGCCAGCAGCGCCTGCAGCACCGGCTGGCGCTCGAGCATGCTGACCTGCCAGCCGGCCTGAGCCAGCAAGGCGGAGTCGCGGCCAAGGCCGGCGGTGGCGTCAATCAATATGCCGTTATCCGACTGCTTGCCGACAGCGCGCACCAGACGCTCGTGACGGACGCGATCGGCGGCGAGACGGTAGCCGAGGGCGCCGCTGGTGAAATCGACGCTGAGCGGCGTCTCATGGCCTTCAGGGCGCCATAGCGACAATCTGTTCTCTATCCGGCCGAGCACGAGGTCCGCATGGGCGGCGCGGGCCGCTGCTTCGTCGGCGACCGTTTCGGCGCCAACATCGGCAACGTCCGGCAGAGCCACCAGTTTCACAGGAAAAACAGTGCCAGCACTGCGCCAAGCAGCAGCCGGTAAATGACAAACGGCAGCATGCCCAGACGATTGACCAGACGAATGAAGAAAGCGATGGTCAGGTAAGCCACCAGCGCCGACACCACGCAGGCAACCAGCAACTGCACCAGTGAGTAGATATGCTCCTCAGTGGCGACATCGCCAATCATCAGCACCACCGCGCCGAGAATCACCGGGATCGACATCAGGAACGAAAAATTGGCGGCGTCCTCGCGACGCAGCCCGAGGAGTAGCGCAGCGGTAATGGTAATGCCGCTACGCGATGTGCCGGGAATCAGCGCCAGCGCCTGGGCAAGACCGATCAGCGTAACGGCAGCAAAACCCATCTTCATCATCGAATGAGTTTGCGCACCTTTTGCATCAGCCAGCCACAAAAGTGCGCCGAACAACAAGGTGGTGCTGGCGATCACCGCCACCGAGCGGCTCTGTTCCTCGACCATATCCTTGAACAGGAAACCACAGATCACCGCCGGCAGCGTCGCCCAAATCAGCAGCAGACCAAGCCGCAAGTGTTCGTTCATCTGCCGGGCCTGGACTCCGTGCAGCGCGCCAAGCGTCATGCGAGCCAGGTATTGACGGTAGTACAGCATCACCGCCAGCAGCGTGCCGATATGGACGGCGACATCGAATGCCAGACCCTGATCCTGCCAGCCGAGCAGCTGCGCCGGCAGGATCAGGTGTGCAGAACTGGAAATCGGCAGGAACTCGGTCAATCCCTGAATGACCGCCAGTACCAACAACTGCAACCATTCCATTCAGTCGGCTTCCACAGCAGTGAGTGCATAACCGTCAATAAACTCCGGCGGCATCCTTCGCGGCTTGCCGGAATCAATGGCGACACAAACCCAGCGAGTGCGACCGCGCAGCAATGTGACGCCATCGGCAGGACGACGAATCTGATAGCGGCGTACCATGCTGATGCGCTGATCGTTCTCGACAATCCAGGTGCCAACCTCCAGCTGGTCGTCGGCAAATGCCGGCGACAGGTATTCCAGTTCGGTGTGGCGCGCCACCATGCCGCGATTCAGCTGCTGGTATTTTTCCCAGCCCAGCCCCAGCGCCCGGGTGTGATCCCAGGCAATCTGTTCAAGCCAGCGCAGGTATTCGACATTATTGGCATGACCCATGACGTCAATGGCCGAGGTCGGCACGGTCATGGTCATGATATGGGGCTCGGGCAGATCCCAGCCGGATGGCTTGCTCATCGTATTGCTCCCTGAATCACCCGGTCACGGAGATATACCGGTCTTGCCTGTTCTGCAGGGACACCACCACCAGCGGCACGTTCCAAGGCTGCCAGAGCGGCAACGGATGCGGCATGGGGCAACTGCTCCGCATCCCAGTCCAGCAACGTCGGCCAGTTGCCGCGCATGGCGTCGAGATACAGCGCACCGCTGCCGGCGCCACGCCATTGTCCACCCGGCAGCGCCGGCAGCGCTGACGGGGCTGCGACACAGTCCGCCAACAACATCTGCACGCTACCCTGCGTCACTTTGTAACCGCCCAGATAAAGCTCACCCATGCGGGCATCGAAACCGATCAGCCAATTGCCATCGCCATGCTCACGCGCCGCGCCATGGGCGCTGGCCGCCAGCGTCGAGATGCCAATCAATGGAATGTCTGCAGCAAATCCCAAACCTTGCGCCACGGACACCGCCACCCGCACGCCAGTGAAGGCACCGGGACCCTGACCATATGCAATAGCGTCGAGCTGGCCCAGTTTCCAGCCGGCGACGGCCAGTATTTCCTCCAGCATCGGCAGCACCCGCTCAGTCTGCCGGCGCTGTCCCGCTTCAAAGCGCTCCTCGATGCGGCCATTGTCCCACAACGCCACCGAGCAGCTGTCTGTCGCTGTTTCAAGTGCCAGTAGTTTCAAGCGTGCCCCGACTTTCGATATAACGGAAAAAGCGCTCCACCACCTCGATCTTGCGGGTGCGTGTCATGCCCGGCAGGCTGTCGAGAAACAGCTTGCCGTAACTCTTGTCGATCAGGCGCGGATCCGCAATCACCAGCACACCATGATCCTGCACATCACGAATCAACCGACCGGCGCCCTGACGCAAGGTCAACACCGCCTGCGGTAACTGGTAATCGCGAAACGGATTACCACGTTCCCGCTTGATCCGTTCGATCCGTGCTGCGGCCACCGGATCGCCCGGTGAGGCAAACGGCAGCCGGTCGATTATGACACAGCTGAGCGCTTCACCCCGCACATCAATGCCTTCCCAGAAGCTGCTGGTACCAAGCAGGACCGCATTGCCACGCTCGCGAAAATCCTCCAGCAACTGACGTCGACCGGCCTCACCCTGCACCAGCAGCGGATAATCGATCCGGTTACGCAACAGCTCGGCCGCCTCCCGTAACGCCCGGTGACTGGTAAACAGAAAAAATGTCCGACCCTTTGCCGCCTCGATCACCGGCAGCATGTTGTCCACCAGGCGCCGGGTGTAATCCGGCATATCCGGTGTCGGCAGATCCTCGGGCACATACAGCACCGCCTGACGACGGAAATCGAATGGACTCTCCAGACGCAGAGTCTGGGCATCAACAATGCCGAGGCGGTCGATAAAGTGGCTGAAGTTACCGGCCACCGACAGGGTCGCCGAGGTAAATATCCAGCTGCAGCGCTGGCGAGCACGATGGGCATCAAACATTTCCGCCACCGACAACGGTGTCGCATGTAGCAAAAAGGCGCGTTTGAAGGTTTCGAACCAGAACACCAGATTGTCGTCATCGCCACTCTGGAAACGAGCCAGACTTTCCCGTTGCTCCAGTGCCCGGCGATGACAGGACTCCATGCCGCGACTACCGCGGGCATGCGGCTCAAGAAACTGTTCCAGCGCTGACAGCGCCTGAGCCAGCGCCGTGGCAGCACTGATCACTTCCGGCGCATCAACCACCGCCGACCAGGGGTCTTTGCGGCCATCGTTGCCCAGCGCGATGCGCAGGTCCGCCATTGTCCGCTCCAGTGCGCTGGTACAAGCCGACAGGCCCTGCACATCAATGGCAGTATGCGCTGCCTCGCTGATGGCATCGCTGCACAGCTCCTGCAACTGTCTGGAACTGAGCGTCGAGCCGAAAAAGGTGGCGGCGACATCGGGTAGCTGGTGCGCCTCGTCAAAGATCACCGCGTTGGCGGATGGCAGCAGTTCTGTAACGCCCTCGCCCTTGAGGGCCGCATTGGCGAAGAACAGATGATGATTAACCACCACCAGATCCGCCTCCTGCGCCTCCTGACGGGCACGCATGACAGGACAACTGCTGATTTCAGGGCAGTCCTGACCGAGACAATTCTCCGCCGTGCTGGTCACCCAGGGCCAGACCGGCGCGTCTTCAGGAATTTCCCGCAACTCGGCAATGTCACCACTGGCGGTGCGCGCCGCCCAGCGCGCCACCACCTGCATCTGTAACGCGGTGTCGCGGGTCTGGAAACGGGCCTCCTCAAGATGCAGTTTCATCCGGTACGGGCACAGATAATTGGCCCGGCCTTTCAGCAAGGCGGTGCGGCGACTGACCCCAAGCGCCTTCAATACCACCGGCAGATCGCGAAAGAACAGCTGCTCCTGCAAACTTTTGGTGCCGGTGGAAATAATGCTTGGCCCGTCAGCCAGCAACGCCGGCACCAGATAGGCCAGCGTTTTACCGGTCCCGGTCTCCGCCTCCACCACCAGTGCCGAGGCATTGTCCAACACCTGTTCGACCGCCCGCGCCATCTCCAGCTGGGGCGCGCGCGGAGCAAAACCGGGGATCAGACTGGCGAAACGCTCGTCATCACACAGCACTCTTTCGACACGACTCAAAAGCTATCTCCTCAACTGGCGCAGAGCATACCAATCAGGCCGGGTGACAACCATTGGCAGACAAAACGGCATGCTACGGCGACAATAGCCCTCTCTCCCGTGCTGAAGACCGATATGAGTATCCGCCCCCCGCAAAACCCCGACTGGACGCTGGTGATACTTGCCGGCGGTCGCGGATTGCGTGCCGGCGGCATCGACAAAGGTTGGGCCAACTGGCGTGGCGCTGCCATGATTCATCATCTGTTGCAGCAATTCGGTAGGCAGAGCTCCAGCGTCATTGTCAGCGCAAATCGAAATCTGGACGCGTACCGAGCCCTTGGCGTGACGGTCGTCACAGATCTGCGCGCAGATTTTCCCGGCCCCTTGGCCGGGCTCGAAGCCGCTCTTGCGGTGATCGACACGCCATGTCAGGTCATTCTGCCCTGTGACATGCCACTGCTACCGGCAGACCTGCCACAGCGACTGATGCAGGCACGACATGATGATGCAGATATCAGCGTCGCCCATGATGGCATCCGTCAGCAGCACCTGTGCATGGCCCTGAATGGGAAATACTGGCGAGAGAACCTGTCGACGTGGCTCGATCAGGGTGGCCGCAGTGTGCATGGCTGGCTTGCGGACAAACCACTCTGCCCTGTCAGCTGTCCGGATACAGGCCGTGCATTCACCAACCTGAATCAGCTGAACCCGGAGCAAAACTGAGCACTCAGCCATAAAAAAGCCCCGCCGAAGCGGGGCTTTTGTCAGACCAGAGAAGAATTACTTCTTGGCCGGACGACCGCGACGAGCGGCTTTCTTCTTGGCCGGTGCCTTGCGAACAGCTTTCTTCGCAGCGGCTTTACGCGGCGCCTTCTTTGCCTTTGCTGCCTTCGCCTTACGCGGAGCCTTCTTGGCCTTCGCCTTACGCGGTGCTTTCTTGGCAGCAGCCTTCTTCGCCGGACCCTTACGCGCTACACGCTTCTTGGCCTTGCCTTTGCCAGCAGCTTTCTTGGCTTTGGCAGCGGCTTTCTTGGCAGCAGCTTTTTCACGTGCAGCAGCCTTGCGAGCAGCAGCCTTGGCTTTGGCAGCGGCCTTGCGGGCAGCAGCTTTCTGCTTGGTAGCGGCTTTACGGGCAGCTACTTTCGCTTTGGCGGCGGCTTTCTTGGCAGCAGCTTTCTGCTTGGCAGCGGCCTTACGGGCAGCTACTTTCGCTTTGGCAGCGGCTTTCTTGGCAGCGGTCTTGGCTTTGCGATCCGCAGCGCGGTGCGCAGCCTTGAGACGCTTGGCTTCACGGGAAGCGGCAGCTTTGGCAGCACGCGCCTCTTTGCGCAGGTCGGCCATACCGTCGCGCAGCGCTTTCAGCTGTTGACGCATGGTGGCGACACGGGCCTTGGCGGCGGCGGTCAGTTTGCCTTTGGCGGAAGCGCGCTGGGCTTTCAGCTTGGCAGCGACGCCTTCGACCTTCTTCTTCTGTGCATCGAGCTTGGCTTCTACTGCAGCCAGTGCCTTGTGGGCAGCGGCGGCGGCCTGCTCTTTCAGCTTCACTTTGTTATCGACAGCGGCCTTCTTTACTGCCGGCTTGGCTGCCTTACGTTTCGTTGCGGCTTTCTTTTTGGCTCGAGCCATGACTGATCTCCTAAGCTATAGCGTTGTTTTTACTGCGACCGAGAGAAAAAATAGCATAAAAAAAAATCAGGTGGTACATAATTTGCTCACCCCCCTTTTTCAGACCGCGCTCTATTTCACTCCGCACCACTCCAAACACACTGGCAAAATTCGTCACTGCCCCCGTTTCAGCACCATCGAAATAAAGCAATTTGGGTTTTTTCCGCAGAAAAAAGCATTCAGTACATAATCGCGTTCAGGCATCGCCCCCCCGAGAGAACCTGTTGAAGCCGCTTCAAGCGGAATATTTTTCTGCCCGAAGCGGATAACACGAACCGCAATACAACCCTGTTTCCGGACGGCGATCGATACCAGGCAGCGGGGTCGGTAGTGAAAAGTGTTACCGACGTAACACTTTCTCAGGGCCGTCGAGCCGGACAGAAATATCCTGAACATGGGACACCCGAGCAGCTGCGAGGCGATATTCGAAGACAAAAAAAGGAGGCCGAAGCCTCCTTTTGGACATTTCGTGACACGGTAAAATGTCAGTGTTTCAGTGCTGCCAGGACCTTGTCGCGAATATCGTCCATGGAGCCAACCCCGGCGATGCAGACATACTTCGGCGCCTTGTCGCCACCCGCAGCTGCCAGCTTCTGATAAAAATCCACCAGCGGACGGGTCTGCTGCTGGTACACCTCAAGGCGTTTACGCACGGTTTCTTCCCGGTCATCATCACGCAGCACCAGATCATCACCGGTCTGGTCGTCCTTACCTTCCTGCTTCGGGGGGTTGTACTTGATGTGATAAACGCGCCCGGAAGCCGGGTGAACTCGCCGCCCCGAAAGACGCTCAATGATTTCCTCGTCGTTTACATCCAGCTCGACGACGAAGTCGATATCAACACCGGCGTCCACCAGCGCCTGCGCCTGCGGAATTGTCCGCGGGAAACCATCAAACAGGAAACCGTTCGCGCAGTCGTCAGCGCGGATACGTTCCTTAACCAGGCCGATAATGATGTCGTCAGACACCAGCCCACCGGCATCCATGACTTTTTTTGCTTCGATACCCAGCGGGGTGCCGGCTTTTACGGCAGCGCGCAGCATATCTCCGGTGGAGATCTGCGGGATACCGAACTTCTGCATGATCAGCTGGGCCTGGGTGCCCTTACCGGCACCCGGGGCGCCGAGCAGGATGACTCGCATAGATGACTCCGACTTGAATTCCGGTACCGGATGGCGCCGGGTTTGTCCCCGAAAAAGGGGGGCACTCTACCGTGACACCGCCCGTCCGACAAGGCGGTCAGCGGTCCCGCTAAGGCATTCGTCTTACTGCGATTGAATCTCTGGCTGCGACAACCGAACCCGGGCGAACAAGGCCCCGGCAGAGCCGCTGACAGGCGCCAGCTCGGCATTCTCGCCCGCCTGTTCAACCCCGCCGCCGCCGGCCGCACTGTAGCGGGCTCCGGCTACCAACTCGGTACCAGGCGCAGGCATGGCCTGCAGCCAGTTTGCCGGAGCCAGTTGCACAGACATCGGGAACCGGTCCGCCAGCACTCTCACCGCCGCCAGTGGCTGGCCAACATCGCCGGGACGACGCAGGAACACGAACAGGTTGCCACCGGCCTCTATACCGTCGCCGGCCTCCACCAGCACAGTCAGATTCTGATAATGCTGCTGGGCGGAGAGCTGGCTACGGGCATCCTCAACCATTTTTTCCAACAGCGGTCGTGCCTCGCCGTCCCCATGCCTTGCCAGTAACGCCTGCCAGGCTGGCAAGGCACGGGCAAAGTCCTGACTCTGCATCGCCGCCGAGGCCAGCAAAGTCAAGGCACCGTCGTGGCCCGGATACTGCTCAAGGATGATATCCAGCAACCGGCCCGCCTCATCATTAAGACGGCCTTGCTCCTGCTCAATCAGACTACGCGCCAGAAGCAATCGCGGCTCCAGCGCGTTATCACTGATTTCCACGGCGCGCCGGGCAGCCATCACCGACACCTGCGGCGCCTCCAGCTCACTATATATAAGGGACAGGACATACCAGCCCTCTGCAGACGGGGTCAGATGCAGTTGCCGCTGCAGCACCCGGGCCAGCGACTGCAATGGAATCTGCGCCGCCAGTTCCGGGTCCGGGTTGCCAGCCACAACCTGGGTAGCAAAACCCTGATAGGCCTGCCAGTCCGACAGCCAGCGACCGGTGTCCGGGTGCTGTCCACGCCATATATATAGCAGCAGAGCCAGCCCGGCGACGGCGAGCACCACCGCTACGGAGGGCACACGCAGTACGACGCCCTGACGCAGGGCCTCGCGACGCCACATCCACCACAACGACAACGCTGCGGTAGCGGCCAGCAGCACAATCCCGGCATACAGCATCAGGTAATATCCTCACCTCGGGTAATCCGACGAGCACGACGGATCTGGAACACGACCAGCAACAGACCTCCGCCCATCGCCATTAGCGGCGCCAACCAGAGAATCATGGTTTGTGGTGTCAGCGGCGGGTGATAACTGACGAAATCGCCATAGCGCTGAACAAAATAATCAACGATCTCCTCGTCACTGCGGCCGGCACGGATCATTTCGGCAACCTGCTGACGCATATCCTGAGCAATCGGTGCATCGGAATCGGAAATCGCCTGATTCTGGCACTTCGGGCAGCGCAGCTGCACCAGCAGTTCGCGAAAGCGCTGCTCATCGATAACGGAATCAAACTGGTAAATATCCTGCACCGCCGGCAACGCCAGCGGCCAGCAGCACAACAACATCAGGACCAGACGCTTCATCACTCTGCCTCCTTCTGCCAGACGGGTGCGAAACGTTGCTGCCAGGAACGATCATTCAGTTCGCCGACATAACGCAGCACAACTTCACCTTCAGGATTGATTACAAAGGTTTCCGGGGCTCCATAGACACCGAGATCAATACCATAACGGCCACTTTCATCCGCCGGCACCTCGACAAAGGGATTGCCATACTTCGCCAGATACTCACGGGCCTTCCCGGCATCATCCTTATAGTTCAGACCGACGATACGAACGCCCTGCTCCGCCAGCTGCATCAGATACGGATGCTCGACATAACAGGTCGGGCACCAGGTCGCCCAGACATTCAGCAAGGTCCAGTGACCGATAAAGAAATCGTTGCTGACTTCACTGCCAGTACGCATCAGCGAGGGCAGTTGCATGGTCGGCAATGGTTTGCCGGCCAGCGCCGTGGGCAACTCCTCGGTATTGCGGCCAAGTTGGGTGGCGAGCAGCACTGCCAGACCGATAAAGGCCACCAGTGGCAGAAACATCCACCAGCCATTACGCGATGGCATCAGCTTGCTCCGACGATTTTGACCGGTAACGGCGATCCGAGGCGGCAAGGAAGCCACCAATACCAAGCAGCAGCGAGCCTATCCACAGCCAGCCGATGCCGGGCTTGTAATAGATACGCACCGCCCAGGCCTGCTCAGCCTGATCTATCGGTTCGCCCAACGCCACGTACAGATCACGGAAAAAATTCGAATGCAGTGCAGCTTCCGTCATCACCTGACCGCTGACCCGGTAAGTACGCTTTTCCGGGGTCAGGGTAACAATGTCACGGCCGTTCTCGGTCACCGGGACAATCGCCCGAATAGCGTCGAAGTTGGGGCCCGCCCGCTCGACCACTTCAGAAAAAGCGAACTGGTAGCCTGCCACCTCAATCACATCGCCGGGCACCATGCGCAGATCACGCTCGACCTCGCGGAAACTGACCTGGGTAACGCCGGCGACAATCACGGCCAACCCGATATGCCCCAGCAGCATGCCGTGATAAGCCCGCGTTAACCTGCCGGCACCGCGCAACAGACCAACACGAAATGCCAGCGCCTTCTGCAACCAGTCGCTGAGCTGCGCGAGAATGACATAGACCACCATAATCACGGCAAGCACACCAACAAACGGCATCTCGCCGTCACTGAATGCCACCAGCGCAGCTCCTGCTACCACGCTGACCGGCGCCAGCCACAGCAGCCGCTTCAGCAGCGCCTTGCCGTCCTGCTTTTTCCAGTTACTGAACATGCCAGGCACCAGCAACAGCATCAGCACCAGCGTTAGCGGGACGAAAAACGCATTGAAATAGGGGGAACGCACAGAGATTTTGATATCCAGTGCTTCACCAATCAGTGGAAACAGGGTGCCCATCAACACCACAAATGTTGCCGTAAGCAACAGCAGGTTATTACCGAGCAGGAAACTGTCTCGCGACAACCATTCAAATCCGGCACGGTGACGCAAAACAGGCGCGCGCAGGGCAAAAAGTGTCAGTGAGCCACCGACAACAATGGCAAGGAAAGTCAGAACAAAAGCGCCACGGGCCGGGTCATTGGCGAATGAATGTACTGACGTGAGAATTCCCGAGCGCACCAGAAAAGTCCCAAGCAGACACAGCGAGAATGCCATCAGGGCCAGCAGCACCGTCCAGGCCCGAAACAGGCCACGCTTCTCGGTCACTGCCAGCGAATGAATCAGCGCCGTGCCGCACAACCACGGCATCAGAGAGGCATTTTCGACCGGATCCCAGAACCACCAACCGCCCCAGCCCAGCTCGTAATAAGCCCACCAGGAACCCAGAGCGATACCCAGGGAGAGAAACGCCCAGGCCACCGTGGTCCAGGGTCTGGCCCAGCGCGCCCAGGCCGGATCCAGCCGGCCTGCTATCAGGCCAGCAATAGCGAAGGCAAACGCCACAGAAAAGCCTACATAACCGGTGTACAGCATCGGCGGGTGAATAATCAGCCCCGGATCCTGCAGTAACGGATTCAGATCCGCACCATCAAGCGGGAACCAGGGTAAATTCCGATCAAACGGATTCGACGTCAGCAGCATGAACAGCAGGAAGCCGATGCCAATCATACCCATCACCGCCAAAACCAGAGCATGGACATCAGTGGGCACCCTGCCGCGCAGCAGCGACACCATCAGCCCCCACAACGACAGAATCCATACCCACAGCAGTAGCGATCCCTCATGGCCACCCCAGATCGCCGATATCCGGTAACCCAGTGGCAATTGACTGTTGGAGTGTCCCGCCACATAGCTGATGGTGAAATCGTGGCTGTAAAAAGCCCATGCCAGCGTCAGCAGCGCAATGCTCAGGAACAGCCACTGCAGCAACGCGGCTGGCCTTGCCACCGCCTGCAGCCAGGGCTTGCCCGACACATATCCATATACCGGCAGGGTTGACTGAAGAACAGCCAGCGCTAACGCCAGCCAGAGACAGAAATGGCCCAGCTCTGCGACCAAGGGATTCTCCGGGGGGATTTCGGGGGCCTTAGAATGGTCAAGCCGCCTGCGCATTGCAAGCCCGAGAGCGACGCACCGGTCATCACGCTGTCATCGGTGCCAGCAAGACTTGACGCTGGCACATAATGACAACATCACTGCCCCGCCAGGGCTGTCACAATTGGTAATGCCTGAATTGACCGCCTGATGACAAGCCTTTGCTATGATGCACCCCGATTTTGCTGATCTGGATAGTCAACGTGGATAGTAGTGTGACCAGTACCCGACCCTCCTCCTACGACAAAGATGCGCTGCTGGCCTGCGGGCACGGCGAACTGTTTGGCCCGGGCAACGCCCGTCTCCCCCTGCCCAATATGCTGATGATGGATCGTATTACTCACATCAGCGAACAGGGCGGCAAATATGGCAAGGGCGAAATCATCGCCGAGCTTGATATCCAGCCGGACCTCTGGTTCTTCGGCTGCCATTTCGAAAGTGACCCGGTGATGCCTGGTTGTCTGGGCCTTGATGCACTTTGGCAGCTGGTCGGCTTCCACCTTGGCTGGCTTGGTCACCCGGGCCGTGGCCGGGCGCTTGGCGTCGGTGGCGTCAAGTTCAGTGGTCAGGTGCTGCCCACAGCAAAGCGGCTCACCTACCATCTGGATATCAAGCGGGTGGTTGCCCGTGGCCTGATCCTTGGCATCGCCGATGGCCGTGTCAGTGTCGACGGGCGCGACATCTATCACGCCGAGGACCTGCGGGTCGGGCTGTTCACCTCCACCGACGGTTTCTGACGGAGTCTGACCATGCGTCGAGTAGTTATCACCGGCTTCGGTATTGTTTCCTGTCTCGGTAACGATGCCACCAGCGTCACCCGGTCGCTGCGGGAAAGTATTTCCGGCATTCGCGCCCGCGATATCTACAAGGAAATCGGCATGCGCAGTCAGGTTGCCGGTTTACCAACCATTGATCTGGATGAACGCATCGATCGCAAGGCCCGGCGCTTTATGGGTGATTCCGCTGCCTATGCCTACGTTGCCATGGACGACGCCATTCGCAGCGCCGGACTGGCACCCGATCAGGTCAGCAACGAGCGCACCGGCCTGATTGCCGGTTCCGGTGGTCACTCATCCATGAATCAGGTGGAAGCTGCCGATATTGCCCGGCAAAAAGGCGTCAAGCGCGTGGGCCCGTACATGGTGCCACGGGTGATGGCCAGCACCGTGTCGGCCTGTCTCGCCACGCCGTTCAAGATCAAGGGCGTGAATTATTCGATTGCCTCGGCCTGCGCCACCAGCGCCCACTGCATCGGCAACGCCATGGAACTGATCCAGCTGGGCAAGCAGGACATCGTCTTTGCCGGCGGCGGTGAGGAAGAGCACTGGACCTTGAGCATTCTGTTTGATGCCATGGGCGCGCTGTCGAGCAAATACAACGACACCCCGGAAACCGCTTCACGCGCTTACGATGCGGAGCGCGATGGCTTTGTTATCGCCGGCGGTGGTGGCATGGTGGTGGTTGAGGAGCTGGAGCACGCCAAGGCACGCGGCGCCAATATTTTTGCCGAAATCGTTGGTTATGGTGCCACATCGGACGGCCACGACATGGTCGCTCCGAGCGGCGAAGGCGCGGCCCGCTGCATGCGCCAGGCCATGGCCACGGTGAACACGCCGATTGACTACATTAACACCCACGGCACCAGCACTCCGGTCGGCGATGTTGCCGAAGTACGTGCGATTCGAGAGGTATTTGGCAGCCATATCCCGCCAATCAGCTCGACCAAATCATTGTCCGGACACTCTCTCGGCGCCGCCGGCGTGCATGAGGCGATCTACTCGCTACTGATGATGCAAAATGGCTTTATTGCCGGTTCCGCCAACATCAGCCAGCTCGACCCGGAAGTGGCGGACTGCCCGATTGTCACCGCCAGCCGTGACGCTGAGCTGACTACCGTCATGTCCAACAGCTTCGGTTTTGGTGGCACCAACGCGACTCTGGTTCTGCGCAAGTATCAGGGTTAGGAAGCTGCCAGAAGAAAAAATGCCCGCTTTCGCGGGCATTTTTTTGCCACAGGCAAATCAGAAGCGGGCAGCGACACGAACCATCATGATGTCGAAGCTGTCCTGAGTGCTGTACTCCACTTCACCGCTGACAACCGGGGTGAAGAAGTACTTGGCACCGACGCCGAATTCGGTATCCACACCACTGACATCGGACTCAGCCACACGGACACCGGCGCTGAACTCGTTGGAGAAGAAGTAATCACCCAGCAGGGTCAGGGTGTTGTCACCGTCATTGCTGGCCAGATCGGCTTCCAGATTGACGAAGTTCTCGCCCAGCTTGCCAACGTATTTGGTGCCGATGTGATAGGTGGGATCGATAGAGCTGTCGCCGTCTTCAAAACCGATATACACCAACGCCCCATCTTGCAGCATGTAACCAGCACTTAGCAGGTAGTCGTCGAAGGTATCTACGCCGTCATCCGTTTGCGAAAGGCCAGCTGCCAGGTAGATGTCCTCGATCCAGAACTCACCTCCAATCGAGATTGTATCCAGATCAACCTTGTCCGCCGTAAAGTAAGCTGCAAAAAGATTGCTATTACGACCAAGGAAATAGGCCTCCGTCAGCGGTCGGTTAGCAGTGCTGACCGTCTCAAGATGGTAGGTAAAGTCCACACCTACGGCGCTGTCATCCCCATCGAAGTCTGCGTAAGTTACACCCGCTTCCATCTGGTAGTCTTGGGCGTAGGCTACTCCCTGAACCGCAAACGCAGCTGCAACCGCCACGGCAAGATAGTGCTTCTTCATATTGTCTTCCCTTATATGGTTATTGGCGTCGAACGTTCGGACCGATGACCATCCATCGGTGCCCCCGACTATATGACGGAAAAATGACCGAAGAAAGCCCCGATATGGTGCATTGTGTCGAGGCGCACCGAAAGAGCACATAAAATAGCCAACGGCACTGCCCTGCCACCTCACCCAACCACGCCTGCCAAATACTCCCGATACCTCACCGAGTATGGGCATGTGCATGCGGGAAGCTCTGTTCCCGGGGGGCAAAAAAATGCCCGCTTACGCGGGCATTTTCCTTTTCGTCTGAATCAGAATCGGTGCTCTGCACCAACGCCTACGACGGCAACAGCGCGTGTGGTCGAACCCGCCGACGGATCAAATTCCTGACGGGTAGCGTAACCGTATACCTTGGTTTGATCTCCGAGCTTGTAGTCGACCCCGCCAGAAAACTGCTGCTTCTTCAGATCAGATGCATCACCCTCGGTTTGACCCACCTGCAGCTTGAGCTTCATGGCATCACTCAAACCAAGGCCGGCACTGATAATGAATGTGGTGTCCTTGTTATTGGAGTCAACCACATCTTCAGCTTCCTGAAGCAGCAGGCCCAGCTCAAGCGAGTCAAAGTTCGCACCGGCCACAATGCGAATAATATCGATCAAATCATTCGTTGCGGCCTCAATACCCCCCGGTACCGCAGCCACAGGCTGGAGCCCTGCAATATCGGGAATATAAAGACCGTTGGAGCCGGCGGAGCCGAAGTTATTTTTGTCGTAACCGACCCCGACATACATCTCGCCGAGATCAACGTTCACTGCAACCGATACGGTTTCGAACAGCTTGTTGTTGGAGCCCGGGCCGCCATCAGGATTACCTTCTGCAGCGACAGTAGCAACATCGATAGTCACCAGATCACCCAGTTTCGGAGTCGTATACTGAATGACATTATCTGCCCGCCACTCGCCCTCCATCAGATTGAAGTTGTCCGCGTAAATCTGGTCATGAAACTGATCGACGGCGAAGCCCATGGTTCTTACCGGAGTATCAAAGCGGCCAATCTTGACCATTCCAAACCCACCTTCGAGGCCCAGGAAGGTATTGCGCGGAGTAAAGAAATCAATCGGCGTACCAATTGCCTGATCCGGATAAATACCAAACTCAAGCTGGAATGACCCCCGCAGACCACCATCCAGATCTGCACCACCACGAATACCGAAGTAGGACTTGTTGGACGTAACAATATAGTTACCGCCGGTACCAGCGCCTTCCGCACCGTCGACATGATCAAGTGAGAGGTTCAGCTTTCCGTAAAGGTCAGCGTTTGCCATAGCCGTGCCCGGAGCTGCGACTATCGCGCCAATGGCCAGAACGAGCAGATGCTTTTTCATAGTGAGGTCTCCCTGTTTCACTTTTTGTCATTGAGGTCGGCACCGGCGCCAGAGTGCGTCGGTGTTTCGAATATATGACGATAAAATGAACAAAAAAAGACCTATTTTGGTGCAATGTGCACTTTCTTCCACTCTGAATGGCCAGAAATGGCACCAAGTTGCGGCATTAAGGACACAAAAAAGCCCGCGCAAGGCGGGCTTTAATGAGCCGGGCATCAGCCCGGCATTGGCAGCATCCCTGCTGCCCGAACAGTGCCAGCTTAGAACTTGTGTTCCATACCGACGGCCAGGAAGGTTTCTTCGCTGTCAGCCAGATCAGCTTCGTTGACCGTGTAGTAGGCAAATACCTTGCTCGCCTTGGCCAGCTTGTAGTCAGCGCCGAAAGACAGGGTGGTCAGCTCTTCTTCAGACTGATCGCCTTCGGTCATGCCGTACTGCAGCTTCAGCTTGACGCGATCCATCTTGAAAGCACCGCTGACAAGAATGGAGGTGTCTTCGCCGTTACCCTCGGTATCTTCAGCCATCTGGTAGATAGCACCCACTTCGAATGCATCGGTCATGAAAGCACCGGTCAGACGGGTGATGTCGATCGGACCAACGCTCGGGTCTGCATCCAGACCTTCGTAGGCGTTATCCAGATCCTGCGCCAGAGCAGCGTACAGCGAGTCGGTTTCATATACCACGGACACGGAGATGGTATCGGTCAGACCATTTTCGTTTTCGCCATTACCGTCGAAGTCATCCTGATCTTCGTTGGGAATGAATGCTGCTTTGATGGTGATCGCGTCGGCCAGTTTCGGCGAAGAGTACTGGATGATGTTGTCGGCGCGCTCGTCACCGGTCATGAACGCGGAGATATCGCCGTCCAGATCGTTGAACTGGTCAACATCGCCCTGCGAGGTTTTCAGCGGGGTGTCGAACTTACCTGCCTGAATGGTACCGAAGCCACCTTTCAGACCGGCAAAGATGTTGCGC
Organism: Alcanivoracaceae bacterium; assembly: GCA_023146255.1. Taxonomy (GTDB): domain Bacteria; phylum Pseudomonadota; class Gammaproteobacteria; order Pseudomonadales; family Alcanivoracaceae; genus PGZG01. The sequence goes on from JAGLCJ010000008.1 coordinate 79,515, forward strand.
TGGCTGAACGGAGCACCGCCACCGTTATCAACGTCGATCTGGTACTCGGCCTGATAGATGGCCTGCAGGTTGCCCACTTCCAGATCGTAGGCACCCTTGACGCCCAGACGCGAAGCGTTGCTGTCCAGAACCCACTCGCTGTCGTTATCCGGGGCAGCCGGTTCCGGATCCACGCTGTTCATTTCCAGCGTGACATTCATTTTGCCATATACCGTCGGGCCATCGGCCAGAGCAATGGCGGGAAACGCAACAGCAGTACCCACGGCGATCGCAAGCAGCTTCTTGTTCATTCGAACCTCTCCTCAATTCAGGCAATGTTGTGTGCAATTAACAGCATTGGCGGAACCCCTGTAGCCAGTTCCTGACTGCTGAGGCGGAGTATGGGGAGGGTGAATGACGGCAAAGTTTCATCAATATGAACTTTGTGTGACAGGCGGATATGGCGGGAACTATCCGGCTTGCCGGAAAAGCGGAGAGATTTCGCGGCTGATCAGCCGCTCCTACAGGCGCGCGGCTTTGGCCGCACGCCAGAGCCGCTCCAGAGCATCGGCATCCAGACCTGCCAGATCTGCCTGCCCCTCCATATGCCGAAAGCGCCGGCTGAACTTCTCGCTGGCGCGGCGCAGTGCCATGTCCGGGTCCAGCTTCAACTGACGGGCCAGATTGACCACGCTGAACAGCAGGTCACCGAGCTCCTCTTCAATATGTGTCCGGTCAGCGCCCGCCATGGCCTCGCCGAGCTCATTCAGCTCGGACTGCACCTGCGGCAATACCGCGGCCGCATCCGGCCAGTCAAAGCCGACGGTCGCCGCCTTTTTCTGCAACTTCAGCGCCTGCTGCAACGCCGGCAGCCCGGACGGCACACCGTCCAGGGTACTGGCATGATCACGACCTTTCCCGGCGCGTTCCTCGCGCTTGATCTGCTCCCAGGCCCGCTTGATCTCGGCAACATCATCAGTCGCCGATTCACCAAACACATGCGGGTGCCGGCGCACCAGCTTCTCGTTCAGCGTCGCCACCACATCCGCAAACCGGAACAGGTTCTGCTCCTCGGCCATACGCGAGTGAAATACCACCTGCAGCAACAGATCCCCCAGCTCCTCACGCAACTCCGGCCAGTCGCGCTCGGCAATCGCCTGCGCCACTTCAAACGCCTCTTCAATGGTGTACGGCGCAATAGTGTCGAAATTCTGCTTCAGATCCCACGCACAGCCACGCTCGGGATCGCGCAGGGTGGCCATGATGCTGAGCAGTTCATCGATTGCGGACATGACAGGCTCCTGAGAGGCGGCATCAGCCGAACAAAAACAGATTTCCAAAAGGTGCTCGCGGACAACTGGCACAATGCGAGGCCGCAGCGATGGCGGAAACCTGCCGGGACTGTGTGAGGCATGGATGCCGAACGCAAGCCCCCAGGGATGGGTTCACGGCGGGTCCCGGCAGGTTTCCGCCATCGCTGCGGCCGGGATTTCACTGCCCAAGCGTTAAAGGAATACGGCAAAGAACCAGCTACTTCTTGTAACGCCGCACTTCCAACACCCCCGGCAACTGATCCATCTTCGCCAACACCTTGCCCAGATTGCCAAGCGTCGAAATCTCAATGGTCAGCAACATGGTCGCAGTATTGTCATGCGGATGCGATTCGGTATGCGCGGCAGTAACATTGACCCGCTCATTGGCCAGCACCGACAGTAGATCACGCAATAACCCCTGCCGATCCCAGGCGCGAATAAAAATATCCACCGGATAGGCGATCCGGTCCGCCTGCCCCCAGCTGACCTCGATCACCCGCTCCGGATCCTCTGCCTGCATCGACAGCAGATTCGGACAGTTGGCCCGGTGCACTGTGACACCACGGCCCTGAGTGATATAGCCCATCACCGGATCACCGGGAATCGGCTGACAACAGGCAGCAATATGGGTCATCAGGTTGCCGACCCCCTGAATGGTGATATCGGCCTCTCCGGTCGCCTTGGGTTTCGCCGGAACAAACAGGTCCTGCTGACGCTGATCGGTACTGAACAGTTCCTGCGCCTGATTCACCACTTGGGAAATGCGCAAATCTCCAGCGCCCAGTGCGGCCAGCACATCCTCGCCGCTTCTCAGATTCAGCTCCGGCGCCAGCTTGTCGAGATCAATTTTCTCCAGCGCCAACCGCGACAGTTCCTTGTCGAGAATCTGCTTGCCCTGACTGATATGCGAGCCGCGATCCTGCCGCTTGAACCAGTGATGAATCCGGGCACGCGCCGACGCAGTCTTGACGTAGCCCAGTGACGGCGTCAGCCAGTCACGACTCGGACCACCCTCTTTTGTCGTCAGAATCTCGATCTGTTCGCCGGTTTTCAGCTCATAGTTAAGCGGCACGATATGGCCGTTAACCTTGGCGCCGCGACAGCGATGCCCGACCTCGGTATGAATCTGATAGGCAAAATCCACCGGTGTTGAGCCGGCCTCCATATCCAGCACATGGCCTTCCGGAGTAAACACATAAATGCGCTGGCCACCCTCGTTGCCGCGCAAGTCGGCGACCACACTGTCGAGGTTGGCCTCGCCAAGCTCGTCATGCCACTCCAGCACCTGCCTGAGCCAGGCAATCTTCTGTTCGTAGTCAGCACCACGCTTGTCGCGCTTGCTGCCTTCCTTATAGCGCCAGTGGGCGCAGACACCGAGCTCGGCGTCATCGTGCATATCAAAGGTCCGGATCTGCACTTCGAGCATTTTCCGGTCAGGCCCGACCACGGCGGTATGCAGACTCTGGTAGCCGTTCTCCTTCGGATTGGCGATGTAATCGTCAAACTCCTTCGGCACGTGCTGCCAGAGCGAATGCACCACGCCAAGCGCGGCATAGCAATCGCGCAGGTCTTTCACCAGAATCCGCACAGCACGAACGTCATACACCTCGTAAAAATCGAGATGCTTTTTCTGCATCTTTCGCCAGATGCTGTAGATGTGCTTTGCCCTGCCCTGAATCTCGGCATCCTGAATACCGAATTTCTCCAGCTGGGTTTTCAGCTGGGCAATCACCGTGTCGATGTAGCCTTCACGGTCCAGCCGCTTTTCATCAAGCAGCTTGGCAATCTTCTTGTAGGCGCCCGGCTGCAGGTAGCGGAACGACAAATCCTCCAGTTCCCACTTCAGCTGGCCGACACCAAGACGGTGGGCAAGCGGCGCATAGATATCGAAAACTTCGCGGGCAACCTTCTGTCGCCGCTCCTCACTGGCGTCCTTGACCGCCCGGATAATCACGGTCCGCTCTGCCAGCTTCAGCAGAGCGACGCGGACATCGTCGACCATCGCCACCAGCATCTTGCGAACATTGTCGAGCTGGCCATCATGCTGGCCAAGCACCGCCTTGCGAGTGGGATTCAGCACCGCACCGATAGCGGCCATACGCAGCACGCCTTCAATCAGCCGCGCGGTTTCGTCACCGAATTCCCGCTCGACCTCAAGCAGGGACAAATGCCCCTCGCGTACCGAGCGATACAGCACCGCCGCCGGCAGCATGGCGCCATCGGCACGCAGTTCGACAAGAATGTCGACCATCTGCAGGCCAATGCGGTAGCAACCAATAACGTAAGGCCAGACCCGCCCGGCACGCTCACCGGCATCCTCACACTGACGGGCACGCTCGCAGGCACGGGCGAACAGGTCTCGGTCCGGCACATGGCACTGCTCACTGACCCGACTCAGCCAGTTCTCGAAGTTGCCATCAATGTCGGCCTCATGGGCCTGTTGTTGCCGTCTTACCGTGACCATCAGCGCTCAAACAGGGCAATGGATTCAACATGGGTGGTATGCGGGAACATGTCCATGACACCCGCTGCCACCAACCGATAACCGTGTTTCACCAGCTCGCCGGCATCACGAGCCAGCGTTGCCGGGTTGCAGGATACATACACCACTTTCTTCGCCCCGGTTTTAGCCAGCAGCGGCATCATTTCCAGTGCCCCGGTACGCGGCGGGTCGACCAGAATCCGGTCATAGCGCGCTGTCGCCCAACTCTGCCCGGCCACATCGCGAGTCAGGTCAAAGGCGTGAAAGTCGACATTCGACAGGCCGTTACGCCGGGCGTTCTCGTAACCGCGCTCAACCATCGCCTGACTGCCCTCCACACCGGTGACATGGGCAGCCAGACGCGCCAGCGGCAGGGTGAAGTTCCCCAGCCCGCAGAACAGGTCCAGCACCCGGTGCTCTGCCTGGACATCAAGCAATTCCAGTGCCAACGGCACCATGGCGCGATTGATTTCGGCGTTGACCTGAGTGAAGTCAGTGGGATGGAACGCCAGCTGCAGATCCGCCGACGGCAGCGAATAGAACAACCGCTGTTCGCCATCGACCGGCCAGACCCGGTGCACACTCTGCTCGTTATCTGGCTGCAGATAGCAGTGCCAGCCGCGCTGCTGGCAGAAGCCGACCAGTGCTTGCCGGTCATGATCGCTGAGTGGATCCAGATGGCGGAAAATCAGGGCGATATCGTCATCGCCGGCCGCCACTTCGATCTGGGCAATGCGGCGTTTACCATCCAGCGAACCGATCAGGGCCGCCAGGTCCGGCAACGCTGCACCGAGCGGTGGTACCAGTACCGCACAAGCATCAATCGCGGCAATGAAATGGTTACGCTTTTCCCGAAAGCCGACCAGCACCTGTTCACGGGCTTCGACATATTTGACGCCAAGACGCGCCTTGCTGCGATAGCCGGTCACCGGCCCGCGCAAAGGCTCCAGCCAGCGCTTCGGCTTGAGGCCACCGAAATGTTTCAGCTGCTCCTCCAGCATCACCTGCTTGAGACGCACCTGCTCGTCGCTGTCCAGATGCTGCAGACTGCAACCACCGCAACGGTCGGCATGGGCGCAGGGTGGCGTCTGCCGATGCCCGGACGCCACCCGCACTTCGACAGTGCGGCCTTCATCGAACTTGCTGTGCAGCATGGTGTACTGGCAGAGCACCGTCTCGCCCGGCAGGGCCGCATCAACAAAAGTGGTTTTACCATTCGGTCGGGCGATGCCACGGCCGTCGTGACTGAGCGCCTCCACCACCAGTTCCTGTGGCGGCGGCAGGGGTTTGCGGCGGGCCATCAGACGCCCTCCGGCCAGGCGGCAAGGAACTCGTCAAAATGTGGCTGTTTTTCCTGCTTCAGCCACTCACGCAATAACGCGATTTCCTTTTCGTAGCCAGTCGCATCCAGATGGCCACGCATCAGCTGGAAGCGCAGGAATACCAGCCAGGTATTCAGTACATCGGTTTCGCAGTAGTCCCGAATACCCTTCAGGTTACCGGCCTGGAATTCATCAAATACCTTGCCGCCACTCATGCCCATCTTGCCGGGAAAGCCCAGCAGGGTGGCGATTTGATCGAGTGGCGCATTGGCGCGGGCGTTATACAGCGCCAGCATGTCCATCAGATCCAGGTGGCGGGTGTGATAACGGCTCAGGTAATTGTTATAGCGGAAGCTGGTGTCATTATCACCGGTCTCCCAATACCGCGGCGCGCTGACGCCATGACGTAACGCCCGGTAATGCAGTACCGGCAAATCAAAACCACCGCCATTCCAGCTGACCAGCTGCGGCGAAAACTTTTCCACGCCTTCGAAAAAACGCTCGATCAGTTCTTTCTCGGAACTGCCTTCCTCGCCCAGCGACCAGACTTTGATGCCTTTCGCCGAGCGCAGCACCACCGAGATGGCAACAATCTTCTGCAGGTGCAGGCGCAGAAACTCGTTACCGGTTTCCTGCCGGCGAATGTTGAACAGCGCACTGGCGGTGTCCTTGTCATCCAGACCATCCAGATCATAGATGCGCCGACCACCCTCAAGATCCGGGATGGTTTCGATATCAAATACCAGTACATTCATGACTAATCCCTGAAAGCAGACGGCGAGAAAAATCAGCCGTTGAAGACACCGGTGGACAGGTAACGATCACCCCGGTCACAGACAATGGCGACAATCACTGCATTGCTCAGCCCGGCGCTCAGACGCAGGGCCCCGGCGACGGCGCCGCCGGAAGAGACGCCGCAGAAAATGCCTTCTTCCCGCGCCAGCCTGCGCATGGTTTCCTCGGCAGTTTTCTGGTCCATATCGATGACCTGATCAACCCGGCTGGCATCGAAAATGCTCGGCAGATATTCCTTCGGCCAGCGCCGGATACCTGGAATCTGGGAACCGTCAGTGGGCTGCAGGCCAACAATCTGAATCGCCGGATTTTTTTCCTTGAGGAACTTCGACACCCCCATGATGGTGCCGGTGGTGCCCATGGAGCTGACAAAGTGGGTGATGCGCCCCTCCGTATCACGCCAGATTTCCGGGCCAGTGGTTTCATAATGAGCCAGCGGATTATCCGGGTTGGCAAACTGGTCCAGCACCCGGCCTTCGCCACGGGCCTGCATCGCCATGGCCAGATCGCGGGCGCCTTCCATGCCCTGCTCCCGGGTGACATCAATCAGCTCGGCACCGTAGGCGCGCATGGCATCCTTGCGCTCCTGACTCTGGTTGGCGGGCATGATCAGCTTGATCCGGTAACCGCGCATCGCTGCGGCCATCGCCAGCGCAATACCGGTGTTGCCGCTGGTGGCCTCGATCAGCACATCACCGGGGCGAATCTCGCCACGCTCCTCGGCCCTGCGGATCATGTTCAGCGCCGGCCTGTCCTTGACCGAGCCGGCCGGGTTGTTACCTTCCAGCTTGACCAGAATGGTGTTGGTGGTATCCCCCGGCAGACGCTTGAGGCGCACCAGAGGCGTGTTGCCGACCGTGTCTTCAATATTGAGTATGCTCATGGAGGCGGATTGTACCCGTCCCGGCAGTGACTGGCACCGGGTCCGTGCTGACCGCATAATGCGGCTATCGTTTGCAGGAAAGGCATTTCGTGGAACAGAGTCTGCGCAGCCGCATTCAGTTTATTGCCGCCTTACCGGCCATGCTCGCCGTGCTGGCGCTGGGTAGCTACATGCTGGCCAGTCGCATGGACGATATCGCCAGCCATAGCCAGAGCCTGCAGCGGCTGGTGGTGGACAGCTATCTGGCCCAGCTCAGCATTCTGACTCCGGCCCAGCGGCGTGATCAGGAGCACCTGCTGCAGGCCATTCTGGATGAGCCGGACGTCCGCGCCGCCACTCTCTGGCACCCTGACGAGACCTGGTCAATTCATGTCGGTCCACGCATGCACCCGCTGCCAGACAACACCTCGGTGCTGGATCTGGTGCGTAACACCGGCGAAAGCGCTCGCTGGCTGACCCCGGTGGGCAACAGCGGCGCCCTGCTCGAAGTCGAGTTTTCCAATCAGCGCCAGCAGCTCGAAACCCTGACCACGCTGCTGGTACTTCTGCTTGGCGCTCTGGTGATTGTCGTTCTGGCATTGTTGATGACCGCCCGCCTGAGCCGATCCGTGACCGCCCCCATGCAGTCCCTGATCAGCGGCATCGAACGCATTCGCGATGGCCGCCTGGATACTCGTGTCCAGACCAAAGCCCCCGGCGAGCTGGCCCAGCTGCGCGACGCCCTGAACACCATGGCACGGGCACTGGAAGAGGCCCAGACCGAACTTCAGCACAACGTTGACCAGGCCACCGAGGATCTGCGCGAGACGCTGGAGACCATTGAGATCCAGAATATCGAACTGGATATGGCGCGAAAGGAAGCGCTCAAGGCGAGTCAGATCAAATCCGAGTTCCTCGCCAACATGAGCCACGAGATCCGTACGCCGCTGAACGGCATTATCGGCTTTACCCGCCTGCTGTTGCGTTCCGGCCTGACGCCACGACAGCGCGACTACATGAACACCATTCGCAAATCGTCAGAATCGTTGCTGGCGATCATCAACGACATTCTGGATTTCTCCAAAATCGAAGCGGGGAAACTGAGTCTGGAACAGGCACCACTCAGCCTGCATGACCTGATCGAAGATGTGCAGACCATGCTGGCGCCGCTGGCACAGGACAAGGGTCTGGAACAGGCCGCCATCATTTACAGCGATCTGCCGCCGCGCATACTTGGCGATGCACTGCGTATCCGCCAGATCCTGATCAACCTGATCAACAATGCCATCAAGTTTACTGATCAGGGCTCGGTGGTGGTGCGAGCCATGCTTGAGGAAGAGCGCAACGATACCGCCACCATCAAGGTGACCATCACCGATACCGGCTCCGGCATGACCGAAGTCATGCAGCGAGATCTGTTCAATGCCTTCACTCAGGCCGACCAGAGCGTCAGCCGGCGCGCAGGTGGTACCGGCCTCGGTCTTGCCATCTCGAAACGACTGGCTCAGGAAATGGGTGGCGAGATTGGCGTCGAGTCAGTCTGGGGCAAAGGCTCCACGTTCTGGTTTACCCTGCGCGCAGAAATAGATGAGCATGATGCACCGGATACTTTCCGTGCTTTTCAGGGACAGTCTGTACAGCTGGTGGAGGCGGATGAACACGCCCGCCTCGGCCTGCATCACATGCTGATCGGCTGGGGCATGAACGTCAGCGAAGCAGCAACGCTTGAGCAACTGGGCGAGGATGGCAGCGATACCAACCTGATGATTATCGGCCTGCCGGCAGCGGCTATGCCGGATGACTATCTGCTCACCCGCCTCGACAAGAAACTGCGACAGGGTATTCGCTGCGTCATTCTGACCAGCCATGCCGATCGCTTGCAGAAAATGCTCGATCAGCAGGCCGGGCGCTACCGGTTGCTGGGCAAGCCGGCAACCCGGCTACGCCTTTATGACGCGCTGCTGGAACTGTCCGGAGAGCAGGCTTCCACGGAAGAAGCACCGCCGCCATCCCATCGCTTCAGCAATATCAGGGCGCTGGTGGTCGATGACCACGAAGGCAATCTTCGTCTGGCGGAAGTATTTCTCTCCGAGATGGGGGTTCAGGTCACGCCCTGCAACAATGGCCCGGATGCCGTAGAACTGTTTACCAGACAGCGCTTCGATATTGTTTTTATGGATATCCAGATGCCGGGCATGGATGGCATCGAAACCACCCGGCGGCTGCGTCAGCAGGAAAAACCGGGGCAGCATGTTCCAGTGATTGCATTGACCGCCCACGCCATGGCCAGCGAACGTCAGCAGCTTCTGAACTCGGGGCTGGATGACTACCTGACCAAGCCTCTCAATGAAAAACACCTGACCCACTCGCTGGAACGCTGGACCAGCCAGGCAAGGCAAGCGGTTCCGCGCACGGAACAGGAACATCCGGATTTCAGTGTTGACAGCGATCACCTTGACCCGCAGCTGGCATTAAGCCGCTGCGCGGGCAAAGCGGATCTGGTTGCAGACATGCATACCCGGCTGTTTGATCAACTGCCGGATGATGCCGAAGATCTGCGCCAGCTGGAAATTGGCGGCAACCGCAAGCAACTGCTGGAGCATGTTCACCGTCTGCACGGCGCCACACGCTACTGCGGCACGCCGCGTCTCGAGGCGCTGGCCGGAAAACTGGAAACCCTGCTGAAAAGCGACGCCAGCGACGATGATATCCGTCTGGCGCTCAGTGCCCTGATTGAGGAAATGCAGCTGCTCAGCAGTCAGGACTCGCTTTCGATTATCACGAAAGCCAGCGCGTAATCCTGTTCATCGCTGACCGAGAGATGACAACGCCTTACACCAAGACGTCGTCCTGCCTCTCCCCTCAAAGCGAGCAGCGGCTTGCCGAGATGATCATGGTCAACACTGATGTCGTGCCAGCGCATGCCACCACGCAGCCCTGTGCCCAATGCCTTCAGCACCGCCTCCTTGATGGCAAAACGTTTTGCCAGGAATCTGGCCGGATCAGGGTGACCTGAAAAAGCCGGCAACTCCACTGGCGCCAGCAGCCGCTGTGCCAGCGCATCCCCGCGCCGCCCAAGTGCCGCCTGCATGCGTGCAATGCGAACAATATCCGTACCGATACCGCTAATCATTTCGCCAGCGTGGCTCCCTGATCGATCAGCGCCCGCATGGTTCTCACCGCCTCATCAAGACCGGTCAGAACAGCACGGGCAATAATACTATGGCCAATATTCAGTTCATGAATACCCGGCAATGCGGCGATCTCAATGGTGTTGTGGTAGTGCAAACCATGCCCGGCATTGACGATCAGTCCTGCCGCCCGGCCCTGCTCGACGCCGCGACGAATCCTCTGCAGCTCGCGCTGGCGGCTGACATCATCCTCGGCTTCGGCATAGTGACCGGTGTGAATTTCGATAGCCGCAGCACCACAACGTTGCGACGCTTCAATCTGCCGCCCATCGGCATCGATAAACAGCGATACCTGTATGCCGGCGTCCTGCAAACGGGCGCATGCTTCGCGCAATGCTGCCTCATTGCCAACGACATCGAGGCCACCTTCCGTCGTCAGCTCCGCACGCTTCTCCGGCACCAGACAACAATGCGGTGGTTTCAGTCGCAAGGCGATAGCAATCATCTCCTCCGTTGCCGCCATCTCCAGATTGATGCGGGTCTGGCAGGTCTGCATCAGCAGCTCGACATCACGGTCCTGGATATGGCGACGATCCTCACGCAGGTGGACAGTAATGCCATCCGCACCAGCTTGCTCTGCCAGCAGTGCGGCCTGCACTGGCTCCGGATAACGGCTGCCGCGCGCCTGGCGTAGAGTCGCGACATGATCAATGTTGACGCCAAGATAAACTCTCTGCATCAGGTTGCTCCTTTTCCGGCGTAACGAAACAGACTGCGACTGACCAGAGGCCGGTCACCAAGGTGGGGGGCCAATGCCTCACGCATCAGATCCCGGGCAAAACGGCGAGCGTCAGCATGCCAGCGGCCAGTCGCGATGTCGTTCAGAATCGCGCCGGGATAAGGGCCGGAGGCATCAACAGCCAAGCCCTGCTCTGGCAATAGCCGATAGTGCAGCCCGGTCTGCAATGGCTGATCCTGAATATCATGCTGCAAGATTAGCGCATAGCCCATAGCATCCAGCAAACGCATCTCGAAGTGTCTGAGCACCACATCAACCGGGCTGTCAGCGACCGCCAGCAACTCCAGCGCGGTCTCGTAGGCCTGCACCAGATCCGGTTGCGGATCATCACGATGCAGCAACCGGACCAGCAATTCATTCAGATACAGCCCGCAGTACAACGCCTCCCCCTGCAGGGAAACCGCCACACCCGCCGCCTCGACGGAGCGCAGACTGCGCAACTCGCCACGCCCTGCCCAGTTAGCCAGCAACGGACGGAACGGCTGCAACAAAGGATCGCGCTGGCCGCCGCGGGCCACCACCGCCAGACGACCATTCCGGGCACTGAACAAATCGACGAGCAGGCTGCTGTTACGATAGGGGCGCCGATGCAGTACCCAGCACCGGCCGGAAGTCAGTGCCTCAGAGGTCGCCATAACCGAGCGAACGCAGGGCACGAAGATCATCGGACCAGCCAGAGCGGACCTTGACCCAGAGGTTCAGCATCACCTTCCGCTCAAGCAGCCGCTCAATGTCCAGACGGGCCTGGGTGCCTATGCTTTTGATCCGGTCGCCACCGCTACCGATCAAAATGCGTTTCTGGCCGGGACGCTCCACCAGGATACAGGCGGCGATATCGGTGAGCTTCGGGCCATCCTGCCACATCTCGATCTCCACCGTGACCTGATGCGGCACCTCATCGCCAAGCTGTCGCATCACTTTCTCACGAATGATCTCGGCAACCATAAAGCGCACGCTGCGATCAGTAATCTGATCCTCATCAAACCAGAATGGTGCCTCCGGCAGCCGCTTTGCCAACGCCTGCTCAAGCGCATCCAGATTATGTCCCTGCAACGCCGACACCGGAATCACTTCGTCGAACTGGTGCAGCGAACACAGACGCTGAATATGAGGTAGCAGCGCCTCTTTATCGTCAATCTTGTCGGTTTTGTTAATCAACAGAATCACCGGCGTGCCATCCTGTGGCAGCAACTTCAATACGTGCTCATCCGCAGCCGTCCACTTTACCGAATCAACCATGAAACAGACCACGTCAACCCCGCCCAGAGCAGACAAGGCAGCCTGATTCATATAGCGATTCAGGGCCCGATCCTCACCGCTGTGAATGCCAGGGGTGTCAGCAAAAACAATCTGATAATGGTCGCGGGTAAGAATGCCGTGGATTCGGTGTCTGGTTGTCTGCGGCTTGCGGGAAGTAATGCTGACTTTCTGGCCGAGCAGATGGTTCATTAACGTTGACTTGCCGACGTTCGGGCGCCCAACGATTGCCACCATGCCACAGCGTTGCACCTGATTATCTGTCATCTTGCTGCTCCAGCCAGATCATCGCTGCTCTGGCAGCGGCCTGTTCAGCCTTGCGCCGGCTCGGCCCACTGGCAACGAATTCCTGATTATGTTGTTCCAGCCGGCAGCGGACATCAAACTGCTGCTTCGGCGCCTGACCGTGAACGGCGATAACCTCATAGTCCGGCAACGCGATCTGTCTGGACTGCAGCCGCTCCTGCAAGGCAGTTTTAGGATCTTTATCTGCAGATAATGGCGACACACCCGCCAGCCTGCGAGCGAACCACTGCAGTACTCGCTGCTCACAGACCTGCTGCCCGGCATCAAGGTAGATCGCCCCAATCAGCGCCTCCACCGCATCCGCAAGAATGGACTCGCGGCGAAAACCACCGCTTTTCAGCTCGCCGCCTCCGAGGGAGAGGTAATCACCCAACCCCATCTCCAATCCCAGCTCCGCCAGCGTCTGGCCCCGAACCAGTGACGCACGCATCCTCGTCAGCTGCCCCTCCGAGGCATCGACGTGATGACGAAACAGTGCGACTGAGATGATTTCACTGAGCAGCGAGTCACCAAGGAACTCGAGCCGCTCATTGTTATGCCGACGGCTGGCACTACGATGCGTCAGCGCCAGCGTCAGAAGATCGCGATCTGAGAAACGATGGCCGAGGTGCGCCTCAAGCCTGTCAAGATCTGGTGTCACTGGCGCAGTTCTTTAACGAAGTCCTCTTTGAAGGTCATCAGCAAGTCAATATTGCCGTACAGATTTCCCCTCACTTCGTAGTCAACACTGAGAGTAACCCTCGGCCCCTCACGGGTAACGATAATATCCTCAACGCTAATGGCTTCGACATTATTGATACTGAATCGCTTACCCAGATCACTCAAGATTTCCGTGTCGGTTTTAAAGCCGATTTTGGGATCCTGCAAAACGCTGTTAATCGCGCCACTGATGGTATTGAACTCGAGAAATGCCGGCACGATTCTCACCCCCGCTGTGGCAAATACAATCACAACGGCACCAATCAGCATCCAGCCTACGAACGATATGCCTCGCATCCTTGACGGAAGAGTTGTTGTTTTCATTTTGTTTCCTCCACCTTGTCAATTGCACCATTACGGGAAAAATCCGGAATCGAGAACAGCGACGTCCAGTGCATCCAGATCACCACTGCCTTGCCGGCCACGTGACTCTCCGGAACAAAGCCCCAGAAACGGCTGTCCTTGCTGTTGTCCCGATTATCACCCATCACGAAATAACTGTCTGCCGGAACTTCCCACTCTCCTTCCGGGGAGCGGGAGACCAGCTGGCCAGTATAGGGATTGACCAGCCACTCATGGCGGATCAGGTGGGCTATCTCACCCAGGCGCTCGGTAAACACCGCTTGCTGACTGCGCTGCCCCCCGCTCTGATCAAGCAACTGACGCTCAACCTTGTCGCCATTGATGTAAAGCTCGGCCCCTTCAATCCGGATGCGGTCACCAGGCAGACCAATGACCCGCTTGATATAGTTCTTCGACGGTTCCTCCGGGTAGCGGAATACCATGACTTCGCCGCGCTGCGGGCTGCCGGTATCCAGCACCTTTGTGTGAATCGCCGGCAGGCGTACCCCATAGGCAAACTTGTTGACCAGAATAAAGTCATGCACCTTCAGCGTCGGCAGCATCGAGCCGGACGGGATGGTAAAGGGCTCGAACAGGAAAGAACGCACCACCAGAACGATCGCCACCACCGGCAGGATCGAGTTGGAAAAAGCCACCACTTCTTCTACCGGACGGGGATATCCACCAGCATCCCCGCCGGAGCGGGCTTCCGGAGTGATTTTCAAGGCCCGGTCAGCAATCCACAGGGCAATACCGACCAAAACCAAAACCGTCAGCCACAGGCCAATATCAATATCCATGCTTAATCCACCTTCAGTACAGCGAGGAAGGCAGACTGCGGGATTTCCACATTACCGACCTGCTTCATGCGCTTTTTGCCTTCTTTCTGCTTTTCCAGCAGCTTCTTCTTACGGCTGACGTCACCACCATAGCACTTGGCCAGAACGTTCTTGCGCAGCGCCTTAACAGTCTGCCGGGCAATGATCTTGCTGCCGATGGACGCCTGAATGGCGACGTCGAACATCTGCCGCGGCACCAGCTCCTTCATCTTTTCAGTCAGCACCCGACCGCGATACAAGGCCTGATCTGCATGGCAGATAATCGCCAGGGCATCGACCCTGTCGCCATTGATCAGCACATCCACACGCACCAGACGGGCGGGCTCGAAACGGTCAAACGCATAGTCCAGCGAAGCATAGCCGCGGCTGCAGGATTTCAGTCGGTCGAAGAAATCCAGGACCACCTCCGCCATCGGGATGTCATAGGTCAGCTGCACCTGCTTGCCGGTGTAATGCATGTTCTTCTGCACCCCACGACGCTCAACGCACAGCGTGATGACGTTACCCAGATAATCCTGCGGCACCAGAATATTGACTCGGGCAATCGGCTCGCGGAACTCCGCCACCTTGTTTGCCTCAGGTAGCTTCGACGGGTTATCGACATAGAGCATGGAGCCATCGTTGAGCTGCAGCTCATAGACCACGGTCGGTGCCGTGGTAATCAGGTCGAGATCGTACTCCCGCTCGAGGCGCTCCTGAATGATTTCCATATGCAGCATGCCAAGGAAACCGACCCGGAAGCCGAAGCCGAGCGCATCGGAGGTTTCCGGCTCATAAAACAGCGAAGCATCGTTCAGCGACAGCTTCGCCAGTGCATCACGAAAATCTTCGTAAACATCCGCATTGACCGGGAACATGCCGGCGTAGACCTGCGGCTTGACCCGCTTGAAGCCCGGCAGTGCCGGCACTTCCGGTGTCTTGGCATGGGTGAGGGTGTCCCCCACCGGGGCGCCATGGATGTCCTTGATGCTTGCAGAAATCCAGCCCACTTCGCCAGCTTCCAGCACCGGCTGATCTTTACGCTTCGGAGTAAAAACCCCAAGCGCATCGACCACATGAGTCTGGCCGGTGGACTTGATCAGGATCTTTTCACCTTTTTTCAGCCGCCCTTCCGTCACCCGAACCAGCGATACCACCCCCAGATAGTTATCAAACCAGGAGTCGATAATCAGCGCCTGAAACTTGTTATCGCGACTACCCTTCGGTGCCGGAATGCGTTCGACCAACTGTTCCAGCAAGTCTTCAATGCCGATGCCTGTCTTGGCGCTGACCAGGCAGGCATCGTGAGCATCAAGACCAATAATTTCCTCAATCTCATCGATCACCCGCTCCGGCTCCGCCTGCGGCAGGTCGATCTTGTTCAACACCGGCAGCACTTCGAGGTTCTGCTCAATGGCGGTGTAGCAGTTGGCAACCGACTGCGCCTCCACGCCCTGAGCCGCATCAACTACCAGCAGCGCCCCCTCACAAGCAGACAGTGAGCGGGAGACCTCATAGGAGAAATCGACGTGCCCGGGGGTATCGATAAAGTTGAGCTGGTAGCTCTCGCCATTACGCGCCTTGTACATCAGAGTCACCGACTGCGCCTTGATGGTGATGCCACGCTCACGCTCAATATCCATGGAATCAAGCACTTGCTCGGCCATCTCGCGCTGGCTGAGGCCACCACACAGCTGGATAAAGCGGTCTGCGAGGGTGGATTTGCCGTGGTCGATGTGGGCGATGATGGAGAAATTACGGATATGGCTGATGTCGGTCACAACGCTGAACTACCAGAGGAAAGAAGGCGCCGATTCTAGCGGATTGGGGGGGCGGCTGTCGCCCTGAGAAGGCAACCGGTCGGGCCGCCCCGGCCCCGGGCAGCCCTGACGGCGCCCGGATCCGGCACTGCCCACGCTGCCTTACTGCTCTAGCCGCAACGCCAGGAAGCGTGGGCCACCGTCACGATAAATCAGTACCGGCACCACAGCCTTGTCATCAAGCTCATCAACCAGATTTTTCAGGGCTTTCGGATCCTTTACCGGCTCGTTATTCAGGCTGACAAGCACATCGCCGCGGCGAATACCGGCACGCGCCGCCGGGCCGTCGCTCACCTCTGCCACCATGACGCCCTGAGGCACCCCAAGCGTCGCCAGATCCTCCGCCGACAACGGCTCGACCTTCAGCCCCAGCGTGCTGGTGCCGGACTTGCCTGGCTTGGCAGGATCCAGCGGGTTATCAATATCTTCAGGCAATTCACCCACGGTTACCTTCAGGGTCTTCGATTTCCCGTTACGGATTACTTCGGCCTCGGCACGGGTGCCTGGCGCCAGCACACCAACAATCTGCGGCAACTGCCCGGACTGGCCGATTTCCTGGCCGTTGAAGCCCACCACCACGTCACCGACCATAAATCCGGCCTGCTCGGCGGGAGAGTCCGGCATCACCTGGCTGACCAGTGCCCCGAATGGCTTGTCCAGCCCGAAAGATTCCGCCAGTTCACGATCGACCGGTTGAATCAGCACACCCAGCCAGCCACGACTGACCCGGCCCTTGTCCTTCAGCTGAGCCACTACCTCCATGGCCATATCAATCGGAATAGCAAATGACAGGCCCATAAAGCCACCGCTGCGGCTGACAATCTGCGAATTGATACCGATCACCTCGCCGTCCAGATTGAACAACGGACCGCCGCTATTACCCGGATTGATCGCGACATCGGTCTGGATAAACGGCACATAGTTTTCGCTCGGCAAGCTGCGGCCCTTGGCACTGACAATGCCAGCGGTCACAGTGCTTTCAAAACCGAACGGTGCGCCGATGGCAAGCACCCATTCACCGACTTTCAGCTTCGAAGAGGAGCCAATCCTGACCACCGGCAAACCATTGCCATCAACTTTCAGCAATGCCAGATCACTGCGCGGGTCGCTGCCAACCAGCTCGGCATCTTTTTCACTGCCGTCCTGCATGCGGACAATAATTCGGGTGGCATCTGCAACCACATGGTGATTGGTAAGAATGTAGCCATCTCTGGAAATAACGAAGCCGGAACCCAGCGACTCACCCTCAGATTCCGGCATCGGAAGCTGATCCTCCATGCCCTCGAAGAACCTTCGCAGCATTTCCGGCATCTGCTGCTGGCCTCCGGCGCGCTTCTGTTCGGTGCTGATATTCACCACGGCGGGAGCGTTTTCCTCCACCAGTGCGGTGAAATCAGGCAGGGTACTGGCCTGCGGCTGGCAGCCGGCGATCAGATAAAGAACCATGAACAGAACAACACGCATCTGCTTAAACCTCCGCAAACATAACTCAGAGAGGATCGTGAACCTGCAGACAGGATAACGGAGCGGCGGAAGTGCGCCGCAGCACCTGCGGATGCATGGCCGGATCACGACGATGTCGAACACTGTACCAGCGATTGATCGCAAATCCGCCCAGCAATCCGGCAATGCCACCGATTGCAGCAGGATCATGCATCGCCAGATCGAGCTGCTCGGCGCTCAGGGCGCCAGCAAACATCAGCAACAGTGGTAACAGATAGAGCATCAGGGTGCTGCGAATCAACAGTCCCTCGGGAATCCCGAGCACCACCTGATCATCAACCTGTAACGATGATTGATCAGTGAGGGCGCGAATCCGGGCCCGGCTACCGCCACGCTGGCCATCAATCAGGGCATGGCCGCAGGCCTTGTTGGCCGCGCAGCTCTGGCAGGCGGTATAACGGACCGTTTCCACCCAGACTGCACCGGGCTCCACTGCCACTACCCTGCCCTGCTCTTCAATCACTGGATGCGCCGGATGTGCCGAGAGACAGATTGGCGAGCACCCGCTCGCCGGTCAGCGACGGCACCTCACCGACCAGGGTGACCAGCCAGCCAGCACTGTCGGCAGCTATATGACGACTGATTGCCAGTGTCGGCCCCATCCTGCTGATACCCTCACCGGCATTCTCCGGCAGCGCCTCGACAAACAGGGTAAAGGCAGCGAGCCCGTCACTATAGGTCGCCGCAGCCACCGGTCGACGCTCGCCGCCGCTCAGGCGCAGGTCCCGGTCCACTTCAATAAAGCCGTCAGGCAACCAGCCTGCCTTCAGCGACACTCTCCCGGAGGGATGGGCATCATCGGCCAGACTGTCGAGAGCGCGCTCACGCAGGGTGGCGGGCACCTCGAAATCGGCCTGAGTCAACTGCGGTTGCAGTTCCAGACTGACAAACTCGAGCCGCTCGAGAACGACGCCGTCGGTATCGACCAGTTCTGACTTGAGCAGCAGATTACTTTCCTGATCGGTCCACAAGCGATAGCCGTAGCGGAACTGATCCAGCGGCAGCAGTCGCATTTGATGCGCTGCCCGCCCGGCAACCCGGTCCTCGCCATCCAGCAGCAATTGATACTGCACCGGCAGTGAGCTACTAAGTCGTTCATGCAGCCCCAGCGGCGTCACCGAACTGCGATTCACCAGACGGGTAATGGTGCGATCTGCATGGACACACACTACCTGCTCGCCTCGGCGGATCACCTCGGCCAGCTGGCCATCCAGCTGGGTCAGGCGCTCATGCTCGCGGCCATCAAATCGGGCGTGCAAAAGCTCCAGCGTGCTCACTGTGTTGCCATGCAGATAAAGCAGGCGGCCACGATACTCCAGCGCCCGGGCCGCCTGACTCATTTTCTCCAGTAGTTGCGGCGCCGATAGTTCTTCAGCTGGCGCCTGCAGCGCCAGACCGACCAGCAACACCATCAGCCACCGCAGCCACATTACTGCTGTTCCTTGCGGGCTTCGAGACTGATAAATCGGGCGTAGGGCACGACGCTCTGCGAGCCGTGCCGAGCGGCAAAGTCACTGTGCCGCACCAACATGTCTTCCATCCGCTCGCGTTCCTGAGTCAGCGCCGCGGGCTGAGCCTGCGGGTGGATCACACCGGAGACCAGCTCATGCCCCTCAAGCAATACCGGGCGTTGCGATGATGCCACCGCTGGCGCACCGGCAAGCTGGCTATCGTCCCAGTACTGCCAACCGACCACCGTAGCCAGGGCGACCGATGCTGCCACCGCCAGACGCGCCAGCGGTAGCGCCCAGTGACGCGACTGCTGTTCCTGCTCCAGCGCCATGCCGATACGGGCGCTGAAGTCGGCTGGTACGGCTGCGACCGGGTGACGCTGCAAGACGTCCCGTGCCAGCTGCCAACGACCGAGCTGCTCGGCGTCTTCATCGGTCATGTCACGCAGCAATCGACGGGCATCGAGTTCGCTGACTTCGTTATCAAGCAGGGCCGAGAGGGTTTCACCCCGGGGTGCTGCGTGCTGTTGCATTTTCATGGTGCCACCTGTTTGCTGTGGGCTGACGTTAACTGCTTGTGTTCAACTCAACGGATCACGCTGTCCTGATCCATGATCGGTCGCATGGCCTGTTCGATCGCCTCTCGGGCCCGAAATATCCGGGACCGAACCGTGCCGACCGGGCACTCCATGATGGCGGCGATATCTTCATAACTGAGGCCATCAAATTCTCTGAGTGTCACCGCCGTTTTCAGTTCCTGCGGCAGGGCCTCAATGGCCCGGGTGATCACCTCGCCCAGCTCCTGCGACATCAGGATTGATTCAGGAGTTCCGGTGTCGCGCAGACCATCGGCACCGGCAAACTGCTCGGCATCCTCGGCATCAATGTCAGAGCCCGGTGGCCGGCGACCACGGGACACCAGATAGTTCTTGGCCGTGTTCACGGCAATACGATACAGCCAGGTATAGAACTGGCTGTCGCCACGAAATCGGGGCAGCGCACGCCAGGCCTTGATAAAGGCCTCCTGGGCTACGTCCTGCACCTCATCCTGATCACGCACATAGCGGCTGATCAGGGCAAAAATTCGGTGCTGGTATTTACGCACCAGCAGATCAAACGCACGCTGATCGCCTTTACTGGCGCGCTTGACCAGTTCTTCGTCGGTCACCCGGGACTCCCCCTGCTCACCCCACGGAGGGCTGAGACGTTATAAATGGCTGCCGGTTCCCCGGCGGATGATGAATTCTAGCAAAGGCGGCCCGGCCCTTTGCTACACTTCGCGCAGTTTCTTCAAAGAAAGCGCCCGAGAGAGCAGCTATGACCACCTATCGTCATGATGTACTGATCATTGGCAGCGGCGCTGCCGGCCTGACCGTGGCCCTGAATCTGCCCGCCAGCTGCCGCATCGCGCTGCTGTCGAAGGGCCAGCTGACCAGCGCCAGCACCTGGTATGCCCAGGGCGGCATCGCCGCAGTGCTGGACGAAACCGACTCAATGCAGTCGCATGTCGATGACACCCATATCGCTGGCGCCGGCCTGTGCCACGACGATGCAGTGCGGAAAACCGTCGAGAACGGCCCTGAGGCAATTCGCTGGCTGATTGAGCAGGGCGTCGACTTTACCCGCTTCGATCAGGGTGACGGCGGCACCCAGGGTTATCACCTGACCCGCGAGGGTGGCCACAGCCACCGCCGCATCATACATGCCGCCGACGCCACCGGTGTCGCTATTTCCAGTGCGCTGATCCATCAGGTCGAGCAGCGCGATAATGTCGAGCGCTTTGAACATCGCGTGGCGGTGGACCTGATCCACGCCGGCGACGGCACCGACCGACGCTGCACTGGCGCCTACATTCACAGCATTGAGACAGGCGACACCGATGTCTTCCTCGCCCGCTTTGTGGTGCTGGCCACCGGCGGCGCCAGCAAGGTGTACCTGTACACATCGAATCCGGATGTCGCCACCGGCGACGGTATCGCCATGGCGTGGCGTGCCGGTTGCCGGGTCGCCAACATGGAATTCATGCAGTTCCACCCGACCTGCCTGTATCACCCGAAAGCAAAATCATTTCTCGTCACCGAAGCGATTCGCGGCGAGGGTGGTCGCCTGTTGCTGCCGGACGGCGAACGCTTCATGCAGCGTTTTGATCCGCGCGGTGAACTGGCACCACGGGATATCGTCGCCCGCGCCATCGACCATGAGATGAAACGCCTTGGCGCAGACTGTTTGTATCTGGACATCAGTCACAGGCCGGCAGATTTCATCATCCATCACTTCCCGACCGTGTACGCCAAGTGTCTGCAACTGGGCATCGATATCACCCGCGACCCGATTCCGGTGGTACCCGCGGCGCACTATACCTGTGGCGGCGTGATGACCGACCTGAATGGCCAGACTGACCTGCCTGGTCTGTATGCCATCGGAGAAACTTCCTTTACCGGCCTGCACGGCGCCAACCGCATGGCCAGTAACTCACTGCTGGAATGTTTCGTGTTCGGCCGTGCTGCCAGTGACCATATTGCCGAGCATATGGATGCGGTTGCCGAGCCGCCCGCCGTGCCCGAGTGGGACGAGTCGAAAGTGACCGAAGCTGACGAGGACGTGGTAATCGCCCACAACTGGGACGAGCTGCGCCGCTTCATGTGGGACTATGTCGGTATTGTCCGCACCATCAAGCGACTGCAACGGGCCAGCCACCGGGTTGAAGTGCTGCAGAAAGAAATTGCCGAGTTCTACTCGAATTACCAGATCAGCAATGACCTGCTGGAATTGCGTAATCTGGTGGTGATTGCCGAGCTGATTATCCGCTCAGCCATGGCGCGCAAGGAATCCCGTGGCTTGCATTACATGCTCGACTACCCTGAGGCAGCGGAGTCAATCAAGGACACCATTCTGGTGCCGGAGAATTTTTCCGGCGCCGGCTGAAGCTGTTCAGGCCCTCATCAGGACTCGCAGACGACGGAAGTCGTCTGCGCAAAGCTGGTCGCGATAAATGGTGACACTGATACGGCGCTGAAGTCTGACCGGGAACCGCAGGGTGACCCAGAACGGGCAGACCATTCCGTCGAGCGGCCAGTCTGCTTCCAGTACCCGGCCATCGCGCAACCGGCACTGCACCGATTCCGGCGAGAACGCCAACGCCTGCGGGCGGCGAAGCAAGCGCCATTCAATGCTGCCGACCCAGACCAGAAAAAGCAGGAACACCAGCCGCCACTGCCAGAGCATGTCCGCCAGCATCACCGCAGCCAGCGACAGCAACAGGGCGACACCCCAGAACAGCAGCGGCCCGCGCGACGACGGTAACTCAGTCAGGGCGACCGAGCCGGGCGAGGATGTGGGTGACATACTCTCTGAGCTCCGCGTCCTGCGCCTCCGAGCGGCGGGTAAACCACTCGAACAGATCCGCATCCTGCTCCGCCAGCAAGCGACCGAACAGCTGCTGCCGCTCTGCGGTTTCACTGTCAAAAATGCGGTCGATATAGTCGTTCAGCACCAGATCCACCTCCAGCAGGCCTCGGCGGCACTGCCATCGATAGCGGCGCTTTAGTTCGGATTCAGTCATAACGGCGTCGGACACTGACATCGGGAGCCGACATTATCTATCATCAGAGCCCTCTTCGGCAGTGCGGATTGTGTGGTTATGTCCTGGCAGCAGCTTCTTGACAGTCTCGGTGCACAACGTAACGGGCAAGGCGAAGTGCAACGCTTCCCCGGCAGCCTTTCCCCCGGCCTGATCATTGGCGATCACCTCGCCGTTATCAGTGTGCGCGGCCCTGAAACCGAGAAATTCCTGCAAGGACAGCTGACCTGCGATCTGCGCGATGTCCTCACCGGCCAATGGCGACTTGCCATGCATCTGGACCTGAAAGGTCGCGGCCAGCACAGCTATCTGGCGCTACCTGCTGATGACGGGATCGATCTGCTGACATGCCGGACCA
Organism: Alcanivoracaceae bacterium; assembly: GCA_023146255.1. GTDB lineage: Bacteria > Pseudomonadota > Gammaproteobacteria > Pseudomonadales > Alcanivoracaceae > PGZG01. The sequence goes on from JAGLCJ010000008.1 coordinate 102,332, forward strand.
GAGCCGACGACGCCCTCGCCGCGCTGAAAAAGTACGCCCTGTTCAGCAAAGTGGCCGTGACGCTGGCCGAACAGCGAGTTGCCCTGCTGCTGAGAGAGCCGGCGGCGGATGATGCACTGAGTGGCGTTCCGGTGCCCACGGATATTGGTCAGACCCGGCAGGGACCGCACAGCACGCTGGCACGGCTTGACCTTAATACTTTGCTGCTACTGACCAGCGAAGACGGCGCCCGGCACCTGCTCAATCACTACAGCGTCGCCGAACTGGGCGGCATGGACGACTGGCTGCTGCATGAAATCCGCTCCGGCATTGGCCATATCCGGCCCGGCGGTGAAGCATTGTGGTTGCCGCAGGCGCTCAATTACGACCTGCTGCACGGAGTGAACTTCAAGAAGGGCTGCTACCTCGGTCAGGAGGTGGTGGCACGCATGCACTTCAAGGGAAAAATGAAACAGCGCATGCAGCATCTAAGCTGGCAGGCCGGCGTGGTCGCCGACGCCGGGACGGTACTGCGTGACGATAAAGACAGTGCAGTCGGCGAGCTGGTTTACGCGGTAAGCGACGGGCAGCGGACCGAAGCATTAGTGGTACTGCGGCTGGATCACGACGGCGCGCTGATACTGAATGGGCAAACGCTGGACTGGCGAAAAGCGGATCTGCCCTACCCGCTTCCCGCCTGACTCCTGGTCAGGAGCGTTTGGCAAAAAACTGCTGGATGCTGGAGAAATCCAGCTGCCCGTGGCCCTGACTGCCGTGGACCGCATACAGGCTTTTCGCCAGTGATCCCATCGGCGTGCTGGAACCGCTCGACAACGCCGCCTCCAGCGCCAGACCGAGATCCTTGTTCATCAGGTTGACGGCAAAACCGCCGGCATAGTCACGTGATGCCGGCACATTCTCCATCACGCCCGGCCAGGGGTTGTACAGTTCCAGCGACCAGTTGCGGCCGGAGCTGGCCAGCATGATGTCCGACAGCACCTTCGGATCAAGGCCATGATCCGCACCCAGCTGCAGCGCTTCGCAAGTGCCGATCATATGAATCGCCAGCAGCATGTTATTGCACAGCTTGGCGGTTTGCCCGGCGCCATGATCGCCGGCGCGAAATACCTTTTTGCCCATCTGCAGCAACACCGGTTCGGCGCGCTGAACATCTTCTGCCGAACCGCCGCAGATAAAGGTCAGCGTGCCCGCCGCCGCGCCGGCAACGCCACCGGAAACCGGTGCATCAATCATGCGCCGGCCACTGGCCTCGGCCGCCTGCGCCACCTGCTTTGCCGTGGCCGCATCAATGGTCGAGCAGTCGATAATCAGTGCTCCTTGCGGAATATGCGCCAGCACGCCCTTGTCGCCAAGATAGAGCGAGGCAACCGCCTTGCCCGACGGCAACATGCTGATCACCACATCGGCATCGGCCACGGCGTCCACCGGTGATTGCACTGCCATGGCGCCTTGAGCGGCCAAGGCATCCACCAGCGCCGGCTGCAGATCAAATACACTCAACTCATGACCGGCCTTGAGCAGATTGGCGGCCATGGGCCCGCCCATATGGCCCAGACCAAAGAATGCAATTTTCATAATGCCTCCAACGGATGCGGCGTGACCGGACTGAGGAAAAATTCGTTCAGCACCTGTTCAGGAAAATCTTCAATCTTGCGATAGCGGAATGCCGGGCTGCCGTCCTTGTCGATCAGCAGTGCACGCACGCCTTCGCGGAAGTCATCGTGCAGCGCGCATTGCACCGACATACTCCATTCCATGCGGAATGCATCGGCCAGTGACATCGGCCGCACCCGGCGCTGCGACTCCCAAACCAGCCAGGCAGTCTGCACACAACCCTTTGCCAGCGTTGCCGCCGCTTTCTGCAGCAGCGGGTCGTCACCCTGATAGCCGGTGATCCGATCATGCAGTTGCGCCAGCGAGTCGGCATCACATAGGGCGTTGATCTGATCGAAATGATTGCGCAGGGTACTGGACGGCAGCGCCTCAGTTTCCATCTGCTGCTGGCGCAACACGGCCGAGACGGCGGCATGATCAAGCTGCACCTGAGCGAGAAGCTCACTCACCACGGCAGCCTTGCGCTCGTGACTGATGGCGCGATCGGCAAGACCGACAAACAGGGCATCGGCAGCATTGATATTGGCGCCGGTCAGGCCAAGGAACAGACCAAGGCGGCCAGGCATGCGATTAAGGAACCAGCTGCCCCCGACATCCGGATGCAGGCCGATGGTGATTTCTGGCATGGCGATGCGGCTTTTTTCGGTCACTACACGATGCGAGCAGCCAGACATCAGGCCAAGGCCGCCGCCCATGACAATGCCGTGGCCCCAGCAGATGACCGGCTTGCCAAAAGTATGCAGCAGGTAGTCGAGGCGGTATTCGCGGGCGAAGAAGTCTTCGGCGTACCGGTTTCGTTCGCCTTTCGGTGTTTCGACCATGCTCTGGTACAGGCGAACGATGTCGCCGCCAGCGCAGAATGCTTTTTCGCCTTCGGCGTCGAGCCAGATGGCGGCGATGTTGTCGTCCTGCTGCCAGGCGCTTAGCTGTGCTTGCAGCAGATCGATCATTTCCAGTGACAGGGAGTTCAGGGTCTTTGGCACATTGAGCGTGGCGAAGCCGATTTGCTTGCCGCCTTTGGCTGTTTCTGTACGGAACAGGACGGGTTGGTGCATGGGTGTTTTTCTCCTGTCAGATCTTTGATGGTGCACCCTGATTGTCTTTGGCAGTGAGCGTCTACGGTTGCTTTCGCAATCAGCCCCTTCCGGGACACGCACGAGTACGTCCCTGTAGCTCTTCTCCGCCATCCATGGCTCCGAAGGTCCCGGAAGAGGCTGATTGCAAAAGCAACCTCGCATCTTGCTACTTAATAGATCTTCTAGATCAGTGATCATCCTGTAGGAGCCGTCGACCGACGGCGAAACTTGTCGCGGCTGATCAGCAGCTCCTACAAGGTACTCAATAATTTTCGGGCAATGATCACTCGCATGATCTCATTGGTGCCCTCCAGTATCTGGTGTACACGCGCATCGCGCAGGTAGCGCTCCAGCGGATACTCGCGAATATAGCCGTAACCGCCATGCAGCTGCAGCGCTTCATTACAGATATTGAAACAAAGGTCGGTGGCCAGTCGTTTTGCCATGGCACACATCACGGTGCGGTCTGCATCCTGACGGTCCAGTTTCCAGGCGGCAAGACGCACCATCTGCTGGGCGGCGACCAGCTCAGTGGCCATATCGGCGAGGCGGAACTGCACATTCTGGAACTCCGCCAGCGCCTGACCAAACTGGCGCCGCTCCTGCACGTAACGCAGTGACTGATCCAGTGCGGCGCGGGCGGTGCCCAGCGAGCAGCTGGCGATGTTGATACGTCCACCATCAAGGCCGGCCATGGCGATGCGAAAGCCTTCGCCCTCTTCCCCGAGGCGGTAATGTGCCGGGATGCGGACATTGTCGAGAATGACCTGACGGGTGGGCTGGGACTTCCAGCCCATCTTGTCTTCGTTGCGGCCGTAGCTGACGCCGGCTGCGTTGGCCGGCACCAGAAAACAGGAAATGCCTTTGGCGCCATCACCACCAGTACGGGCCATCAGTACCAGTGCATCGGTGCTGCCGGCGCCGGAAATAAATGCCTTGCTGCCGCTGAGCAGGTAGTCATCGCCGTCACGAATGGCGGATGTTTTCAGTGATGCGGCATCGGAGCCGGCATTGGGTTCCGTAAGGCAGTACGAAGCGAGCTTTTCACCGCTGGTCAATGCCGGCGCCCATTCGCTGCGTACGGCATCGTTGCCGTAGCGGCACAGCATCCAGGTGGCCATGTTGTGGATGGTGATATAGGCGGTGGTCGAGGTGCAGCCTTGCGACAGGGTTTCAAAGATCAGTGCGGCGTCGAGCCGTGACAGGCCCATGCCGCCGTGTTCTTCCGGGCAGTACAGGCTCATAAAGCCGAGTGCGCCGGCGGCACGCAGGGTGTCCACCGGGAAGTGGCTGTTGGCGTCCCATTCGGCGGCGAACGGTGCCAGCTCTTTTTCCATGAACTGACGTGCGGTGTCGCAGTAGGCTTGTTGTTCTTCCGTCAGTGAGAAATCCATGGTTTACCTCAAAATCGAATTCGTCAGAGCCGACGGCTTTGCTCGGCAGTGAAATTCTCCGGTTTGAGCCGTGGTACAGAGGGTGCCGGGACACGCCGTAAATACGTCCCTGTAGGCTTGTGTTCGACATCCATGTCTCACACAGTCCCGTCACCCTCTGTACCACGGCTCAAACCTCGCATAGGAGATTCAATCGCGATCTTTAAACTGCCCTGAAAATGGCGAGATGCAAGGCCAGCACCATGGTTTGTCCTTCCCGGGACTGTGTGAGGCATGGATGCCGAACACAAGCCCCCAGGGATGGGTTCACGGCGGGTCCCGGGAAGGACAAACCATGGTGCTGGCCGACGAAGTTCACTGCCGGACCATTTTCAGGAACGCAAACTATTTCAAAGAGATAGTCATATTGGTCTCGACAATCTCATCTTCCGGCCATCGAGAAGTCACCGTCTTGGTCTCGGTATAAAACCGCACGCCCTGCTTGCCATAAGCATGCAGGTCACCATAAAACGAGCCTTTCCAACCGGTAAAGGAGAAGAACGGCAGTGGCACCGGAATCGGAATATTGATGCCCACCTGCCCCACTTCCACCTCATGCTGATACTTGCGCGCCGCCGCACCGCTTTTGGTAAAGATCGAGGTGCCATTGCCATACGGATTGGCATTGACCAGCTTCAACGCCTCATCCAGCGATTCGACCTCGACACAGCACAGCACCGGGCCAAAAATTTCCTCTTTATAAATCGTCATCTCCGCCGTCACACCGCGGAACAGCGTCGGCCCGACCCAGTTGCCATCCGGATAACCCGGCACCGTGCAATCACTGCCATCAAGCAGACACTCGGCCTCCTGCTTGCCGGTTTCAATCAGCTTCAATACCCGCGCCTTCGCCTGCGGGCTGATCAGCGGGCCATAGGCTGCGGCCGGATCACTGTGATGACCGGGTGCTACTTTGGCCAGCTCATCCCGCAGCGCCGGAATCATCTCCCGAGCACTACCGACAAATACCGCCACACTGATCGCCATGCAACGCTGGCCGGCCGCACCGACGCTGGCGCCGACCAGCTGGCTGACCACCTGCTGCGGATTGGCATCGGGCATGATCACCATATGGTTCTTGGCACCGGCAAAACACTGCGCCCGTTTCATATGACCGGTGGCGGTGCGATAGATATGCTGACCCACCGGCACGGAACCAACAAAGGACACGGCACGCACATCCGGATGAGTAATCAGCTGATCAACCTGATCCTTGCGGCCATGGACGATCTGCAAAATGTCTTTCGGCGCGCCGGCCTCCAGCAGTAATTCACCAAGACGGACTGCGGTCATCGGATCCTGCTCCGACGGCTTCAGAATAAAAGTGTTTCCGCAGGCCAGCGCCATCGGGAACATCCACAGCGGAATCATTGCCGGGAAGTTGAACGGGGTGATGCCGACACAGACACCCAGCGGCTGAACCCAGGAATGGGTGTCGACACCACGGGCCACGTTCTCGACCGTCTCCCCCATCATCAGAGCAGAGACATTGGCGGCCTGCTCTGCCACTTCAATGCCGCGCCAGACATCACCCTTGGCATCGGCAATGGTCTTGCCGGTTTCCTTCGCCACCAGTGCACCAAGTTCGTCGTGATGCTGCTTGAGCAGGTGCTGATAACGCAGCATCAATCTCGCCCGCTCCGGAGTCGGCACTTCGCGCCAGACCATAAACGCCCGCTTTGCCGAGGCCACCGCCTCGTTGATCTCGTCAGCACTTGCCGACGCCACTTCCCAGAGCGGCTGGTTGCTGGTCGGATCGGTCACGGCAAAGGGCGCGCTGCCGGCGTTGTGGCGCCACTCGCCGTTGATGAGGTGGGGAACGCGAACGGTCATGGGGCTGCTCCGGATATTGGGCTCTGATGCACTTTGTACCACAGCCCGGGGCCGGGCTAAGATGGCTCGGATTGCGGAGGATGGACTTTATTGCGTGAACAGAACATCAGACTGGCCATTGCCGGCGAGCGGCGAGCGGATTCTGCTACCCCAGGGCACGGTTCAGGAACTGGCAAGCAATACGCTGTCTGCAAGCTGCTATCCGCTGGCTTTCGGGTTTTACCCCGAGGCCCGCGGGCACCAGATGTCACGGCCGACGCCACAGGATTACCTTGTGATTTATTGCACCGACGGCCAGGCAACACTGGACTGGCAAGGCCGCTCGGTAGCGATATCCGCCGGTGACCTGCTGCTGCTTCCTCCCAACCAGCCGCACAGCTATCAGGCGGACACCGAGCACCCCTGGAGCCTGTACTGGATGCATCTGGATGGCAGCGATCTGGCCGGGCTGCTGCAACTGCTGGACCCCGCCACCAATGCTCGCATTCCGGTGGGCCTGCATGCTCCGCTGGTGGATGATTTTCGCACCCTGCTGAGTCTTGTCTCGGCCGGCTACGGCAATGCCACCATGCTGCACGCCGCCAGCCTGTGCCGCAGCCTGCTGACCTGCAGCGCCATGCTGATGGCAAGACCTTCGCTGCGTCGTGGCGAGCTGGATATAGAGGCCCTGCATCACTTGATGCAGCAGAAAATTGACCAGCGCCTGACCCTGAACGATCTGGCCCGGGCCGCCGGCGAGCAGTCTCCCTGGCAATTTATTCGCCGTTATCGGGCAGTCACCGGCCAGACGCCTATGCAAGCGTTCCTGCATCGCAAGATCGCCCGTGCCTGTTACCTGCTGGAAGTCAGCGACCTGCCGGTGGCGGAAGTGGCCCAACGCTTCGGCTTTGACGATCCGTACTATTTTTCCCGGGTATTTCGCAAGATTACCGGCGTCAGCCCGAGCCATTACCGGCGAGCAGGATTACCGGAGAATCGGTCATGACCTGATTGCGGCCTCGCTGCTTGGCCTGATACAGAGCCGCATCGGCGCGCTGCAGCAGGATATCGAAATCACCTTCCGGGCCGGGCACCATTGACGCTACGCCGATACTGACGGTGATGTGCAGGGCCGGGTCCGGCATCGGCAGGGCCAGACCGTGGACGACCTCCAGCACCCGCCGCGCGATCTGCTCCGCCGATGCCAGATCAGTCCCACTGAGGATCAGCAGGAATTCCTCGCCGCCATAACGCACCGCCAGATCATCGGCGCGACCGGCAAACCGCGCCAGCGACGCTGCCACGGTGCGCAGGCATTCATCTCCGCCGAGATGACCAAAGTGGTCGTTGTAATGCTTGAAGTGATCGACATCGATCATCAGTGCGGCAATCGGAAACTGATCACGGCGGGCGCGGCGCCAGAGCAGATCAAGCACCTCATCCTGATGGCGCCGGTTGGACAACCCGGTAAGCGGGTCCGTCCGTGACAGCCTGGCAACCTGCTCGGCGTACTGCTCGGTACGTTGATGGGCCAGAGTCAGAAGCTGTGCCTGCAGGTAGGCGCGTCGATGACCATGCTCAATCAGGTAACAGATCAGCATGCCCATCAGGCTACTGCCGGTATAGGTGCGATGGGCCACATCCCAGTCCACCGCTCCTCCGGCGGCGCTGGCGATCATCATTCCCAGCGCGCCGCCAATCCAGCCAGCGAGCACGGCCGTGCGCAGGTTCAGACCGACAATGCTGTAGATAATGACCACCGCATACATGATCGCGGCATGGGTCAGCTGATTCGCCACCTGGTGATGCATGATGCCGGTAATGGCCACTGATAGCGCCACCGCCAGCATGCTGCCCAAGCCTGCATACCACAGGAACCAGCGGTCCAGTGATCTGATCCGCGACAGCACGCTGGCACCCACAATGATGACCCCCACCCAGCCGTACCAGCTGATCCAGCCCAGCCGTTCACTCTCCGGCATCAGCGCATAGATGCCCGAGCTCAGTAGCAGGTAAAGGAACAGGATAAAAATGGAGCGGTAACGAAAGGCATGAGCCGCTTCATGGCGATAGTCATCGCGATAACGCTGCTCAAGTTGTGGTGGAAACGTCAGCCAAAGAAACCCCTCGCGCAACGCACGCTCAGTTTCTTCGATTCGGGGCGTAAACCGGCACTCCTCGCCCTGCTGGCCCATCAGGCTTCTCCCTGCACGATGACCATCCATGATAGCAAACTGGAACTATAGTCTAATACAAACTCCGTAGAGGAATATGTACAGCACGGCGCTACTATGTGCAAAGAAAATCATGTACTGAAGTACACATTAGCGCAGGTCCTGTGACCTTTTGCGCACATTGATCGCCCTGGGGGTGACCGTGAAAAAACAACAACAAGACTACGAAACCCTGACCCTGACCGAGCATCCGCCCTGGGCGCAGGCGTTCTGGAACTCGCTGGAGCCGCTCAAGGAGCAGGTCGCTTCCCACCCCTTTTTCAATGAAATGGCCACTGGCACGCTGGACGTAAATTGTTTCCGCCATGCCCTTCTGAACTTCTATCCTCTGGTAGCACACTTCCCGCATTTTATGGGCCTGACCCTGTCACGCACCACCGACATCCGCCTGCCCGGCATGCTCGAAGCGCGCGACTGGCTGATCGGCAATATCCGTATCGAACAACGTCATCTGTTCTGGTATCGCGACTGGGCCAAGGGCTTCGGTATCACCGATGAACAGCTCGACAATGTCCGCCCGCCTGCCGCCATGGACGCAGTCAATCATTATCTCTGGCACATGAACGAGCGCGGCAGTGTCGCCGAGGCCATTGCCGCCACCAACCTGGCAATTGAGTGGGCCACGGGCGAGTGGAGCAGAAAGGTGGTGTCCGGCATGCGCGAATACGCCAAAACCGGTCAGGCGGTGATCGACCGTCGCACCATGGCCTGGTTGCGGGCCCATGCTCACTATGATGATCATCATCCACACGAGGCCATGGAGCTGATCAAGCGTCTGTGCATTGATGACGAGTCGCGGGAAGCGGCCAGACTGGCGGCCAAACGCGGGATGGAGTACTACGTTATGGCACTGGACGACTGCTTTACGCTGCATCAACCGGCTGCGGTGAGAAAGAATCATCATCAGGCCGTTGCCGTCTGACAACACACACCCTGTAGGAGCGCTCGGCCGAGCGCGATTGTTTCGCAGAGAATCGCGGCTGATCAGCCGCTCCTACAGATTGTTCTCCAGGGTTTCGCACAGAGTCCTTAGCACCTTGATCCGGGCGTGGCGCTTGTCGTTGGCTTCGACCAGAGTCCAGGGCGCGTACTCGGTACTGGTGCGGTCAACCATATCGCACACCGCCTGTTCGTAATCCGGCCAGCGCTCGCGGTTACGCCAGTCTTCTTCAGTAATCTTGAAACGCTTGTAGCCGGTTTCCTCGCGGGCCTGAAAACGTTTCAGCTGCTCCTCCGGGGTGACCGCCAGCCAGAACTTGGCCAACACCGTGCCGTGCTCGACCAGTTGATGTTCAAACTCATTGATCTCGGTGTAGGCGCGCATCCAGTCATGTTCCGAGCACAGCCCCTCAACCCGCTCCACCAGCACCCGGCCGTACCAGCTGCGGTCAAACAGGGTGAAACGACCATGCCGTGGCAGATGACGCCAGAATCGCCAGAGATAGGGCTGGGCACGCTCCTCCTCCGTCGGCGCGGCAATCGGAGTGACGCGATAGAAACGCGCATCAAGTGCCTGGGTAATGCGGCGAATGGTACCGCCCTTGCCGGCCGCATCATTGCCCTCAAACACACAGACACAGTTGCGCTCCCGAAAGCGCTTGTCACGACTGAGCAGATTCAACTCGCGCTGCCAGCGCGCCAATTCCACCTTGTAGTCTTTCTTTGGCAGAGACTGCGAATAATCCAGCTGGTTGATCACATTGCGCTGATCCAGTGCCGGCTGATCGAGCAATGGCGCCGGGGCTGTCGAAGCCTCTCGCGTCACCCTGGCAAGCCGATCCTGCAACGCGCCAAGCAATAATTCACCGGCGGTCAGGCTGCGGTAGCGATGGTCCGAACCATCAATAACTATCCAGGGCGCATCCCCGGTACTGGTTTCCCTTAGCACCTGCTCGCTGACGGCAGCGAACTCATCAAAATGCTTGAACAGCTTCCAGTCGTTATCACTGACCCGCCAGGCGGTATCAGGATTTTTCGCCAGCTTGCCCAGTCGCTTCTTCTGGCGCGATTTGGACAGGTGAAACCAGAGTTTAACCAGCACCACGTTCTCTCGCGCCAGCATCCGTTCGAAATGTCGTATTCGCTTTACCTGCAGATCCAGCTCGGCAGCGGAACAGCCGTCCAGCACCCGGGAAAGAATCGGTTTGCTATACCAGGAACCAAACAGGATGCCGACCTGCCCCTTCGGAGGCAGTGCACGCCAGTAGCGCCACATAAACGGACGCTGACGCTCCTCCTCGGTTAGAGGTCCGAAAGCTTCGGTAACGATATGCCGTGGATCCATCCATTCATTGAACAGATTGACGGTTTCGCCCTTGCCGGCGCCTTCGACACCGGCGATAACCACCACCACCGCCGTATCGGCTTTATCAAGCAAGTCGAGCTGCGCCTCCAACAGTGCTTCTCGCAATGCCGGGAGGCGCGCTTTCCAGGTTTTTTTGTCTATTCGGTGACCCAGCTCCGCAGACTCGAACATGCGACAGACTCCCGTTGCCAGCCTTCAGTCTGCCTGTACCCGGGGCTGCGGAGAAGAGTTCAGATAACCTGCCTGAGCATCACCGTATCGCGGAAGCCGGCAATCAGCTCCAGCGCATCGCTGGAGCTGGATGCCACCGCGTCGACACGCTGGTCACGCCCGGTTTTCAGCAGCTGGCTGAAGCCATCCAGCGTCTCTGCTTCACGGCCGGACAGCTGACTGAACGCCATCGACCAGTCCGGCAGGTCACGGCGCTCCACCTCCTGCTCCAGCAGCACCATGACGCCATAGTGTCGTTTGTCCGCTGCCACACGCTCCATGACCGACTCTACCTTGTCACGCTCTCCCTCCAGCATCTGGAAGAAGGTGCCACCGTGATAGCAGAGCATTCCAGTCACGCCATCAGCGCTATTATTGCGCCGGGAAACTGCCAGAATCCGTTCCAGTTCGTCCTTGCCGTACTCTCTGGTTGCCGTGGAGACGTAGACGATCTGATACATTTTTCCAACCCCCAAGAATAAACCGATAGCATTCTCCACTCGCCGTGACCTCGACGTGAATGTCGTTCACAGAATTTTTCTCCCCCGGTTCCCCCGCAAATGGCGCAAGCGTATGATGCGGCCCGTTCCACCCCCTAAAACTGGAGAAATACCATGCGTTCTATTGCTATTCCTGCCGTACTGATGCTTGCCCTTGGCGTTGTTGGTTGCAGCGATTCTGCCGACACCGAAACCACTGCACCTGCCAACCCGGTAGTGGAAGAGGCGACCCAGGCAGTGGAAGAAGCAGCAGAAGCTGCTGCTGAAAATGCAGAAGGTGCAGCTGAAGAAGTGGCTGCCGCTGGCGAAGAAGCCGCTGAAGAAGTCGAAGCAGCTGCTGAAGATGCCGCTGAGGAAGCCGAAGCTGCGATGGATGCAGTTGAAGAAGAAATGGCCGAGTAATCCGGCTATCGGGCTGCCGGCCACGGCAGCCCGATTCTTCCCTTCCGCTACCGCCGTCAGTCGTAACTCAGCGCCGTCGCCTTACCGCGGAACACCCGATAGATAAAGAACGTGTAGCCAAGAATCGCCGGCAAGGTAATCACCGTGCCCCAAAAAATAAACAGTAGCGATTCGGTGGCCGCCGCCGCTTCCCACAGATCCAGTCGACCGATAATGATTTCCGGGAACAGGCTGTAACCCAAACCGATGCTGGCCATCACACAGATCACCGTCAGCGCGGCAAAAATCAGCCAACCATAACCACTGCGCAGAATCACCGGGCTGTTGAACAACCACACCAGCCCCGCATACGCCGTAGCGGTAATCAGCGGAATGGGCAGCAGGCCGATAGCATTCGGCAGGGTGAACCATTTATCCGCAATCACACTGCTAACCAGCGGCGTTGCCACCGATACCAGCAGCAGACACAGGCCCATCGGCAACAGCGCATTGCGGCCCCAGCGAATCGCTTTCTCAAACAGGGCACCGTCGGTCTTGATCAACAGCCAGGCCGAGCCAAGCAGCACATACAACGCCGGCAGCGTCACGGCGATCAGTGCGGAGAACAGCAACCCCGTGGTGTCATCGCTCAACCCGGTGATATAGGCACCGAGCATCCAGCCCTGCGCCGCAGAAGCAATCAGCGAACCGGCAGCAAACAGCGCATTCCACATGCCCTTGCGCGCATCCCCCGCCTTGACCCGAAAATCGAACGCCACGCCGCGCAGAATCAAACCCATCAGCATGATCGTCACCGGCAGATACAGTGCGGTAAGCACAATGCCGTGGGCCTGCGGAAAGGCAATCAGCAGAATGCCCACACCGAGCACGATCCAGGTTTCATTGGCATCCCAGAACGGCCCGATGGAGCCAATCATCAGGTCTTTTTCTTCCTCGCTGGCAAACGGCAACAGCATGCCGATACCGAGATCGTAGCCATCCAGCAAAACGTAAATCAGCAACGCGAGGCCCATGGCCCCGGCAAAAAACAGCGGCAACCAGAATGACAGATCCATCACACGCCCTCCTGATCCGGTTTATGAAAACGCTGTGCCTGCGGTAACAGTGACAGCGAACGCGCCGGCTTGGTGGCGAGATAACGCAACGCGGCGATATAGGACACCAGCAGGAACGCATACAAACCGACGTAACCGAGCAGCGTGCCCATCAAGGTGGCGGAAGCATGATCCGCCACCACCTCCGAGGTGCGCAGCAGCCCACTGACAATCCACGGCTGCCGGCCAATCTCGGTGACATACCAGCCGGCCAGCACTGCGATCCAGCCGGAGAAGGTCATCGCCGACAACGCCCGCATTAACCACGGATGCTCAATGCGACTTTCCAGCGGTTGCCGGAACAAGGTAAACGTGGCCCACCAGCCGACCAGCAGCATCAGCACACCGATACCGACCATCACCCGGAATGCCCAGAACACCGGCGCCACCGGCGGCGTTGCCCCTTCGAACTCGTTCAAGCCTTTCACTTCGCCGTCCCACTCGTGGGTAAGAATCAGGCTGGCCAGCTTCGGCACCTTGATGGCGAAGTGCGTGGTCTTCGCTTCCTCATCGGGAAAACCGAACAGCGTCAGCGGCGCGCCCTTTTCGGTTTCCCAGATGCCTTCCATCGCCGCCACCTTGGCCGGCTGATGTTCCAGCGTGTTCAGGCCATGCAAGTCACCAATCCAGATCTGCAACGGCGCCAGCACCGCCGCCATGGCCGCACCGGTGCGCATCACTCGCCAGGTGGCCGGGCCATCGACCTGCTTCAGCGCCCGCCAGGCACTGATACCCATAATCAGAAACGCCGCCGTCAGCAGCGAGGCATTGAGCATATGGAAGAAGCGGTACGGGAATGACGGATTGAAGATCACCTGCCACCAGCTCTCGACAAAGAACACCCCGTCCTCGATGCGATAACCCGCCGGCGTCTGCATCCACGAGTTCAGACTCAGAATCCAGAACGCAGAAAACGTTGTGCCAATCGCCACCAGCGCTGTCGCAATCAGATGCAGACGGTTCGACACCCGCTCCTTGCCAAACAGCATGATGCCAAGGAACGAGGCCTCCAGAAAAAACGCCGTCAGCACCTCATAGCCGAGCAGTGGCCCGGCAATATTCCCGGCCCGCTCCATAAACCCCGGCCAGTTGGTGCCGAACTGGAAGCTCATGGTGATACCCGACACCACCCCCAGCGCAAAGCTCAGGGCAAAGATCTTCACCCAGAACGAATAGGCATATTCCCAGGCCTTGTCCCCGGACAGGGTAAAGCGCACCCGGAAATACAGCAGAATCCAGCACAGACCGATGGTGATGGTGGGAAACAGGATATGAAAACTGATATTGGCGGCGAACTGCATCCGCGCCAGCATAAACGGATCGAGTTCCATGGCGGGGCGCCCTCCCGGGGGTGATCAAAGACGGGCGGGATAGTAGCATACGGCGGGAGGCATCCGGTGCGGCAGAACGCCCCGGTCACCTGTGCGCTATAGTTGCGTGGCCCGCCTTGGGCGAAAGTGAGCCACCATGACAACAGTTGACTCATGACCGAGACCTGCCTGAGGCTGCTCCGCGAACCCTGCCTCGCGACACATAGAACTAGCAGCAACGTTAACAACCCAGCCAAGCAATCGGAAAAAAATCAGAAAATACGAAAATTCATAAAAACAAAAAGCAACCCAAACAGGGAAAAGAAATAAAAAGAATTACGTTGTGAGGCAACCGATGATGAATCGGCATGACGAATTCCCAGCCTAATAATTCTATCGCCCTCATACATCAGAGAAATATGATATGAAAACAACATCATAAAAAATCCAGTGAAAGCAAGCAGATTGCGTTTAAAAAAAACAAAATAATCTCCAAAAACATTTATCACCCCAAAATCAAATAGCAAAAACAAATAAAACAACAATCCGCCAAATAAAAAAATAGAAAAGTCGAACACCTTGCGACGATAGCTTTTCTTCAAAGCAACATAGTATGCCTCTATTCTAGAAACAGACCATGCAGACTGATAAATCAAGAGGACAATATAAATCACAGATAAAGTAACGACGAGAATATTCATCCAGCTCTCCTAAGAACCGCTGAAAAGCCATAGCATCTGATTCAAGAAATCACCTTAGTCATTCCCTCCCGCATCCGGCAACGTCAGCACAATCAGGCGATATGCCCCAAGCTTCATGATCTCCGGCTGCAGAATACAGCACTTCAGATGCGGCAGAAGCTCGGCAGGTGCCAACCTGAGCCAGTGCAACAGATAACCGAACGGAAGCGTCAGGAGCCCGAGCCGGCGGATATAACGTGCCGTCGGTGCAACCAGCTCGCTGATATCCTTATCCTCCATGATTGCGAATCCCGCCGACTCGATCCATTCGCATACATCCCTGTGTGCCGCAATATTCGGCACCATAAATCCATCAGTAAAAGCCTGATAAAGCGTATGAGCGCTGGAGTCACTTTCGTTAACCGGTTCGTTGAGGAAAAAATCCGCTATCACCACCTTGCCCCCGGGTTTCAGCAACCGCGCCATTTCCTTTAGCGCAGCCGGCTTGTCCGGCGCATGGCAGAAGCTCTCGCTGGCCAGAATATGGCTGAACGACTGCTCGGCGAAGCCACTGTTAGCGTAGTCCCCGGTGACGAATTGCATCCCTGGCTTGCCTGAGCGTCCGGCAAGATGGGATGCCAGCGCAACCTGTACTGGCGAAAGGGTGATGCCGGTGACCGCACAGCCGCTGTGCTGATTGATATAGACACTGGTGGCGCCAATACCACAACCGGCATCGAGCAGGTGATCGCCCGCTGCCAATGGCTGCAGCGCAGTGAGCATGGTGCGCTTGTGATTGAACAGCGCCTTTTTCAGAGTGCGCGTGCCTTTATGCCAGACGCCGTAGTGCATACCGGCAGCACTGTAGAACATACGGTAGAAGAAGGTCATACCGTCATAGTAGCGTCGCACCTGAAGCTGATTGACCTCCATACCAAATCCCTCTGCGCCCTGCTAACTGCTACTCCGGAAACACTATACCAATGATTTGCGATACTCCCCCGGTGCAACCCCCTCCCAGCGCCGGAACGCATGGTAAAAATTGGCTACATCGGCAAAGCCCAGCTGCTCGGCAATAGAGGCAAACGACAGCTTGTCATCGCGCAACAGGGCGCAGGCCCTGCTGTGACGCACCTGATCACGCAGATCGACGAAACGAACATTCTCGGCAGCAAGATGACGCTGCAATGTCCGCGGCGTCATGCTCAGTGTCGCGGCTATCGCTTCGATACTCGCCTCCGGCTGGCCAATCCGCTGTTCCAGCAACGCCAGCACCTGCGCGGTCAGCCCGCTGGCCCGGGACAGACTGGCAAGCTGTTGCTGCGCGACCTTGCACAGGCGCTGATGGTATTTCGGGTAGGCGGTTGCCAGCGGCGCGGACAGTACCGCCGCATCCATCTCGAGCTCATTGCGCGGGTGGGAAAACGTCAGCGGCGCGGCAAAAAAATCCTGATACTGCGACAGGTCCTCCGGCGCCGGATGGCGAAAGCGCACGGCCCGCAGCATCAGGTCGCCGCCGACCAGCGAACGGCCGATGGCGACCATGGTTGCCACCACCAGATCATTGTGGGTACGGGTACGGGTGAAGTTCAGGCTCTCGTCGGAACTGACCGCCAGCAGGCACTGATCGCCCGATTGCTGCAGTTCAAAGGTCAGGTACGGCACCAGCAGGTTCTTGTAGCGCAGCAGGCACTGGATCGCTTCGCCAAGGGTATCGCTGGTGGCCATCAGGCTGCCGAGCAGGTCCATATTGCCGTAATGGCTATCTCGCCCCACCTGCAGGCCGAACCAGGGGTCGTTGGCCTGCCGGAAAGCGCTGACCAGCAGGGCATCAAGTTGCTCCAGTCGGATAAAGTGCTCCGCCGAGCCGACCGCATCGGCATCGATGCCGGCCTGCTCGAACAGGGCCTGGATATTGAGTCGCCCTTTCAGGGCAATCTCCAGCAGGCCCGGCAGAATGGACGCGGGCAGCAGGGTTTCTGTCATCGGCAGCTCCGGTTCACTGACAGGGTCAACATACGGTGAAGCGGATCACGGGTAAATGACTCCGGGGGACTGGCCCCGGCGACGCCCGGCGGCTACCCTTGGCCGGTCCTGAACCGGAGTCCTTTCCATGCTGAAACGTTACTACACTGATCTGGTCACTGAGGCGCCGGTATCCGCGCGTCAGGCTTACCGCTTTTTCTGCAACATTGATGACTGGTCCGACTGGTCCGGTGCCATCGACAAGGCAAAGCTGTTTGGCGGCCAGTGGCGCAAGGGCGCCTTTCTGATGTTCGCTCCGAAAATCGACAATTTGCCGGCAGTGCCAATCGTGGTTCGGCTGCTGGACGTGCAACCGGATCGCAGCATCACCTGGGGTCTGGAACTGCCGGGCGCCAGCCTCAAGCACCGCTTCTCCTTTATTCCGGTCGGCGACGACCAGTGCCGGATTCATCATGAAGAATGGTCGGAGGGCCTGATGACCCTGCTGGCGTGGCCGGCGGCCAGCCTGATCCGTCGCTTCAACGACCGCTTTGCCCGCGAACTGGCAGCCATGTTCTAGGGAACCTCTGAATAGCTGCTATGTTCCTGTAGGAGCGGCCGGTCGGCCGCGATTTCCTTGCTATGGATCGCGGTCGGTCGACCGCTCCTACAATGGATACCGGAGTCTGTCATGTCACCGCACCGCCTGTTTGGTCTGTACCAGCGTATTGTCCTCAATCGCCCTAAGCTTTGGCTGGTGGTGTTACTTGCCGTCAGCCTGGTCGCGGCCTGGCAGGTGCGTCACTTCCGCCTCGATGCCTCGGCGGATTCCCTGGTACTGGAGCACGACAAGGCACTGGAGTTTTACCGGGAAGTTTCAAAGCGCTATGGCGGCAGTGATTTCCTGATCGTGACCTATACTCCGAAAGATCGACCGCTGTTTGACCCGGCCACGCTGGAACATCTGGAAAAACTGCATGGCGCGCTGTCGTCCGTAGAGCAAGTACAGACTGTCACCTCAATGCTGGATGTGCCCCTGCTGTTCAGCCCGCAGGTCAAGTTTGCCGATCTCGCCAGCAACTATCGCACCCTGCGCGATGACGGCGTCGATCTGGCCCTGGCGGAAAAAGAGTTCGTCAGCGAGAACCCGGTGTACCGCGACATGCTGGTCAGTCGTGACGCCCGCACCACCGCCCTGCTGGTGAGCTTTGCCCGCGACGAGCATTACTACGAGCTGCTGTATCGCCGCAACGATCTCGACCTGCTCAATCAGCGCGGCGAACTTGACGAGGCCGGGCAACAGCAGCTGGCCGAGGTGCGCCGTGAGTTCAGTGATTACAACAGCGCCCTGCAGGCCCGTAACGCGGCACACATTCGTGAGTTCCGGGCCATTCTCGACGCCCATCGCGACCAGGCCGACCTGTTCCTTGGCGGCGTGCCGATGATCGCCACCGACATGATCCGCTTTATTCGCAGCGACCTGAGCACCTTCGGTGTCGGTGTGGTGCTGTTTATCCTGATCAGCCTGCTGATCATTTTCCGCCAGCCACGCTGGGCTGCCATCTCACTGGCCTGCTGTGGCGTCGCCACGCTCTGGCTCACCGGCCTGCTTGGCACACTGGACTGGAAGGTCACGGTGATCAGCTCGAACTATGTTTCGCTACTGCTGATCATCACCATGTCGATCACTATCCATCTGATCGTCCGTTACCGCGAATTCCAGCAGGAAAATCCGGATGCCGAGCCACGCTGGCTGGCGCAGCAAACCACCCTGCACATGATGCGGCCGTCGATCTACATGATCCTGACCACCATGGTCGGCTTCGCCTCGCTGGTGATCAGCGATATTCGCCCGGTGATGGATTTCGGCTGGATGATGACCTTCGGCATCGGCATGGCGCTGGTGATTTGCTACCTGTTGATGCCGGCGGTGCTGATGATGTTGCCGGCCGGCAAGACCGATCACTCCCATGATTACACCCGGGCCATGACACTATGGTTGGCCAGTATTACCGAGCGGTTCCGCTTGCCGGTTCTGTTACTGGCGGCGGTTATCTTTGCCGCTGCGGCTGTCGGCGTCACCCGGCTCACCGTGGAAAACCGGTTTATTGATTACTTCAAGGACGACACCGAAATCCATCAGGGCATGCTGCTGATCGACCAGAAACTCGGCGGCACGACACCGCTGGATATCGTGATTGACGCCCCCGAAGGCGTGACAGCGCCGACATTCTCGACCGATGAAGAGGATCCCTTCGCCGACCCGTTTGCCGGAGAGGAAAGCGATCCTTTTGCCGATCCGTTTGCCGATGCCGGCAGCGCCAGCGACGATCCCTTCGCCGATCCGTTCGCCGAACCGCAAACAGCTCAGGACAACGGCTTCGATCTGAGCAACAGTTACTGGTACACCCCTCAACGTCTGGCCCAGCTGGTGGAAATACAGGACTGGCTGTCGTCGCATCCGGAAACCGGCAAGGTGCTGTCGCTGGCAACGACCTACGAGGTGGCAGAAAAGCTGAACGGCGGACCGCTGAGCTATATGCAGCTGATGTTGCTGTCCAGCTTCATTCCTGCTGACCTGCGCAATCAGTTGATGAAGCCCTATCTTTCCCCGGAAGGTGATCAGCTGCGCATTTCGATCCGGGTGATTGATTCGGACCCGAGCCTGCAGCGCAACGAACTGATCGAACGAATTCGTCATGGCCTGATCGAGAACTTTGACCTCAAGCCCGAGCAGGTCAAGATGACCGGCGCACTGGTGATGTACAACAACATGCTGCAGAGTCTGTTCGACTCGCAGATCAAGACGCTCGGCTTCGTGTTCCTTGCCATCTTCCTGATGCTGATTGCGTTGTTTCGCAAGCCCATGCTGGCTGCGATTGCGCTGGTGCCGAGCCTGATCAGTGCGGCCGGCGTGCTCGGCCTGATGGGCTGGATCGGCCTGCCGCTGGATCTGATGACCATTACCATCGCCGCTATCACCGTCGGTATCGCCGTGGATGATTCGATCCACTACATCCACCGGTTCAGCGAGGAACTGCCGCAGGATCAGGATTACGTTGCGGCGATGAAACGCAGCCATGGCTCAATCGGTCGGGCTATGTACTACACCTCGATCACCATCATTGCCGGCTTCTCGATTCTGACCCTGTCGAATTTCAATCCGACGGTGTACTTCGGTGTGCTGACCGGCGCGGCCATGGCCATGGCGCTGCTGTGCAACCTGACCGTCCTGCCCGCCCTGCTGACCACATTGAAGCCGAAACTGCCGGATCACTCGTAGGGCGGCTGATCCTGCACTGGCACGGTGGGCGCCACCTTGACCGGGTCCTGATGGATCAGCACGTCGGCATCAGGAAAGTATTCGTGAATGCGCTTTTCGATACTGTCGACCAGCGCATGGGCGTCACGCAGGGTCAGGTTCTCATCCATGTCGACATGCATCTGGATAAAACAGGTGCGCCCGGACTCACGAGTGCGTAACTGGTGAAAGCCCAGCGCCAACGGATGTTCGGCAACAATGTTGGCAATGATATGGCGGACATCAGCGGACATTTCCCGGTCCAGCAGCAGCTGCACCGACTGACTGCCCACCTGCCAGGCGGCGCGCAGGACGTAGAGCCCGATCAGGAAACCGGCCAGACCATCAAGCCATAACCAGCCATAGGCTGTCCCCAACAGCGCCAGCAGGATGCCGCCATTCATGGCGACGTCGGAAAGATAATGCAGGGAGTCCGCTTCCACCGCGGTCGAGCCGGTGCGTTTGACGGTGTAGTACTGCAATCGCAACAGCAGCAGGGTAATGATGATCGAGGCAACCATTACACCAACGGCCAGCGTGGTGGCCTGCACCGGCTGCGGTGACAGTAACCGACCGACTGACTCATTCAACAGAAACATCGCTGACAGGGTAATCAGGACGGCCTGCCCCAGACCCGCCAGCGCCTCAGCCTTGCCATGACCAAAACGGTGTTCGCTGTCAGCCGGTACCAGTGAGTAACGGATCGCCAGCAGGTTCACCATCGACGCAGCGGCATCCATCAGCGAGTCGACCAGCGATGCCAGCATCGCCACCGAGCCGGACAGGTACCAGGCCACCAGCTTGATGCTGATCAACAGCACCGCCGTCAGCACCGAGGCGACCCCGGTCAGCAACATCAGTTGTGAATCGGATAATTTTTTCATCAACGCTTGGGTAGCAGAGTTAACGGGTCCACCGGATTACCGTCGCGGCGGATTTCAAAGTGCAACTGGGTACGGAAAGTGCCGCTGTCACCCATGGTGGCGACCTGTTGGCCGGCGTTTACCTTGGCACCCTCGCTGACCAGCATACGCTCATTATGGGCGTAGGCGCTGAGCCAACGATCATCGTGCTTGATGATCAGCAGGTTGCCGTAACCGGTCAGGCCACTGCCCCGGTAAACCACCACACCCGCCGCAGACGCTCGTACCGGGTCACCACTGTTGCCACCAATCACGATGCCCTTGGATGATACCGAGCCGGCCACATAGCGGCTGATCAGATTGCCGCCGGCCGGCCATTGCCAGGCGATCACGCCGGCACTCGCTGCCGGTTTCGCCGGTGCCGGGGCTGGCGCAGGACGAGAGGCCGAGGGTGCCGGCGTTTTTGATCCGGTCTGCGGTGCGGGCGCAGGCCTTGAAACCGGCGCCGGGGGTTTGCTTGCCACGTTGGTGCCATCAAGACGGATCTGCTGGCCCGGATAGATGGTGTAAGGCGGACGAATATTGTTGGCCGCTGCCAGTTGCCGGAAATCCTTGCCATGGCGCCAGGCAATCGAATACAGGGTGTCGCCACGAGACACCACATGCACGGACCGGCTACCCGCAGTACCAGTCGCGCCACCATAACGCTCGATCACCGGAGCATGGTGGCTGCCGGAGCATCCGGTCAGCCACCACAGCAGCGGTATCAGCAGCAGGAATTTCAACGGGCTCTCCTCCGGTCGCCAACTGCCGACGACGTGGGTCCAATGGCGTCAGTTGCTGCGGCGATCTGCGCGAAACAACAGTGCTACGACCAGCATCCCGGCAAAGAGTGCCAACAGTGCCGGTAGCAGCATGGCATCGCCACTCTGACTGGCGTACTCGGATGGCGACAACCATTGCTCACGGCCGCCCTGCTCCGGCGTCCAGCGCCACGGCCACAGCTTGACCAGCGAGCCGGCCATAAACCCGGCCAGCAGCGCCATAATCGGATCATGCCAATGCCGCAGCATCCAGCGCAGCAGATGCACAAACGACAGCAGGCCGATGGCGCAGCCACTGACAAAGGCACCGATACTGACCCAGTCGCCCTGCCGCAACGCGTCCAGCACCGGCACATACATCCCAAGCAGCAGCAGAATAAAGCTGCCGGAAATACCGGGCAAAATCATCGCACAGATCGCCAGCGCTCCGGACAACAGGAACACCAGCGGATTCAGGCTGATATGGCCAAGCCCTGGTAACAAGGCGATCCCCCCGGCAGCGACGATGCCACAACCGAAAGCGATGTATTCGCGCAGCTTGTGCTCATGCAGGGAACGCCACACCGGCATCACACTGGCAATAATCAGGCCACAGAAAAACGCCCACACCGGCACCGGATAGTGATCCAGCATCCAGCTCATCAGGCGAGCAAACAGAACAATACTGGCCACGATGCCGGCAAACAGGCTGAACAGGAAAGCGAAATTGCCGGCCTGCCAGAATGCCTTGAACCCGTCCCGTCGCCAGATGCCGAGCAGACGCGGGTGCAGGTTGGCAAGTGAGCTGATCAATTCTTCATAAATACCGGTGATCAACGCCAGCGTGCCGCCGGACACACCCGGCACCACATCGGCGATGCCCATGGCCATGCCGCGCGCGAATACGCCGGGCAGTCGTTTCATTTCAGGATTCCGCGCTGGAATGGCACAAAGCGAACCGCATCCAGCTGAGTGGTCTGGTATTCATCGCCGATACGATCCACCACTGTCAGCCACTGCTGATCGCGCTCGCCAACAGGCATCACCAGCCGGCCACCGTCGGCAAGCTGTTCAAGCAGTTCTTTCGGAATATCCGGACGACCGCAGGCGGCGAGAATGGCATCGAAAGGCGCTTCACTGGCCCAGCCATATCCACCATCAGCGTGTTTGAAATGGACCTTGCCAAAACCCAGCGCGGCGATGCGCTTGCGCGCCTGTTCCTGCAGCGGCTTGATGCGTTCCACCGAGTACACTTCTGCGCCGAGCGCCGCCAGCACTGCCGTCTGGTAACCACAACCGGTACCGATCTCGAGAATTTTCTTCGGCTCCGATTTTTCCACCAGCAGCTCGGTCATCCGCGCCACCACCCAAGGCTGGGAAATGGTCTGACCATGACCGATCGGCAGGGCAGTATCGTCATAGGCCTGATGCGCCAGCGCCTCATCAATAAAGAAGTGACGCGGCGTGGAACGCATGATGTCGATGATGCCGACATCGGTGATGCCCGCTTCGCGCAGACGACTGACCAGACGCTCACGGGTGCGCGCCGAGGTCATGCCGATGCCGTTAATGTTGATATCGCTGTCAGTCATTCGTTGTCATTTTTGTCTGGAGGACGACAGGTCAGAACCCCTTCAGCCAGCCGTCCAGAGTGGTAAAGGTATCATAGCGGGTCATGTCCGCGTGCAGCGGCGTCACCGATACATAGTTATTGGCGATGGCATGGAAGTCCGTGCCCTCCCCCGAATCCGCCGGATCGCCGGCAACGCCGATCCAGAATGCCCGACGCCCGCGAGGATCCACCGTCGGCTGGACATCCGAGGCGCGAAGCCGATGACCGAGCCGGGTCAGGCGAAAGCCGCGAATTTTTTCCAGAGCAATGTTGGGGATATTCACATTCAGCACGGTCCGCTCCGGCAGCTCCAGCGTATGCAGCCGACTCAGCACCTGAAAGGCAATCTCCGCCGCATCCGCCCAGTAGTCCGGCTGCCAGCTGGTGACTGAAAACGCCACTGCGGTATTTTTCAGAAAGCGGCCTTCAACGGCGGCGGCAATGGTGCCGGAATACAGCGCATCGTCACCGAGGTTGGCACCGGCATTGATACCGCTGACCACCCGTTCGGGGTCTTCCGGCAGCAGTCCGTTGATAGCCAGATGCACGCAGTCCGTCGGCGTGCCGTTGACCGCGTAGCGGATATCATCCACCTGCTCGACCCGCAGCGGCTTGTCCAGCGTCAGCGCGTTGGAAAACCCGGAGCGATTGCCGTCCGGCGCCACCACCACAAAATCCGACAGCCGCGATACCGCGCCCATCAGCGCCTTCAAACCCGGCGCGTGTATACCGTCATCATTGGCGATCAGCCACATGTTCCGTCCAGTCCAGAAAGTTAGCCAGCACCGTGGTGGCAAATGCCCCCGCCGGCAACGAGAAAGACAGTATCAGGGCATCGCCGTCGCGCTGCCACTCAAGCGCGGTCACAGGCAGACGGGTGGCGCGGCGACTGGCCTCAACGCCTTCCCGGCAAAGTGCCTCTATCAGATCCTGATAGGGCGCCAGCACCCGCGCCTCCAGCTCAGCGCAAGCCCGCGATGATGCCATGCCACCGATGCCCGGCAAAGGCGCGGTGGGATGCACTTCACCAGCCGCAATCCGCTCGGCAGCCTGCGGCTCATCGTCGGCGAGGAACAGGCCGCGACTGCCTTCCGGTTGCAACACATCGCCTTCGACCAGGGCGTTCCAGACACCGACTCGCTCACGTTCAGCCAGTACCTCGTTAAACAAGCGGCTGCGTACCGCTGACAACCACATACCCCGCAAGGCGTTTTTCCGCGGCGCCTCACCTTCGCCGCGGAGCCAGGCGGCGGCGCGACGAAAGTTATTGTCGTCGCGCCCAAAACGCTGCTCGCCAAAATAATTGGCAACACCTTGCTGGCGAATCCGCTCCAGTGCCTGATCGAGTAATTCAGTCTGCCCGCACAGATCACGCACCACCAGACGAAAGGCATTGCTGCGATGGGTGCCGCGGTTGAGTTTGCGATTATGCCGCTCGGCCTGCAGCAACTCGATGCCTTCAGGCAAAGCCGACAGGTCCGGGTCCGGCTTGCCAGGCAGGTGCAGACTGAACCACTGATCAGTTACCGCATGGCGATCCTTCAGGCCGCTGTAGCCAACGTTACGCACCGGCAACCTGGTAAGCTTTGCCAACGCAAGCGCCACGTCCATAGTGTTCCAGCCGATTTTGCGGATATGCAGCCAGAGGTGCTCACCGCCTGCTCCCGGCTCGAAACCAAGTTGCTCGCGCACCTGAAAATCCGCCGGTGACTGCCGCAACCGGCCACGGCACAGGGCTTCGGTCCCGACAGCGGCCTCAGTCATGGTCAACCAGCAACACCACAGCGGTCACGGCAATGCCTTCGCCACGCCCGGTGAAGCCAAGCTTTTCCGTGGTGGTGGCCTTGACAGAAATCTGCCCGATGCCGGTTTCCAGCAATGCGGCGATGCGCTCACGCATGGCACTGACATGGGGAGCAATTTTCGGCTGCTGGCAGATAATGGTGATATCGGCATTACCGAGCCGATAGCCTCGCTCCGTGGCCTGCTTATACACCCGTTGCAACAGCATGGCGGAATCCGCGCCGCGCCACGCCGCGTCAGTATCTGGAAAAAAATGACCGATATCTCCCAGCGCCAGAGCGCCGAGTAACGCATCGGCCAGCGCGTGCAACGCGACATCGCCATCCGAGTGCGCCTTCAGTCCGTGACTGTGAGGAATACGAACACCGCCGAGCATGACGTGATCACCCTCGCAGAAAGCATGCACATCAAAACCCTGACCAATGCGCATCGTCACGACAGCGCCTCCTGCTTTTGTCGATCAAGATAGAAGCCGGCCAGCGGCAGGTCCGATGGCAGGGTGATCTTGATGTTGTCCGGCTGCCCGGCAACCAGCTTCGGCTGCACACCGCTGCGCTCCATGGCTGACGCCTCGTCGGTAATATCAGCTCCGGCGGCAAGCGCACTGGCCAATGCATCATGCAGGGCATACAGCGGAAACAACTGCGGTGTCAGCGCCCGCCACAGCTGCTGCCGCGGCACAGTGGCGAGAATGTGCTGGTGATCAGCACGTTTCACGGTATCGGTAATCGGGGCCGCCAGTATCGCCCCTTCCGGGCCGCACTCACGTAGCAACAATTCAATATCTGACAGCCGCACACAGGGACGGGCCATATCATGGACCAGTACCCAGTCACGCTCACCGGCCACTTCTTTCAGCGCCTGCAAGCCGTTGAGCACCGAATGCGCACGGGTTTCGCCGCCGAGTACCGAACGGATACGTTTGTGATGGGCAATACCAAGCTGCGGCCACCAGAGATCCGATGCCGAGGTCGCCACGACAATCTGCTGAATCGGTGCAAATGCCAGCAACCGCGACAGGGTGTGTTCTGCCACCGTGCTGCCGCGCAAGGTCAGATATTGCTTGGGCAGCGAAGCCGCCATGCGGCTACCCGCGCCGGCGGCCGGCACCAGGGCATAAAGGCGGGCATCAGCGGGCAGCGCCATCGGCGTCTCCGGGCTCTTCAATCATCAGGAAAAAGGTTTCACCGGCACGGACCATGCCGAGATCGCGGCGGGCAATTTCTTCCACCGCGTCCAGTCCGGATTTCAGGTCGTCGACGTCAGCAGACATCAGTCGATTGCGCTCAAACAGCAAACGATTTTCCGCCTGCTTGTCAGCGACGGTGGCTTTCAAGCCGGATACATGGCGCAGGCTCCCTTCACCAAACCAGAGCCGCGCCTGCAGACCAAGCAGTGCCAGTGCCATCAGGGCAAGGACTACCTGTCTGCGTGGCGACATGGCCATGACTCACCTTCCGGTTCAACCGCGGGCGGCGAACCTCACTTGAGGAAACTGAATTCCTTGCGACCATGATACGCCGCCCGACCCAGCTCCTCTTCGATACGAATCAGGCGATTGTACTTGGCGACGCGATCAGAGCGACACAGGGAGCCGGTCTTGATCTGACCGGCCGAAGTGGCCACGGCCAGGTCAGCGATGGTGGTATCAGCAGTTTCGCCGGAGCGATGCGAAATCACCGCGGTATAACCGGCATCCCTGGCCATCTTGATGGCATCCAGCGTCTCCGACAACGAACCGATCTGGTTGAACTTGATCAGGATCGAGTTGGCGATACCCTCGTCGATACCACGCTTGAGAATTTTGGTGTTGGTCACGAACAAGTCGTCACCGACCAACTGTATTTTTTTGCCGAGACGATCGGTGAGAATCTTCCAGCCGGCCCAGTCACCTTCATGCTGACCATCTTCAATGGAAATGATCGGATAGCGGTTACACAGCTCTGCCAGATAATCAACAAACTGCTCAGAGCTGAGGCTGCGACCCTCACCAGCCAGCACGTATTTGCCGTCGTGATAAAACTCGGAGGCAGCGCAGTCCAACGCCAGCGTGATGTCATCGCCGAGCTTGTAGCCGGTCAGGCTGATCGCCTCGACAATGGCCTCCAGCGCCGCCTCGTTGGACGGCAGGTCAGGAGCAAACCCGCCTTCATCACCCACCGCCGTATTCAGGCCACGCTTTTTCAGCACGCTCTTCAAGGCATGGAAAACTTCGGCACCGCAACGGATCGCTTCGGCTATGGTCGGCGAGCCAACCGGCTGGATCATGAACTCCTGAATATCGACATTGTTATCAGCATGTTCACCGCCGTTGATGATATTCATCATCGGTACCGGCAGGCTGTAGGCCTGATCATCATCCTGCATATCAGAAATGTATTCGTACAACGGCTTCTTTTGCTCAACGGCCGCCGCTTTGGCGGCAGCCAGAGAAACCGCCAGAATGGCATTTGCGCCAAGACGGGATTTACTCTCGGTGCCATCAAGCTCAATCATGGCATTGTCCAGCGCACGCTGGTCGCAACCTTCACGACCCAGCAGAAGGTCGCGAATTTCCGAATTGACGTTGCCGACTGCCTTGAGCACACCTTTACCCATATAGCGAGACTTGTCGCCGTCACGCAACTCCAGTGCCTCGCGGGAACCAGTGGACGCGCCGCTCGGCGCAGTGGCGCTGCCAAAGGCGCCGGAGTCCAGAACAACATCCGCTTCGATGGTCGGATTGCCGCGTGAATCAAGAATTTCACGGGCCTTGATGTCAACGATTTTCGACATGGGAATTCTCCGCGCTTACAGCTTATTGGTTATCGAATGCAGGCAGCGATTTGACCAGTTGATCAACCGCCTGCATCTGGGAAAGAAACTGCTCAAGACGATTCAGACGCAGCGCGCAAGGACCGTCACATTTTGCATTATCCGGATCCGGGTGAGCCTCAAGAAACAAACCGGCAATGCCCTGCGACATGCCAGCCCGGCCAAGATCCGCTACCTGACTGCGGCGGCCATCGGCAGAATCGGCCCGACCACCCGGCTTCTGTAGCGCATGGGTGACATCAAAAAACAGCGGGTAGCCGAACTGTTTCATGACGCCGAAGCCAAGCATGTCGACCACCAGATTGTTGTAACCGAAGCTTGAGCCCCGCTCACACAAGATCAGCTGATCGTTACCGGCTTCCTCACACTTGTGCAGGATATGACCCATCTCCTGCGGTGCCAGAAACTGCGGCTTCTTGATGTTGATAATGCGACCGGTTTTCGCCATCGCCACCACCAGATCCGTCTGCCTGGCAAGAAATGCCGGCAATTGCAGCACATCAATGACTTCCGCCGCCGGCGCTGCCTGATACGGTTCATGAATGTCGGTCAACAGCGAGCAGCCGAAAGTACTTTTGATCTCCTGAAAGATCTTCAGGCCTTCATCCAGCCCCGGGCCACGATAGGAATTCAACGACGAGCGATTAGCCTTGTCGAAGCTGGCCTTGAACACCCAGGGAATGCCGAGCTTCTCAGTGACCAGGGCATAGTGCTCCGCCACCTGCATCGCCATGTCCCGCGACTCCAGCACATTCATGCCGCCGAACAGCACAAATGGCAGGGTATTGCCGATGCGGATATTACCCAGTGAAATGGTTTTCTGCTCAGCCACTCTGGTTCACCTTATGCTTCAAGGCTGCTGCCACATAGCAGCTGAACAGGCCATGGCCATCGCGCGGCGTGGAGGTAAACTCGGGATGGAACTGACAGGCCAGGAACCAGGGATGGTCTGCTACTTCTACTACCTCGACCAGATCATCGTGCGAGCGGCCGGTAATTTTCAGGCCCGCTGCTTCCAGCTTTGGCAGGTAATTATTGTTGACCTCGTAGCGGTGACGATGGCGCTCGACAATTTTCGTGCTGCCGTAGCACTGCGCCGCCAGCGACCCTTCCGTCAACAGGCATTCCTGACTGCCAAGGCGCATGGTGCCGCCAAGGTCTGAACCTTCGCTGCGCAGCTCAACCCGACCATCTTCCTTGACCCACTCGGTGATCAATGCCACCAGCGGCTCTGTTGTACCCGGGCGCAACTCGGTGGAGTTCGCCCCTTCGATGCCGGCGACATTACGAGCGTATTCAATCACTGCCAACTGCATGCCAAGGCAAATACCCAGGTAGGGAATCTTGCGCTCGCGGGCATAACGGATGGCGGCGATCTTTCCCTCAGTACCACGGTCACCAAAACCGCCCGGCACCAGAATGGCGTCAAGGCGACCGAGTCGGCCAGGGCCATCACGCTCGATTTCCTCGGAGTCGATATATTCGATGTTGACCTTGGTCTGGTGGGCGATACCGGCATGGGTCAGCGCTTCGTTCAGGGATTTGTAGGCATCGACCAGATCGATGTATTTGCCGACCATGCCAATGCTGACTTCACCCTGGGGATTAAGCTGTGCTTCCACCACCCGGTCCCACTCGGACAGGTCCGGGGCCGGACATTGCAGGCCGAACTTCTCCAGCACGATGTCATCCATGCCCTGCTCATGCAGCACCCGTGGCACCTGATAAATGGTTCTGCAATCCGGCGCCGAGAACACTGCGCGTGCTTCGACATTGGTAAACAGGGCAATTTTTTCCCGGGCACCACGGGGAATTTCATGATCCGAGCGACACACCAGCATATCCGGCTGCAGACCAATCGAGCGCAGCTCCTTGACGGAATGCTGGGTCGGCTTGGTTTTGATCTCGCCGGCGGAGGCGATATACGGCACCAGCGTCAGATGCACCAGCTGGGAACGGTTCGAACCAAGCTGAACACGTAGCTGACGCACTGCTTCCAGAAACGGCAGTGACTCGATGTCACCGGCGGTGCCGCCAATCTCGACAATGGCAACATCAAAGCCGTTGGCGCCTTCAAAGATCTTCAGCTTGATTTCATCGGTGATGTGCGGAATCACCTGTACCGTGGCGCCCAGATATTCACCGCGACGCTCCTTGTCGAGCACGTCCTGATAGACGCGCCCGGCACTGAAGCTGTTTTTGCGGGTCAGCCGGGTACGGATAAAGCGCTCGTAATGGCCGAGATCAAGATCGGTTTCGGCACCGTCTTCGGTGACGAAAACCTCGCCATGCTGATAGGGGCTCATGGTGCCCGGGTCAACATTGATATAGGGATCCATCTTGATCAGCGTCACCTTCAGCCCGCGGGCCTCAAGCAAGGACGCCAGAGATGCGGAGGTAATACCCTTACCAAGGGATGAAACAACCCCGCCTGTGACAAAAATGAATCGCGTCATGCATGCACCGGATGCTGGAAATGGACTGCGAACCCCTGAAAAATCAAGGAAAAATCAGAAGGTTGCGCGACAACAGGACGGGAGGAAATGCTAACAGAAGCGCCCCCCTGTCACAATGCGGAATCCTCAATCGTTAACCGAAAGGCAGCTTCCCCGGGGACTGCAGACCAGCCGTCGGCCACGCCAACCGCGGCGGCCGCCACCAGCTCATCGCCGATAAAAAACAACGGCAGTCGTTGCCGCCGCCACGGAGGGATGCCGGCAACGCGCCACAATTCCGAGACCTGCCGATGGCGGCCACGGAGAAGGATTCGCTCGCCGCCCTCAGCGGCACGAATCTGCAAGGGTTGTCCGGTGGCCCTCAGGATCAGCTCACCATGCTCCGCCAGACCGACCGATATCTCGCCAAGGCAAAGCTGTGACTGTTCCGCAGGTTGCCAGAGATGGCAGCCTGTCAGGGGCTCACGAGCTGACGGCGACAATAACCACAACCGCTGCCGGTAACGCAGCAATACCCCGTCCGGCCAGCAAATTTCCGGCTGTCGATCTTCGGCCGCGGGCACCAACTCGGTGTCAATCCGGGCTACCCGATCAGCCGGCGGCGGGCGAATACCCCGGCGCCGGCACCAGCCGTACATCAGGTTGCGGCGCCGCGGTGGCGACAACTCCGCCCAGCCCGTCAGGGCAAGACTGTCACCGCCACCATCGCAGCCGACAAAATCCTGCCAGGCCAGCTCATCCAGCAAGTCCGCCTGCTCCGCCAGCACCGAGGCACTCAGCTGCATCGACTGCGCTGCCTCCGGCCAGCGTTCGGCCACTACCGGCATGACCCGGTGACGCAAGAAATTACGATCGAAATGCAGCTGGTCGTTGGCCGGATCATCCAGCCATGGTAGCTGCCAGGCGGCGGCGGCCTGAGCGAGATCGGCCCGCGATACCATCAGTAGTGGCCGGTAAATATCCCGGTCCTGCCAGCGCTGCACCGGCACCATGGCCGCCAGCCCGCGGGCACCGGCACCACGCAACAGTCGCAACATCAGGGTCTCGGCCTGATCCTGACGATGATGCGCCAGCAACAGCACATCCTGCTCTCCGACATGGCCAAGCAGGGCCTGACGACGCGCCCGCCGCGCCCGCTGCTCCAGATTGCCTTTGCCAGCGACATCGACGTGCTCGGCAATAAAGTCCACGCCAGCCTGCTCTGCCTGCCGCCGGCAATGCGCCAGCCACTGGTCCGCGTCGGCATGCAAACCATGATGCACATGCACCGCCAAAAGACGCTCAGCCAGACCTGCCCGGCACAGGGCAGCGAGTAACACCGAGGAATCGAGGCCACCGGAATAGCCCAGCACCAGACGACCTTGAATGCCGCCAAGGCTATGGCGAAGCTGATCGGGGAGCGCGTCAGGGGTCATGCAAGTCGCCCCATGCGGGATTGAGGGCCGGGGTTATTCGTCCGCCGGCCGGGTGCTGACATTACTGTAGCTGGCCAGACGCTTGTAGCGGCGTGCCACCAGCTCATCCGCCGACAACCTGCCAAGACGGTCAAGCTGCTGTACCAGACTCTGGCGAACCCGCTCGGCGATCTGGTCATAGTCGCGATGGGCGCCACCAAGCG
This sequence comes from Alcanivoracaceae bacterium, assembly GCA_023146255.1. GTDB lineage: Bacteria > Pseudomonadota > Gammaproteobacteria > Pseudomonadales > Alcanivoracaceae > PGZG01. The sequence continues at coordinate 134,237 of JAGLCJ010000008.1, forward strand.
GCTCCGGCAGCACTTCGTCGACAATGCCCAGTTCATGCAGGCGGGCCGCGGTCAGGCCCATGGCCTCGGCGGCCTCCGGTGCTTTTTCGGCACTACGCCAGAGAATCGACGCGCAGCCTTCCGGGGAAATCACCGAGTAGGTGGAGTACTGCAGCATCTGCAGGTGATCACAGACGCCGATGGCCAGCGCGCCGCCGGAGCCGCCTTCACCGACCACGGTGGCAACAATCGGCACCCGCAGTCTCGACATCACCATCAGGTTGCGGGCAATGGCTTCACTCTGGCCGCGTTCCTCGGCATCAATGCCGGGGAACGCCCCGGGAGTATCGATAAAGGTCAGGATCGGCAGACGGAAACGCTCGGCAGTTTCCATCAGGCGCAGGGCCTTGCGGTAGCCCTCCGGGCGCGGCATACCGAAGTTGCGGCGTACCTTCTCCTTCACTGAACGGCCTTTCTGGTGGCCGATCACCATCACCGGGCGGTTATCCAGTCGGGTCACGCCACCGACAATGGCCGGATCATCAGCAAAGGTGCGGTCACCATGCAACTCGTCAAAGCCACCGAACAGCCGGCGCAGGTAATCAAGGGTATAGGGACGACGCGGATGACGGGAAAGCTGGGAAATCTGCCAGGGGGTCAGATTCTTGAAGATCGATTCGGTCAAACCAATGCTTTTGTCCTGCAGGCGGCGAATCTCGTCTGAGATATTCACCTCACTGCCATTACCGACCAGCCGCAGCTCCTCGATCTTCGCTTCCAGTTCCGCGATGGGCTGTTCAAATTCGAGGAAGTTCGGGTTCATCTGCCTGCCAGTTCCGCACGATCGCCTGAAGTGGGGCCAAGTGTAGCGGGGCCATGCCGGGCCGTCACCCTCGGCACCGTGATGCAGTGCCTGAATTGCATTGCAAACTGTAACCCGAGGCCACTGAAAGCGGTCGCCGTCCCCGGCGCGGGGCTTAAGGCTGGGTTAAGCAGCCGGGAGCAAGCTTGTCGCATCTGCCGAATAATGGATGTTGCAAAGCTGCCCATGTACACCGCCGCGATACGCTACTCCCTGGTCGGCATGATGGCTACGTCAGTTCACTACGGCGTCCTGATCCTGCTGGTCGAACAACTGGGACAGAAACCCACTCTGGCAACCTGCTGGGGAGCTCTGGCAGGCGCACTGGTTGCCTATACCGGCAACCGCGCCTACACCTTCTCCAGCAAAGCGTCCGCGCTGATAACACTGCCACGCTTTCTCGCCGTGGCTGTCGCCGGAATGGCGATCAATACCAGCGTCGTATGGTGGCTGACAGACGTCGCAAACATTTACTACCTGATAGCCCAGCCAATCGCCACCGTGACGGCGCTGGCAGCAACCTTCCTTCTGAATCATTGGTGGACCTTCCATGAATGACATGAATCTCTCAATTAAAAGGCTGGCGCTTTCCATCGTGGTGCCTGTATTCAACGAGCAGGAAGTGCTGACAACTTTCCATCAGAGACTGGCGGCGACCCTTGCACAACTCAATGGCAGCATTGAAATCATCTATGTCAATGACGGCAGCCACGACGCCAGCGCTGCCATCATTGAGGATCTGCGCCTCTCCGATAGCAGGGTTGGACATATCAGCCTGAGCCGTAACTTCGGCAAGGAAGCGGCCATGTCTGCCGGCCTGCAGGCTTCGTCGGGACGCGCGGTAATCGTCATCGATGCCGATCTGCAAGACCCTCCGGAGCTGATACCGTCAATGATGACCGCCTTCGAACAGGGAGCAGACATCGTTAATATGCGTCGCCGACACCGCCACGGGGAAACCTGGCTGAAGAAGAAAACGGCGGCCTATTTCTATCAGGTAATGGAAAAGATCGGCGAAGTCCCCATTCAACGGGACGTTGGTGATTTTCGACTTCTGAGCAGACGCGTCGTGGACGCTCTGAATGCGATGCCGGAGCGTAATCGCTTTATGAAGGGGCTGTTCTCATGGGTTGGCTACCGAAATATCACCGTTGACTATGACCGTGATCCCCGGCAAGCCGGAACGAGCAAGTTCCATTACTGGAAATTGTGGAACTTTGCCATTGAAGGAATTACCTCATTTTCCGTTCTGCCCATAAAGCTCGCTTCCTATGCCGGTCTCACCAGTGCTTTGCTGGCGGTACTTTGCGGGATCTATTTCCTGTTCAAAACATTAATTTTCGGCGACCCGGTTGCCGGCTTCCCGACACTGATTCTGGCCATTCTGTTCATGGGAGGCCTGCAACTGATGGCAACCGGAATAATGGGCGAGTATGTCGGCCGCCTGTTTCTGGAGAGCAAGAAACGCCCGCTATATCTGCTTGATTACTACCATCCTGCGCACAGCAACGAAGCCGTCAGCAGTGAACGCCGAGGTGTGCATGCAGGCAGACGATAAACATTCCAGGCAGTTACAGGCCGTCTGGATCGGCATTGCCGTACTGGCATTGATCAGACTGCTTTCCATTGGCCTGTATCCTTTGATGGAGACCACCGAGGCACGCTACGGTGAAATGGGCAGGCTGATGCTGGAAAGCGGTGACTGGATCACCCCGTGGTATGACTATGGCGTCCCGTTCTGGGGTAAACCGCCTGCATCTGTGTGGGCAACCCGCACCGGGCTATCGCTGTTTGGCATCAACGAGTTTGGCGCCCGCTTTCCCCATTGGCTGTTCGGCATCATGACTGCAGCAGGCACCTGGTATCTTGCCCGCAAACGCGGCGGCGAAGTTGCCACCATGGCAACCGCCATACTGAGCTCTTCGATGTTATTTGTAGTCGCCAGCGGTGCGGTCATGACTGACATGCTGATGACCGTTGGCATCACCATGACCATGGCCGGATTCTGGCTGGCCATGAGCGAATCCGGACCACGCGCTGGCGGGACAATCATGCTGTTTGTCGGCCTCGCTGTCGGCCTGCTGGCGAAGGGCCCTGTCGCGGTGATTCTGTGCGCACTACCACTAGGTATCTGGACACTCTGGAATGGCAAACTACTGCGTGTCTGGAAGCGTATCCCCTGGGTGTACGGGCTGCTGGTGACGTTACTGCTAAGCGCACCCTGGTACTGGCTGGCAGAACAGCACACGCCAGGATTTCTCGAATACTTTCTGGTCGGCGAACACTGGAATCGCTTTACCGTTAGCGGCTGGAGTGGCGATCTCTATGGAAACGCTCATGATTTTCCACGCGGCAGCATCTGGCTATTCGCACTGGCCGCATTCCTGCCATGGACAGCACTGATCCCGGCGGCACTCTTTCTCGGCAAAAAGGAACACCGGCAGAAGCAATACCCGACCAACAATCAAGCGCAGCGCCTATGGAGTCGATTCCTGCTGCTATGGGCGCTTTCACCGATGCTGTTCTTCACCATGGCAGGCAATATTCTGATTACCTATGTGCTGCCGGCGATGCCAGCCATGGCGCTTGTCGCTGCCGAAACCTTGTCGCGACACCTGCCCAACAGACGATCATTGAAGACAGTTCTGACAGGAATCATTTTCTCCAGCCTGACGATGCTGTCTGCCCTGATCTATGTGATGTCGAATGAGGATGAACTGAAATCGACAAGATCGCTGGTGAGCTACTACACATCTCAGGAAAACGACTCACGACAGCTCTACTTCTATGGCAGTCGCCGACAGTATTCGGCTAATTTTTACCTTCAGCGCCCGGTAACCTATCTGCGGGATGAAGCCGGGATAACAGATATGGCAGGCCAAGGACCGATGCAACTGGCCATTCATCGACGCCATTATGATCGACTGACCGAGAGTATCCGGAGCGGCCTTGAAGTGCAGGCAGTATTCGGAGAATGGTTACTAACTGGCAGCATCGCTGAATAATGCCAGCTGGAATAAATCAATACTGCAAGGTCACCGCCTGGCCGCCAAAACGGCCACGCAGATCTTCCAGCAATGCCTCCTCCGGGGCGACTTTCCAGTCGTCGCCAAGCAGCATCTGACCACTGCCGAGTGGATGCGCCAATTGCAACATCACCGGGCAGTTGCCGCCGCGATACGGTGTCAGCAGTCGGCGCAACTCTTCCGGCAGCTGATCGCGCACTGGCACCCGGACCAGCAGTCGCCGGGCGAACTGTTCGCGGGCCCGACGGATGTCCATGATTTCATCCGCCGAAACCGAGATCACCATCTCGCCATCATTCTGTGGTCGACGGCGCACGCCACCACGAATAATCAGCACCACATCCTGCTGCAGCAAATCGCCATACTGACGATAAACATCACCGAACACAGACACTTCAATGCGGCCGGTTTTATCATCCAGCGTGATAAAGGCCAGCCGCTCCCCGGTCTGCTTGCTCTTGGTTTGTCGCAGCTGGACCACCTGCCCGGCAATCAACGCCAGCTCACCCTTGCCGGTGGGTTGCAGACTGCTGATACGGCTGCTGACCATATGCCGTAGCTCCGCCTCATACTGATCAATCGGGTGGCCAGTCAAAAACAGACCTAGCGTATCCTTCTCACCCTGCAGGCGAACATCATCGCGCCAAACCCGGGCGCGCTGCCAGGCCACTTGAGTGACCGACTCCGTTTCCGCGCCACCACCGAACAGATCGCCCATGCCGGCTTCGGCATTACGGGCATCCTGTTCCGCCGCCTGAATGGCATCGCTCAGCGTCGCCATGAGGGTGGCGCGATCATCGACCGATTTTCCCGGGCTGAGCTGATCAAGGGCGCCGGCACGAATCAACGCTTCCAGCGAGCGTCGATTGACCTTGCGCAGATCAATGCGACGACAGAAATCAAACAGATCGGAGAAGCCACCGGCTTCATCACGGGCGGCCACAATCGCATCAATTGGTGCCTCACCCAGTCCTTTGATGGCACCCAGACCGTAAACGATATGGCCGTCCGCATTGGCAGTGAAACGGAACCCGCAACTGTTCACATCCGGTGGCAACACCTTGAGACCCATGTGCCGACATTCATCAATGAATGTCACCACCTTGTCGGTGTTGTGCATATCAGCAGAAATCACCGCCGCCATAAATTCGGCAGGAAAATGCGCCTTTAGCCAGGCAGTCTGGTAGGCGACCAGCGCATAGGCCGCCGAATGAGACTTGTTGAACCCGTAACCGGCAAATTTCTCGACCAGATCGAAAATCTTGATGGCGAGATTGGGATCAACGCCCTTGTCCTTCGCGCCGGTCTCGAACACCTCGCGCTGTTTGGCCATTTCCTCGGGCTTTTTCTTGCCCATGGCCCGGCGCAACAGGTCAGCGCCACCAAGTGAATAACCGGCCAGTTCCTGGGCGATCTGCATCACCTGTTCCTGATACAGGATGACGCCGTAGGTCGGCTCCAGAATCGGCTTCAGCCACTCATGCTGATACTGTGGGTCCGGATAGGCGAGCGGCTCGCGGCCGTGCTTGCGGTTGATGAAGTTATCCACCATCCCGGATTCCAGCGGACCGGGTCGATACAGCGCCACCAACGCAACGATGTCTTCGAACACGTCGGGCTTGAGCTTGCGAATCAGGCCCTTCATGCCCTCTGATTCAAGCTGGAATACTGCGGTGGTTTCACCGACCTTGAGCAGATCAAAGGTTTTCTTGTCGACTAGCGGGATAGTGGTGATATTGATCGGCTTTTCGCCCTGCGGAACAATGCGGGCATTAATTGCCTTCACCGCCCAATCAATAATCGTCAGGGTTTTCAGACCGAGAAAGTCGAATTTGACCAGACCAGCCGACTCGACGTCGTCCTTGTCGTACTGGGTAACCAGGCTCTCGCCAAGCTCATCACAATGCAGCGGCGAGAAATCAGTGAGCTTGCCCGGCGCGATCACCACGCCACCGGCATGCTTGCCAACGTTACGGGTCAGGCCCTCAAGCTTTAGCGCCATCTCCCAGATTTCACGCACCGCATCGCCATCACCACTGCTACTGGCGAGAAAGTCGCGCAGCGGCTCCTCTTCCTCCAGCGCCTTTTCCAGCGTCATGCCGGGCGTGCCGGGAATCATCTTCGACAGACGATCCGCCAGACCGTAGGGCTTGCCCTGCACCCGGGCAACATCGCGCACCACCGCCTTGGCAGCCATGGAACCGAAGGTGATGATCTGCCCCACCGCTTCGCGGCCATACTTGTCGGCAACGTACTGGATCACCCGGTCACGCTTGTCCATGCAGAAATCGACGTCGAAATCCGGCATCGATACCCGCTCCGGATTCAGGAACCGCTCGAACAGCAGGTCGTATTCAATCGGATCCAGATCGGTAATTTCCAATGCATAGGCCACCAGCGAACCGGCACCGGAACCCCGGCCCGGCCCCACCGGCACATCATTGGCCTTGGCCCAACGGATAAAGTCAGACACGATCAGGAAGTAGCCGGGAAAGCCCATCTGGTTGATCACGTTCAGCTCGAACTGCAGGCGCTCGTCATATTCCTGACGCCGTGCGGCAATCGTTTCCGCATCACCGAACAGTTGCTGCAGACGCTTTTCCAGACCGGCACGGGAGTCCTGCTCGATAAACTCTTCGATGGTCTGTCCGGCGGGAATGGGAAAATCCGGCAGGAAGTTTTTCCCAAGGGTGATATTCAGGGTGCAGCGCCGGGCGATCTCGACACTGTTGGCCAGCGCTTCCGGCAGGTCGCTGAACAGCTCCAGCATTTCCTCGGCGCTTTTCAGATACTGCTGATCGCTGTAGCGGCGTGGCCGGCGCGAATCCTCGATGGTGGCACCATCATGAATACAGACTCGTGCCTCATGGGCGTCAAAATCCTCGACCTTGAGAAAGCGCACATCATTGGTCGCCACCAGCGGGAGGCCAAGTTGTTCTGCCAGCGTCACACTGGCATGCAGGCAGTTTTCATCGCCGGGCCGCGACGTACGCTGCACTTCCAGATAAAAACGCTGCGGGAACCACTGGCTAAACTGTTCCGCCAGCTCGCGGGCATCATCAAACTTGTCCGCCAGCAACAACTGACCCAGCTCACCGTGCCGCGCTGCCGATAGCAGAATCAGGCCTTCGCTGAGCTGTTCCAGCCACTCACGTTTTATCAGCGCCCGACCACGCTGCTGGTTATGCTGCCAGGCGCGGGAAATCAGCAGCACCAGGTTTCGATAGCCCTGCTCGCTGCACACCAGCAGGCAAACCGGCGCCGGCTCTTCGATGAACCGGCTTTCCAGCCACAGGTCGGCGCCGGCAATCGGCTTGATGCCAGCCGCTTCTGCCGCCTTGTAGAACTTGATCAGGCCAAACAGGTTGGAATCGTCAGTAACCGCCACCGCCGGCATGCCCAGATTCGCACAGTGCTTGACCAGTGCCTTGACCCGCACCACCCCGTCCACCAACGAATAGTCGGTGTGCAGACGCAGGTGGACGAACTCAGGTTGGCTCATGCCGACTCCGGTAAAGAAATAATGTCAGGTCAGGCCCAGACGGCGCGCCACCGGGCCGAACGAACGACGATGCTCCGGCAACGCGCCCAGGCGCTCAAGGGCAGCCAGATGCTCGGCGGTAGGATAGCCTTTATGGCGGTCAAACCCGTAGTCCGGATAACGCTGGTGCAATTGCACCATTTCCTCATCGCGGGCCACCTTGGCGAGGATCGAGGCGGCACTGATGGCCGGAATACGCTGATCGCCCTTGACCACCGCCTGCGCCGGGCAGCCAAAGTCAGTGACCTTGTTGCCGTCCACCAGCACCGCCTGCGCCGCTACGGAGAGGCCAGATACCGCCCGGCGCATGGCCAGCATGGTGGCCTGAAAGATATTCAGCTGATCGATTTCGTCAGGTTCAGCACGGCCAAGGCTGAAGGCGAGCGCGCACTCACGAATTTGCCCGGCCAGCGCCTGACGGCGCTTTTCTGACAAGGTCTTGCTGTCGGCCAGACCGGGCACCGGCCGGGCCGGGTCAAGGATCACTGCCGCGGTGACCACCGCACCAATCAGCGGGCCTCGACCAACTTCATCGACACCGGCGATATACATGCCCGGCCGCCAGACAAAGGCGGTCGGCAGATAGGCTTCCGCCTTCGGGTATTCGGCAAACGGATGGCTCACGACCGCTCCAGCAGCGCGGCAACAGCTACTGCTGCGCGCTCGCTGGCGTTGCGGCGCAACTGCTCGTGAATGGCATCAAAGCGGGACACCAGCGCGGCGCCACGGGCGGGATCATCGAGCCAGCCTTCCACGGCCTTGATCAGGTTTTCCGCCGTCATCTCGCCCTGGATGATTTCCGGTACCACCGATTCACCGGCCAGCAGGTTCGGCAGCCCAACCACATGGGTCACCGCCAGGGACATGGCGATCCAGTAGGTGATCCAGCCAACCTTGTAGGCAATCACCATCGGCTTTTTCACCAGCAACGCTTCCAGCGTTGCCGTGCCCGAGGCCAGCAGTACCAGATCGGAAGCGGCCATGGCTTCGCGACTCTGGCCATCAATGATGGTCAGATACTGTCTGCGCTGCTCGCCGCACAACGCATCAATCTGCTGACGACGGGCCGGGTTTGCCGCCGGCACGACAAAATGCAGCTCCGGCCGGCGTGCGGCCAGCTGGTCAATGACCTGCAGAAACGTTGGCAACAGCATGCCAACTTCGCCACCACGACTGCCCGGCAACACACTGACCAGCGTGCCGGTTGCCGGCAAGCCGAGCTGTGCACGCAGGGCCACGGCATCCATCCGCATCGGAATGCGATCGGCCAACGGATGGCCGACAAACTCCACCGGCACATCGTGATCACGATAAAAATCCGCTTCGAACGGCAGCAGCGCCAGCATCAGATCGACGCTGGCACGAATGCCCTTGATCCGGCCCTTGCGCCAGGCCCATACCGACGGCGACACATAATGGGTGGTGCGAATACCGGCGGCACGCAAGCGGCGCTCGATCGGTAAATTGAAATCCGGTGCATCAATGCCGATGCAGACATCCGGCTTTTGCTGAAGCAGGAAATCCACCAGCTGACGGCGCAGACGAAACAGCTCCGGCAATCGGCCCAGCACCTCGGTGATACCCATCACCGACAGCCGCTCCATGGGGAAAAAACTTTGCAGTCCCTGCTCCGCCATCAGCGTACCGCCGACGCCGATAAAACGAATATCAGGATAACGCTGACGCAGCGCCGCCATCAGGCCGGCGCCAAGAATATCGCCGGACTGTTCGCCGGCGATGAGGGCAACGAGTGGCGAGGAATTCGCCATGATCAGCGGGTGATGCCGCGCTCCGACGCGCGCAGCGAATCAATAAAACGTTGCAGTTCGGCACTGGCCGGCATGGCTTCCAGCTCGGCGATGGCCTGCTCCAGCGTCAGTCCTTGGCGGTAAACAGTCTTGTAGGCCTGCCGCAGGGAGCTGATGGTGTCCGCACTCCAGCCACGACGACGCATGCCCTCGAAATTCATGCTGCGGGCTGCGGCGGGATTGCCCCCCACCATCACATAAGCCGGAATGTCCTTGACGATCAGACTGCAGCCGGCAGACATGGCGTAGGAGCCGATCTTGCAGAACTGATGCACGCCGGTCATGCCGCCGAGAATCACACCGTCACCGATCTGCACATGGCCGGCAATACCGGTGGTGTTGGCAAAAATATTGTCGCTGCCGATCATGCAATCGTGGGCCACATGCACCGCCACCATGAGCAGGTTGCGATCACCGATGCGGGTCAGGCTGTTGTCCTGAATGGTGCCGCGGTGAATGGTGACGTGCTCACGGATAACATTGTCGTCACCGATTTCAAGACGGGTCGGCTCGCCACGGTATTTCTTGTCCTGACATTCCGCACCGACGGAAGCGAACTGGAAAATACGGTTGTTGCGACCAATCCGGGTCGGCCCTTCAATCACCACGTGGGAGGCAATCTCGGTGCCGGCACCAATTTCCACGCCCGGGCCAATGATCGACCAGGGGCCTACCTTGACGTCCGCAGCGAGCTCGGCCTTGGGATCTACAATTGCAGTCGGATGAATCATCGTCCGGTTCCGAAACAGGTTATTGAGCGGCACTGAAGGTGCCGAAGCGGCCCAGTATAAACTGAACCGTTAATGCTAATTACCTACCAGCGCACAGATCAGAGACGCTTCTCGGCCACCAGAAACTCGGCCGACGCCACCAGCTGACCCTCTACCCTCGCCTCACCGGAGAACTTGAGAATATTCCGCTTCACGGTGATATAGCTGGCCTTGAGAATCAGTTGATCGCCGGGCACCACCTGACGCTTGAATCGGGCCTTGTCGACGCCGACCAGCAGGTACATGTAGCCGTCATCCGGACGGCGGTTCTCGGTGACAAAACCAAGAATACCGGCTGCCTGTGCCAGTGCCTCTACAATCAGCACCCCCGGCATGATCGGCTCACGGGGGAAATGGCCGTTGAAGAACGGCTCATTGATCGAGACGTTCTTCACCGCCTCAATGGACACACCCGGGTCTACCTTGATAACCCGGTCGACCAGCAAAAACGGATAGCGGTGGGGAAGAAACTCTCGAATCTGGTTAATGTCCATGCAGCTCTCGCACAAGGCAAATCACTTTGCCGGGTTACTGTCATCCAAACGACGCTCAACCGCCTTCAGGCGCTTGGCCATCTCATCCAGATGGCGGAAGCGCACCGCATTCCGCCGCCAGGTCTCATGATCGGTCTCGGGCACCCCGGAGGCATAAATGCCTTTCTTGCGAATCGACCCGGAGACCATCGACTTACCCATTACCTGCACCTGATCAACGATCTCGATGTGCCCGGCAACGCCCACCTGACCGGCAAAAACGCAAAACCTGCCAATCTGACTGCTTCCGGCCACGCCCACTTGAGCCGCCATGGCAGTGCCTTCACCAATGGTTACGTTGTGGGCGATGTGTACCTGATTATCGATAATCACGTTGTTACCGATTACCGTATCCTCAATGGCGCCACGATCAATGGTCACCCCGGCACCGATATCGCAACTCTCACCGATACGCACCGTGCCAACCTGAGCGATCTTGGTCCAGCCCTGCCCATTAAACGCAAAGCCGAAGCCATCACAACCGATCACTGAACCGGCCTGAATATTAGTCCGTGCACCGATCTGTGCGCCATGGCAGATTGTAACATTCGCTCCGATGCGAACCTGCTCGGCAAGCCTGGCGCCAACACCGATAACGCTGTTGGCCATGACCACCACCCCGGCGCCAATCTCTGCATTCGCCTCCACTACCACGCCGGCAGCAATGCTGGCTGACTCATCAATCTGTGCGCTGGGGTCAACAATTGCTCGCGGATGAACTCCGGCTACCGCAACCGGCGCAATATCAAAGCGCTGACTGATAACGGCGAAAGCAAGATGCGGATCACTGACCACCAACACTGGCACCGGTGATTCATCTGCATGCTCAGCACGGCAGATAACCGCAGCCGCCCGGGTTTCCTTGAGCTGAGCCCGATAGCGGGGATTGGTTAAAAAGCTGATCTGCCCGGAGTTGGCACCCTTCAAGGTGCCAAGCCCCGACACCTGCACAGACGGATCTCCGCGCAGCTCGGCTTTCAACAGTTCAGCAATTTCCGCCAGCGTCATCATCTGCAGTGCCTTACTTCATCTTGTTGATCTGTTTGGTCACATCATCAGTGATATCAACCGACTGAGAGGAGAACAACACGGCCTGCTTGACCAGCACCAGCTCATAGCCCTTTTCCTTGGACAGATCGGCAACCGCCTTTTCCAGCTTTGGCGACATGGCAGCCTGCAATTCTTCCTGGCTTTGCTGCAGACGTTGTTGTACCAACTGCTGCAGGGAGCGGAACTCAATCATCTTGGCATCGCGCTCATCGGTCAGCGCCTGACCCTGATCCCGACTCATTGCCACACCTTCGTTTTTAAGACGCTCTTCAATCTTCATAATGTCGTCACGCAGCTTACGCAGCTTGTTTTCCTGCCCCTGCATATCTGACTGAAATTTGCTGATTCGGGCTTTGACTTCTTCTGTTCCGCCCAATGCACGCTCGGGGTCGACGACAACAATTTTCGGCTCTGCGAAAGCCAACATTGGCAAAAGCAGCAGTGCAGCAGCAAGCATCTTCATTGTTTTCATTTTGAGTCTCCTAGAAAGTCTGTCCAAGGGAGAACTGAAACACTTCCGTGTCGTCTCCCGGTTCTTTGCCAATTGGCTTGGCAAAACTGAAGCCCAGCGGACCGATGGCGGTCAGCCAGCTTAATCCAACCCCGGCAGAGTACCGAACCGGATCAGGATCAAATTCAAAGCCGCTCGGACCGGTAATCTCTGTCTGCCATACATTGCCGGCATCTGCAAAGAAAAATGTCCTCACGCTGCGACTGTCGGGCGCAAAGGGTGGCGGGAACATCAATTCCAGACCGACTTCCGCCAGCAGGTTACCGCCGACCGGGTCAGGGTCCGTATCCTTAACACAGTTCAGCGGGTCGCTATCGCAGAGTGCCTCGGACTGGAATGTTGGCGATCTCGGCCCCAGGGAGCGAGCACGAAAACCGCGTACCGAACCGATACCGCCGGAGTAATAGTTCTCATAGAACGGCAACAGCAGATCACTACCATAACCGTCACCAAAGGCTACATCGCTTCTCGCTCGCAAGGTCCAGCGACGACTGACCGGGAAATACCTCTGCCCAGCCCAGGACACCTTATAGAACAGGTAATCACTTCCCGGCACCGCAACTTCCGCAGAAACATTCTGAGACCAGCCACGATCCGGGAATACGCCACGGTTAAGGGTGCTCATTTGCCAGCTGCCATTCAGTTTCAGCGACTGGAACTTACTGCGGCCCTCACGATTAAGGAACTCCTGAATCTCATAAGCGACAAACGACCCTGTGACAATATCCAGCTCATCAACACCAAAGCCGAAATTAAGCCGCGCGTACTCCGAAATCGGGTAGCCATAGCTGACAGCGCCGCCGAGCCGGTTGGCGCCATACTCGGTAATGGTGGTCTCACTGAAATCGGTTTCTGTATAGAAGAAACTGAATCCACGACTTACCCCGTCCAGCGTGTAATAAGGATTCAGGTAGGAGAAGTTGTAACTATCGCGAACTTCGCTGCGACTGACTGCAAAGGAAACCCGGTTTCCGGTTCCCATATAATTGTTCTGGCTGACATTGGCGCCGAAGATAAAGCCACTGGCATCCGAAAAGCCGACATTGGCACCGATTGAACCAGACGGTTGCTCCTCGACCTTGTAGACCACATCGACAAGATCTTCCGCACCCGGGACTCTTGGTGTTTCCGCTTCGACGTTGCTGAAAAAACCAAGCCGCTGCAGACGCTGGCGGGAAAGGTCTATCAGTGCACTATTCGCCGGGGCCTGCTCAAACTGCCTCAGCTCTCGCCGCAACACCTCATCAATGGTCTTGTTATTGCCGACAAAGCCGATTCGACGCACGTACACCTTGCGCCCGGGATTAACGAAAAAGGTGACGTCTACCGTCTCGCTATCCTCATCGGTTTCAGTAAAGCTGTTGACCTCGGCAAAGGTATAGCCTTCGTTACCCAGACGTCGAGTCAACAGATCCGACGTATAGGTAAGAAGCTGCTGAGAGAACACCTGGCCCTCGCGCACCACCAGCAGAGGCGTCAGCTCCGCTTCATCCACCACCAGATCACCCTGCAGCTTGACGTTGCGGACTGTGTAGCGCTTGCCCTCGTCCACATTCATGGCAATGTAGACTTCACGACGATCCGGGGTAACTGCAACCTGCGTAGACTCCACCGACACGTTCACATAACCACGGTCAAGGTAGAAGGATCGCAAGCGCTCCAGGTCACCACCAAGACGCTCACGGGAATACTTGTCATCTCCCTTGAAGAACGAAAACATGTGCGACGAACTGAGTTGAAAATCCTTCAGTAGCTCTTCATCGGTGAATGCCTTGTTGCCAACCACGTTGATGTCGCGGATACGAGCAGGTTTGCCTTCGTAGATCTTGATGCTCAAAGCGATGCGATTACGCGGCAAAGGTACCGATTCGGTTTCAATAGTGGCCCCGTATCGACCCTGAGCAACATATTGCCGTTCCAGCTCGCCGGTAATGCCTTCCAGCGTTGAACGACGAAATACTTCGCCAGCGGTCAGCCCGGCGGCCTTCAACCCCTTGAGCAGCTCTTCGGTATCAATCGATTTGTTGCCGGTAATGTCTATTTTGGCAATGGATGGACGCTCCTGAACGATGACCACCAGCACGTCACCATCACGAGCCAGCTGGACATCATCAAAATCGCCGCTGCCATAAAGACTTCGCGCCGCATCGGCAAGCCTGCCGGTATCAATCTGGTCGCCCTTCTGGATCGCCAGATGACGAAACACGCGCTCCACCGGCAATCGTTGCAAACCCTCGACACGGATATCAGAGACCCGGAACGGGATCATCTCTGCAACCCCGAGGGAGGCCGTCAGCAAGCAGCAGAAACCGATAACAGCAACAACAAGGCGCAAAAAAAATCCCCCGCGCATCACTTCAGCAACCTGAAAATATCGTTGCCGACTGCAAACACCATCAGCCCCAGCACCAGCACCATGCCAACACTCTGGGCCGCCATCAGAAAACGTTCCGGCAGATCACGGCGAATAATCATTTCCACCACGCCGAACACGATCCAGCCACCATCCAGCATCGGCACCGGCATCAGGTTAATAACGCCGAGACTGACACTGAAGAAAGCCAGGAACAGCAGGAATGTGGCTACACCCACCGCGGCGGTTTCGCCGGCAGCCTGGGCAATGGTCAGCGGCCCGCCCAGCGTCTTCACCGACAGCTCGCCAGTGAACAGCTTGGTAATGGCACCGACGATCATGGTGGTCTGTTGCCAGACCCGACGACCCGCCTCCGGCAAAGCCGACAGCGGACCATAATGAATCTGCCGCATGCCGGCAATGCCAATGCCGGCACGGCCGACCACTTCTTCGCCCGCGCTAACCGCTTCCGGCACCAGCGTCAGTGACAGCCGCTCGCCATCACGACTGACATCAAGGGTCAGCTCAATGTCCGGATTGGCGCGAATCCGCTCCACCCACTCCGCCCAGTTCGCCACCGGCTCGCCATCCACCGCCAGCACCCGGTCTCCGACTCGCAATCCGGCCTGTTCTGCCGGGCTACCCGCCAGCACACTGCCAGCAATCGCCTGCGGCGGTTGCGCGGCCAGGCCCAGCACGGTGAAGGGGTTGTCCTCCTGCTGCGCAGCCCAGGCGTGAATCGGCAGTAGCACATCGCGGCGCTCTCCGTCCGCAGACATCACCGTCAACCGCAACTCTCGTTGCTCTCCGGCATACCGAATCAATTCGCTGGTCACTGCCTGCCAGGTCGGCGTCGGCTGTCCTTCGATCGCCAGCAGCTCATCGCCACTGCGCAGCCCGGCCTGTTCAACTGCCGTATCCGGCTTGATCTCGCCAATCACCGGGATACGACCGGTCTCTCCACCCAACAACACCAGCCAGTAGAGCAGGAACGCAAGAACCAGATTGGCAGCCGGGCCTGCGGCATAGACGATGACTCGCTGCCAGGCTGGCTTGCCGGAAAACTCTACGGCCTGCTCCTCCGGCGCAATCTCGCAGTCACGGCGGTCGAGCGGCTTGACGTAGCCGCCCAATGGAATCGCAGAAATGACAAAATCAGTACCAGCCCGATCACGCCAGCCAAGCAGCTTCGGCCCGAAGCCAATGGAGAACTTCAACACCCGCACGTTGAACAGGCGCATGGCCAGATAGTGGCCAAACTCATGAATCGCCACGATCACGATAATGGTGACGATAAAGGCCAGCAGCGTCTGCATCAGTGCACAACTCCGCCGTGACGACTGATCCAGTCGCCGGCATGGGCGCGGCTGATCCGGTCCGCGTCAAAAATTTCTTCCAGACTGCGACAGGCAACCGCGCCGCAATGTTGCAAGGCATCGTCAACGCAGGCGGCAATACCCATAAACGAGAGTTTCTGATCAAGGAATGCCTGCACCGCCACTTCATTGGCAGCATTCAGCACGGCACTGGCGGCGCCACCGGCTCGCAACGCCTCACGGGCAAGATGCAGACAGGGAAACCGCTCGAGGTCCGGCGCTTCAAAAGTCAGTTGCGAAAGAGCGAGAAAATCGATTCGCGGGGCGCCGGAGGCAATGCGCTGCGGCCAGGCCAGGCCACAGGCTATCGGCGTGCGCATGTCCGGTGTGCCAAGCTGGGCCAGCACCGAACCGTCTTCGTATTCCACCATGGAATGCACCACACTCTGCGGATGAACCACCACATCAATACGTGACTCATCCAGCGCAAATAACCAGCTCGCCTCGATCAGCTCCAGCCCCTTGTTCATCAGGGTAGCGGAGTCGACCGAAATCTTCGGCCCCATATCCCAGTTCGGGTGTTTCAGTGCTTCCGCCACTGTCACCTGTTGCAGCGACTCGGCGCTGTGATTACGAAACGGACCACCGGAAGCCGTCAGCAGCAACCGACGCACCCCGTTCAGTGACCGGCCCGACTCAGGCAGACACTGGAAGATGGCATTGTGTTCCGAATCCAGCGGAATCAACTCCGCGCCATGCTGACGCACGGCATCCATAAACAACTTACCGGTGACCACCAGCGCTTCCTTGTTGGCCAGCAGGATGCGCTTACCGGCCCGTACCGCCGCCAGCGTTGGTCTGATCCCGGCAGCGCCGACAATGGCCGCCACTACCACATCGGTCTCGACGGACTCGGCCACCTGCTCCAGCGCCCGATCACCTTCCAGTACCTCGGTCTGCGACCCGAGCTCTCGCAGATGGTTCCGGAGCAGCGCAGCGGCAGCAGCATCTCGCAGCACCGCATAACGCGGCCGATGCTTGAGACACAGCTCGGCAAGCGGCTGCCACTTGGTGAACGCAGCCAGCGCGAACACCTGATAGCGCTCCGGGTGCAACGCCAGCACCTCCAGCGTCTGCACGCCGATGCTGCCAGTGGCGCCAAGCACGGTGACCCGCTGCACTTCAGACACCCCCGGGCAACCCGGCCTGACTAAGCGCCATCAGTGCCACCGGCAGGGCTGCGGTAACGCTGTCGATACGATCGAGCATGCCGCCGTGACCGGGAAGAATGGTACCGCTGTCCTTCACTCCGGCCTCGCGCTTGACCATGCTTTCAAACAGATCACCGAGCGCCGAAGCCAGCACCGTCACCAGCGCCACCAGCAACAGCAGCAGGCGATTGCCTTCCACCGGCGCCTGCCAGGCCACCAGCGCCACCACCGCCAGGGCCAGCGCCACGCCGCCAATCAATCCTTCGATGGTTTTGCCCGGACTGACTTTCGGCGCCAGCTTGTGCCTGCCGAACGCACGGCCGGCGAAATAGGCACCGGTATCTGCGGCCCAGACCCAAAGCAGAATAAACAGCAACGCCCAGGGACCGGCGAGGCCCAGTGCGCCCTGCGACTGCACCTGCACCAGCGCCGCCCAGGACGGCACCAGCAAGGCATAGCCAATCAGCACCAGCTTCCAGGGCGCCCGCCAGTAACGGGAACTACCCGGATACCTCAACACCAGTAGCAATGCACCGACCCACACCAGCGGCACCCAGCTCAGCAGCCAGACCGGACGGAACCATTCCGCCGCCACCAGCAGCGCCGCCAGCGACAGAACCCAGACCACCCTCAACGTCTTGTTCAGGCCACCGACCATGGCCGACCATTCCCAACCGGCAGCGAGGAAAAATGCCGCCGCCACCAGCGCGAAGGCCTGCCGCTCGAGCAGGAACAAGGCGCCGAGCACAATCGGTAACAGTACCAGCGCAGTGATGATGCGCAGCTTTAACATCAGGCCTCTCCTTTCAGGCTGGCCACTTCCTCACCGGAACGGCCAAACCGGCGCTGTCGGCCGGCGTAGTCCGCCAGCGCCAGATCCAGCGTCATCGCATCAAAATCCGGCCACAGCACCGGGCTGAACCAGAGCTCACTATAAGCGGCCTGCCATAGCAGAAAATTACTCAGACGCTGCTCGCCACCGGTGCGGATCAACAGGTCCGGCGGCGGCAGATTGGCAAGGCAAACATGCCCGCCAAGTCGCTCGGCATTAATATCGTCAAGGGTCAGGCGTCCGGCCTGCACCTCGGCAGCCAACTGCCGGGCGGCCTCGGCAATATCCCATTGGCCGCCGTAATTCACCGCCACCACCACGGTCATGCGCGTGTTCCCGGCGGTGAGCGCTTCGGCGTCGGCCATACCCTGCTGCAGCTCGACGCTAAAGGCGCTGCGCTCGCCAATGAAACGCAGCCGAATCTGGTTGTCATGCAGCTCTGACACGCGACTGGCCAGCGCTTTCAGAAACAGACTCATGAGGTGACGGACTTCGTCTTCCGGGCGGCGCCAGTTCTCGGAACTGAACGCGTACAGGGTGACCACCTCGATGCCACGCTCTGCCGCCGCCCGGATCACCGCCTGCACCGCCTGCTCGCCGGCGCGATGCCCTTCGGCACCGGGCAGACCACGGGCGCGGGCCCAGCGGTTATTGCCATCCATGATGATCGCAACGTGTCGCGGCAGCTCGCCGACATGCGAATCAATATCCGGTGCAGCAGATTGCAAAGGTGCGCCCCAAAACAGGAACGGACCGCGCAGCGGTCCGTCAGCGGATGTCACTGCGACGGTCCTCAGACCGTCATCAGCTCCTCTTCCTTTTCCTTCAGCAATTTGTCGACTTCGCCGACAAACCGGTCGGTGAGCTGCTGGATCTGGTCCTCGCCGCGACGCTCGTCGTCCTCGGAGATTTCCTTCTCTTTCAGCAACTCCTTGATGTGAGTGTTGGCATCACGACGGATATTGCGGATCGCCACCCGGGCATTTTCCGATTCAGCCCGCACCACCTTGACCAGGTTCTTGCGGGTTTCTTCGGTCAGCGCCGGCAAGATCAAACGAATCACGGTGCCGGCAGTGGACGGGTTCAGGCCAAGATCCGACGCCATAATGGCCTTTTCAATGGCCGGAATCAGGCTCTTGTCGAACGCGGTGATCACCAGTGTGCGACCCTCTTCCACCGACACGTTGGCGGCCTGACGCAGCGGCGTATCGGCGCCGTAGTAGGACACCGACAGGCCATCGAGCAGGCTCGGGCTGGCACGGCCGGTACGGACTTTCTTGAATGCCGTGTCGAGCGACTCCAGGCTCTTCTTCATCCGGCTTTCCGCATCTTTCTTGATGTCATCAATCATCGAACGTTCCTCGTGTTCACTCCCGCCGTCAGGCGGATTCGACCAGCGTGCCCTCGCTGCCACCCAGCATCAGGTTCAGCAGCGCACCCTTCTTGTTCATGTTAAATACCCGCAGCGGCATGTTGTGATCACGCACCAGACAGATCGCGGTCAGATCCATCACACCAAGCTTGCGGGCCAGCACTTCGTCATAACTCAGGCGATCATATTTAACCGCCTTGGGGTTCTTTTCCGGATCGGAATCGAACACGCCATCAACCTTGGTCGCCTTCAGCACCACGTCGGCATTGATCTCGATGCCACGCAGGCAGGCCGCCGAGTCAGTGGTGAAGAACGGATTGCCGGTACCGGCGCAGAACACCACCACCTCACCATTCTTCAGGTAACGGATAGCGTTGCGGTGATCATAATGCTCGACCACACCGCTCATCGGGATCGCCGACATCAGCCGGGTGCGGATATTGGAACGCTCCAGCGCATCACGCAGCGCCAGCCCGTTCATCACCGTGGCCAGCATGCCCATATGGTCGCCGGCCACCCGGTCCAGACCGGAGGCCTGCAGGGCCGCGCCGCGGAACAGGTTGCCACCGCCGATCACCAGACCGACCTGAACACCAATGCCGACCAGCTGGCCAATCTCGATGGCCATGGCATCCAGCACCTTCGGATCGATCCCGAAGCCCTCATCACCGGCCAGCGCCTCACCGCTCAGTTTCAGCAGAATCCGGTTATACCGGGGGGAACGGTCGCTGATGCCGGCCATAATTCGATCTCCGCGTGGCTGAGGGTCCGATTGGGGGCGGATTCTAGCAGGATGTGCGGCAGCTGTGCCGTTCGGACTACAAAAAAGTGACGCACCGGCAGGGTCCTGACCGAATCGCTCGGCGGCCGGTCATTTAACAGGCAGCGCGGCCGCACTAGCATGCCGGCCGTCAGCCTCCGCCAAGGGACACACCATGACCGCCCGCGAATCCACCCTGCCGATGACCACCGCTCAGGCGCTGGCCCTGTATGACCGCCTTGAGCCCGTCAGCATCGACTTTATGCTCGGCGCCTGGCAAGGCTCGGGCTTTGCCACCGGCCACCCGCTGGACGGAGTGTTGGAAACCTGCCACTGGCACGGCAAGCGGTTTCATGACGCCGACCATGTCGACCCGTTGGTGTTTCGCGGCCTCGGCGGCAAGCTCCACCGGCTGAACCCGGCGCTGATGCCAATGGGCATGCTGGACAGCGTGCCGGCAACAGACAGCCCGCTGCTCGGCCGTGCCTTCCAGTTGCTGATGCCAATACTGCAAACCCGGCGCTCGCGGGCCCGGTTGCGGATGATCGAGTACCGCGGCCAGACCACGGCGGCGATGCTGTATGACGACCTGCCGATCAATGACGTGTTTCGCAAGCTCGACGACGACAATGTGCTCGGGATCATGGATCTGAAGGGGATGGCGCAGCCGTTTTTCTTTCGGCTGCGCAGAGAGCAATTCCCTTCATAAGCTGCGGTAGGAGCCGTCGATCGACGGCGAAAAATCTCGCGGCCGGTCGCCCGCTCCTACCAGTTTGCGCAATAGTCAGACTGTTACCGGCTGAACCACCCGGCCATGCTCGCGCACAATCAGGTACACCAGTGGCGCCAGTGAACCGGTCAGCAGGGTGGCGACGATCCAGGGCCAGGGACTAATCCCGCGCTGGCGCGCATCGGCATACATCCAGGTACAGACCAGCCCGGCACAGATCACCAGGTCAATCAGGATCTGCAGGCTCGCCCAGGACGCAAACCCGGCCCGCCAGATACCCAGATAGCCGACATCCCACATCACCCAGCTACTGAACAGGGCGAAATCAATCAGCACGATCCACAGCAACGCCTTTTTGATACTCATGATGGCTTTCCTCTCGAGTTGTCGATGACAACTGCAGCCTGACCCGGCCGCAAAGCAGCGGCAATTACGCCGGAGGTAATAGCCGTCTGTTGCGCCCACCGCCATACTCGACCTGATGCAAAGGAGGAATGCCATGTCGCTGATTGCTGAATCTGCCGCCCGGGACACTGGCCCGGCCTTTGGCCAGCTGCTGCGCGGCTGGCGCGGCGCACGCAAACGCTCGCAACTGGAGCTGGCGCTGGACGCCGGCGTCTCACAACGCCATCTCAGCTTTCTCGAATCAGGCCGGGCGATGCCCAGTCGCGAGATGATCCTGCAGCTGAGCGAAGTGCTCGACTTACCGCTGCGGGAACGAAACCAGATGCTGAACGCCGCCGGCTTTGCCGCCCTGTATCAGCAGCGCAGCCTCGACAGCGAAGCCATGTCAGCGGTCCGTCAGGCGCTTCAGATGATGTTGCGTCATCACGAACCATTCCCGGCGCTGGTGATCGACCCGCAATGGAACATGCTGATGAGTAACGCTGCCACCGAACGCTTTCTCGGTCTGCTCGGCAATCCGGACGAGGTCTGGCAGCGCGTTGACCCGAGTGGCAATCGCAACGTCATGCGCCTGACATTTCATTCGCAGGGCATGCAACCGTTACTGAATAACTGGGACAACACCGCCACACTGTTATTGTCACGGCTGCACCGGGAAGTGACCGCAGCACCTGCCAACACCGGCCTGCACAATGTGTTCACGGACATCTGCGCATTGCCCGGCACTCCCGACCAGTGGCGCAATCATGTCTGGGACAGCACACCACCGCCGTTCCTGCCGCTGGATATCAATCTGGGAGGTATGTCGCTGAAGATATTCTCGATGATTACCGGCTTCGGCACGGCACTGGATATCACTGCAGATGAGTTGCGAGTCGAAACGTTTTTTCCAGCGGATGATTCTTCCGCACAGTTTTTCCGTTCACTGGCAGCTCAGGCTGACAGCTGAGCCCGCAAACAAAAACGCCCCGTCAGAGACGGGGCGTTCGGCCAAGCGGAAAACTTCCGAACTCAGCTCTTGTTGACCTGCGCCATCACTTCAGCAGCAAAGTCGGTCTCTTCTTTCTCGATACCTTCGCCAACCACCAGGCGAATGAAGCCGGCCACTTCGGCGCCGGCATCTTTCACCAGTTTGCCAACGGTCGTGTCCGGGTTCTTCACGAACGGCTGATCCAGCAGGCTCACTTCTTTCAGGAACTTGCTGATCCGGCCGCCAAGCATCTTCTCGACGATTTCCGCCGGCTTGCCTGCCATATCCGGCTGGGCACGGATGATTTCTTTCTCTTTCTCGAGAACCTCGGCCGGCACCTGATCGCCGCTGACGACCATCGGACTGGTCGCCGCAACATGCATCGCCACGTCCTTGCCAAGGGCTTCGCTGCCGCCCTTCAGGGCCACCAGGACACCGATCTTGCCGCCGTGCACGTAGGCACCGATGGCTGTTTCGGCCTGCAGCATGGCTGCGCGGCGAACCTGAATGTTTTCACCGATCTTCTGCACCAGCGCCTGACGGGTCACTTCGACGGTCGGGCCTTCCGCAGTCGGCAGCTCGGCAATCTTGGCAGCGTCGGTTTCACCGGCAGCCAGTACCGCGTTGGCAACCTTGGCAACAAAGCCGAGGAAGTTTTCGTCGCGGGCGACGAAATCGGTTTCCGAATTGATCTCGACCATGATGGCGGTCTTGCCATCGGCACTGACGGCCACGCCTACTGCGCCTTCGGCTGCAGTACGGCCGGCTTTCTTGGCAGCCTTGGCCTGACCTGATTTACGCAGGTCGTCGATTGCTTTTTCGATGTCAGCGCCGGCTTCGACCAGTGCATTCTTGCACTCCATCATGCCAAGGCCGGTACGTTCACGGAGTTCTTTTACCATTGCAGCGGTTACAGCAGCCATGATTGTCCTCGCTGGGAAATTGGGGGGTCAGAAACGGAAGCGGGGCCCGTGGCCCCGCTCCCTGGTGGAGCTTACTCGGCGGACTCGTCAGCGACTTCGACGAAGCCATCCTTGTCCACCGGCGAGGTGGTCGCAGCGTATTGACGGCCCTCGATAATGGCGTCAGCAACTGCAGCCACGTACAGCTCGATGGCGCGAATAGCATCATCATTGCCCGGGATCACATAGTCGACGCCATCCGGATCGGAGTTGGAATCAACCACCGCAATCACCGGGATACCCAGCTTGCGGGCTTCCTGAATGGCGATGTCTTCATGATCGACGTCGATGATGAACAGGGCATCCGGCAGACCGCCCATATCCTTGATGCCGCCGATGGAGCGCTCAAGCTTGTCCATCTCGCGGGCGCGCATCAGCGCTTCTTTCTTGGTCAGCTTGTCGAAGGTACCGTCCTGGGACTGCACTTCCAGATCGCGGTAACGCTTGATCGACTGACGGATGGTTTTCCAGTTGGTCAGCATGCCGCCGAGCCAGCGGTGATCGACGTACGGCATGCCGCAGCGAATCGCCTGCTCTTTGACGGTCTTCTGCGCTGCGCGCTTGGTGCCGACAAACAGAATCTTGTTGTTGCTGGCCGCCAGCTTGTTCACAAACGACAGGGCGTCGTTGAACAGCGGCAGGGTCTTTTCCAGATTGATGATGTGAATCTTGTTACGGGCGCCAAAGATGAACGGCTTCATTTTCGGGTTCCAGAAACGGGTCTGGTGACCGAAATGCACACCGGCCTTCAGCATGTCACGCATGGTAACGCTGGCCATTGAAGTATCTCCTTCGGGTTGGGCCTCCATATTCCCTCAGCCTCCAACCCTTGCGGGCACCCAGGGGGTCTGTGTCGGAATATGTGTGGATTTCCCTTGTCTGCTCCGTAGCAGGTACACTACGCATCCTGTCCGGTCAGCAGCAAGGCGCGCGCTTTATACCACAACGGCCCCGGAGCAACAATCCGGAATCCACCGTTGTCCTCCGGTATTGCCCCGCCCTGCCCCCTCACCTGCCGGTAACCCGATGATTTTGCTGGAGCCTTGCGCCGCCCCATGACTGTGACCCTGAAGACCCCGGAACAGATTGCCCAGATGCGCGTGGCCGGCCGCCTCGCCGGTGAAGTGCTGGACATGATCGGCCCGTACGTCCAGCCCGGTGTCAGCACCGAGGAGCTGGACCGGATATGCCACGACTATATCGTCAACGAGCAGAAGGCCATTCCGGCACCGCTCGGCTATGGCGGCGGTGGCGGCCGGATGCCGTTCCCGAAGTCGATCTGCACCTCGGTGAACCATGTGGTCTGCCACGGCATCCCCAGCGACAAGAAAATCCTGAAGAAGGGCGATATCGTCAATATCGATGTCACCGTCATCAAGGACGGCTGGCACGGCGATACCTCGAAGAGCTTTATCGTCGGCGAGGCCTCGCCACTGGCGAAGCGCCTGGTCGAGGTCACCCGGGAATGCATGGTGCGGGCGATCCGCATGGTCAAACCGGGCGTGCGCCTGGGCGATCTCGGCTACGAAATCCAGAAGCTGGCCGAATCGGAGCGCTTCTCGGTGGTGCGTGAATACTGTGGCCACGGCATCGGCCAGATCTTCCACGAGGAGCCACAGGTCCTGCACTACGGCAAGCCGGGCACCGGGCTGGAGCTGCGTGCCGGCATGGTGTTCACCATCGAACCGATGATCAATGCCGGCAAGGCCGCAACAAAACTGCTGCCAGATGGCTGGACAGCGGTGACCAAGGACCACAAGCTGTCGGCCCAGTGGGAACACACCATCGCCGTCACCGAAACCGGCTTTGAAGTGCTGACCCTGCGCAAGGAAGAAACCGACCTGTCCTGACCGGGGGCAACACCGTGACACTCGCGCCACTGCACAGCGAAGACCAGCTGCTAGATCTGCTCCGCGCCGCCAGCCATCCCGGCAAGGCCGCGCGGGAGATTCTGCAGCAGGGCCAGAAACGTCTCGACGAGGCGTTCTCGACCACCCCGATCCGGCAACTGGTCGCCGCCCGCGCGGCACTGGTCGATGGCGTCCTGATCGCCGCCTGGCGATTCTTCGGCCTCGACAGCGAAAGCAACAGTGCGCTGGTGGCAGTTGGTGGCTACGGCCGCGGTGAGCTGCATCCCAGCTCCGACGTTGACCTGATGATCCTGTCGGCGGACAAACCCTGCCGCGCCACCTGCGACAAGCTGGAAAAATTCATCGCCTTCCTCTGGGATATCGGCCTCGAAATCGGCCATAGCGTGCGCACCCTTGATGAATGCGTGGCACTGGCCCGCGACGACATCACCATTGCCACCAATATCATGGAAGCGCGCACCCTGTTCGGCAGCGATCAGCTGCGGGAAACGCTGGCGGAACGCACCGGGCCACAACAGATGTGGCCGTCCGATCAGTTTTTCGAAGCCAAGTGGAAAGAACAGGACGCTCGTCACGCCAAGTTCAACCACACCGAATACAGCCTTGAGCCGGATCTGAAAAACGCGCCGGGCGGCCTGCGCGATTTGCAGACCATCGCCTGGGTAGCCAAGCGGCATTTCGGCGCGGACAGCCTGGATGATCTGGTCGAAGTCGGCTTTCTGACCATCGACGAGCATTCGATCCTGAACAAGTGTCAGGACTATCTCTGGCAGCTGCGCTGGCTGTTGCACCAGATCAATGGCCGCAATGAAAACCGGCTGCTGTTTGACTACCAGCGTCAGGTAGCGGCGCGTCTGGGCCATGAAGACAACACCGCCAATCTCGGTGTTGAACAATGTATGAAACGTTATTACCGGGTGGCGCTGGCGATCTCGGTGATGAACGAACTGCTATTGCAACTGTTTGATGAGCTGATTCTGCAGCGCGGCCTGACCGTCAAGGTGCGGCCGATGAACCGTCGTTTTCAGGTTCACAATGATTATCTGGAAGTCACCGACGACAGCGTGTTCCAGCGCTATCCGTCAGCGCTGATCGAAGCCTTTGTTCTGCTTGGCCAGAACCCGGATATCAAGGGTCTGCGCGCCAGCACCGTGCGGCTGATGATTCAGCATCGCAAGCTGATTGATGAAGCCTTCCGTCAGGATTCACGCAACACCAGCCTGTTTATGGAATTGCTGCGGGCGCCACATGCGTTGTTTACCCAGCTGCGACGAATGAAGCGCTACGGCGTGCTCGGCCAGTACCTGCCCGAATTCGGTCGCATTATCGGCATGATGCAGTACGACCTGTTTCATATTTACACCGTCGACTTCCATACCCTGACGGTGATCAAGCATATGCGGCGGATGCGCTACGACAGCGCCCGCGAGCAGCTGCCACTGGCTCATGAAGTATTCTACCGGCTGCCGAAGCCGGAGCTGCTGTATATCTCCGGCCTGTATCACGACATCGCCAAGGGCCGCGGCGGCGATCACTCGACACTGGGCGCTGACGATGCCATCGCCTTCTGCCAGCGTCATGGTCTGACCAGTTGGGATACCAAGCTGGTGGCGTGGCTGGTGCAAAATCATCTGCTGATGTCAGTCACCGCCCAGCGCAAGGACATTTCCGACCCGGATGTGGTGCATGAATTTGCCCGCAAGGTCGGTGATCTGGTGCATCTGGATTATCTCTATACCCTGACCGTCGCCGACATCAATGCCACCAATCCGAACCTGTGGAATGCCTGGCGCGCGTCTCTGCTGCGTCAGCTGTATCGGGAAACCCGCCGGGCCCTGCGTCGAGGTCTGAACAACCCGATCGACAAGCAGGACTGGATCGACGAAACCCGCGACACCGCACTGAAACTGCTGGAGCAGCGACAGATTGATCGCAGCGCCATTGAGCAGCTTTGGGCCGGTATCGGTGACGAATACTTCCTGCGCGAAAACGCTGCCGATATCGCCTGGCACACCGAAGCCATCATCAACCGGGCGGATCGCAAGGCGCCGCTGGTGCTGATCCGCGAATCCAGCGGTGTGCAGTTTGAAGGCGGCACGCAGATATTTATCTACACGCCGGATACGGAAAACCTGTTCGCCACCACGGTAAGCGCGCTGGACCAGCTCGGCCTGACCATTGTCGATGCCCGCATCATCACCTCGGCGGACGGCTTTACCCTCGATACCTATATCGTTCTGGATGAGCAGGGTACGCCGATCGGTGAAGACTGGCCGCGTATTGATGCGATTCGCAGCGGCCTGACTGAAACGCTGGCCGACCCGTCGCGCTACCCGGATATTCTCCAGCGCCGCATGCCGCGTCGGAACCGGCACTTCAATGTGCCAACCCAGGTGGTGATCAGCAACGACATCATCAATGATCGCACTGCGGTGGACATCCAGACGCTGGACCGTCCCGGTTTGCTGGCGCGAATCGGCCGGATTTTTGCCGAATTCAATCTGCTGGTGCAGAACGCCCGCATCGCCACGCTCGGCGAGCGCGCTGAAGACGTGTTCTTTATTACCGATCGCAACGGCAAACCCATTGCTGATCCGGAACTGTGTCAGCGTTTGCAGCAACACATCAAAGACGAACTGGACGACCTGAAGGAATCCGGCGCCGCATGAATCCTGACCTGAACCTGCTTCATCCCTATCCGTTCGAGAAACTGGCCAAGCTGTTTAGCGGTGTCGAACCTGTGGCGAAGCCGCATATCGCCCTGTCGATCGGTGAACCGCAACATCCGGCACCAGCCTTTATCCAGCAGATCACCCGCGACAACACCGACCTGCTGGCAAAATATCCGTCGACACTGGGCATCCCCGAGCTGCGTCAGGCCATCGCCGGCTGGCTGCAACGTCGCTACGGCCTGAAAAATATCGATGCGGAAAAACAGATACTGCCGGTGAACGGCACCCGCGAAGCGCTGTTCGCGTTTGCCCAGGCAGTGCTGGATCGCAATCAGCAACCGCTGGTACTGATGCCCAATCCGTTCTACCAGATTTATGAAGGGGCGGCGCTACTCGCCGGCGGCCAACCTGTGTATCTGCCCTGCACCACCTCCACCGGGCTGCAACCGGATTTTGATGCGGTACCGGAAGAAGTCTGGCGACGTTGCCAGCTGCTGTATATCTGCTCACCGGGCAACCCGACCGGCGCAGTAATGACCATCCCGCAGATGCGCTCGTTACTGGATCTGGCCGATCGCTACGACTTCATCATTGCCTCGGACGAGTGCTACGCCGACATCTATCATGGCACCCCACCACCTGGCCTGCTCGAAGCCTGTCAGGCCGCGGGCCGCGATGACTACCGGCGCTGCGTGGTGTTCCACTCGCTGTCGAAGCGCTCGAACCTGCCCGGCATGCGTTCCGGCTTTGTTGCCGGCGATGCCAGCGTACTTGCCGAGTTCCTGCGTTACCGCACCTATCACGGTTGCGCCATGCCGATGCATCACCAGCTGGCCAGCATCGCCGCCTGGAATGATGACCAGCATGCCGCCGACAACCGTGTGCTGTATCAGCAGAAATTCGCTGCGGTGCTGGAGATTCTCGGTGGCGCCATGAACGTGGCGCGTCCCGATGCCGGCTTCTACCTGTGGCCAAAAACTGGCATCAGTGACGAGACCTTTGCCCGTGAACTGAAACGCCAGCAGAACGTCACCGTGCTGCCGGGTCGCTATCTGTCACGCGAGGTCGACGGCCGCAATCCCGGCGCCGGCCGCGTGCGTATGGCGCTGGTGGCATCTCTGGAGGAATGCATCGAAGGGGCAAATCGCATCCGCGAGTTTGTCGGCACCCTGTAATTGAGGGACACGCTATGACCATCACCATCTACGGCATCAAGGCCTGCGACACCATGAAAAAGGCCTTTACCTGGCTCGACCAGCAGCAGATCGACTGGCAGTTTCATGATTACAAGAAAGCCGGTGCCAGTGAGAAAGACCTGAAGCGCTGGATCAAGGCATTTGGCTGGGAAAATGTTATCAACCGCCGCGGCACCAGCTGGAAGAAGCTGCCGGAAGCTGAGCGCGACAGCATGACCGCCAGCACTGCCGTACAGGCGGCGCTGAACAATCCCTCGCTGATCAAGCGGCCAATCATCGAGGGGGATGGTATCCTTGAGCTCGGTTTTGATCCGTCCCGCTGGGAAACCCTGCTGTAGGAGCGGTCGACCGACCGCGAACGATGTACGGCACGATGATGATCGCGGCCGATCGGCCGCTCCTACAAATGTACGCAAGATTTTCAGATTCAGGAGCAACAGATGAGCAAGTATTTCGCCCTCGCCCTCGGCTGCGGCACCCAGAACCGCGAAGAAAAGTGGCTGGAAGTGTTCTATCCGAACCCGGTGCTGAACCCGGATGACAAGCTGGTCACCAGCATCGCCGACGAAGTCGACTATCAGGGCGGCAATCTGGCGGTGGAACTGAATCATCGGCAGATTGGCAAGATCGCCCGCGACTGGCGCGAAGCCGGGTTTGAACACGAGGCATCCTACGCCATTGCCATGCAGGAGTCGCAGCGCCCGGTGGTGCTGGTGATTCTGGAAGCCGACGACTCGCCGAAGACCACCCCGGAGGCGTACCTCAAGCTGCACCTGCTGTCGCACCGTCTGGTCAAGCCGCACGGCCTGAACCTGACCGGCATTTTCGGCCTGCTGCCAAATGTGGCCTGGACCAATGAGGGCGCGGTGGATCTGGATGAACTGCCGGAGCGCCAGTTGATGGCCCGCCTTGATGGCCGCGTACTCAGCGTCACTTCGGTGGACAAGTTCCCGAAGATGACCGACTACGTGGTGCCGGCCGGCGTGCGTATCGCTGATACCGCACGGGTACGCCTCGGCGCCTATATCGGCGAAGGCACTACCATCATGCACGAGGGTTTCTGCAACTTTAACGCCGGCACCGAAGGCCCGGGCATGATCGAAGGTCGCATTTCTGCCGGTGTGTTCGTTGGCAAGGGCTCGGATATCGGCGGCGGCGCCTCGACCATGGGCACCCTGTCCGGCGGTGGCAACATTGTCATTTCACTCGGTGAAGGCTGCCTGCTCGGCGCCAACTCCGGCACCGGCATTCCGCTCGGCGACCGCTGTACGGTGGAATCCGGCCTGTACATCACCGCCGGCACCAAGGTCGAGCTGCTTGACGATCAGGGCAACAGCGTACAGGCGGTCAAGGCCCGCGATCTGGCCGGCAAGAGCGATCTGCTGTTCCGGCGCAACTCGCAGACTGGCCGGGTCGAGTGCCTGACCAACAAAAGTGCGGTGCAGCTGAACGAAGAGCTGCACAAGCATAATTGACCGGCGTCATGGCGATCCCCGCGAGAGTGCCCTAGCATCAGCTCAGGCACTCTTTCAGGGATCGGATCATGACAACAACAAGCCGGCTAATCGCTCCCCTCCTGCTACTGCTAGCCACGCCGCTGGCAGCTCTCGAATCCATCAGCGTTGAACAACACAACATCAGCGACGTCATCGTTGTTGATGGCACCGTCGAAGCCATCAACAAGGCCACCCTTACCGCCCAGACTCAGGGCCGCGTCACCGCAATCCATTTCGATGTCGATGACTATGTCGAAGCTGGCGAGCTGGTGCTGGAACTGGAAAACCGGGAGCAGAAATCCCGCGTCAGTCAAGCCAGTGCCGGAATGGAAGAAGCTCAGGCGGCGGAGCAGGAAGCCAGCAAGAACTTCGCCCGGGTGGAAGAACTGGTACAAAGCGGGACCCTGTCGCGGGCTGATTTTGATCGTTCGAAAGCGGCACTGGATACCAGCCGCGCCCGCGCCAAACAGGCGGCCGCCAATCTGGATCAGGCGCGCCAGCAGCTTTCCTATACTCAGATTGTTGCGCCCTACCCCGGTATTCTGACTGATCGCTTTGTTGAGGTCGGCGAGCTGGCCACACCGGGCAAGCCGCTGGTGGCCGGCCTGTCGTTGGATCGCATCCGCGTCACCGCCACCGTGCCGCAACGTCATGTCGATGCGGTACGCCGGCAACAGTCGCTGACCGTGATACTGGATAATGGCGAACGTCTGCAAAGCGATCAGGTCACCGTGTTCCCCTACGCCGAAAGCGGCAGCCACAGTTTTCGTATTCGCGCTGAACTTGATGCGGCAGTGGAAGGCATTTATCCGGGCATGTTTGCCCGCGTCGAACTGGTCACCGGCGAGCGTCAGGCACTGGTTATTCCGCAGGCAGCGCTGCTGCGCAATCAGGAGCTGACCGCCGTCTATGTGCTGGATGACAAGGATCAACCGCGCCTGACTCAGGTGCGCACCGGGCGCACACTCGACAACGGCATTGAAATCCTCTCCGGCCTGCGTGTTGGCACACGCATTGCCGCTAATGCTGCCGAGGTGCTGGGGCAATGAGCGGCGCACCGATGGGCATATCCGGCCGTATCGCCGCCCTGTTCCAGTCGTCGGAGCTGACCCCGCTGCTGGCCCTGACAGGGCTGCTGCTAGGCCTGTTTGCGGTGATCATCACGCCGAAGGAAGAAGAGCCGCAGATCGACGTTACCTTCGCCAACGTTTTCATTCCGTTTCCCGGCGCCGATGTCGGCGAGGTGGAAAGTCTGGTGGCGACACCTGCAGAACAGGTGATGAGCGAACTGGCCGGTGTCGAGCATGTGTATTCGTTGTCACGGCCGGGCATGGCGGTGCTGACAGTACAGTTTGAAGTAGGCGTGCCGCGCCGCGATGCCATTGTCGACCTGTACAATCAGGTGTTTTCCAATCTCGACTGGCTGCCTGCCAATCTCGGCGCACAACAACCGCTGGTACGGCCGATGGGCATTGATGATGTGCCCATCGTCAGCGTTACCCTGTGGCATAACGAGCCCGGTCATAGCGCCCATGATCTGGCCAGAGTTGCCCACACTCTGGAAGTGGAATTGAAACGGGTGCCCGGCACCCGCGATATCTACACCCTCGGCAAGCCCGATGATGTGGTGCTGGTGCAGCTTGATCCGGCGCGTCTGAACGCCTACGGGATTGATTATCCGCGCCTGCGCCAGAGCATCCAGTCCGCCAATCTGGCCCTGCCCGCGGCCGATATCGTTCACGACAATCAGCTGATTGAGGTGCAGCCCGGCGGCTTTTTCTCAAACGCTGATGAAATTGCGTCTCTGGTGGTCGGCGTTCAGGCCGGTGCACCCGTGTATCTGGGTGACGTTGCCGACATCAGGCGCGGCGCTGATCTGCCGGTGCGTGCCGCAAGAATGGGCTTTGGTGCCGCCCATGCCCGTAGCGGTGATGGCGCCCGTGCTGCGGTGACGCTGGCGATTGCCAAACAGCCCGGTGAAAACGCCGTGGATATCGCCCTGCGTTTACAGCAACGCGTCACCGATCTGAAGAACAGCGTGATCCCGGCGGATGTCGAAGTCAGCATCACCCGCAACTACGGCCAGACCGCCGCCGACAAGGCCAGCAAGCTGATCCAGAAGCTTCTGTTTGCCACCTTTGCGGTGATTGTACTGGTGCTGATTGCACTGGGCTGGCGCGAAGCACTGATTGTCGGCGCTGCCATTATTGTCACGCTGGCGCTGACCCTGTTCGCCTCCTGGGCATGGGGTTTCACCCTGAATCGGGTGTCGCTGTTCGCGCTGATTTTTTCCATCGGCATTCTGGTCGACGATGCCATCGTCGTGGTCGAAAACATTCACCGCCATCGTGCGCTCGGTGGCGGCACCCTGCGGGAGATCATTCCGAAGGCGGTGGATGAAGTCGGTGGCCCGACCATTCTCGCCACCTTTACCGTGATTGCCGCGCTCATGCCGATGGCCTTTGTCAGCGGCCTGATGGGCCCGTACATGAGCCCGATTCCGATCAATGCCAGCACCGGCATGCTGATCTCGCTGATCATCGCCTTTGTCGTCACACCCTGGCTGGCACTGCATTTTCTTGGTCAAGGTCATGGCAGCCATCAGCCCGAAGGCAGCGATAAACTCGGTAGTCTGATGCGGCGGATCATGACCCCGTTTCTCGACCAGCAGAACGGCCGCAAGAAACGCACCCTGCTTTATGCAGGCGTCACCGCCCTGATTGTGGTCGCCGTGTCACTGCCGGTGTTCAAGCTGGTGATCCTGAAAATGCTGCCGTTCGACAACAAATCGGAGGTGCAGATACTGGTCGACATGCCGGAAGGCACGCCACTGGAAAACACGCTGGTGGTACTGGATGCACTGGCCGTGCATCTGGAAAGCGTTGCGGAAGTACATGACTACCAGAGCTATGCCGGCACCTCGGCACCGATCAACTTCAACGGTCTGGTGCGGCAATACTATTTACGCAGCGAGCCCTGGCATGGCGACATTCAGGTCAACCTGACCGGCGCCAAACAGCGCGACCGGGCCAGCCATGATATCGCCCGCTCACTGCGCGAACCGTTGCAACGCATCGGCCGGGAACATGGCGCCACCGTCAGCATTGTCGAAGTACCACCGGGTCCGCCGGTCATGGCACCGCTGGTGGCGGAAATCTACGGCCCGGATGAAGCCAGCCGACTGGCCACGCTGGAACGGGTACGCGCCGCCTTCGAGTCGGTCGAGGATGTTGTCGATATCGACGACAGCCGCGTGCATGCCGCGCCGCGCTGGCAGCTGCTGGTGGATCGTGATCGCGCCGCCCGGCTCGGTGTTGACCACAGCCAGATCGTGCAAACCCTGGCTGCACTGGTCAGTGGTGATGATGTCAGTTACCTGCACGAATCCGGCGCCAAGTATGCGCTGCCGATTCGGCTGCGCCTGAACGAGGCTGACCGCGCCGATATCAACCAGCTGCTGGCAGTGCGCCTGACCGCCGCCAGCGGTGAATCGGTGGCGCTGGCGGATGTGGTCCAGGTCCATGAAGGCGTGATCGAACAGCCACGCCAGCACAAGGATCTGCTGCCGATGTCATTCGTCAGCGCCGACATGGCCGGCGATATCGACAGCCCGCTGTACGCCATGCTCGCGATTCGCAGTGAACTGGCGGCGCAGGCCGAGCCGATTGACCAGCACTACATCTCCCAGCCGTGGCTGACCAACCGGCCATCGATCAAATGGGATGGTGAATGGCAGATTACC
The DNA here is from genome assembly GCA_023146255.1 of Alcanivoracaceae bacterium. Taxonomy (GTDB): domain Bacteria; phylum Pseudomonadota; class Gammaproteobacteria; order Pseudomonadales; family Alcanivoracaceae; genus PGZG01. The sequence continues at coordinate 168,205 of JAGLCJ010000008.1, forward strand.
TATGAAACCTTCCGCGACATGGGCATCGCCTACGCGGTCGGCATGTTGCTGATCTATCTGCTGGTGGTGGCGCAATTCAAAAGCTATATCACGCCGCTGATTATCATGGCGCCGATTCCGCTTACCGTGATCGGGGTGATGCCCGGCCACGCCCTGCTCGATGCCCAGTTCACCGCCACCAGCATGATCGGCATGATCGCGCTGGCCGGCATCATCGTTCGCAACTCGATCCTGCTGGTCGATTTCATCAACCAGAAGCGCGGCGAAGGCATGGCCTTTGCCGATGCCGTGATCACCTCCAGCGCGGTACGGGCCCAGCCGATCCTGCTGACTGCCCTGGCGGCGATGATCGGCGCCCTGTTCATTCTCGATGATCCGATCTTCAGTGGCCTCGCCGTGGCCCTGATCTTCGGCATTCTGGTCTCTTCGGTGCTGACGCTGGTGGTGATCCCGCTGCTCTACTTCACCGTGATCAGCTGGCTCGAAGCACGCACCGCCTGACCCCGCCCGGCGGCAACACTCACCCGTTGCCGCCGGCGCTTCTGCTACAATGCCCGCCCACTGTTACCCTGAAAGTCACCCTGAAACAGGACGAGAACCTGCATGACCGCTTCCCGACGCACCCTCGATTACACCTGCGAGCTGATCCGCCGCAACTCGGTCACGCCGGAAGATGCCGGCTGCCAGCAGTGGCTGGCCGCCAAGCTCGAAGCACTCGGGTTTCGCTGTGAGCACCTGCGTTTCGGTGAGGTCGATAATCTCTGGGCACGACGCGGTGACGCGGGGCCACTGCTGGTATTTGCCGGCCACACCGATGTAGTCCCGACCGGCGATCCTGGCAAATGGACATCCGATCCGTTCCAGCCGGAAATCCGCGACGGCATGCTCTACGGCCGTGGCGCCGCCGACATGAAGTCGTCGATCGCCGCCTGGCTGGTGGCGGTGGAGGATTATATTGCTGCGCATCCGGATCATGCCGGTTCGATTGGCTGGCTGATCACCGCGGACGAGGAAGGCCCGGCCATTAACGGCACTGTCAAAGTGGTCGAGCATCTCGAAGCGCGACAGGAAAAAATCGATTACTGCATTGTTGGCGAGCCGTCTTCCACCACGCATATGGGTGACGTGATCAAGAACGGCCGCCGTGGTTCGCTCGGCGCCAAACTGATCGTCAAAGGTGTGCAGGGCCATGTCGCCTATCCGCATCTGGCCGACAATCCGATTCATCGGGTCGCCCCGGCGCTGGCCGAGCTGGCTGCGGAAACATGGGATCATGGCAATGAATTTTTCCCCGCCACCAGCTTCCAGATTTCCAATATCAGATCCGGCACCGGCGCCACCAATGTCATCCCCGGCGACTGCGAAGTGCTGTTCAATTTCCGTTTCTCCACCGAACTGACAGCGGAGGATCTGAAAGTACGAACGGAAGCCATTCTGAACAAACACGGGTTGCACTATCAGCTTGACTGGACCCTGTCCGGGCAACCGTTCCTGACTGCCCGCGGCGCCCTGGTCGATGCGGCCGTCACAGCGATAAAGGACGTCACCGGTATTGATACCGAGCTGTCCACCGCCGGCGGCACCTCGGACGGTCGCTTTATCGCGCCGACCGGCGCGCAGGTGGTCGAGCTCGGGCCGATCAACGCCACCATCCACAAGATTGACGAACACACACCGGTGGCGGAGCTGGAGCCGCTCGCCGGCGTGTATCGACGGATGCTGGAATTACTGCTCAACCGCTGATGCCTTGACCGGCGACATGGTTTATCGCGACGCCCGGGAGCAACATCACATCACGGAGGAAATGCGATGAAACTCAGACCGGTCCGCATGGGTATCGACACCTACCACGAACTGGTGCTGTACATGCGCCGGGACTGCCCGATCTGTCTGTCGGAAGGTTTTACCGCCAGCACCCGGCTGCTGGTCAGCAGTGCCGACCGTCAGGTCATCGCCACCCTCAACGTGGTGGATCCGGAAAAACTGGAGGATGACTGTGTCGGCCTGTCCGACGCGCTCTGGCAGGTGCTGCACCCGGACGACGGCATCACCGTCAGCCATGCCCCGGTGGTCACCTCGATGAGCGATGTCCGGGCCAAGATGTATGACCGGCGCCTCAGCGAGGACGCGCTGCAACGGATCATCACCGACATCGCCCACGGCTGGTATTCGGATGTCCAGATCAGCGCCTTTCTCGCCGCCTGCGCCGGCGATCGCCTGAACCGCAACGAAGTGGTCGGCCTGACCAGAGCCATGATCAATATCGGCGAGACCCTGACCTGGCCAGGTATTGATGCGGTTTACGACAAGCACTGCATCGGCGGCCTGCCCGGCAACCGGACTACGCCGATTGTGGTGGCGATCTGCAGCGCTGCCGGCCTGATCCTGCCGAAGACTTCATCCCGGGCAATTACCTCGCCGGCGGGCACCGCCGATGTCATGGATGTGCTGACCCGTGTCGATCTGGATATCGATGAAATCCGCCGCACTGTCGAACTGGCGGGCGGCTGCCTGGCATGGGGTGGCGCGGTGCGACTGAGCCCGGTGGATGATCTTCTGATCCGGGTCGAACGGGCACTGGATCTGGACAGCAAGGGGCAGCTGGTGGCCTCAGTGCTGTCGAAAAAAATCGCCGCCGGCTCGACCCATATCCTGATCGATATTCCGGTCGGCAGAACCGCCAAGGTCCGCGACAATAACGATGCTGAATCGCTGGCCGAGCTGTTTCGCCATGCAGGCGAAGTGCTAGGCGTGCGGGTCGAATGTGTATTCACCGATGGCAGCCAGCCGATTGGTCGCGGTATCGGCCCGGCACTGGAGGCCAGAGATGTACTGGCGGTGCTGAAAAATGACGCCGACGCACCGGCTGATCTGCGCGAGAAGTCCCTCGATCTCAGCGCCCGACTGCTGGCCATGGCCAACCATGGCAATACCGAAGCGGCGCGGGCACGAGCCACCGCGCTGCTCGACGATGGCAGCGCCTGGCTGCAGTTCGAGAAAATCTGCCGGGCCCAGGGCCGCTTCAGCACCATTCCGGAGTCACCACACAGCAAGGAGCTGCAGGCACACCAGAACGGCGTTATCAGCGAGATCGACAACCGGCGCATTTCCCGATTGGCAAAGCTGGCCGGTGCACCGCGCGCGGTCAGCGCCGGCATTGAGCTGTTTGTCCACCTCGGCGACACCGTCAAACGCGGTGATACGTTACTGACGATTCATGCCGAAAGCGAGGGCGAGCTCGACTATGCCCTGCTCTATTACCTTGATAACCGCGACATGATCAGCGTGGGAGACAACGGGTGAGCCGGATTCTGTTCAACCTTAACGGCCATGAAAATATTGCCGCAGCAATCTGCCGGCAGTGTCAGGCCAGCATCGGCGATTACGCCCGCCGCCAGTTCCCCGATGGCGAAACCTATCTGCGTGTCGACACCCCGGTGCGCGGCGCAGATGTGATCCTGCTGTGCGGCCTTGAGCAACCGGACGACAAGTTTCTGCCGTTGCTGTTTCTGTCGCGCCAGCTGAAACAGATGGGCGCCCGCTCGGTCGGGCTGGTGTCACCATACCTTGCCTATATGCGGCAGGATCGCCGCTTTATCGATGGCGAGGCGCTGACCTCGCGGCATTTTGCCGAGCTGTTGTCGAATCATGTCGACTGGCTGGTGACGGTGGATCCGCATCTGCATCGTTATCACTCACTGGATGAAATCTACAGCGTGCCATCGCGGGTGCTGCATGCGGCGCCGCTGTTGGCGCAGTTTGTCCGCGACGAGGGCGATGTCTGGCTGCTTGGCCCGGATGAGGAAAGCGCCCAGTGGGTATCGGTGATGGCGGAAACGGCCGGGGTGCCGTGGGCGGTGGCGCGCAAGGAACGTTTCGGTGATCGCGATGTGCGGGTAACCCTGCCGGACACGTCCGCGTTTGCCGGCCGCCGGGCGATGCTGGTGGACGATGTGATTTCCAGCGGCCATACCATGCAGCGGGCGTTGCTGGCGCTGAAGGCGCAGGGGTTCGAGGGCAGCGACTGCCTGTGTATTCATGGCCTGTTTGCCGATGGCTGCGATGTCATGCTGAAGGAGGCGGGCGCGGTGCGGCTGATTTCCTGCAACAGCATTTTGCACCCGTCGAATCGGGTGGATCTCGGGCCCGTTATTGCTGAGGCGGTTGGTTCGTTGCTGTCGAAGTATTGAGTCATCACTTGGAATGATGCGTGGCAGTGAACGTCGCCGGTCATCAGGAGCTGCAGGGGGTTCCCGGGACACGCCGTGAATACATCCCTGTAGGCTCGCGTTCGGCATCCATGCCTCACACGGTCCCGGGAACCCCCTGCAGCTCCTGATGACCTCACATCCTTCTATTTTCAAACTCTTCCGAAACCATTCATTGCCTGCAAGAGGCCCCATGCGAGGCCCGGGTGCCTGTCAGCACTTGCCGGGACTGTGTGAGGCAGGGATGCCGAACCCAAGCCCCCAGGGATGGGTTCACGGCGGGTCCCGGCAAGTGCTGACAGGCACCCGGGCCGGGAAGCTCACTGCCACGACTGACTTACCGCGCATTCAACCCCGAACACTGGCAGCCAGCACACATCTGTGTTCCCATTTGCCCCTGCCCCGAATCACCCGAGAGGAAGCGCCCATGAATGCCCCGGCCCGTACCGTCGCCGACATCAACCCGGCCACCGGCCAGCCGTTCTTCGAGCTCGCCGAAACCGACCTCAGCCAGCTTCCGGCCATGTTTGAGAAAGCCCGCGCCGCGCAGAAAGTCTGGGCAATGAAATCCTTCCCCGAGCGCGCCGAACACATCTTCAAGATGCGCCGCTATATCGTCGACAACGCCGAAGCCCTGTCGAAAACCGTCAGCCAGAGCAACGGCAAAACCCTGACCGATGCGCTGGCCACCGAAGTGCTGCCCTGCGCGCTGGCCTGCAACTGGTACGGCAAGAATGCCGGCAAGGTGCTGAAGCCGAAAATTCGCGGCGGCGGCCACCTGCTGTTCTTCAACAAACGCACCCGCATGTTGCGCCTGCCGCTCGGCGTGGTCGGCATTATCAGCCCGTGGAATTACCCGCTGTCGATTCCGTTCGGTGAAATTGTCATGGCGCTGATGTCCGGCAACGCGGTGATGCTGAAAGTTGCTGCCGCCACTCCGGCAGTGGGTCGAGCTATTGAGGAAATCGTCGCCGCTGGCGATTTGCCGGAAGGCCTGTTCAACCATGTGGTTGGCTCCGGCGCCGCCGTGGCCACCGCGTTCTTTGAAAACAAGGTCGACAAGCTGTTCTTCACCGGCTCGGTCAATGCCGGCAAGGTGCTGATGGCGCAGGCCGCAGAAACGCTGACCCCGCTGTCGCTGGAACTGGGCGGCAACGATGCCATGATCGTGCTCGAAGATGCCGACCTCGAACGCGCTGCCAACGGTGCTGCCTGGGGCGGCTACCAGAATGCCGGCCAGTCCTGCGGCGGTGTAGAGCGCATCTACGTGGTGGAAAAGGTCTACGACGAGTTCGTTCGCATGCTGGCCAGCAAGACCCGCGCCCTGCGCCACGGCGTTGGCTGTGAAAACTTCGATGTCGATATCGGTTCGATCACCACCGAAGGCCAGCTGCGCACCGTCCAGCAACATCTGGAAGATGCACTGCAGAAAGGCGCTACCATTGCCGCGCAGTCGCAGCCCGTCGGCCCGCAGGATGGCCTGTTCCACCCGGCCACCATGCTGATTGATGTCAGCGACGAGATGCTGACCATGAAGGATGAAACCTTCGGACCGATTGTCGCCGTCGCCAAGGTGAAGAACGAAGAAGAAGCGATCCGCCGCGCCAACGATTCCAATCTGGCCCTGACCTCATCCGTCTGGACCCGCGACAACAAACGCGGCCAAGCCGTGGCCGCGCGACTGGAAACCGGTGTGACCACCATCAACGATCACCTCTACACCCACGGCCTGTCGGAAACCCCGTGGGGCGGCTGGAAAGAATCCGGCCTTGGCCGCACCCACGGCCCGGAAGGGCTGGAAGAGATGACCCATGCCAAGGTGGTGAACTGGGACATGCTGGGCACCAAACGAAACCTGTGGTGGTATCCATTTAACGAGGAAACCTGGCGCGGCCTGCTCAATGCGCTGCGCTTTGCCTTCCCGAAAAGCGCCGGCCAGTGGTTCTCCGCTTCCATGGCGCTGACCCCGTTCCTGCTGAAGAAAATGTTCACCGGCTGGAAAACCGACTGACGTTTCAAACAGGAAGCGCTGGCCGGTCAATGGCCAATCCGTCCTACCCGTGCCTTGTCACTGACCCAATGCCGGCCTGATCCATTCAGGCCGGCTGCTGAACTTGAGAGATCCGTAACCGATGACGAAGATGTTCACCGCTCTGGCAGGCTTGATGCTGCTGATGGCCTCGGCGAGCGCCAGCGCAGCAAATAGCAGCAGGCTGATATCCGTAGAAGCCAGATTTGGACCAGAGCACGCCATGGATGATCCATGGTTTGGCAAGGTCAGGAACGCCCGCATGCAAGAGCTGACTTTGGCAATCCAGAGCTCTCCGCGGACACAGCTCCGCATTGGCGTGGAGAACCGCTATGAAAACGGCCTGACTGGCTTCGAGCTATACGATCTGGAGCTTCAAGCGCTCAAGGCAGACCTGCGTTTGCATGGCCTGGAAGAGCGGAGCTGGCAGCCGTATCTTCAGGTCGGTGCGCTGCGCTATCAGGAGCGTAATGTGTTGCGCACGATAACCTTTGTGATTGGTGCACCATTGCCGAGGCGAGTCAGTGAGTATGACGATACTGTGCTGAGCGTCGGACTCGGTGTCAGGTATCGATACAAGCGGGTCGACATTACCGCGAAAGGGGAATACTGGCGAGCGAATCATGACGAGGCCTTTCGTGCCAACCCCTATCGAAAAATCGCTGGTCTGTCTTCGAATGTTGCAGTGACCGACCAGCTTTATATTGGTGCCAGCGCAGAGTACAACTGGTTTGCAACCTATGAGAACGGTGACGAACGGCGCTCCGTATTAACCGCCGCAACACTTGGCTGGCGCTTCTGATCCATGATCTGGGTCAAATCACAGGGTTATCAGCCATGAGACCCTGATACGGTTTCAGGAGAGATAATTATGTACACAGATCCGATCGTCATTGCCGGCATTGCTGCCGTGGTGGGCACCGCGCTGGTAGCAGTGGGTTTTTTCGTCTTTATCATGGTCGACAACGCCGACCATCCGAGTGACGAAAACGACGAAGCCGGTCAGAACAAGTCCTGACCGGCTTCGCCTGACGTTCCGCGGCGAGACAGGCAGATCAGCGTTGCTGCATCTGTTTCATCGCCTCTTCCATCTGCTTCTGCATGTCTTCCATGTTCATGCCCGGCGGCATACCCATACCTCCAGCACCACCGGCACCGCCCATGCCCGGCATCTTTTCCATCACCGTGCCCGGCGGCAGGTCGAAGTGGCCGCTGCCCTTGCTGGATTTGTCCACTGACACCAGCGTCATGTGTTTGTCCTGACGCAGCAGGCCGGTATAGCCGCCGGCGACACCACTCAGATCAGGCACATTGCCGGCGCCGGCAAAGCCCATGTTGCTGGCGCTCTGAGCGCCGAACCGGGCCATCGCCTGAGTGATAGCGGTAAGATCCTTGTGATCGGTCAGCACAACCTCGGTACGCTCACCGTCCTCGTCAATCACTTCGTAAACCTTGCCCTTGTAACCGGCAACGGTTTCGGTACGGCCGGTATCACGAAAGCTTCCCTGCGGACCTTCATCTTCTGCGTCATCCATCGGCATACCGCCAAAACCACCGGTCATTTTTTTGACCTCGTCCATGTCCATGGCCACCCAGCCGCTGCCTTCCTTGCGCACGCTGTAGGTCTTGTCACCCTTGAGCAGCAGGAACATGTCCTTGGCCATGTCCATACGCACATGCTTCTGATCACGGACACTGACCGTCATCTGGTTTTTGCGGTCCAGCTGGTACACCGCGGTGACATCCGCCAGTGACGAAGTCGCCGTCAGCAAGCCGGTCAGCAAGATAATTGAGGAACGGATTTTCATGATATCTCTCCCTGAAAGTTGATCGCCGCAAGATAGCACGGCGGCGCACACTTGCCACCTCAGGCCAGGCGGCGAATCTGATAGGCCAGCTCACGGCGCTGCAGGCCTCCGGCGGTATCCGGATGTTCGTACAGATGCCGGCGCAACAACGCACTGTCCACTGCCTGACGTGACGACACGATCACGGCATTGTGACAGTCCTCGGTAGATAACCGGAACCGTTCGGCCCAGCCACGACGGGCAGCATCCTCGCTGGCCCAGCTGTCGCGATACTCGCTCCAGTCACCGAAGTTCATCACCAGATAACCGTCCGCTGTCACCAGTTTCGTCAGCGCCTGACACCAGTCAGCATCGGCCGTCAAAGCCCGGGTCACGGTGGTGTCGTGCGGGGCAAAAAGGTCCTCAATCACCAGGTCGAACGGTTCGCCCTGATACTGTTCGACAAAAGCGGTGGCATTCATGCAATGGCATTCCACCCCGGCCGCCTCAATACCGAAAAACTGCTTCGCCACCTGGACATGTAGCGGATCCAGATCCACTGCGACGATTTTCTCCGGGGCGCAGAACCGTAACAGCGGCGCCACCACACTGCCCCCGCCCAAGCCAAGAATCAGCACCCGACGAATTCTCTCAGGCTCCCGAAAGAAAACCGGCAACCAGAGAAGATCCCAGACACTGCCGGTAAACAGCCGGTCAGGATGATATTCGGAATGCTGCACGCCGTTGGCATAGAGCCTCAGTGTTTTGCCATGACTGCGCACCTCGTACTGCACATCATCGCGCTCGGCACGCCAGACCACCGCCATCAACGCGCTCCGAGGCTGAGGACGACGCCGCTCAGGGCGGCCTCGCTGTCGAGCGTGGCGCTGACAATAAACAGACGCTCACCATCCAGACCGAACTCGTCCACCAGAATCGTCTTACTGCGCTGCGCCCGGGCTGCTGCCAGCTCGTTAAGGCGACCGCTGTCCAGTGCATCTGCATCACGCTGCGCCAATGCGACAAAGGCACGCTCAGTCACGATCCGGTCGCGCTGTTCGCGATCATCAATAACGGTATCATCGAGCAACAGCTCAGCGCGTTCTCCGGTCGTCTCGCGGTAACGATTCTGCACCGCCCGGCGGAAATCACGATCATCCAGTGCAAGTTCCAGTCCGTTCCATTGCTCCGGCATCAACTGCCGGCCAAGCAGCAATGCTGCCAGCGGCAAGCGATCCGCTTGCTGCGCAGAACCGGACAGGTTCATCAGCAGTGACGGACGCTCGCCAAGCAGCTGCGCCAGCGTCGCTATCTGAGTGCGTCCCGCCGCTGTGGGCACATTATCGCCCGGCACAAAATCAATATGATTGAGCTCCTCCCCCCCGGCCAGCGACGCAAGCGCCGAGAAAGGAGACGTGGCCGCCTTGACCATGACATTGGTGATGGCGCGCAGAATAATGCCACTGACACTGACCGACGGATCGTTCAGATCGCCGGTTGCCTTGACCGGCAGATCAATCATGCCGCTGCGATCACGCAGCACGGCAAGACCAAGTTTGATCGGCGCCTTCAACGCCTCATCACTGGGCACACTGTCGCCAAGGAAAAAATTGGCGGCGCGGATACGGCTTTCGCTATCCAGCATGGAGCCATCTATGGCGATTCGACTGTCCAGCGCCAATTGACCACTCTCCACCGCATAGCCGAGATACTGTCCGGTAAACGGCGTCACGCTGGTCATGTCATAGCCGCTCATGACGATGGTCAGATCCATCTGCGGCAGTTCCGCCAGCGGTGCAATCTTGCCACGCACCGCAAACGGACTGGTCTGATCAAGACGGGCGCTCAGATTTACATCGGCTTTGCGGCGTGGGTCAGAACTCAAGCCACGTACTTCGCCATCCAGACGATACAACCCGACCCGGAAAGCTGGTGACAATGACCGATCAATATGGACCAGCTCACCATTGCGCACACGCAGGCTACCGATATCGAGACGCCAGGATTGACTCTCTGTCTCCACCTTGCTCGAAGGGCCCGGCTGTTCAGATGCCGGCACAGAGATACGCACGGATACATCATTTCCACCGTCATCAATCAGCGACCGGGCCCGCAAATCGGCCAGCGTGACGGCATCGATGTTGAGTCGGGATTCAAGCAGCGACAGGGCGATGTCATCCAGTGACAAGGAGCTGAAAGCAAGCAACGGACTACCATTCGATTCCTGCAGATTCAGGCCAGTGACAACCAGCTGGCCGCTGATGCGGGTGTCGACTGACTTGGCTGCGCTGCCGTCAGCCCCCTCGTCAACACGCGCGACAGCACCATGCTCGATGGTCAGATTTGCCGCCAGCTCGCCGGCGGACAACGTGACTGCCGCACTGTCCTGTATCCAGCCTTGCATGGCTGCCAACGGCAATGTGCTTACCTCACTGCGCAACGTCACCGCCAGTGGCTCAATGCTGCCTTCGCCACTGAGTTGCACCCGGCCAGTTTCAGCAACCGTGATATCGCCGGTTAACGAGAACACCTCGTCGCGATTGAAAGCGGCCTGCTCGAGCACAAGATTGATTGGCGTCAACACCAGCGTTGCCGGCTCGGCAAGCGTCTCGTCGATTACCGTCACACCGGCGTCGGCAAGCTCAAGACGGGCGAGCAGAACCTGCCACGGTTTGCCTGCTTCTTCCGCTTCTTCCGCTTCTTCTGCAGCTACACTGTCACCGGCAACAACCTGCTCCGGCGTACCGTCTTGCTCTGCGGAAACCGGCAATGGCTCGTTCTGCTCGGCCGCGACCGGCGCAAACAGCTGCTGCAGATGCAGACCGTCATTGCGCAGACGGACGTCCACCTCCAGCCCTCGCAGCAGCAATCGCTCAATGCCAACCTGCCGGGCAATGCTATCGACCTCGACACCACTGAGCTCCAGCAGCGGCAGGCTCAACACCGCCTGCTCCAGCTGAGGATCACGGATCTCCAGATTGGTCAGCGTAATACCGCCCTCACTCAACCGCAGGCGACCATCAGGATCGGCCTCGAACCGGTAATCCGAGGCAATATCCAGCGTCGCCGACGGCACCCGGAAGGCAACCTGATGCTGGAAGAATTCGGCAAACGGTGACAGGTCCACACCACTTAATGACAACCGGCCTGCCGCGATTACCGGATCAAACGCCACCGAGCCGGCCCAGTCGAGACGACCGCCGGCCGGGCCGGTAACAGCAAACTCGAAGGCGTTATTGCCCTGCCCGTCGGCGCGGGTAGAAAAATCCAGAATCTGGAAGCTGACCGGTGCCAGTACCAGCTCATCCGGCTGTTCACGGGCCTCGTCACGAAAGCGGAAATCACCCTGCACCAGCAGCAGCTCGCGAAACGAGAAGCGCGGCAACAGAGTTGGCGCAGCTTCTGCCTCAGCGGCATCTGCCTCATCGGCAACGGCCAGCCTGGCAACGATGTCGTCAAAGTTGAAACTGTCCTCACCGGTCTGAACCACCCGACCGGTTGGTGCAAACAGGGAAATCTGATCGAAGTGCCAGCTCCAGCGGAACAGCGATGATAACTGGAAGTTGGCGTAGAACTCATCAAAGCCAAACAGGGTGCCGTTATCAGCGTCCTTGAGAGCAAAGCCCTGAACACTCAGTGACAATGCCAGCGGATTGAACACCACCTTTTCCAACACCACCTGACGGCCGGTCACCTCGGACACAGTGCTCTGCAAGGTGCTGCGCAGCCACGGCGACAGCAGAAAATAGCCCAGCAGGGCATAGAGCAGCCATGCGCCCACCAGTACAAGGGCGATCCGCTGCCGACGGCTGGCTTGCTGCCAGCGGGTCCTGATATCCATGGGTGGCTCCACTTCCGTACTTCCGGGGGCAGGTATTATGGGCGGCACAGCAGGCGAGGGAAAGTGAACCGGATCATTCAGGCGCGGTCAGTCACAGCAGGTGCGGGGGGCCCTCGGGCTGCTATACTCCGGCCATCACAACGATAAAGGGAGATCACCATGCGTCATTATTTTGTTGCTCTTGGCCTGCTCGGCTGCAGTCAGCTGGCGTTGGCAGAAACTGATCCATTTGTCTCCATGGGCCTGTTCTTCGCTCCCATGAGCGAAGTGGAAACCGACCCGGGCAGCAGCATTGACGGCAGCGGTTTCGGCGCTCGCGTCGAAGTAGGCGGCGCACTGCATGTTCACGGTGAGTACCTGCAAAGCAGCCTTGATGATAATGCCGGCGATGTGGACTTCAGCGATACACGACTTGGCATGTCCTATCGCAGTCATATGGAGAACGGATACATTCTCGCCAGCGCAGAATATGTCGGCCTGGATTTTGACGCTAATGGCGATGATCAGGGTGTCGGCGTTCATCTTGGTGCCGGTATCAACGCCGGCGACAAGGTCGCGTTGTATGGCCGTGTGGGCATGCTGGCCCTGGATGATCGGGATGGCCCGGAGATGCGTCTTGGCGTCGATGCAAAACTGCAGGAAGGCACCAGTATCTACGGTGAATACCGCACCGCCATGCTTAGCTCTGACGGCACCGACGTTGACGTGAACGACTTGCGTGTCGGCGTTCGCTTCAGCTTCTGATCCCTAACCGCGAAACTCGCCATTGGTCTGAATGCATTGCATGACATGACCAATGGCGCCTTCGCTGTCGTACAGACGAGTGTGCACCACACCGCAACCCTGCTCTGTTAGTTGCGCATCCGAGCTGAAGCAGATCCATTCGGAAACCGGATAACGGAACAGCGACAGGCTGATGTCCGCGTTGATGCAGCCGACACCATTTCCCAGATTCAACTGCCCGGTACCATTGCCGAGATCCGATGCCATGCACACCCGGGTCAGGGGCGTTAGCGGCACGCCAGCAACAATTTCCACCGGCACACGAATCCAGCAAGTTGCTGCACCGCGTTCATCCCACGGTGTCACCTCGCGCACCTGAACACGGGTGTGAAACCCTGGCGGAATCGGCAGGCCCTTGCCGTCAAGAAACGCCTGAATATCAAATGCCGGCAAACCCTCCGGTCCCGGCGGTGGCAACAAAGGCCGCGGCGCGTAATCCGGCAGCGTCACCTTGCCACGCTTCTGCATCAGGGCTTCCGCCCGGGCCACAACCCTGCCGTCCGCCTCAATCTCCACCTGTAGTACCCGCAGCCGGCCGCCCTCTCGCAGCCACCGGCAGCGTACCACCAGCGCCTGCATCGGCACCGGCCGGAGCAGGTTCATGGTCAGGCGGTTGACGATAAAGTCCGGCCAGCACGCCGCCTGTTCATCCACCACCAGCCCGAACAGGGCCGACACCGCACCGCCGTGCAACAGCGCCGGATGCCAGGGGCTGCCGGCCACCGGCGTCGGGCTGAAAGTGTCTTGATGGCGCTGGTACAGGCATTCGGTCATGGCTGGCTCCGTATCGAAGCCGCGCATTCTAGCAACCGGTTTCAGATCAACCCATGACCGATTGGCCCGAGGGCCGGTTAATCGCGGACATCTGTGCTTTTCCCCGGCCCGGCGAGGGGCCAGAATAGCGACCTTTGATGAGTCCACCCGGAGAGTCACCGTGAGTCAGGGTAATTATCTGCTCGACCTGTACAGCAAAGCCGGCAAGATGCCGCTCGGCAAGAAAGTGTTTTCCATGTTCTTCGCCCGCAAGGCGCCCTACTTCGCCACCATCAGCCCGGTGGTTACTGAACTGCGGCCGAATTTCTGTGAAGTGCAGTTCCCGAAACGCCGGGGCGTGGAAAACCATATCGGCACCGTCCACGTGATCGCCATCTGCAACGCCCTGGAAATGGCCATGGGCGCTTTGGCCGAGGCGTCGATCCCGAAACATCTGCGCTGGATTCCGAAAGGCATGCAGGTGAACTATACCGCCAAGGCCACCACCGATATCCGCGTGACGGCCGAAGCCAATGCCGAAGACTGGAAGCCGGGTGACCTGCCGGTGACGGTGAAGGCATTCCGTGATGACGGCACCGTCGTCGTTGAAGGCACGATCATGTTGTACGTGTCGGAAAAGCCGGCGAAGTAATCGCCGCCGGTCGGCCGCTCCTGCACAAACCGCAGGAGCCGTCGACCGACGGCGAAGCTTTTCTGTCTGAAATCTTCAATCAGTACTCGAAGTAACGCGCCTTCAGTGTCACCCCGGAATAACCGAACAGTCCCGCTCGCAGCATGATCTGGTAGGTGCCCGGACCATACAGCACGCAGGTTTCGTTGTTACCTGACCCGGTGTCACGGCAGTCATACTTCCATACCGATACATCGCCCTCGCGACGCACATACAGGTCGGCATTGCCGCTGCCACCACGGCTGCTGATTTCCACCTGACCCACCGCCAGCTCCGGCACGGTAATGGTGTAACGTTTCTCCGAGTAGATGCTGCTGCCGAGGGATTCCTGCAGGATCGTGCTCCAGGCGCCGGTGGCATCTTTCAGCAAACGTGCCTGCTCGGAATTGAGCAGGGCATTCAGGCGCGCACCACCGGGATAGAAATCTGCGCTATAGCCGCCATCCAGCATGTCCTTTGCCCAGGCCACGGCAAAATCACGCAGGGCGACAATATTTCTGTCGACCGGAAAGCCGCAGGCAATCTGCGCCAGAATATCGGTGTTATTGCCTTCCGAATCGACATGGGTGGAACGATCCGTCAATTTGATGCCGACATACTGCCGCGGCAGATTTCGCAACGCCCCCTGAGTGTCATTGAAGGTATTGCACAGCGAGCCATTGGCCGTGACGGCGCGCACCGGAATAGACGTCGGCGCCAGTGCATCCATTACCCGACCGAACGGGCCGAAGGCATTGACCGGATCGAGCAACACCAGCCCGCGCAGATTGCCGGCATTGCCGGTCTGCACCAGCCGCTCGGCGATCAGGCTGACATGCAGACCGCCGGCAGAATGGCCGGACAGCACCAGTGCGGCCGGAAACGGTCGACCATCCGGCGGCGACGGCGGATTGCTGGCCAGCACATCGGCGACGCGCACTGCCAGATCGCCGGCGCCACCACTCATCGGTGCATTGATGCTGAGCACCAGCATGCCCTGATTCATCAACGCCACACCGAGATCACGATAATTGCCGCCACCGCGGGTAAAGCCGTGCTGCAAATAGACCGCACCAATGGCCGGACCATTCGGCAGATACCAGTCGCCGTTATAGATTTCACCGTTGAAAGAAACGCTGTCATTGATCACCGTACCGGACGGCGTTTGCAGAACAACGACCTGAGCGCTGGCCCATGGTGCCAACAGCAGCAGTAACATCAGATATAGAGTTTTCATCGCCTACGCTTCCCTGTGTTGTTATGGTTGCCGACAGTAATTCACGGCTCTGTGCGGGACTTGACGAGACTACAGTGACCAGCAAGTCACACTTGACGTGAAGAAACACGCCATCCTGACACCACAGCACCAATTCACTGAAATATAAGGCTTTTTCATTATGGCAACCGGCGCCACCCTGTATGTTTTTCGTATTGATCTGGCCGATCAGGATCGCAACCAGTACGGCAGCCACTCTCTCAAGGTGGCCCGGCACCCGTCGGAAACCGCTGAACGAATGGTGGCCCGGGTACTGGCCTGGTGCCTGCACGCCGATGAGCGCCTCAGTTTCGGCAAGGGCCTGTCGAATCCTGAAGAAGCCGATCTCTGGCTGCACGATGACGGCGGCGATGTGGTGCACTGGATTGAAGTGGGTGAACCGGAACCTGAGCGGCTGAAAAAAGCGGCACGTCAGGGACGTAGAGTCTCCGTGCTCGGCTATCTGCGCAGTCAGCCAATCTGGTGGCAAAAACAGGGCGGCGCGATTCGCCAGCTGAAAGGTGTCAGCGTGCAAACCCTGCCGTGGGAAGTGATTCAGCAACTGGCCACAGACTTGCCTCGCCAGATCAGCTGGCAGGTGATGATCAGCGAAGGGATGCTCTACATAACCCGGGAAGACGGCAGTACCGTGGAGTGCCCGCTGGAAACGCTTCATCAGGGCTGAGCTGTCGCCGCGACAGAAATCCGGCTACGCTGGTCTGCCAGAGTGTGCCGTGCCGCATTATGTTATCGCCCGTGTTTCCGCCGACATCACTGCGCCTGTTCAGCTCCAGCGTTGCAGACGCAGGCGCTCAGTTCTCCCGTCTCGCCTCGGCAACACCGAGGCTGTTGTTCTGTGACCATCATGTCTGCCCGGCCACAGGCCCGGCCGGAGAGGAACTGCTTACCGACGTAGCCTGGCTGGGCTCGGACGGCGCCAGCAAAGTGCTGGTGCTGATCAGTGGCACGCACGGCGCCGAAGGCTGGGCTGGCAGCGCAGTGCAGGCGGATTTTCTTCAACAGGCCACTGAGCGTGGCTGGCAACCACCGGCGGATACCGCCGTGCTGCTGATCCATGCCCTTAATCCCTGGGGCATGGCCTGGGATCGGCGCTGCGATCACGATGGTATCGATCTGAATCGCAACTTCATCGATTTTGATCAGCCGCCGCCACCCAATTCAGGCTATCTGGCACTACGCGACCTGCTGATGCTGGAAGACTCCCGCGCACGCGCTGAAGGCCTGCGTCTGTACGCTGAAAAGCACGGCCAGACCGCGCTGGAAATTGCCGTCAGCGGTGGTCAGTACATGGATCCGGTCGGCCCGTTCTTTGGCGGCTTTGGCAAATCCCACGCCCGCCAGCTGATCGAGAAACTGATCAACGATTTCACTCTCGGCGAAAAGCAGCTGGCGGTGATTGACCTGCATACCGGTCTGGGACCCTATGGCTATGGCGAGATCATCTGCGATCACCAACCGGACAGCGATGGCACCCGGGTTGCCCGTAACTGGTATGGCGATGCGGTAACCCTGCCGCTGGCCGGCACTTCCTCTTCAGTGCCGAAACTGGGCCTGATGGATTACGGCTGGCACGCGATCATGAATGCCTCATCCTGCTTCGTCACACTGGAATACGGGACTTATGGCACCGAGCCACTGTTTGACACCATACTTGCGGATCACAGGTTGCACGCTACCAGCCCAATCGACTGGTCTTCAGCGCACACGCAACAGGTAAAAAACACCATGCGCAGGCACTTCTGTCCGCCGGACAAGCAATGGCAGGAAATGGTTTTGTGGCGCGGCCGGCAGGTAATCCGGCTGGCGCTGGAGGGGTTACAGCATTGACCGAACACATTGATATTCGCCCGGTGCAACCCGCTGATCTCGACGCGCTGGAAGCACTGGAGAAACGCACATTTGAAACAGATCGGCTTAGCCGACGCAGTTTTCGCCGCTGGATCAGTGGCGAGCATCGTGCTTTCAAGGTCGCCACCGTCGATGGTGTGCTGGCCGGCTATATCCTGATCATCCTGCATCGCGGCACCCGTCTGGCCCGACTTTATTCCATCGCTGTGGACAGCCAGATGCGCGGTCGTGGCCTCGGTCGCAAACTGATCGAAGCCGGCGAAAAGGCCGCCCGTGCAGCCGGCCGCATCGACATGCGCCTGGAAGTACGCAAGGACAACGACGCCGCTATTCAACTGTATGAGCAACTCGGCTATCACCGCTTCGGCGAGTACGAGGATTACTACGAAGACCATCAGGATGCGTTCCGCTACCAGAAACGGATTCTGCAATTTGACGCCTCACATTGGCAGCGCCCGGTGCCCTGGTACCGGCAAAATACCGAGTTCACCTGTGGCCCGGCGTCACTGCTGATGGCGATGCAGGCGCTGGACAAGAATATTCAGCCGGACATCAGTGAAGAGATGCACCTGTGGCGCGAAGCCACCACCATCTTCATGACCTCCGGCCATGGCGGCTGTCATCCACTGGGTCTGGCAATCGCCGCGCGCAAACGCGGCTTCAAGGCGGAAGTCTGGATCAGCGGCGACCAGATCCTGTTTATCGACAGTGTCCGCGCCGAGAAAAAGAAAAAAATTATCGAGCTGGCCCACACCGACTTTGTTGCTCAGGCAAAAAAGTTGAAAGTCCCGGTGCATCACAGCGAAGTGTCACAACAGCAGCTCACCCGGGCTTTAAAAAAAGGTGGCATACCATTGATTCTGATTTCGACCTGGCAGCTTGACGGAAAGCGGGTACCGCACTGGGTGGTGCTGTCGGCATTCGATGACGAGTTCTTCTACCTGCACGACCCGGATCCGGAAGAAGGCCTGCAAACCGATCTCGACTGTCAGTATCTGCCGATTGCCCGTAGCGATTTTGACCGCATGGCCCGGTTTGGTCGTGATCGACTGCGTACGGCGGTGATTATTTCTCCCGGCCAATAAATGTCAGCACTGCCGTCAGCGCAGACTTGATATTTTCCTGAGCGGTAACACCGGATGCCTTGCGTGGCGCCAGATCATGGTTGCCATCTGCAAGCCAGTGCAACTGCACCGCTGTCGGTAACAGGTAGCCGGCCACCTCCTGACGATTACCGAACGGATCCCGCTCTCCCTGACAAATCAACGCCGGCGCCTGCATCAAAGGCAAGTGATCAAGCCGGGTTTTATCCGGTTTGCCCGGTGGATGGAACGGGTAGCCGAAACAGACCACACCGCGGCAATGACGCTCCACCGCCAGCATGGTCGCCATTCGTCCGCCCATGGATTTGCCACCGATGAACACGCGGGCACCACCAGCCTTGTCCAGCGCCTCGGCAAACGCCTTAAGCAAAACCGGAGCGCGATCCGGCGGCCGTTTCTTGCCAGTGCGACGACGCTCGGCCATATAGGGAAATTCAAACCGCAACACGCGGATGCCCTGCCCGGCCAGCTCGGTTGCCAGCGTATTCATGAAATCGCTGTCCATCGGCGCACCGGCACCGTGCGCCAGCAGCAAGCTGGCGCGGGCCTTGCCCACTGCCTCATCAATCAGAAAATCGGTCATCACCACAACACCAGCTGATCGGGTTTCGATGGCACCCGGAATAAATCGGTTCGCAGCGGCGGCAACTCATGGCCTTCCAGTCCGGCGCGGCGACAGGCGATCTCGAACCGTTGTGCAAACAGGTTGGCCCACTGGCCACGGCCGGTTTGCCGGGAAAAATAGCTGCTCTGGTATTCGCGGCCACCGTGCAGATCACGCATCACCGACATCACCCGGCCGGCACGGTCCGGATAATGCTCGGCAAGCCAGCCCTGCCACAACTCCTTCAACTCCCACGGCAGACGCAGCATCACATATCCGGCTCGCTGGGCACCGGCCTCCGCCACCTGTTCGATAACCTCTTCCATTTCGTCATCGTTGATGAACGGAATCACCGGCGCAAACAGCGCCGTGACCGGCACCCCGGCAGCGGACAGTTCGCGAATCACCGCCAGTCTGGTGCTGCCATTACTGGCACGCGGCTCCAGTCTGGTTTTCAGGGAATTATCCAGCGTCGTCACCGACACCGCCACCGACACCAGTTGCTGGCCGGCCAGCGCGGCGAGGATATCGAGATCACGACGGATCAGGCCGCTTTTGGTAATCAGCCCGACCGGGTGGCGATGGGCCAGAAATACTTCCAGCAAACCACGTGTCAGCCGTCGGGTTTTCTCTATCGGTTGATAGGGATCGGTGGCGCTGCCGATCACCACCGGCTCGCACTGATAGCCATCCTTGCTGAAAGTCTGCTGCAGCAACGAAACGGCGTTGTCCTTGCAGATAATTTTTGTTTCGAAGTCGAGCCCCGGCGACAGCTCCAGATAACTGTGGGTCGGCCGGGCGAAACAGTAGCTGCAGCCATGCTCGCAACCACGATAGGGATTGATGCTGTGACGAAACGGCACGTCCGGTGAATCATTCGAGGTGATCAGTGATTTCGCCGTTTCACTGCGATACTCGGTGGCCAGCGACGCTGGTGCCGGGTCGTCGTGCAGCACCTGAATGGTCTGGAAACGCCCCGCCGGATTGTCACTGACACCGCGCCCCTTGATCATCGCCGCCTCGAATACTGTCCAGATGGACAGTATCATCGCGCAGCAGATGGCCTGATGGCAAGCGGCCCGAGTGCAACAAATCCGCCGCTCAGGCATCCTTGCTGCTCCCATGCCCCGATCAGGAGTTGCCATGATCACGCTGTACACGGCCGCCACCCCGAATGGCCACAAGGCCTCGGTCACCCTCGAAGAGCTTGGCCTTGCCTACACCGTCCACCCCCTGAACCTGATGAAGGGCGAACAGAAAACGCCGCAGTTTCTCGCCATCAATCCGAACGGTCGTATTCCCGCCATCATCGACGGCGATGCAGACGACTTCGCCATCTTCGAATCCGGCGCAATCATGATTTATCTGGCCGAGAAAACCGGCAAGCTGCTGCCCACCGATGTCCGCGGCCGCTCCCGGGTGATCCAGTGGCTGATGTTCCAGATGGGTGGGGTTGGCCCGATGATGGGCCAGGCCAATGTTTTCTTCCGTTATATGCCAGAAAAAATCCAGCCGGCCATCGATCGTTACCAGAACGAATCGAAACGCTTGCTGACCGTGCTCGACAGCCAACTGAAAGACAACGAGTACCTCGCCGGGGATTATTCGATCGCCGATATCGCCAACTTCTGCTGGGCCCGCACCCACAACTGGTCCGGGGTCGATATCAGCGACTTGCCGAATCTGAAACGCTGGATGGATGCCATCTATGCCCGCGACGCGGTGCAGCGCGGCCTCAAGGTACCGGAGGAAATGAATCCGGCGAAGATCATCGAAGCGGCAAAAAACATGGTACAGCGCTGACTCTCAGCACTCCTGCACCAGAATCCACGGCAGCACCACCACCGCCCAGACCTCGGCACTGGCATCAACCCAGGCCGAGGCCTGCCGCTCTGATACCGGACCGAGCTGACCGGCATCAAGCCAGCCCTTGATCGCGGCAGCATCATCCGCCGCCAGCGCCGTGGCCACCGCCACCAGATCCACCCCGCGGGCCACCTGCAGCGTGTCACCCTTGGCAAACCAGGGCTGCAGGGCCTGCCAGCCAATCCGCCCTGTCTCGCCATTGAGGTGGGCAAACAACGTTTTTTTGTCCCCGGTCATGTTTCCTCCTCGTCAGGGCGCGCATTATGACGGTCAGGTCGGCACAGATGAAATGGAGGAAACCTATGCGCAGCCCGATGCAGGTGATGATGGACAACCTGAACCAGCTGGAAAGCGATCAGGCACTGGAAGAGATGGTGTTCGAGCTGTATGCCCCGGACGCCACCTTTGAAGACCCGCTGCAGCGGGTCCGCGGTCGCAAGGCCATAGTTGGTATGTATCACGATCTGGTGAAGATCTTCCCGGAGCTGAGCGCGGTGATGAAGCGCGAAGTCCGCACCGAGCACGCCCACGTGGCCGAGTGGGACATGACCTTCAAATCAAAATTCTGGCCCAAGGCCATCACCATCTCCGGTACCACCTGGCTGGAAGTCGACCACAAGGGCATGATCCTCGCCCACAAGGACTACTGGGATCTGTGGCAATTTGTGCGCCGCGCGGTGACGCTGCCGGAAGCGCTGGTGGAGCGCCTGCCGGAGCCACTGCGCCATCTGCTGACATAAAAAAAGCCCGCTGGAAGCGGGCTATGGTAAACAGGCCAAAGGCAATGTCCGTTGCAATCCGTGTGTGGGAGCATCCGTGCGCCTCCATAGTGTGTGCTAGCGCACAGAACTCCACGACGATATTCGCTCTACCTCTTGTAGGAAATTGGCTATAGCTGAATCGTGATGACGGACGGTTGCACCAATCTGGCGCTGACCATAGAGTCATTGGCAAGCATCTGGTCCGGACCGACATGGAACGCCGATTTCGACGACCCAGCACTACCCGCTTCGCTCAGCCGCTATCGATGGTGTGGCTGTTGCTGATCTCCGTGGCTGGCGGGGCGGAAACCTTGCGCCTCAATGCCGCCACCGCGCCGCTGCAGCCGGCACTGGAATTTTTCTGCGAGGACGCAGCCCATGCCACGCCCAACGCCACGGTGCTGCATCAGCACCGGCATCTGCACTGGCAGCAAAGCACTGGCATGGCCAACTTTGGCTTTACCTCCGATGTCTGCTGGTTCCGGCTTGGCGTCATTAACGACGCAGACAATCCGGCCCGCTGGGTGGCACGGATTGATAACGCCATCCTCGCCGACCTGCACCTATATGTACTGGCGCCGGATGTGGCGCTGCCGGTGGACGAACAACGCGCCGGCCTGACGGTCCCGTTCAGTGAGCGCCGTCTGGCCTATCACCGCATTGCCCTGCCGCTGGAGTTACCGCCAGGGGAGCCGCGCATCCTGCTGATGCGGGTGCAAACGCCGTACAGCCTGCAACTGCCGTTAACGCTGGAAACTGCAGAACAATTCAGCCGCAGCAGCCACACCAGCATTCTGATTCAGGGGCTGTTCATTGGCGGCATGGCCATCATGATGCTGTACAACCTGTTTCTGTACGCATCGATCCGCGAGCCGGTTTATCTGCTCTACGTCTGCTGGACCATCACCATCACCCTGTTCCAGGTGGTGCTGCATGGTTTTGCCCAGCGTTACCTGTGGCCCGAGTCGCCGCTGGTGGCTGAGAATGTCATGGCGCTGGTACTGCCGCTGGTAGTGTTCTTTGCCACCCGCTTTACCGTGTCATTTCTGGTGCTGGAACAGCGCGCCGAAAAATCCGCTCGCTGGCTCAATCAGCTCGGTTTTGTCGGTCTTGGCTTGCTGGTCATCCAGTCCTTTGTCAGCCCCTATGCGCTTGTCCCCGTCACGGTGATCGTGATTATCGTGATGATGCTGAGCATTCTTTTTATCACCCTGCAGCGCTACCAGCGGCGCGATCCCGATGCCCGCTTTTTCCTGATTGCCTGGCTGTGTTTCCTGATTGGTGCGGTATTCATGGCGCTGAACAAGTACGGCGTTATTCCGCGCAATACAGTTACCGAGAATATGGTTCAGCTTGGCGTATTTCTCGAGGTGGTACTGCTGTCACTGGCGCTGGCTGATCGCATTAATCGACTCAAGGAAGCCCACGCAGATTCCATTCGCAATCGCGCCCGCGCCGAAATCGAAGCCCTGAAAGCCAGCGCCCACAATCAGGCAAAAAGTGAATTCCTGGCCACCATGAGCCATGAAATTCGCACCCCCATGAATGGCGTGGTCGGCATGGTCGATTTACTCCGTCGAACTCCCCTGAATATCCAGCAAGCGCAATATGTGGACACCATTCATCAGAGCACCGAATCGCTGCTGACGGTGATCAACGACATCCTGGACTACTCCCGCATTGAAGCCGGCAAACTCAGCCTCGAAGTGATTGATACGGACCTGTACAACCTGGTGGATGACTGCGTTGCCCTGTTCGCCCTGCCATCGGCAAACAAACACCTGCCGCTACTGACCTTCGTCGACAGCCGGGTGCCACGGCGGATCATGACCGACCCGACACGCCTGAAGCAGATTCTCACCAACCTGCTCAGCAACGCCTTCAAGTTCACCGAACAGGGCCAGATCAGCATCAGCGTCTCTCCCCACGGCCAGTCCACCGACGGTCGCAGCGAGTTGTTATTTGAAGTGTCTGACACCGGTGTCGGTATCAGTGAAGCACAGCAGCGACTGCTGTTTCGTGCCTTCAGTCAGGCTGACAGCAGCACCACCCGACGCTATGGCGGCTCCGGTCTGGGCCTGACCATCAGCCGTAAACTCTGCGATCTGTTTGATGGCAAGATCGGCCTGAGCAGCACCGAAGGTCGTGGCTCGACGTTCTGGTTCACGATCCGCGCCCGCGCCATCAAGGTGCCGACTCACCCGCTGCCGCTGGCCGACAAAACCCTGCTGCTGATCGATCCGCTGGCCGCGCGCAGAATGAGCATCGGCCAGATGGCGGAGCGCTGGGGCATGCAACTGATCAGCTGCGTCGACAGCGCTGATGCCATCCACCGTCTCAGCGCAGACCCGACGCTGACAGTAAATGCGCTGCTGCTGCATCAGGACCTGTGCGCCGACCTGCACCTGCTGCTGTCAGCGCTGCCACAATCCGTGGCGGTGCTGATCCTGCGGCGCCTCGGCGAAGAGCTTGAAATCGTCACCGACGATCCCTACAGCCTGATCGAGCTCCCGGTGCGCAGCGGCAAGCTGTATGACACGCTGCTTCGCCTGCTCACCGATAGCGATCGGGAAAGCAACATAGCGGAAACCGACAGCCTGCTGCCCCGGGCCCGCGCCGATCTCAATGTACTGGTCGCCGAGGACAACCCGGTCAACCAGCTGGTGATCGACAATATCCTGCGCAGCGCCGGCATTCGCGCCACTCTGGTTAACCACGGCGAACAGGCAGTGGAACAGGTACGCCGCCAGCCCGGCCACTGGGACATCGTCCTGATGGATTGTGAAATGCCGGTAATGGACGGCTATGAAGCGACCCGGCAGATCCGCCAGCTGGAACAGCAAGAACAGCTGGTGCCTGTCCGGATCATCGGTCTCAGCGCCCACGCCAGCGGTGACTATGTCGCCCGGGCCCGGGAGGCCGGCATGGACGACTACCTGAGCAAACCGGTAACCCGGGATCAGGTTCTGCGGACGCTGGCTGACAGCCTTGCCAGCGGACGCACAGACCGTCTGTCGGCAAATTGATATCAGGGCGTTCAGCGCTATACCCGGATCACACAGAATATGTAGACTCGTTCACATGGCTAATGCTTTCGGATTAGCACTAATCCGCCAGCAGCCAACAGCATCTCTTCCGTCAACAGTGCGTTACGGGGGCCAGCATGGATACGGGCTCTGGCGTTAAACGACGCCGTCTTTCAGGGATTATCGGTGGCATCTCGCTGATGCTGCTGATGACGCTGGCCAACGCCAGCGAGCCACTCAGGCCAACGCCCGGAGACAGGGTGCTGCGTCCGGAGATCGCCCAACAGGCGCTACTGTGCCTGCCAGCCGGGCAGATGCCGGCGCCGGCCCAGCTGCTGCTGAACCCCGACCAGTGGAACTGGCAACCGCCATCGCACGCCACCGTCAACCGAGGTTTTACCAGCGATGTCTGCTGGCTGCGCCTGCAGATTGATGCCAGCGAAACCGGCGACAGCGAATGGCAACTGCGGGTCAATTATCCGTTGCTCGACCAGATTGATGTGTTCATCCGCACTGGTGATCAACAACCGGTTCAGTATCAGGCCGGCATGGCCCGACAATTCTCGGCACGGCCACTGCCACGCCGTGAGCCGACCTTCCCGCTGCCCCTGAACGCCGACCAGATCACCACCGTACTGATCGGCGTGCAGTCCAATCACACCATGCAGATTCCGGTCAGCCTGTGGCGCAGCGACGCGCTGGCGAAACGGCAACAACGTGACGACCAGCTGCAGGCCGCCTTCTTCGGCGCCATGCTGATCATGATGCTGTACAACCTGTTTCTGTTTGCCTCGGTCCGCGAGAAAGTCTATCTCTACTACGTCGGCTGGACCGGTTCCCTGACCCTGTTGCAAGCCGTGCTGCAGGGCTTCGGCCAGCAACATTTCTGGCCGGACATGCCCTGGGCCGGTAGCCACGTCATGACGCTGATACTGCCGATGATCGTGCTGATCGGTGGACAGTTCACACTGGCGTTCCTTGAGTTGCCGCAGCGCCGACCCGGTCTGGCGGCGCTAATGACACTGCATATCCGTATCGCCGCCGCCTTGCTGCTGTGCGCTCCGTTTGTGCCGCCAGAATGGCTGATTCCGGCGGACATGCTGTTGGTCCTGAGCTTCGATCTGAGCGTGTTGTATATCGTCAGTCGTCGGCTTGGTGCCGGCGATCCGGATGCCCGCTACTTCGCCATTGCCTGGCTCAGCCTGCTCGCCGGCGGTCTGTTGATCACCCTGAACAAGTTTGGCCTGATTGCCCGTACACCACTTAGCGAAGGCCTGTTACAGATCGGCATCGTGCTTGATGTGATGCTGTTGTCGCTGGCGCTGGCAGCGCGCATCAATCGTCTCAAGGCCGGCCAGCTGGAGGCGGAAAAACTGCGCGGCGAAATGGAAGCGCTACGCGCCAGCAGCCGCAATCAGGCGAAGAGCGAATTTCTGGTCACCATGAGTCACCAGATACGCACACCGATGCAGGGCATCCTCGGCATGGCCGACCTGCTGCGGCGCGGCAATGTCAGTGCCGATCGCCAGCGCCAGTACGCCGACACCATCTACAACGCCACCGACTCGCTGATCGGCGTGCTCAACGATCTGCTTGATCATTCGCGCATCGAAACCGGCCGGCTGTCGCTGGAGCCCGGTGAAGTGCGGCCGGAAGAAATGGTTTCCGACGTGGTCGGCCTGTTTGTCAGCAGCGCCGGCGAGAAAGAGCTGCCGATCTACACCTACATCGACAGCCGTGTGCCCGGACTGATCATCACTGATGCCGTCAGGGTCAAGCAGATCCTTACCAATTTGCTCAGCAATGCCATCCGCTTTACCGACAATGGTCAGATCTCTGTCACCGTCAGCGTGCGACAAGCGGCGGACAAGGTCGGCAACCTGATACTGGAGTGCGATGTCACCGATACCGGCATCGGCCTTGATCAGGAAAAACGCAACGCCATCATGAGCGATTCGCCCGAGCATCATGGCCTCGGTCTGTCAGTATCACGCAAGCTCTGCCAATTACTTGGCGGCGAGCTCGGCGTCACCAGCTCGCCCGGCCACGGCGCCAGCTTTCACTTCACCCTGCCCTGCCGGATAGCCGAACGTCACGCCGACAACGGCAGTCTGCCGGGTAAAAGATTGCTGGTAATTACCGAGCGGCGCGCTCTGCGTTTGTCGGTTTGCCAATTGGCTGAGCGCTGGGGCATGCAGGCCACAGAGGCGTCGCTGACCGATCTTGCCATGCTGACTGAAAAGCAACCGGATGCCGATGTTATCGTGGTTGACCAGCGCTGTTATCTGGAACTGACTTGCCACCGGCAAACACCGTTCGAGGGCGTGCCCTGGGTGGTACTGGCCGATCGCGAGCACACCGTCATTGCGGCAACGCCGGCGAACCGGCCGATCCTCGAGCTGCCACTGGAGTCGCGCCGCCTGCGCACGACTTTGTACAGCCTGCTGCGTCAGGACGATCTGGATACACCGGTAGCGGTGCAAAACGGTGACGATGAACAACCACTGCCGTCCCGCGTGCTGGTGGTGGAAGACGACAGTGTCAGTCAGATGGTGATCTGCAGCATTCTCGAATCGGTTGGCGTACCGGCCAGCACCGTGGACAACGGCGATGCCGCCGCCGCCACCGTGGCACCGGCAAAACCGCACTGGCAGGTTATCTTCATGGATTGCGAAATGCCCGGCATGAGCGGCTATGACGCCACCCGTGCGATTCGCGTGCAGGAACAGGAACAGGGGCGTCAGGCCTGCTGGATCATCGGCCTCAGCGCCCACGCCGGCGCCGATGCCGTCAGCGCCGCCGAACAAGCCGGTATGAATGACTATTTATGCAAACCGGTTACCCGCGATCAACTGCGTCAGGCACTGCAGCGGGCAAGCTGGCCCGGGAGGAACTGATCAGACGGGAGCAGGCCGCCAGCAGACGGCTGGCGCGCACCGGCTTGCCAAGAAAATCATCGCAACCGGCAGCCAGACAACGGCGCCGGTCATCCGACATCACATTCGCCGTCAATGCCAGAATCGGGCCACGATAACCGATATCGCGCAACGCCCCGGCGGCAACGTAGCCGTCCATCACCGGCATCTGCATGTCCATCACCACCAGATCGAAGTTGTGGTCCTTTTCCACGGTCTCGACCGCCTCCTGACCATGCTCGGCCTCGACAACCTCAATCCCGGCACGACTGAGAATACGCTGCACCAGCAGACGATTGACTTCATTGTCTTCCACCAGCAACACCCGGCCACCGACATGAATAGCCGGCATTTGCTGGCTGCGAATTTCCGCTGCCATGGCCTGTTGCGGCATGATCCGCGGCGAATCGGTTTCCGCCATCACCCGGATATGGACAAAGAAATGACTGCCACGACCGGGCTCGCTGCTGGCATGAATATCACCACCCAGAGAGCGGGCAAGCTGGCGGGCAATGGCAAGGCCCAGACCGGAACCGCCATGACGACGGGTATGCGAATCATCGGCCTGCGAGAACGGTTCAAACACCCGGTCGAGATCCTGCTCAGTCATGCCGATGCCGCTGTCTTCCACTTCCATATGCAGGCAGCTTTGCAAGCCCTCCTCCCAGCGCAGCCGCACCACCACCCGACCCTCGTCGGTGAATTTGATGGCGTTGCCGATCAGGTTGCTGAGGATCTGCCGCACCCGGAACGGATCGGTGCTGATATAGGCCGGAATCGGGGTGCGATACTCCAGCTCCAGCTGAACCCCTTTCTCTTCCGCTTTCAGGCTATGGCTGTAAATCACTTCCTTCATCAGCACCGCCAGCTCGCAGCGCTGCCGTTCGACTTTGAGCTGGCCGGCTTCGATCCGTGACAGGTCCAGCACATCACTGATCAGCGCCATCAGCGCATCGCCATTCTGTTGTACCACCGACAGATAGCGCTGACGTTCTTCCTGAGACAGCGAGGGGTTTTCCAGCAACTCGGTGTAACCGAGGATCGCCGTCATCGGCGTGCGGATTTCATGGCTCATGTTGGCAAGGAACAGACTCTTGGCCCGGTTCGCCGCATCAGCACGCTGACTGGCTTCCGCCAGCGAGCGCTGGCTGTCCTTGATGTTGTCGACCATGCGATTGAAGTCGGAGGCGAGCTGACTGAGCTCGTCATTGCCGGGCACATTCAAACGCAGATCCAGATTGCCGCCCTGGGCAATCTGCTGAACCGTGTCATGCAACAGACCAAGACGGCGGAACACGATCTTGCGAACATAGAAATGCACCAGCGTCACCACCGTGAACGCCACCACCATCAGGCTCAGCGATGCCCAGGCCAGCGACTCCAGACCACGGGCATACACGCCGCGATCAATAGTGACCTTGCCCAGCATCAGCGGCTCGCCGTTATAGTCACGGATACCAAACTCGCCCTGCACAGCGCCACCATTGAGTCTGGTAACCCGGGTGCCACGCTCGATATCCTCGCCCTGAAACGGCAACAGCGACACCGGCAGTCCGGTGATACCAGAGAGCTCCTGCTCCATGGACTGATCGATCTGCAGGGCAAACAATACCGCGCCGCATTCACCGACCTGCTCCAGTGCAAACAGATAGGGCGTACCGGCAAACTCGGTCACGCCCCAGAACGGGTAGCAGAAACGGTTCTGGTATTCGGCATACAGCGCCGCCAGCGCCGCCTGATCCGGGCTGCCACCGGCCAGCAGCCAGTGCTGACCACCCTCCTGATTGATCACCACCACCTGATCTACGCCAGGACCACTGAGCGAATTCGCCCCCGGTGGCTGCGGCATCACGCTGTCATCGCCGCCAGCCAGCGCCTGCACTTCCGGGCGCTCAGCCCAGTCGCGGCTGCGGGCATGCAGGATGGTCAGGGTCTGCATAAAGGCCGCCTCGACCCGGGCCACCTCACCGCGGGCCGAGTCCTCCTCCATATCGAAGTAGGCCGGGGTAACGATGTAATGGATCGCCGCAATCGCGCCGATCACCGCCAGCAACGCCGCGGAGTAGAAGGTAATCATCAAGCGACGTCTGAGAGTCATGCGTCCTGAATCCTTGTTATTCGTGGCCGGGCACCTGCGCGGGTGAAATAGACCGGTCCGGCCAGTATCATAGGCGGCTTGTCATTCCGGGGTACACCACATCATGACCGATTCACACCGCAGGATTCTGGTTACCAGCGCCCTGCCCTATGCCAATGGCCCGATTCATCTTGGCCACCTGCTTGAGTACATCCAGACCGATATCTGGGTGCGCTTCCAGAAGCTCGCCGGGCAAAACTGCATCTATGTCTGTGCCGATGATGCTCATGGTACGGCGATCATGCTAAAGGCTGAGGAGAACGGCGTCACGCCGGAACAACAGATTGCAAACGTAAAATCCGAGCATACGAAGGATTTCGCAGAGTTCGGCATTCGTTTCGACAGCTACCACAGCACCCACAGCGACGAGAACCGCCACTACGCCGAGCTGATCTTCAAGCGCAATCAGGCCGCCGGCAATATCCTCGAAAAAGAGATCACCCAGCTGTATGACCCGGAAAAGGGCATGTTTCTGGCCGACCGCTTCGTCAAGGGCACCTGCCCGAAGTGCGGCGCGCTGGACCAATACGGAGACAACTGCGAAGTCTGCGGCGCCACCTATTCCGCCGCCGAGCTGGTAGACCCCTATTCCACCATCAGCGGCGCCAAGCCGGTGATGAAGGGCGTGACCCAGCTGTTCTTCAACCTGCCGAAGTTCGCCGACATGCTGCGCGGCTGGCTGCGCTCCGGCTCGCTGCAGGAAAGCGTGGCCAACAAACTGAACGAATGGCTGGAAGCCGGCCTGCAACCCTGGGACATCTCCCGCGAGGCACCCTACTTCGGCTTCGAGATTCCCGGCTACCCGGGAAAGTACTTCTATGTCTGGCTGGATGCGCCGATCGGCTACATGGCCAGCTTCCAGCATTACTGCAACCAGCATGGCATTGATTTCGACAGCTACTGGGCGCCGGGCAGCGATGCCGAGCTGTATCACTTTATCGGCAAGGACATCATCAACTTCCACGGCCTGTTCTGGCCGGCGATGCTGGAAGGTGCCGGTTTCCGCAAGCCCACGGCCCTGAACGTGCACGGCTTTGTCACGGTGAATGGCGCCAAGATGTCGAAATCCCGCGGCACCTTTATCAAGGCACGTACTTATCTGGATCATCTGAATCCGGAGTATCTGCGTTACTACTTCGCCGCCAAACTGACCTCGAAAGTGGACGATTTCGATCTGAATCTGGAC
The DNA here is from genome assembly GCA_023146255.1 of Alcanivoracaceae bacterium. GTDB lineage: Bacteria > Pseudomonadota > Gammaproteobacteria > Pseudomonadales > Alcanivoracaceae > PGZG01. The sequence continues at coordinate 198,998 of JAGLCJ010000008.1, forward strand.
GACTTCGTCCAGCGGGTGAATTCGGACCTGGTCGGCAAGGTGGTGCAGATCGCCAGCCGCACCGCGAATTTCGTAAACAAGTTCGGCGGCAAGTTGAGTGCTGGGCTGGATGACGCGCAGCTGGTGGCGGACGTGCAGGCCGCTGCGGCCTCCATTGCGGCCAGTTATGAAGCGCGGGAATTCGGCCGTGCCATGCGCGACATCATGGCGCTGGCCGACCGCGGCAACCTGTACGTGCAGGAGAAAGCCCCGTGGACTCTGGCCAAGCAGGAAGGTAGCGAACAGCAAGTGCTGGCCGTGTGCAGCACCGCGCTGAACGTGTTCCGTTTGCTGGTGCTGTACCTGAAGCCGGTGCTGCCTGAGCTTGCCGAAAAATCCGAAGCCTTCCTGAATATTCCGGCGCTGACATGGGCGGATGCCAACCAGCAACTGCTCAACCATCAGATCAACACCTTTACCCCGCTGATGCAGCGGATAGAACCGGCCAGCATTGAAGCGCTGCTGGCCGCGTCCCGCGAAGGTGCTGCACCGGCTGCCGAAATTGCTGAAGAGAAAAAGCCGGCGAAAAAAGACGCCGCTAAAAACGAAACCAAAAAGGACGACGCCGTGAGCGAACACATCAGCATCGACGACTTCCTCAAGGTGAAGCTGCGGGTCGCCAAAGTAGTGCAAGCGGCCCATGTCGAAGGCGCCGACAAACTGCTGCAACTGACTCTGGATGTCGGCGAAGAAGGCACCCGCAATGTATTCGCCGGCATCAAGGCGAAATACAGCCCGGAACAGATCGAAGGCAAGCTGGTGGTGCTGGTGGCCAATCTGGCGCCTCGGAAGATGAAGTTCGGCCTGTCCGAAGGCATGGTGCTGGCGGCTGGCCCGGGTGGTGAGGATGTGTTCCTGCTGTCGCCGGACAGCGGCGCCGAGCCAGGCATGGAAGTGCGGTAATGCCGCTGCACTGAACCCGGCATCGATCGGTGCGGGCACCTGGCGGTGGTAGTCGGATGCAGTCGCTCCCCGATAATCGCTTGGTGCATCCGACTACCACCGCCAAGTGCTATCAAGTGTGGTGCTGCGGGTTCAGCGCAGCGGAAGACAGAGAAAGGAGGCACTGTTGAAAGCCCTGCAACTGATTGCCGGCCCGCGCGCCCGCCAACACCTGCTTGACCACGGCCTGCGCCAGCAGGACTTCTCGGTGATAGTGGGCGCCAGCGGCGGGCCGAAATGGATGGCCCTGTTCGGCCTTGACCAATACCTGCTCGGCGAATTCTTCAAGGACCGCACCACCCCGCTCGACATGATCGGCAGCTCCGCCGGCGCCTGGCGCTTCGCCTGCTACGCCCAGAACGATCCGCAAGCTGCGTCAAAGCGCTTCGCCCACTCCTACCAGCACGTCTGCTTTGAAAAAGGCATGAAGGTCGATCAAGTCACCGCCCTGTGCCGCACCATCCTCGACGCAGCCATCCCAAGCGAACGGAACGTTCAGGAAATCCTCAACAACCCGATCCGCCGCCTGAACCTGATCGCCTGCCGCGCCAAGGGACTGAACGCCAGCAAACACCGCCCGGTGCAAGCCGCCGCCCTGCTCATGGCCGCCACTGCCAACGCCGTGCACCGCAACACCCTTGGCGCCTTCTTCGAGCGCGTGCTGTTTCACTCCGCGCAGGGCAAACCACCGTTCTACGCCATGGATGATTTGCCCACCCACCGCGTACCACTTAGTGAGCACAACCTGCGCGACGCCGTCATGGCCTCCGGCTCGATCCCGCTGGCGCTGAGCGCCGTTGAAGATATCCACGGTGCCGGCCCCGGCATGTACTACGACGGCGGCGTCACCGACTACCACTTCGACATCCCCTTCAGCGACGACTCGCTGGTGCTCTACCCGCACTTCTACCCGCACATCACCCCCGGCTGGTTCGACAAGATGCTGAGCTGGCGCCGCGGCAATCCGCACCACTATGACAACGTACTGATCCTCTGCCCCAGCGCCGAATGGGTCGCCAGCCTGCCCTACGGCAAGATCCCGGACCGGAAAGATTTCGGGCGCATGGATGATGCGGAGAGGATTCGTTATTGGGGCGAAGTGATGAAGCGGTCGGAGGAGTTGGCGGGGGAGCTGGATGATGTGCGGGGTGGAGAGATTGGTGGGTATATTTAGTGGATACATGCTTTCCGAACCAGCAAGCTGTGATTTAGGCTGATATCGTTGAGGTTGTAAAAAGCAAGCGTTTAGAGAAACACTTTGTCACTGACATCAAGAATTGAGGTAAATCGTATGATTGTCTCCATTATGGTGATGAATATTGTACTTATCGCTTTGTCCATTTACTTGATCATCAGGAACTCTCAGCTCGCAAGAATGATTATCGAGAGCCACAAAGCAAATATCAGGGGGCTTGATATGATATCAGGACAAATTAATTTCGTGGATGGGAAAATTCCTCCTCGGAAAATTCCCGACGGGCCAGAGTATTAAATACTAAAAATATCCAGACCGATACGCACCTTCCATATAGAGATCGAAATAAATATCCGGCCATATATACTCTCACTCAGAAACACCTATAGTCGGGATTTATACATTTCTACAAGCAACGAGAAACTGGGAAAATAATGAAAGAGCTAAATATTGTTGAGTTTTTTGATAATCACTCTTCATATTTAGAGAGCATAGAAATTATCCACTCAAAAGAAAATCTGGAACGACTGGAAAGGGAAGATGCCTGTTATCTACAACAGGGCTGTTTTCTGAGATAACAAATAGCATTGCCCCAAGGCATCAGCCAACCACACAGGTACCAAGGCGGATTTTTCTGGCGGTAGCGCGCAACGCCCGGCTGCCATGTCTGGATTATCCGCCGGTCCAGGGTTATCGATTTTCCGGCCCACGCTTTGCCAACGGGATCGAGTACCTGGCCGGTGACAGAGAACGGCCTCAGCTTTCACCCTGACACCCTGCGAACTGAACAGATCACCGACGATGGCCCCCGTCAACCCATCAGCAACCCTCAGGGCTGCTGATGGGTTGACGGGGGCCGCGCTTCGGCACGCTCCCACATGCGCAGGTATGACTCGGCGGAATTCATCACCGAGTCGTACACATATGACCTGCCTGTCGCGCCTGACTCTTCTCTGACCTGCGCCATATGGTCCGCCAGCATGCCGTACTGGGCAACGCCGTCATCTGCCAGATTAAAGCGACGCCCGTTGCCATCTCCAAGATGATCAAAGGCAATGCCGAATTCGTTCACAAACGGGTACTCCGGAGCTTTATCCGCTGGCCTGGCCATGGTGGCAAGACCACCCATGTCCACGCCAATCCCTACACCCGGTAGATCGGCGATGGGCATATCCCGGAGGCGCTGGAGCAGTTGCTCACGGGACAGTCCCGGATGCTGTGCTTCAACATGTGCCAGCAGATACTCTTCGACTTCACCGATCAAGCTGCCGCTGTCACGATTTAATGGTGCGATAAATCCTCCGGCCGCTATCAGTCGGCGGAAGGTGGCATGCAAAGGGTCATCGGAAGTGCTGGTGTCGCCTTCACCGTCCTTACCCATCAACATCCAGCCATGGGTACTAACCACGCCACTGTAGTGACGTGCATCGACAATATTCATTACCATGGTTGCGGCTCTGGCACTGAGGTGATCCAGATCCAGAATCATATTCTTGTCGATCATCCGGTTAACCAGATAGGTACCAAGCTCGGTTAGCCCCTTGGCATTGCACTGCTCGACGCCCTGCGGGTACTGTGGGCCGAGATTGCCAATCAGGTTCTGTACCACCTGCACTGGCAGCTCCGGCACTCCCGGAATGCCAGACTCCATTAACTGTCCTCGCACATGCTGCCCATCGTATGCGTCTGTATGGTCATCACAGTTCTCTGTATCAAACCAATGGCCAGTAGACAGCTTCTGCCCGAAATGTACCAGGCCACCCTGTAAACTGGTGCCTGCAAAATGATTGTCGAACTTGTGCACCGGATACATCACCCGCACACCGGCGTCGTAAAGAGCATCCAGATGGTTATCGACGACGTTGCGGTCACAGTAATCACGCTCGCCGCAGTTGAGCACTTCGGAGGCTTCGACACCCAGCAATAGCGCCAGCTTGCCTTCCGCAATGGCCGCTCTCGCCTGCGCTGGCGAACGGACAATGCGCATGAAGCCTTTGCCCGGACCACCATACTGAGCATCAACATAATCTATCATGCCCTGCAGCTTTTCGATCTGCAGAAAGACGCTGTCCATGGTGTCGCAACTGTTGTTACCGCCGGTCAGGCTGATCGGGTTAACGGTGGACTGCACCTGACAAAGCACCTGATTTTCCACCAGATAGACTACTACCATGCGCAGGCCGGACAGATGGGCACGCTCCATCCATTTATAGTAATAACCGCCATGCCCCTTGGAGTTGTATGCGGGCCAGTCATTAAACGCAGGCCAACCGGTAGTATCGTGGGCCTTACCTCCGCCGCCAATCAGGTCAAGGCGACCTTCCGGGCCATGATCAAGATCGCAGTCGTCCAGCGCGTGCTCAACGCCGTAGCGATGGAATGGATCACCATGCAGGGCCTTACCGCCCATAAATTCGTGCGACATGACATGGCTGTGGGCATCGATATAGCCACGCACAGGCTGGTGAGCATCACCTTTCAGGCGAGCCGCCATTCGGTCATGATCACCCGCATATTGCGGCTGCCCCGCAGGCCAGGCTGCTACACTGATTTCCGGATAAGGGCGACAATCCTGTTGCGCAACCAACCGGAACTCGGTTTCTGTTTTAGGCACAACATATTTGAAGATCCACACCTTTTGCGTGACGGTATAATTGTGACGAACCTGTACGCCAGTGAAACGGTTTGTGAAGGAGAAGCGCGGACCATCTGATGTTTGTCTTGCGCTTATGTTCCACTCAGCATGCAAGTCCGGCTGCTTCACCGCCACTTCCAGCGAAGGTACGCGACTGGCAAGAAGCTCGCCGTCTCGATCAGTCAGCAAGAACTCATTTAACGAAGCCGCCTTGAAGTAGAAGTGCCCGGCGTTCGCCAATGGCACTGAATCGAAGGCGTAGCGAAAGTCGTCCCGAATAAGCAGACCTGGCCCCTTATCAAGATACTTACCGGTGGCTGGCGACTGTATCGCATAGCAGGAATTTGCCAGTCGGTGCACTGCCTCGCTGGCATGGAGCTTAGCAGGAAGCAGAGAGAGAACCTGGAAGCTGGCAGCGAAGAGAATGCCAGTGGACAGAAAGCGATACCCCATGATTTGCCAGCCTCAGTATTGTTTTTTATCTGTGAGATCTGCCACGCAGACTACTGCAGGAGAAAGAAGCGAATTTGTCTTTCGGCGCATAAATAATGTCCATTTACGACCAAAATCAGACCGTTACTGATAACGCCGTAGATCCAGACAGGGCCATCAGACTTCCGTCCCAGTCACACGCTCAGGCACCTGGCGCGCGACAACAGCTTTGATTTCACACACGATTTACACGCATTATCATCGACTATCGCTATAACCTGTTTCGCGCAACGTGCGAAAAAGCAGATAACAACAAATCAGGCAATCGATGATCAATTCACCGAGCAATACCACACAGGCTTCTTGGGCAGTGGTGATCAAGCAAGCTCTGGAAACCTATCCGGCGGATGTGACACAGGCATTTGCAGTCGCTGGCATTGACATGGCCGTGCTGAATGACCCGCTCAACCGAGTCCCTGCTGAGGGGATGAGGAAACTCTGGCTTGCCGCCACCGAGATCTCTGGCGATGAATACTTTGGCCTGAACGCTGGCCGCTTCGTTACCCCCAGTACCTTCTTTGCCATCGGCCTGTCAGCCCTGACCAGCGAGAATATTCTGGATGCTTATCGCATTGCTGTTTATGGCGCGGACCTGATATCCACTGGGCTCAACCTTAGTCTGAGTCAGGTGCAGGATTATTGGGTTTTCGAGCTTTCCATGAAGCCCGGTTTCCAGGACTTCGCACCGCAGGGGGTGGATGCCGGCCTTGCCGGACTGCTACATATCATCCGGCACTATTTCGGTCTGAACCTGACTCTGGAGAAATTGAGCTTGCGGAGAGACAGCCCTTCTGATCCCTCGGTCTTTGAATCCTGCTTCGGCTGCCCGATTGAATTTAACAGTCAGCGGAATGCCGCTTACCTGAGCAATTTTGAACAGCTGATCCAGCGCTTCCCGATGGCAAATGTTACCCTGCGCCAGATCAATCAGGCTCTGGTAGAAGAACAAGTGCGAAAGCTGGCAGACGAGTCACTGAGCGGTCGCGTTAGCAAGGAGATTAAGACACGCCTTGAGCAGGGCTTGCCCACCGACCAGCAGACTATCTCCCGAGCGCTATACATGGGCGAACGCAAGCTGCAGCTTGGCCTTAAACGTGAAGGCGCAAGTTTTCAAAGCATTCTGGACCACAACCGATATCACATGGCATTGCAGTTACTAACCCGCGAAAAATTGCCGGTGACGCGCATTGCCCTGCAGCTTGGATTCCGCGAAGTAAGCAGCTTTACCCGTGCTTTCAAGCGCTGGACCGGCAGCACCCCACGAGAATTTTCCTCGTCGTCATAGCATTGAAAACGTACGCTCGACAAACCAGTAGCCGGCTGTAATGCCGATACCATAGGACATGGCATAACTGGCTCGGGCCATGGGCATGACCAGGCGGGATATTGCCGGCACTGACAATAACCACGCCAGCAATGCCGCAACAGCCACTACCAGTAGTTGAGCCGCCTCGATACCCAGATTGAACAGCAACAACGCTGCCAGCGACATATTCTCGCTAAATGCCAACTGATCCAGGGCGCTGGAAAAACCCATGCCATGCAACAAACCGAATCCACTGGAAATCATCATCGGATAGCGGGCGAATAACGACACATGGCCGCGCCGACCGCGCCAGACCTCTGCCGCCATATAGGCAATACTCAGCGCAATCAGAATTTCCACCGGCGTCACGGGAAGACTAATCATGTCCTTCGAAGCCAGTAGCAATGCCACACTATGGCCAAGGGTGAAACCGGTCACGGTGATGATAATGCGCCTGTTGATGCCGGTCAGCATCAACAGGCAGATCAGAAACAGTAGATGATCCCAGCCGAGGATCATATGCTCGAAGCCAACCCAAAAGAAATTGGTACTGACCATGCTCAGCGCCGATTCTGCACCGATAACGGCGGGCACCAGATCATCTGCATTGACAACAGGCCGAAGCCGTTGTCCAGTGTAGAACTTCTCAATCCGGCGCTCGCCATCGTCAAACAGTAGCACCAGCTGATCTATGTTATCGCTCTGGCCGTTGAACTCGAATTCATGGCCCACCAGACTGGCGCCACACTGCAACGTATAAAGCTCGGCCACTCCGCTACTGCTGTTACTGGCTCGGGTCGCTGCGCTCTGTTGACACTGTGGAGGAACCACCGGGGTCGGGAATGTCTGCATGGAAACCCCGGTAAACGACCAGTTCAAGGTGTAGCCATAGGCAGCACCTTCGACTTCCGGCAGCGTCTGGCTACGGATATCCAGCAAACCGATATTGCTCTTATGGGCACTGACCATATTCGGCAAACATGCCAAAACGGCAATAATAGTGAGCACAAAGCGGATCATTACTTAACCACCACATCATCGCCATCGGTTGTGATCACCGTGTAGTGCTGGCGCATCTCATCAATGGCCTGCTGGCGGCGCTGCTCGGTGAGGTGCTTGATCAGATCCGTATAGACCTGCCCGTAGGCCTCTTCAAAGCTGAGCTCTCTCCCCTGGAGAAACTCGGATATGTAGACGTAATGCTGGCCGTAAATACTATGCAACGGCCCGATCCAACTACCTCTATCCTGCTCGCGCAACTGTGCGGTGAAGCCTTGGCCAAACAGCCCCTTGATCTGCGTGCGACGCTGGCCATAGAACTGATGACCATGTAGAAAGTGATCGCCCAGTTCGACTGCACTCTGAGGCTCTACTGATCCCTCTTCCAGCAGCGCGGCGAAAGCAGCCTGCTTGTCTGAGCCCGGCAGGAAGAACACCTGATGGAAGCTGATCCGTTCGTCTTCACGGTAATCCTTGCGATGCTTTTCCCACCAGCTGACCAACTCACTTTTTTCCGGCATATCCGGCTTGCTACGCGCTTCCAGCAAGAACTCCATTTTCTGAATCAGATGGCGACGGATAATGGCATCGCCACGGTCCAGATCGCGGTTCATTGCTTCACGAAACAGCACTTCCTCGGTAATGATCCGATCGAGAATCTTCTGCCTTTCATTGTTGTCGGGCTTTCGCATCAACGTCGCCGCCAGCTCCTGCTCCAGACGATCAATATAGCGCTGGTCCAGAACGATATTTTCCGGCTGTACCAGTCGCTCAGCCTGAACCGATGCCGAATGCAGCCAGAACACACCTGCTCCCAGCAGAACAAACTGAACAACAGGGTTCTTGAACAATGAGGTCAACATGATCTCTACTCCAACCGGACTCAGGGGGCCTGATACCACACCGGTGATGACCAGGCACGCTCCTGAATGGTCTCCGGCATACTGCCATTGACACAGTTATGCAACGGGTGCTCCGGATCTGCGGCAATAAGATCAATCTCGGCCTCACTTTTACCGACCAGCGCATCATTACACTGCATCTTGCTCCAGCGGCAGCTCGGATTCTCCAGCACACGGGTGTAGTAGAACGCGCTCTCCTGGGCATCGAAGTCCGGGTCCTGCCAGACCACACACATACTGGTATATCCACTGCTTCGCGTTGACGCACAGGTATTCAGGTCCACACCCGGATCACTGCCGTAGTCGGTGAGATCACCTGCCACGTTATAAACCTTCTCATGGGTCTCCCCATTGCCATCAATCCAGCCTTTTACAACCTGCACCCGCTGTAACGGCATGGAGTCCGGTGCCATCATGGCCGAAACAGCCACCTTCGTTGGATTACTGCTGGCCAGCAATTCGCCTCCCATGGGCACACCGCTGCTGTAGCCAGCTCTGGCAAAGCTGGATTGGCTGCAGATATTCGCCGGCACATCCGGCCCCGTAAAGGTGCGCAACGTTATCCGGGTACCACTGGTACCGAAGGCCTCACGACGCTGCATCGCTTCGAACAGGGCGTGACGGGAGTTCTGCTCGGACCATACCGCCGCAAGGCCGCCCGGACTGTATACGGATGCCTGACCAAAACCTTGCATGGCATTGACGCCGGGGATCAGGTCTGCGGCTAAGGCCACAATAGCGTTGTCCTGAAAGCTGACGGTACCAATACGCTCACGAAGTTCGTCGTCATTGTTACCCAGACCGCCCTGCCAGTTCTTTTCCGCCGTATCCCCCGGCGTACCGTTGTGCGTGTCAGTGCTGCCGATAAACCCGAACTGGAACGGATTGGCGCCGATGCGCCGCTGCTCTGCCAGACCACGACGCAGTGCACCACGGATGAAATCGCTGGGCTCTACACAGGCACCGGTAAAACTGCCGCCCAGCAACAACTGATAGTCGGAACATAACGGGGTACAACCATCACGGGTCCAGCCCTCGCCCGCTTCACAGATCTCCGGCTTGACCAGTTCAAAGGCGCAGAATTCATCATTACTTGCATAGGGCACCTTGCCCACGGTGCACTCTGATGCCCCCTTGTGCTGATAGATCTCCACCAGTGGCTCCATGCGCGCGCGCTGCAGAGCCAGGTCATAGGAGTATGGAGTGCGGCTGCCAAGCGACCCTTCGCTGGTCGGATTGAACATCTCGCCGCCGCCAAGATTGCTGTTATGGGGAATGGTCAGGACTTCGCAGTCGTTGCCGCTGTGACATTGTGCATCGAGCCTGGCCCACAGTTCTTCTGGTGTAGGTGCTTCGAAAAAGGAGGTGGGTAACTGCGGTACATTCTCGTCCTTGAAAAACACGTTGCGATGCTCATTATCGAAGCCCGGAGAACCGGTCCATTCGTAGCCAACAAAGGTAGTAAAACCACAGCCACCTCCATTATAGGGGGCATAATGGCGATCCGCCGATGCCTGAACTTCAGCCCATACCTCATTCAGGCGATCGCGGCAAAGCGCCGGGAAAAGGGTACATACGGATACAAATTCGAGCCTGCCGCCCTCAATACCAACCGTTCCGGCGCCAAGGAGAAAGCCCACCGTATCAACCACGGTAGCTCCGGATTTTGATCCGCGCATAAACGTGCAGTAAGGACCAAAGTAGGCCAGGCTGTCTTTGTTGAAGCAGACATCCGTTTCAGCGAGATACTCGGAGTGGTCGGACAGCCCAACAAAATCAAGATTCTGATGATCTTTGGCATACTGATAGGCCTGATCCGGCGTCTTCCTGACACCGTGTTGGGCCGCATCCAGAGACAGCATGGTATGCACATGGGTATCCCCCCAATACACACGCTTCAGGGGATCATGGTTCTCACAGTCACCCATGGCCGGCTCCTCCGGCGGCGGTGGCGGCGGAGAGAATGCCGTCAGAAAGATAAACGCCGTACCGACAAAGGCCAGTCTGGCCAGATCCATGGTTACCATTGGCTGTTCACTCTGCTGATTGTCATTGTTATGACAGCCAACGGTAGCGGCATGAATGGCAAAAGAATTAGCAGATGGCGCAGAGTTTTTGTCTTTTTGCGCAGAAATTCTGCCGTCTGGCAGAAAGCACCAAGCAGCTTGCCGGGTAGTTAACAAGCGAAACGGCATGGAAGCTAATCGTGACGGTATTGCCGGCAGATGACCTGCGGCACCCGGCGATAAGGTTCAGAAACTCCGGCCGGACGTGAAAGCCATCTGGTTTTCCAATAGTGCTCCCGGGCACCCTCTTACTTCTGGCTCTTGGACATACCATTTATCATGAAAAACCGGCCTGCTGTCGGCACACCGATGCGGGCAGGACTGCATCCCGTAGAGTAATGCGAAAGCATTACCCGGCTTGAGGGATAGTTCATGCACCGACCCGACGGAAGTGAACAAACAATAAAGCTTCGGGCTTTGCTAGAAAACTATCGCCACGGCCACGACTTCCCCCCTGAACTTGAAAAAGACTTTCGCGCCTACATGGTGGATCAGGGACTTCGATTTAATCAGGATGGCAACATGGCCATTCTGATAGCCGCCCCGGCTTTGTATGTTATTTTTTATATATTGACCCACCTGTTATCAGAACCACCCTTCCTTGATGAAAATCTACGCATCCTGAACTGGACAATGCTCGTTGAGTTTGCATTTGCTTTGCATATTGCCATGATGCGCTGGCTCCCTGCTGTAAGAAAACTTTTTTCCTTATACACCGTTATCGCCTGGTCTGGGCTTGTTGGAACCGCGCTCATCGGCGCGACAGCCATGCCGGACCCTTACTTAAGAACTCTGGCCCAGTTTCCTGTTGCCATGTTGATCATGACAATATTCGCTCTTGGTGTATTTGACAAAAGACTTTCCATGCTGTCTGCACTGGCTGGATCTTTTATAGCGCTAACTTCGATTCACGCCCTTGAACTTCACTTTGATTCCGGAATTTTCATAGTGGCGACGGCTCTACCCATTGGACTGGGTGCACTTATCGCATCTCTGACTGAGATGAGAGACAGAATAGGTTTTCTTCAGGAAAAGCTATTGGAATCAGAAAGGAACCTCCTTGAAGAATACTCGTTAATCGTAGAGAAGCTTTCTCGCAGCGACGCACTCACCGGCCTGGCCAATCGTCGTCACTTGAACGAGATGCTTGAGCGAGAATTTTCCGCTTCCACGCGCAATGGAGAGCCCCTGGCCATTGCATTTATCGATGTAGATTATTTCAAACCCTACAATGATACCTATGGCCATCAGCAGGGCGATCTGGTTCTGGCAAGTATCGGTAGCGCTTTAAGGCAATGCGCGATGCGACCTGCCGATCTTGCTGCCAGATATGGCGGCGAGGAATTCGTCATGCTGTTGCCATCAACTGATGAACAGGGTGCATTGAAAGTCGCTCGCCATATCACCGAAACGGTTTCCGCAATGGCCATCCCCCACATTGCATCCAAGGTCTCTGATCAGGTAACGCTTAGCATAGGCATCGCCATAAGAACACCAGAGACCGCTTGCGAGGCCCAGGACTTGATAGCAGCAGCTGATGCGGCGGTTTACGATGCCAAGCGTCAGGGGCGAAATCGCATTGTTATCGCCGGGTACGATAACGATAAGATGGCGAAGCTTTCAGAGCTGTAGCTTAATGTGTAGAAGTCCAGTCTTGATCTGACCACCCTGTAACAGCCAATGAGTGAATTTATTCGATACCTGCAGGAAGTCTTCGAACTGTTCGGCCCGATCAGCGCCCGAAGGATGTTCGGCGGCTACGACATCTATCATCAGGGCCTGATGTTCGGACTGGTGGCCGATGACACCCTGTACCTGAAAGCGGATGCCGAGAACGTGGGGTATTTTCACGAGCTGGAACAGGCGCCGTTCGAGTATCACAAACAGGGCAAGGTGATGAAGATGTCCTACTATCTGGCGCCGGATGAGATCATGGATGACCGGGAACAGGCGGCGCTGTGGGCGCAGCGCTCGTTCGCGGCGGCAGTGAGGGGAAAGAAACCTGTAAAAAAATAAAGGGCTATCTCCATCGGCCCCATGCATCGAGACAGTTTGTCTGAGTAGGCTTGGCTACCTCTGCCAGCTGACGTAAGCATTCCCTGGCCCGGCTCATCGGACAACTGCCATCCAACCTCACCAGCATCAGTACGCGGCAGACTCCTTGCCCCATGAAGCACAAGTCAGCACTTGCCAACCTAGTCTGGCAGTGATAACGCCATCAAAAACATAGGGTTATCTCCGCGTACGATTACCCCCCTTCGTTTCACCTGTCGGAGCCTCAGCATGCTGGCTTGCCACAACTACGTCAGAGACGTATATTTTCTCCCGTGCATACCGTTGTAGAGACACCCACCTTTACGGCGGATGCAGACACCCTGTGGACAGAAGAGGAACACGGCGCCTTCTGCACCTGGATCGCCGCCAACCCGCAAGCGGGAGATGTGATTCCCGGCAGCGGCGGCTGTCGCAAGGTTCGCTGGTCTCGAGCAGGCACAGGCAAACGCGGCGGCGTACGAGTGATCTATTTCACCCGTCTGGCCAGTGGCGAAATCTGGTTGCTTTTGATTTACGCAAAAAGCGTTCGCGACAACATACCGTCATACCTGCTCAAGGCAATTCGTGAGGAAATAGAGCATGGTTAAAACAACGACATCCAAATCCGCAGCAAGCACCGGCGAAGAGCTAGGGCGTAAGCTGCTGCAGTCAGTGCGTGAAATGAAAGCTGGCAAAGCTGCTCGCATTACACAAATCGCACCCAACGAAGTGGCTACAGCGCGCCTCAGAACAGGCCTTACTCAAGCGCAATTCGCTATGGCTCTGCAAATATCCGCGCGCACGCTTCAGGAGTGGGAACAAGGCCGGCGCAAACCATCCGGTGCAGCACTGGCGTTGATACAGATCGCCTCGCGACACCCGGAAGTAATTGCCGAGCAACTTCAATCGCAGTAAGGCAAACCTGACGCGGATTTTCCTAGTGGGCGACATCCGGAAAATTTTCAAGCCGCTCAGGCCGTCACCAGCTCCCGACAAATAATCCGCTTGTCCGCCTCACTCATCGGGTGGGCGAGCAAACCTTCCATCGTGAAAACGCTGATTTTTGTTCGCGTTTCAATCCGGTCTGACGACAAGCCGGCGTGCTGCAGTGATACCCGCAAAATCCCTTCGCTGATGGTGTGAAAGCGCTCGTGCCAGAGATTGATCGCCTCGGACGCCTCAAGGCGCGAGTGCACCGTGCTGACCAGACGGCTGACCCGCTCCAGCCGCTGCACCACCCAGAACAATCGCTCCGCCGCGTCGGTGACCGGCAGTTGCAGGTACTCGGCCATGCCGTCGCTGAACTCGGCATCCAGCACCGCCACCAGCACCTCGTCCTTGTCCTTGAAGTACCAGTAGATGGTGTTGGGGGCGACCCCGGCGGCCGCGGCCAGCCGGCTGATCGAGGTGTCTTCGTAGCCGGTTTCGATAAACAGGGTGCGGGCGGCGGCAATGATTTCGTCGCGTTTTTCCGCCCGGTCCTGATCGCGCTTGGTCTGTGCCATGGGTAGCTGCTCCTGAAATGGCCGGCGGCGGCAAGGGCGCCGCAGGCCGGTCCATTCTAGTCGCTTATCGCACCACTTGAATAGCATTCAACAAACCTTTAGGATCGCCTTGAATGACATTCAACAGACAATCAGGACATAGCCAACTAAATAGCCCGGAACGCCAGATCAGGAGACCAACCCTATGCAACAGGACGTATACGCAGCAGCGCTGCGCCAGTACTCAACAGCCGAGTTACTGCAGCTGTTTTCCAAACTGGAGGCGCCGAGCATCAGCGAGATGGACGGGGAGTACGCAGCTTGCCTGCTGGCCCAGCCGAGCTGGCTGGCGACAAAGCTTGGCCAGATGACGCTGAACAACCCGATGGGCAGCTGGCTGTGCAAGGCATTCCGCCCGCTCGATGCCAACAGCGGCCGTGGCTACAACAGCTTTCGTCAGCGCGGGAAAGTCGTTCAGCGTTACCCGATGCAGACCATGATTGCTGCATCACGCTTCGATGGCCGCCCCGCCTACCAGCTGGTGTATCGCCACTTTCATTCACTGTGCGGCGACATCAATATGGTCGACGAAGTCCGACGCGTGGCGCCGGGTCTTTATCTCGGCATCGGCACCTGGGGTTTTACCCGCGGGCAGCGGCATATCCCCTACCCGTTCCTGCTCGAGGGTCCACAGGCGGCGTATCGCGGCGACATTGGCCGCGCCCGGCACAACTTTTTTATCGGCAAGCGCGAGATTCCCGCGCTGTTCAACTCGTGAGGACACCATGACTAACCAGAATCGCACCGCATTAATCACCGGCGCGTCCGCCGGCATTGGCGCCGCCTTCGCCCGCCATCTGGCTGCTGAAGGTTTTAATCTGTTGCTGGTGGCGCGCCGCGCCGAGCGTCTGCAGGAACTCGCCAATGAACTGCAACGCGAGCATGGCATTCGCTGCGATGTCTTTGCCGCGGATCTGAATGACCCGGCCGCGCCGGCGGCGATCATGGCGTTTGCCGAGCAGAAAAAAATTGCCGTGGATGTGCTGATCAACAACGCCGGCCTGTCCGGCAAGACCGCCTTTGCTGATACGCCCTGGCCAACACTGGCCGCTGAAATCCAGCTGATGGTGACGGCACTGACCGAGCTCTGCCATCGTGTGCTGCCGGGTATGCGCGAGCGTGGCTGGGGCCGGATTATCAACCTGTCGTCGATCGCCGCGATGTCACCGCCGGGCGCCAGCCTGCTGTACACCGGCATCAAGAGTTATGTGCTGAATATCTCGCAATCACTGGATATGGAGCTGAAACCGCAGGGCATTCACGTTACCGCGCTATGCCCCGGTTTCACCCACAGTGAATTCCACGACGTGATGGGCACCCGCGACGCCGCCAGCAAGTTGCCGAATCTGCTCTGGCAGGATGCCGAGTCCGTGGTGCGTGAAGGCTGGCAGGCGGTGATGAAAGGCAAGCCGGTGTGCGTGCCCGGCGTGGTCAACAAGCTGGTGGCGGCCACGGTGCGGCCGCTGCCGATGGCGCTGCAGTATCAGCTCGGCGACAGGTTGAACCCGTTCAAGGAGCAAGAGCACTAAAAAGCATTCCACTCCCACCCAGCCACCCCGAGAGGCGAGACTGGCAACAATGCCGATGCTAAACTCGCCACTCAACCAGCCACAAAACCTGACAAGGAGGTTACTTTGAAAAATGCCGCGAATTGGTCGCTATCGCTCACTGTGTTGCTTGGCCTTTACTTTACCCCTGCCAGCGCCGAAGACCTTGATCCCGCTTTGGATGATAAAGCATACGCGTGTATTTACCGCCTGAACAAAGGCGGCCTGCTTTTGGAGGGCATGCCAGAGCCTTGCAAACCGATCGTCAGCCTTACCGCAGAAATCACCGAAAAGCCAGTTCTCAGAGCCATTCAGATATATATCGAGGGCACTCGCTCATACTTTGAAGAAAAAAATTATCTCCAGGAATTTATGCAGATACCAAGTGAAATGTGGCCAGGTCTAGCCCAAGACACATACTTCATGTTCGGATTAAACGCAGCAATGCTTGAATCATTCCGACTAAAGAGTACAAAAAGAGCCGAGCGACCAGGACACAATGAATTCATAGAAAAGTTTTACAAATCTACTTTCATGAGTGGAGCCGCAGACAGTCTTGGCGGAATTGATCTTGTTCTGGGAATATTCGCATCATGGTTTATCCTTCATAATAATCATGACCTCGCAATTGAATCATTGGACAGATTAAGATCAGTATCAAAGAGTCACGGCGAGGAACATCAAACCTATTTCAGCATCTTCTCTCACGCCAATGTTCGAAACACTCCGGGCGGCATGAATTTCTTCAGAAAAATGAAATCTCATTTCGGTGAGATGGATTGGAGGACAATCTACGTACTATCTTCCGCCATCTCGGATATGGACCGCAGCGCACAGGGGCTGGTTTCCCAGGGAAGCAATGAGCCCACTCTGGATATGAATGTTGACATGTGGCCAATCATGCAAGCATGGATCAAGGCAGACATTATCCACACATCACCCGACGCCGGGGCAAGTATTATGGCGGCGCAGGCAACTCGATACTCACGCACCAAGGAGTACGACAAAGCCATGACGATTGCGGAATACATTCTCAACAGTCATTCAGAGAAAAAGCTTCATGAAAAAGATAGCTCTGCAGTGAGCGCTCGCATTCTTGGGGCAGAGATCATTCTTTCTCGAAAGCAGTATGACCAATTACGCCCATATCTTAAAAAGTACGGGGGCGCTCCAGAAGCAACCAGAGCAGGATCACCATAATCGACGAAACCCGATTCCGACTGGCAACCAAAGCGCTTTGTTGCTTCACTTTCGTTGGAGCCGGCTGACCAGCTCAAGCTGATTACCCTGCGCACCAATTACATTCATAACAGCTGGGGTTCTCTGGTCACCCATGTGCGATCTGATGACAGCCTGCGGCCGGGTGTTGTGGCCAGGACCCATGGCTGGGGCAATCAGCGCAGCCATGGCCTGAAGGTGGCGCAACAGTTCCCGGGCAGAAGCCAAGCCGATACAAACGTGACCAATCTGTTCACTACTGCCCGGCCGCTCTCCGTGCTATCTAAAGGCCTGCCTGCATTTTTCCGGATTCTGGTCATGGCCCTGTCACCCCGAAAACCCCACACCCGCTCCCTGCATCGCCGCCTCCGCGAGGCCGGCAGCTATACCGAATGGCTGAACGCTGCACTGGAGTCGGATCAGCGACTACGACTGGACCAATGGCGCCACCGCGAGCGCAGCAGCCTGTACGGGAGCACCGAACTCAGGGCCCGTTACGATCTGCTACGCAGCCTGCTCGATGCCGGCCGCACCCATGACCTGCTCTATGCCCTGAACGAGGGCATACATGGCAATCTCTGCGGGATGGGCAAGGCGGTACTGTATAACCGCGCCCTGTCCGGCACCAAGGTGTTGATTGATGAATACGTCAATGTGGTGGTGGAGTCGCTGAAGTTTATTGCCGCTGCCAGCGAGACCGAGATACCGCGTGCCGAGAAAGTGGATTTTTTTCGTCGCGCCAGCCACTGCTATGGTCGCTCGGCACTGATGCTAAGCGGCGGCGCCGGGCTGATCTATTTTCATCACGGTGTAGTCCAGACGCTGGTCGACAACGACATGCTGCCCCATGTGCTGTCCGGGGCCAGTGCCGGCTCCTGGCTGTGCGCGCAGATCGGCACACTCACTGATGCAGAAATGAAAGCCGGCTATTTCGATCGCTTCCGCTACGACCTGCCCACCCACCTGAATCCATTCCGGGTATTGGCCGGTCTGGAACCGGAGGCGACACCACTGTCGGTTAAAGAAGGCGCCATAGACAGTTTCTGCAGCGACATGACTTTTCAGGAGGCCTACGAACATACCGGCCGCTATATCAATATTTCCATTGCCCCGGCGGAACGTCATCAGGCGGCGCGACTGATGAATGCGATTACCTCACCCAACGTCTACATCCGCTCGGCGGTGGATGCCTCCAGTAGCGTGCCAGGCATCGTTCCACCGGTAACGCTTTATGCCAAAGGCATGGATGGCAAACCGAAGCCTTACCTGCCATCCCAGAAGTGGGTGGACGGCTCCTTCGCCGATGACCTTCCGGCCAAACGACTGGCCCGCCTGTTTGGCGTTAATCACTATCTGGTCAGCCTGATCAATCCGCTGGCAGTGCCTTTTGTCACTGACACCAAGAGCCTGCGCGGCAAACGGCTGCGCGATATCGCCAGCGGCCTGACCATGAACATTGTCAAAGACAGCCTGCTGACTGGAGAACGTATCAGTTCCCGCTACGGCGTCTCGTTTGTCAGCCCGCTGATCCTGATGGCGCACTCGCTGCTTGATCAGGAATACACCGGTGACATCAACATCATCCTGCCGAAGGAAGACTTCCGCTGGATCAATGTGCTGTTCGGTTATCGGGATGATGCGGAAGTCGATGCGTTGATTCATGCTGGCAAGCGTGCCACCTGGCCGAAGCTGGCCCAGGTGCGTAACGCCACCCTGATTGCCAACACACTTGACGGCATTCTCGAACAGCTTGATGGCAGCCGGGCTGGCATGTCGCCAGGAAACGGACGCCGTCATCTGACGACGCCCGCCTGAACTCATGCGCTGAGCGTCGCCCTGGCATACAGCTTCAGCAGATTTTCCGGTTCGTCGTAAACGATACGCGTGCCAGCGCGCAGGTCGCGACGCATCAGAAACAGCATCTGCTCAAGCACCTTCTGCGAAAACTCCTCCGCCCGGCGGCCGGTGACTTCCGCAAGGCGGCCGGCGATTACCGCCGGATCACTCACCACCGGCGCAATCCGATAACGGTAGGTTCCGCCAATGGCTTCCGGCACCAGATCCATAAAGCGCCCGGCAATTTGTTTGAAAAAAGAAAGCGGTAAGCGATAGGCATTGTTGCCAAGAATTGGATAGTCGTCCGGCACCGGCCGCTCCTGATCCTGTACCTGCAGACTGGTGGCCAGTGGCAGCAGGTTGTGCAGTTGATAGGTTTCCGCCATATGCGGGTTACCGGCTCGCACCAGATTTGAGATCAGTTCACCCAGTGAGGCATGACCGATAATCGCCGCGCTCTTCGGCAGACCGCCCCAGGCGCCGTCAGCGCCGTTCAGCAGCGCCTCAATCAGAGAAGCGTTTTCAAAACCGCCACCGGCATGCATATGCACCAGAACTTTCAGCGGAGGTGGCAGGAAGGTGCGTGCCATGGCGATGAAAGCGCCAACCTGAAACGGCATATAGGTGCCACGATCATCCTCGATACTGATGCCCTCTATCTCCTGCTCCGCCAGCAGCGCCATGATCTCGCAGGCGAACTCCGGGTCTTCGGCAAAGGCGTCACAACCGTCGACAATATTGATCAGCAGGCGCGGCTTGCCGCCGTTCTCACCACGGATATTCTCGTTCATCCACTTGATGCTGGCGACAACGCTGCGGCGCAGGGTGTCACGATCATACTGCCCTTTCATGCCGACCTTGCTGAGATAAATCTCATGCAGTGAGTTCGGCACGCCATAGGCCTGCATCTTCAGCATGGACGGATCAGGAGTGAACTGGCCGGTGGCGCTGGCAATGCCGATCTGGGTAAAGACAAAGCCGCCGGTCATGTCGATGTTGTGATCGCGCAGGTACATCATGAAGTCGTCGTCGACTTCCAGCTCGTCCGGGTAGGAATAGTCGAGCGTGCCAAGCAGGATGTTATCGAAACCGAACTGGCGCATCTTCGGCAGGATGGCCAGCTTCTCCGCCAGCGTCTGACCAACGCGATCGCCAACCGGGTTCTCGCGCAGTGACAAGTCAATCAGGAAAGGCTTGAGGGTACGAAGCTTGTCGATCTTTGCCATGGCGCCATCGTAAAGTTCGCGCGCCTGCTTTGCTTTTTTCTGGTCAGGGTTTGCCATGGAATCATCGTCCTTGTTATTGAAATGGGTAAGTTCTCGCCTACTCAGCTGGAGCGGCTGATCAGACCGCGCTGGCGCCCCAGCCTACTACAAAATACTGATTCCGAAACCCGCATTTACCATAGCAGCCCTCAAGGCTCGCAACATATCTCCGTATTGCTGGTCGAAGCAGAGACAATCTCAACCGGGAGACCTGCACATGCGCGCGATAATCCTGCTGCTCACCCTATGGCTGGCCGGCTGCGCCAGTACCGTCGCAATCGACTACCGCCCCGAAGCGGCGTTTGCTGACTACCGCAGCTTCGCCTTCACCAATACCGAAAAAAATGAAGAAATACGCAGTCTGGACGGTGAACGCATTGAACAGGCCGTGACCCGTGAACTGACCACGCGCGGCCTGAAAACAGCATCGGCAGATACAGCTGACCTGCTGGTTCGCTACCGGGTCGAAGATACCATCGAAGTGGAGGCCAGTGGCTTCGGCTATGGCTTCGGCTTTGGCCGTGAGCACCTCGGTATCGGCGTGGCATCTGTACCGGACGTGCACGCCATCAAGGAAGGGAAACTGGTGGTGGAACTGGTCCAGCGCGACATCCGCCAGGTGGTCTGGCGCGGCGCCGGCCAGCGCAACCTGACCGAACAGATGAAACCGGAACAGCGCAGCGCACTGATCGAACGACTTGTGCGGGACATGTTCGAGCGCTGGCCACCGGCCGCCGGCTCCTAAGTGGACTGTACTGTCATGGTGGCTTGAACACCGTGGCCATCCAGGTTGTGCAGCTCGACTTCGCCGCCGTGCAGCTCCGCCACCTCACTGACAAAACTCAGTCCCAGCCCGGTGCTTTTGCGACCGCTGTCCGGGCGCGGCAGTGAATAGAACCGTTCAAAAATCCGCTCCAGCGCGTACTCCGGAATCGGCTCCCCCTGATTGGTAACAGTCAGGGTCACTTTGCTACCGACGCTGAACAGACGGACCATGATTTCCGATTCCGGCTCGGCAAAATCAATGGCGTTATCGAGCAGATTGCTGACCGCCTGCTCCAGCAGGAATGCCTCTCCTTTCAACACCACCCGCTCGTCGCGGACAAACTGAATGCGCAAATTTCGCCGGGCAAGCAGTGCCTGCTTGGTGTCGATGGCCTGCTGCACCAGCATCACCATATCGAGCAACTCCGGATGCTGCAGGTGCCGACGCTTTTCCACCGTGGCCAGCGACAGCAGCCGGTCGATCAGACGCTGCAGGCGCGCTGATTCAGTGTCGATATTGCTGACAAAGCGCTCCCGTTCTGCAGCCGGCAGATCCGCTTCCTGAAGCAGCTCGGCCGCACCGCGAATGGCCGACAGCGGCGATTTCATTTCGTGGGTCAGGGTATGAACATAATCCTCGACGTACTCCTTGCCGTCGATTTCCTCGCGCATGGCTTCGGTTGCCAGGGCCAGGCGGTTGAGTTCGCGCTCACCGAGTAATGGCGGCGGCACCCGCTCGCCCTCACCTACGCGCTCGACGTAGTCCACCAGACGCCGAATCGACCGGGTCAGCCAGATCGCCAACCCCGCGCCGAGCAGCAATGACAACAGCAGGATAATGCTGCCGCGCTGCCACAGCTGGCCGTGGGCCAGAGACAGGAATGGCTGCAGGCTGGCAGTGGGCTGGCCCACCGACAGCACACCAACCAGATCACCGTTGATGCGGATCGGTGCGGCGACAAACATGTAGCTGCTGGTTTCGTCGCTGGGTGCCAGCCGGGTGGTGCGGGCGCCATACTCGCCGCCCAGTGTCAGTGCCACATCACGCCAGTTGGAAAAATCCTGACCGATGTATTCCTCGTCGGTGTGATAACGCACCACACCATCGAGGTCCGTCACATAGACAACAAAATCTGGCTGCACTTTCAATCGCGACCAGATTTCTGCATTCAGGGTGCGTTGCTGGTAGCGACTGACCGAGCGGGCAAACTCCGACCGTTGCATATCCGGCTGGTGCCAGGCCGGCACCACCAGCTCCGCCAGCAGATTTGCGCTGTCGGCCAGCACTTCTTCACTGGCCTGGCGAATGGACGACGGCAGCTGGGTAACCACGCTATCGAGAAACAGCACCGTGCCCAGTCCCACCAGCAGGAACCAGGCCAGAAAAATGCGCAGGCTGAGCGTCATCGGCGCACTCCCGCCGCCTGCATTTCCAGGCTGTAGCCCAAACCGCGATGGGTGCGTATCGGGTCTTCGCCGGGCGCGATCCGGTTGAGCTTGGCGCGAATGCCCTTGATGTGGGTGTCGACGGCACGATCAAAACTGGCGCCGGGGTCATCCCATACCGCATCCATCAGCTGGGCGCGACTGAGTACATGCTGGGGACGCCGCAGCAGAGTGCTGAGAATCAGGTATTCGTAACGGGTAAGATCCAGCCAGACGCCGTGATAGCAGATACGCTTGCGCTGCTCATCCAGCTGGAACGGTGTTGCGGTAGCAGGCTCTGTTGTCAGCAACACCGTTGCCCGACTGCGGCGCAGAATCGCCTTGACCCTTGCCGCCATCTCGCGGGGACTGAACGGCTTGACCACATAATCATCGGCACCGATTTCCAGGCCGACGATACGATCAATCTCTTCCTTGCGCGCGGTCAGAAAAATCACCGGCACATCAGAGAAGGTGCGCAGCTGCCGGCACAGTTCGAAACCGCTCTGGTCCGGCAGGCCGACATCGAGAATGACCAGCGCCGGCGGATGTTCCTGCACCGCTTTAAGGCCATCGCCGGCCAGACCGCACCACTGCACCTCAAAACCTTCCGTGCCGAGAACATAGACCAGCGCATCGGCGATTGCCGACTCGTCTTCAATGATCAGTATTCTCTCGGCCATGCCAGACTCCGCACCGGTACAGGGGTTGATTGTCCCGGTGTCCGGTCGTCGTTAGCAAGCACAGCGGCCGATCAGATTTGCCAGGCGCTGACCACGTAACGCAAGGGACCGCCGCTTTGCAGGCTGTTGAACGGGTAGCAGGTCACCAGTCGCAGCTCGGCCAGTTCGAACTGCAGAGACAGTGGCTGCTGACGGCTGTCGACCACGCGGATATCTGCTACCCGATAGGCAAACTCGCGGCCGTCCATGGCCTGCAGGCGAATCTCGTCACCGCCCTGCAGCGTTGCCAGAAAAGCAAAGTGACTGTCCTGGTGCCCGGCGATCAGTGTCGTGCCGGGCTGCCCCGGCGCCGCACTGGCGGGCAAATGGCCGGGGCCAAACGCCAGCGCCTCACCGCTGACACTGTCGAGCACATAATGCACTTCGCCCGAGGGTGCCTGCAGCCGCGCCACCGGCCAGGTATCCGCCCACGGCCACGGCCGCTGCGGCGTGCGGTCGATCAGTGTCTGCTGCCAGGCGGAAGCAATCAGCCATTGCGCCAGCGTCGCTTTCGCCTGCAGCCACGTCGCCTGCCCTGCGAATAGCGCTGCGGTGGCCAGCAGCGCGATAACGAGTCCGAATCGTAGCGTCCGCACATTCATGCCTCCCTCCGCTGTGGCGGCAGTGACATCAACCAGCACAGCACCGCCAACAGCAGACAAAGGGCGCTGATCAGCCACAGTTGCATCAGACCAAGCGAGGTTTGCGGGTAGACGTGATCGACCGGATTGCGATTACCCAGTTCTTGAGTCAGCAGTGGTGCATCAGGTGCACGTACCGGATGTTCTTCCACCGCAACAAAACTGGTGTAGCGGCTGATCAGGCGATGCGCCAGCGCCACTTCCAGTACCTGCGGACGAACGTCTTCCTCGCGCTCGCCGGCAATGATCCGGTTCATCAGCGAATCAATCTTGCTGCGCGCCCACAGCATTGCAACGCCGGGATGATGCTGCCCGTCCGGCACGCTCATATGCTGCTGCCAGGGCTCTGGCGAGCGACCCTGCACGGTAACTGTTTCCGGCAGGCGATTCAGTTTCATCGCCACCACCAACGGCTGGCCAACATACAGATCCGGCAACTTATCCGGCCAGGCTTCCACTTCCACACCCGCCGGCCAGTCGATCTGCAGATCGGTCAGCACCGGCTTTTCCAGCTTATCGAACAGTGCCGCCATATGGGTGGACACTTCCGCAGCGCTGCCAATGTAGGTGAAGGTACCGCGGCCAATTTCTGCTGCCTTGCTAAGCAGGTAGTTGTTGGGCGCAGCACCGATACCGACGGTAAACAGTCGGGCCCGATGCAGGCGACGCTGGATCATCTGCAACACCGCCTGCTCATTGCTGACCGAACCGTCGGTGACAAAAATAACCTGACGCAGATAGGCGGGATCGGTCGGCAGTGACAGCGCCTCCTCAATTACCGGCAGCATTTCGGTGCCGCCATCAGCCACCAGATCGTTGACCCAATCACTGGCATCTTCAATATTGGCAAACGAGGCCGGCATCATTTGTCGGTACAGCAGCCGATAGCGGCTATTGAATTCCAGCACATTGAAGCGATCTTCCGGTTGCAGCTGCTGCAGCGCGTAAACCAGACTTTTCTGCGCCTGACGGATGCGCTCGCCAGACATGGAACCGGATGTGTCGATAATCAGGATGACTTCCCGCGGCATCCGGTTGCCTTTTGCCGGCTGCTCGGCCGGGTTCAGCATCAGCACGGCGTAGTGCTCATCGTTCACTGTTTCCGTGAACAGACTGGCGCGACTGTTGGCACCGCTGCGCAGCCGCCAGCTGAGAACAAAATCCTGATCCATCGGCACCGATTCCGCCGGCAACACCACCCGGTAACCACGGCCATCAAACTGGTGGCGGATCTGGTGACTGCTGCTGGCAAGATCAGCGACTTCCTGCCCGGCATCGACATAGGCGCTGATCTGCACCCGATGGGAGGTTTCCGGCAAGCGGTGATCCGGATGAATCACTCCCTCTACCGGCTCCTGTTCCATCGCCACCACTGGCGCCCGCGACTCCTCGTCCTGCAACTCTGGGTTCGGGGTATAGCGCGGCGTCATGGTCAGCGGAAAGCGCAGTGAGAAACGCTGGCCATCCGGCACCAGCAGCTCGGTGTAGTGTAGCGTCACGGTCACCTGTTCGCCGGCGCCGATATTGGCCACCCGTGTCGAGAACATGTTGGGGCGACGCTGCTCGACGATGCCGGCCCGGCGGCCATCGCGTTTCGCCTGCTCATAGATTTTTTTCGCCTGCTCCTTTTCCCGGATATCGCCGATGATCCGACGCTCGCCGATACCCAGCACCATGCCATGCACGGCGGAATTTTCCGGCATAGGAAACACATAGACGCCTTCACGGAATTCACCGCCCTGATTACTGAAGCGCTGCACCAGCGACACTCTGGCCACCGGACCGCTGACACGAATATCCACCTTGGTATCCAGCAGCAGTGCCGGCGTCCATTCGCCGCTGGCATCGCGCATCAGAAAGGCGCCGGTGTCCGCCTCGTTGATCCACTGGTCAAGCGGCTCACCACCATCACCCCGCGCCGCCTGCCAGCACAGTCCCATCAGTATCAGCCAACATCCCAACAATCTGCCCATGACACTCTCCTGTTTTCGGGTTCAGGCAGTGTCGGGCAGCTGTTTGGGGAGATTGTGTGGTGAATGTGAGGATTAGCCGTGAAGGGCAAAGAGTGTCCCAGACGTACATTGTCAGCGGCCCCATCAGGCTGCATGCTGGCCGCACTTGAACTGCAGGAGCCGCCGATCGGCGGCGAAAAGCTCTCGCGGCCGGTCGGCCGCTCCTGCAGGTACTGATTGGATCTGCCAGATTTAACGGAGAAATGTTCATGAGCATCATCACCCCAGTCAAAAGCTTTCAGGGTACCCGCGACGCCCGCCGCCCGATGGCGCGGGTCGATAACGTCAAGCAGGCAGCGCAGGATTTCCGTCGCGACATGCTGGCCCGGCCAAAAGTACGCTACTACCAGTCGTTCGAACTGGTGCGGGTGCCCTACCCGAGCCAGTACGGTTACCTGAATGCCTTTACCGGCATGTCCTCCTATATCCATCTGGTCAATCGGCTGTTCGTGATCCAGTTCGACAGCAGTGAAGGGCTGAAAACCCTGCTGGTGTCACCGATGGACTGGGAGAACCAGCGCGACACGCCTTACTTCCGCCGTCTGATTGATCGCGCCGGCCCGGCTGCGCCGCTGCAGGAAGCGCTGGTGACGCGCAAGACCAATACCGTGCTGGATGTGCTGGCCGATATCGGCCTGAAAGCGGAAGACATCGACTACATCACCTACGACCATATGCACACGGTCAATCTGCAGCGCTGGCTCGGTGCCAATGGCCAACCGGCACTGCTGCCGAATGCAAAGCTGCTGATCATGCGTGATGAGTGGGATTGCGCGCTTGGCGCGGTGCCGTGGCAATCACAATGGTTCTGCCCGCACGGGCTGGACGGCATTCCCGAACAGAAACTGGTTTTCCTCGATGAAGACGTGATGCTCGGCGACGGCAGCGTGGCACTGGTGCGCACGCCCGGTCACACCGAAGGCAATCACTCGATTGTCGCGCATACCGATGATGGCCTGTTCGTGACCAGCGAGAATGGCGTCAGCCTGGATGCCTATGCGCCGGAGCTGTCACGCATTCCACGCATTGCCGAGTATGCCAAGGTAACCGGTGCAGAAGTGATTCTGAACGGCAACACCCAGGAGCAGGCGGTGGAGCAATACATTTCCATGGTTCAGGAGAAATACATTGCCGGGCCGTCGAAGCAGCATGACAAGGTGCCGAACATGGCACTGTCATCGGAATCGGATGGTTTCTGGCTGTTCCCCGGCACCGAGCCGAGCTTCAAGATGGGGCCGCTGAAATTCGGCAGCCTGCAAAAGCGCTGACCTGTAGGAGCCGTCGATCGACGGCGAAAGCCTTCGCGGCTGATCAGCCGCTCCTACAGGAGCAAGAATCACTCGACCTTGAATTTTCCCGAACCCGGCAGCTTCTCCACCAGCTCGGCGCCAAGCAGCATGGCCGGGGTATAGCTGCCACCCTCGATATCATGGCTCATCAGCCAGGCGACAATGGCCAGCGAACCATCCACCGTCAGCTTGTAACCATTGGCAGTTTTGATGCGCACGGTTTTCACCTCACCGGCGGCGTTGCGTGCTTCGCCCCAGACATAGGTCGGCAGTTTCTCCCGGGCCTTTTCATCCGGGCCTTTGACATACTTGCCGGCCAGGTTTTTCAGCAACGCCTGCACCCAGGCCACCCCCATCAGCGGCCGCACCATATTCATCATCTGCGCGCCGATTACCATGGACTTCGGCATCGGGAACCAGGTATCGATATTGGGAATGCCGGTGGTGTAGTAAGCGGTCGAGACATCGCCCCAGGGAATCGCCATGGCGTAGCGCTGACCGCGACCGAAATCGATTTCCCGATGCTTCTTGCCCATCGCCGTATGCACCAGCTGGCCGTCGATACGCTCAAGGTTGCCAAGGCCGAGGCCTTCGATAGCAGTCTTGCTGGTGCCCGGTGACAGACCGGAGCTGGTGTCGAAACCAAGCGACAGATGGGTGGCGTCGGGCAGCAACTGCTTTAACTTCAGCGCCACGCAATCGGTGGGAATCACATCAAAGCCGACTCCGGAACACAGCACCACACCCTTGTCTTTCGCCCGACTGGCCTGGGTTGGCGCATGCGTGTGTTCAAACACCGGCGCTTCGCCAGTGATGTCGAGATAATGGGCACCGACTTCAAGGCAGCCCTCGATCATCGGTGCGCTGGTGGCGGAAAACGGCCCGGCGCAGTGCAGCACCAGACCAAGGCCATCCAACGCAATACGCACGGCCTGGGCATCGTTCAGATCAAAAACGCGGGTTTCCAGATCCAGCTCGGAAGCGAGCGGCTGGAGTTTGTCGCGGCTGCGGCCGGCGAGGATCGGTTGCAGGCCAAGACGAACGGCTTCGCGGGCAATCAGCTCGCCGGTGTAACCGTTGGCACCATAAATCATCCACTGCATGGGCTCACTCCTTGGTGGCAGAACGCCGGCACTGTACCGACCCGCAGGCACAAGAGGTACCCCCTGACCGGGTCATTTCACAATCAGCGCTGCTATGATGCGCCTTTCAGCCAAGGAGCGCCTGTGCATTCCATCCCCGCAAAACAGGATCTGGTACTGGTCGGCGGTGGCCACAGTCACGCGCTGGCGCTGCGCATGCTGGCCATGAAGCCGCTGCCGGAAACCCGCCTGACTCTGGTTTCACCGGATTCGCTGGCGGCCTACTCGGGCATGCTGCCGGGCCTGATTGCCGGCCATTACCAGCTCGAAGACACCCATGTCGATCTGCCCCGGCTTTGCCAGTGGGCCGGGGTGCGCTTTGTTCGGGCCCGGGTGACGGCACTGGATTGCCGCCTGAACCGGCTGACACTGGATGATGGTTCAACTCTGGATTATGACTGGCTGAGTCTGGATATCGGCAGCACCCCGGCGCTGGATCTGGTACCCGGCGCCAGAGAGCACGCCATTGCGGTGAAGCCGGTGGCCAGCTTCCGGGCCCGCTGGCAACAGGCGCTGGACCACTGGCCGCAACATGACCGGGCGGTAAAGGTCAGCGTGGTCGGTGGTGGCGCCGGCGGCACGGAAATTTCACTGGCCATCGCCACCGCATTGGCCCGGCGCGGGTTGCGTGCGGAGATTTCCCTGATCTGTGCCTCAACGCTGCTCAGTGGTTATCCGCAGGCACTGCGACTGGCGATGCGCAAGCGCCTGCATCACGCCGGCATTCAGGTCCAGGAAAGCAGCCGGGTGTCGCGGGTCAGTGCCGGCCAGCTACACATTGGCAAGGAGCAACCCTTTGACCTGTTGTTCTGGTGCACTGGCGCGGTCGGCGCCGACTGGCTGAAAGATTCGGGGCTGGCACTGGACGCCGATAACTTTATTCGCATTGATCACAGTTTGCGCGCCATTGGTCAGGCCAATGTGTTTGCCGCCGGCGACTGTGCACTGATTGATGAACAGCCTCTGCCACGTGCCGGTGTCTATGCCGTGCGTCAGGCCGGCACGCTGGTGCGCAACCTTCATCGCGCCATCAATGGTCAACCGCTGGTGCAATGGAAGCCGCAGAAAAAATTCCTCTCGCTGCTGGCTGCCGGCAACCGGGATGCCGCCGGCAGTCGCGGCAACATCACCGTGCAGGGTCCCTGGGTGTGGCGCTGGAAGGACCGCATTGATCGCCACTTCATGGAAAAGTTTTCCGATCTACCGGCACGAAAAATGATCGCAGCGGCTACCGAAGACATGCCGCGTTGCGCCGGCTGTGGTGCCAAAGTGGGTAGTGAAGCGTTGCAGCAGGCCCTCACCGGCCTGCGTCCTGTGGCGCGTGACGATATTCTCGCCGGCATTGATGCCCGCGAAGACGCCAGCGTCATTCGCTGGCCGACAGGCAAGGCGCTGGTGCAGAGTCAGGATTATTTCCCCGCCTTTATTGATGAGCCGGCATTGTTTGGCCGCATCAGTGCGCTGCACAGCCTGAGTGACATTTATGCCATGAATGCGACGCCGCATTCAGCACTGGCCACCGTCAGCCTGCCAGTCAATCATCAGGTGTTGCAGGGCCGCGACCTGAAGCGATTGATGTATGCCGCCGTCGACGAACTCAACCGAGCCGGCTGCAGTTTGCTCGGTGGACATACTCTGGAAGGACCACAACTGGCCGCCGGCTTTGCCATCAACGGCAGTGCCCGCGAGCAGGATCTGTTTCACAAGGGCGGTGCCCTGCCGGGTGACAAACTGATTCTGAGCAAACCGATTGGCACCGGCATTGTGTTGGCGGCAATGATGCAATTAAAAGCACCTGCAGCGACGCTTGATCATGCCCTGCAATCCATGCTGACCAGCAACGCCATGGCGGCGAAGATTTTTGCCGATAGCGGCGTACGTTGCTGCACCGATATCACCGGTTTTGGCCTGCTCGGCCATCTGCTGGAAATATGCCGGGCCTCGTCCTGCGCCGCCGAACTGCAAGCGGAATCCGTGCCGCTGTTGCCCGGCGCCCTGACACTGGCCGGCCGCGGCATTACCAGCACCCTGAAGCCGGCCAACGATATCGCCCTGACCGAGTGCCAGATTGCAGCGCGCTTTCATTACCATCCACTGCTGGCGCTGCTGACCGATCCGCAAACCAGCGGCGGCTTGCTCGCTGCTGTCCCTGCGGCGCAGGCGGACAGCTGCCTGCAACAATTACGTGGCGCCGGGCTGGACGCTGCCTGCATTGGCGAAGTTCGCGTCGCCAACGGATTACGGATCGGGATTCAGTAATGGACTTGGTTTTTGTGCTGGTGGAACCGGCCCGGCCGGAAAATGTCGGCGCCGCCGCGCGGGCGATGAAGACCATGGGCTTCTCGCAGCTGCGGCTGGTCAATCCCTGCGATCTCAGTCGCGAAGCGCGCTGGGTCGCCCACGAAAGCAGCGAGCTTCTTGATCAGGCACAACAGTATCCGTCACTGCAGGCAGCGCTCGCCGATGTCGATTTCAGCATTGCCAGCAGCGCCCGGCGCCGGCTTGATCACGACGACTATCTGAGCCCGGCGGAGTGCCGCATGGCGCTGGCAGGAAAGGCCGCCAGTGTGCAACGGGCGGCACTGGTATTCGGCCGCGAATCCAGCGGACTGACCGGTGCCGAACTGGCGCTGTGTGACGCCGCTACCACGGTGCCGCTGGCAGTCGCCCAGCCATCCCTGAACCTGGCCCAGGCGGTGATGCTGTACGCCTGGGAACTGTCAGCACTGCGCTCGGTCGAGGCACCCCGTACAGACACGCCTGCCCTGCCCCATGTTCGCGCTGCTCTGCACGATACCCTGACGCGACTGGGTGTTGGCCGTGAAGAAAACCTGCACCGCTGGGCTGACGAGGCACTGGCACGCTTTGATGACCGTGACCTCGGCATGCTGATGACTCTGTTGAAGCGACTCTGAGAGCATCGCCCGCGGGTGCTACACTAACTGCCATTGTTTACCTGACACGGAAGGCCTGATGACCATGCTCCGCACCCTGCTGATCTGTCTGTTGTTATCCCTGTCGCTGCCAGTGCATGCCAGTGATGAGCTGCCCGACGTCAGGGCACTGGAGAGTCAGCTTGGCGATCTCGAGGGTCGCGACGCGCTGACCCAGCGCCAGAGTGCCGACAAGCAGGCACTGGAGAAAGCCCTTGGCTTTGCCGCTGAACTGGATCGTAACGCAAGCGATCTCGATGCCCTGAACAAACGTCTGCGCGAAGCACCGGCGGAACGTAACAGGCTGCAACAGCGCCTTAACAACCTGACCGCGCCGGATACCGCAGCGCTGGAGGCACAGTATGCCAACCAGCCGGTTACCGAGCTGGTTGGCATACTGAACAGCACATTGAAGGAAATGGAGCAGCAGCAGAATGCACTGGCCGAAGTGACCAGTGAGCTGATCAGCTTCCAGACCCTGCCGGAGCGCGCCCAGACCATTCTTGCCCGTGATCTCAGCCGCGCTGAACAGGTGCGCCAGACACTGGCGAGCAGCGACATGCGTAATGGCGATCTGTCCGGCGCCGAGCAGGCAGCGTTGACACTGGAGCTGGCGGCGCTGGAAAGCCGTATGGAGCTGAGTCGTCGTGAACTGTGGAGTGCCGATGGCCTGCAGGCGCTCAGCGAAATACGCCAGCGTCTGCTCGAGCAGGAGAATGTCCACACTGAGCAACGCCTTGCCCTGCTGCAAGATCAGATCAATAGTAAACGCAAGGCCCGCACCGAGCAGATGATCGCCGACGCCCTTGGCGAGCTGCCGGACGGCCTCAGCGACAGCCCCGCTCTGCGTGGCGCCATTGAGACAAACCGCGCGCTGGCCGATCAGTTACTGGCGCTGACCGAATCGACCAATCAGCTTATTCGCGACAATGTCCGCATCGAAACCAGCCTTGACCGTAGCCGCCAGACACTGCGCAACCTGAATGAACAGATTGAGCTGTTGCAGGGCAGCCTGCTGTTGTCGCGAATTATTTATGGCCAGCAGTCCGCACTGAAGCAGATCGAATTTGTTGAAGGGCTGGAGCAGCAGATTTCCGAGTTGCGTCTGCAACAGTTCCGTTTGCGTGAGCAGTATGAATCCTTGCGCAACCCGGTCGCTCAGGCCAACAAGCTGGTCGCCGAAAAGGATCTTCAGAGCAGCGCCGACCTGATCGGCAGCCTGAGCAGGATATTCACCATTCGCCGCGACCTGATCAGCCAGCTCGACAACGAGATCAGCCGGCAGATGAAGCTGGCGATCAGCGTCCAGCTCAACCAGCAACAACTGGAAGCGATTCATCGAACCTTGCGCAACACTGTTCGCGAGCAGAGCTTCTGGATGCCGAGCAATCGCGCCATCAGTCAGGAAGCGCTGCTGGCGTTGCCCGCCTTGCTCGCCGAACAGATTGGTAATCTGCCAATCCGGGCAGTGAGTGCCGAGCTGGTCGCCGCACTGGTTGCCGATGTCTGGCTGATCACGCCATTTGTGATCGTCGCAGCGCTGCTGGCCATGCGCCGGCGCAGCATCAAGGCTGCGCTGGTCAATCTTGAGGAAGGCATCGGCCGGGTTCGCCAGGACAGCCAGAAACACACGCCACTGGCGCTGCTATACAACACTCTTCTGGATGCGCCGGTTCCATTACTGCTGATTGGTATGGCGCTGGTATTCCATGGCGCCGAAGGCACCTATCAGCAAGTCACCGCCATCACCCTGATGCGGATGGCAGCAGTATGGCTGGTATTTGCCCTGAGTCACCGGCTGCTGGCGAGCGGCGGCATCGGCGAGCGCCATTTCAGCTGGCCCAGGGAAAATCTGCTGCCGGCGCGACGACACATTCTCGCCATCGGTGCAGTGATTGTGCTGCTACTGCCGGTCACCAGTATTGGCGAGCACTGGCCGGAGCGGATTGCCGAGGATTACCTTGGCCTGTGGATTCTGGTGCTGACCAACCTGATTCTTGCGGTGCTGCTGTATCGACTGGCGATGGCCTGGCCGTTTTCCGCACGTGGCGACCTGCTGCGCCGCATCCTTGCCTACGGCTTTGCCAGTCTGCCATTGCTGCTGATGGCGCTGGCTTTGTCCGGTTACTACTACACCTCCGTCAAGGTGGCCGGTCGACTGCTCGACAGTTTTTATCTGCTGATGTTCTGGGTTGTGCTTCAGGCCACCGCCGTGCGGGGTCTGTCGGTGGCGGCACGACGGCTGGCCTTCAGCCGTGCGCTGGCGAAACGGGCAGCGCGACTGGAGGCCAAGGACAGTGGCGATGCCGAAGGCGGAGATGCCATTGAAGAACCGAAGCTGGATGTCGAGCAGATTAACCAGCAATCGCTTCGCTTGATCCGTATTGGTCTGTTTGCCGCTTTCGGCACCGTGATCTATCTGGTCTGGTCAGACCTGCTCGGCACGTTCGGTTATATGGATAACGTGGTGCTGTGGGAAAGTGTCAGCGGTAGCGGCGACAGTCTGCAGGTGGCGCGCACCAGCCTTGGCGACCTGGTCAGCGCACTGATCATTATTCTTGTTGCCACCTTGTTGATACGCAATTTGCCCGGCCTGTTGGAAGTGCTGATCCTGTCACGGCTGACACTGGCGCCGGGCAGCAGCTATACCATTACCACGCTGCTCAAGTACGTCATCTTCAGCATCGCACTGGTGACCTTTCTCAGCTCTCTCGGCTTTGAATGGAGCAAGCTGCAGTGGCTGGTGGCGGCACTGGGTGTTGGCCTCGGTTTCGGTCTGCAGGAAATCTTTGCCAACTTTGTTTCCGGTCTGATCATTCTGTTCGAACGACCGATCCGTATCGGCGATACCATTACCATTGGTAATCTGTCCGGTACGGTAAGCAAGATTCGCATTCGCGCCACCACCATCATTGATTTCGATCGCAAGGAAATCATTGTCCCGAACAAAACCTTCGTCACCGACCAGTTGGTGAACTGGAGCCTGACCGATCCGGTCACCCGGATCACCATCAAGGTCGGTTTTGCCTACGGTTCGAACCTCGACAAGGCGAGACTGGTGCTGACTCAGGCAGCCAGAGAAAACCCGCGCGTGATGGTCGATCCGGAACCGCAGGTGCTGTTTATGGCATTTGGCGCCAGCACCCTGGACCATGAGCTGCGCGTCCATGTCAAGGAACTGACCGATCGGCTGCGCGCCACTGATGAGCTGAACCGGCGAATTGATCAACTGTGCAAGGAAAATGATCTGGAAATTGCCTTCAACCAGCTGGATGTTCACCTGATCAACAACAACGGCGACAGCACCTGCATCAGCAGCGAGAAAAAATGATCAGCCGGTAATCGATGGTGCAAACACTCTGGCCATGCGCCAGAGTGCCAGCGTCACCAGCAGTGCCAGAGCGGCCTGAAACCCCCAGCCGATTTTGCCGAACCCCAGCAGCATCACGCTGTTGGCAACAATGGCCAGCAAAAACCAGAGCAAGCCGGCCCGCTTCTGCTGTGACGATAACTGCGGAATGAAAGTCTGAAAGCGCTGCAGGGAAAACTTTTCCCTCCGGTCAAGCTCCGCCGCCCTTGCCGGACGCCAGCCAGTACGACGAAACCAGATGGTGACAAGATCCTGCCAACGTCCGGACAGGCGGGCATCACGCCATAGCGTCAGCATCCAGTCGACATGGGCAGTCACCGGATTGCGGGCATGAAAGGCCTTGCGCACTCCGAACACCACCGGCTCATCTTCCTCGACGTAAGTGCCAAACAGCCGGTCCCAGATCATCAGGGTGCCACCGTGGTTCCGGTCGATATAGGCATCGTTGATGCCATGATGCACCCGGTGCGCCGATGGTGTGTTGAGGATGCCTTCAATCCACGGCAACTTGCCGATCAGCCGGGTATGAATCCAGAACTGATAGAGCTTGCTGACAGTGAGCAGGATGATGAACACCGACGCCGGGCAGCCCAGCAACGCCAACAGCAAAAATAACGGCCAGTGGCTGATGTCCTGCCAGGCACCCTGCCGCAGGGCGGTGGTCAGGTTGTATTGCTCACTCTGGTGATGTGGCACGTGTCCACCCCAGAGAAAATTAATCTCATGGGACCAGCGATGGGCCCAGTAGTAGACAAAATCGAGCAACAGGAAAAAAACCAGCCAGGTCACCCAGCTGTCCACCGACCATTGCCACAGGCCATAACGCTGCTGCACCAGCACAAAAATGCCTAGCAAAAGTGTTTTCGCAAACAGCTCCAGCGTCACGGTAAAAATGCCGCACCCGATTGATGTCAGGCTGTCGGAGAAGTCGAACAGCTGCAGTTGCCGGCGCCTTGCCCACCAGGCCTCGGCAAAAATCAGCAGGAAAAATACCGGGGTGGCATAGGCAAGCAGGGAATTTTGCATGGGTGCTCCGACAGCGAACTGGCCAATGCACTGTAGCGCGGATGGAGCAAACGCGGGATGACCGGAACGGTCATCCCGCAGGCGTAATCAGAAATGTCGGTCAGGCGTGCTCAGTTGCCGGCGTAGAGACGGTCGGTCAGGCTTTTCAGATCGCAGCGGACCTGCTGCCAGCCCGGCGGACGCGGCATCCCCGGACGAGTCCTCACCCGCAGACAGGTAATGTTGTCCTGCACCGCCAGCAGCAAACGTTGCAGTTCCTGGCGTTGGTCTTCCCAAAGCTCGGTCATGCCAGGATCACCCTGAATGACATGCTCCTCAAGATGACGCAGCTCATCACTCCAGACATCCATTGCCGCCTTGATACGGTCGATATACTCCCTTCTCTCAATCATGGTGCCGAACCTCTTTTTGCCGAATCCATGCATTGCGACAGGCGTCGCACGCTCAGGTTCAGCCCGCGGAGCGGATAGTGTCAATTGGCCATAAAGCCTTATAGCCAATCCCGCTAACCAGTGTCGGAGGCAGAATGTTTGCTCATGAAGATGGCACTGGCCGCAAGGCCAAAAGACACAGCGCCGGCACCACCAGCAGGGTCAGCACGGTCGACGCCAGCAGCCCGGAAATAATCGCCCAGGCCATCGGTGGCCACAGCGTCGAACTGGTAAAGGCCAGTGGCAACAGCCCTGCCACCGTGGTCGCCGTGGTCAGAAGAATCGGCCGGGTGCGACGCGCCACCGCGTAGTACACCGCATCGGCATTGCTGTCACCGGCAGCAAGACGCTGGTCGACGACATCGATCAGAACAATGGCATTGTTGACAACAATACCGACCAGCGCGACCACACCGAGCATGGACATGAAACCGAACGGGGCGCCGGACAGCACCAGACCAGGAATAATCCCCACTGCCGCCATCGGCACCGTCAACAAAACAATCGCCACACGCCGGAATGAATTGAACTGCCAGACCAGAAAGAACAACAACAACAGCACACCGATCGGCGCCGAAGTTGCCAGTGCCTTGTTGGCATCACCACTACCCTGACTGTCACCGCCATATTCAATGCGGGTCCCCGGCGGTAGTGGCTGATCAGCAAGTGAATCTTCGAGTCCGGCAAGAACCTGGCTGAAGCTGTAACCGTCATACAGATTCGCCGACACCGTAATCACCCGCTCGCCGTTACGACGCTGTACCGACGCCGGCTCCCACTCGGCATGCACCCGGGCCACCTGCATCAGCGGCACCGGATCACCCCGGTGCGGATAGATATTGATCGACAGCAGTCGTGCCAGCGGCAGATTGGTGCCCTCAATGGAGCGCAGCACGATCGGCATCGGGTCGCGCTCCTGCCGGTATTGCTCCGCCGTCATGCCGTAGCTCTGACCGAACAGGGTGCGAGCGACATCGGCACGACTCAGGCCAGAACGCTGGGCCACTGCATCATCCACTTCCACCCGTACTGCTGGCGTGCCCTGATCAATGGTGTGACGGACATCGACAGCGCCGTCGATCTGACGCAGATGCCGGAACACCTGCTCCGCAGCACGCTGACGCATGCCGTCATCGCTGTGATAAACCCGCACTTCCACCGGCGCATCACGCGGCGGCCCCTGCCCCAGCACACTGGCGCCAAGCACTACCTCGGGCAGCGTCATGCCGACATATTCCCGGGCAAAGCTCATCACTTCACGGGTGGCCGGCAGATCCTCCGCCAGCAACACCAGACGGGCCCGGTTCGGCGCCTGCGGATTCACCAGAAGATTGTAGAAAAATGTCGGCCCGCTGAAGCCGATAAAACGGTGCACATGATCAACATCGTCTCGCTCACGTACCACTCGTTCGAGCGCTTCCGCAACCCGTGCGGTTTCAGCCTGATCGGTGCCCTCCGGCAACAGCAAGTCCAGAATCACCAGCGGTCGATCAGCATTGGGAAAGAATTGCACTTTCATGAACGGCGTCATCAGAAAACTGACCAGCACCACCAAGCCAATCACTTTCAGCAAACGACGAGGGTAGTTGATCGCCAGACGACCAAGGCGTTCGCCCAGCGCCTGCATCGATTCTGCCCGCCCGGCGTTCTCCGGCTTCAGGAACCGTGCCGCAAGTAAAGGTGCCAGCGTGATGGAAAGCAGAAAACTCACCGTCAGCGCCAGCATAATCATGACCGGGATGCCGCGGGTAAAATCACCGGTGCCGCCCTTCGACAACAGCAATGGAGTAAATGCCGCCAGCGTGGTCGCCGTCGATGCGCCGAGCGGCGCAAACAGTTCACGCACAGCGCCCGCCACAGCAGCACCCGGCTTGGCACCATCGGCGAGCCGGGTCTGCACGTTCTCGACCATGACAATGCCGTTGTCGATCAGGATGCCTAGCGAGATCACCAGACCAATCACAGCAATCTGATGGAGAATGCCGCCGCCCATGTTGTAAATACCGAGCGTGATCAGCGCCACCACCGGCAGCATGGTAGCAACCAGCAACCCCATCCGCAGGCCCATGCCATAAAACACCACGGCGATAATGATCAGCATGCTGATCAGCAGGCTGCCCTCAAGATCATGCAGCCGCGCTTCCACCTGGTCCGGCTGGAAAAACATTTCCTCGATCTGCAGTGGCGCAAATTTCGGCGCCAGCTCCACCAGCCGCGCTCGCAGCGCTGCACCGAAATCAATGGCATCGACCTGGCCGCGCTCGGCATACAGGCTGAGCAACACAACCCGCTCGCCGTCGTACCAGGCTTCCGACTGCGATGGTTCGAGCGGGCTGCGCCAGATTTCCGCAATGGCCGCGAGCGGCACAAAGCTGCCATCCGGCAACGGAATCTGGGTGCGACGTAAATCATCGACACTGACAAACTCGCTATTACTCAGCACCGCCAGCCGCTTGCCGCCAGCGACAACGAAACCGCCGGGAATGACCTGATTACGCGAACGCAGCAGGTCGGCCAGCTGAATCGGCTGCAGGCCGATTCGGCTGAGCTCGGCATCATCAATGGCCAGGGTAATCTGCTCATCTGCCTGAGCACTGATGTCGATTCGCGACAGCGACGGCAGGCCCATCAGGGCATCCTTGAGCCTCTCTGCAGCCTTGGACAGTTCCAGTGCCGACGGCGAGCCACGAATCGCCAGCACCACCACCGGTGTATCAATCAGACGGTCATCCAATGCCATCTGGCCAACGCCGTCAGGAAATTCCAGCTCGGCTCTGGCCATGGCCTGACGCACCCGGTCCCAGGCCGGTGTGGTGGCGTAAATATGTTGATGCTGCATTACCCGAATAATTGCCACACCGTTGCGTGCAGTGCTGACAATGAAATCCACTTCCTCGACCTGTAGCAGCTCCTCCTCCAGCGGCCGCAACACCAATCGTTCCACGGCTTCAGCAGTGGCGCCGGGGTACTGCACCGAAATCAATCCGGCCCGGTAAGGAAAACTGGGGTCCTCCTGGCGCGCCATATTGAAATAGGCGGCGATGCCGACCAGCGACATCATCACCACCACCAACCAGAGCAGGCGCTGACGCGCCAACAGGAAACTGATCACGGCAGAATCTCCACCCGATCACCGTCGGCCAGTCGTGACAGGCCGGCATAGACCACCTGATCGCCAGCACTAAGTGCGTCGCTGCGGACCAGCACCTGCTCACCGGCAAGCTGGACCACGTTGACCGGCACCCGGCGAGCAGTGTCATCACGAACCAGATAAACCGAGGCGCCTTCTGCGGTACGCACCACCGCCAGTACCGGCAGCGTCAACGCATCCATGGCGGGACGCAGAATGCCAACTTCCACCGCCATGCCGGGCACCAGCTCGCCGTCTTCAAGACTGACCACCAGCGGATACAACTCGCCACGCCGTGAGCCTTGACCGATTTCGCTAACCTGCCCGGTCAGCGGCGCGGCATCACGATCCATCACCCGCCACACTGGCAGGCTCTGGCCCGGTTCAATGCCGCCGCGCAATGCCTCCGGGACCCGCACCTCCACCTCAAATCCCTGCGGCGAGGAAATCCGCATCACCGGAATGCCGGCGGCAACAAATTCACCCGGTTCCGCCAGCACTGCTTCCACCACACCGGCAAAGGGCGCCCGCAGTTCACCTTCTCGAACCAGCTGTTCAGCCTCCGCCAGCGCGGCACGGGCGGTATCGACGGCCGCCAGCAGGGAGTCGCGGCGCGCCTGCAGCTGCTCGATATTCTGTTCCGACAACACCCCCCGTTCACGCAAAGGCAGACCACGCTGGTACTCCTGCTCGGCCTGCTTTGCCTGGGCTTCTGCCTCACGCAAGCGGGCCCGGGCGGAGTCCCGAGCCGGCAACAATTGCGGGTTCTGCAGGCGCGCCAGCAGATCACCGGCCTTGACCGGATCACCGATCTCCACCAGCCGTTGCTGCAACGTGCCGCTGACCTGGAAAGTCAGCTCGGCACGTTGACGGGAACGCACTACCCCGGCAAAACGCAGTGGCTCACTGGCTTCACCGGCACTGACCTCGGCCACCCGGACGGTGACGCGGGGCAGGTCTTCATCGCTGCTGTCGCAGCCGGATAGCCAAACGACGGGCAGCAACAGAGCCAACACGGGCCAAGGCAAAATCAGGTTACGCATGAACTTCCCCAGCGAGTAAAAGCGGTGTGATGGTGGATTGCTGACAGTTTGTCACTAATTAACAGTTTGTCAATGACGCCATAAAGCCAGTATCATCGGATCCATCCGACCGATATCAGGTGAAGGCCCCATGACCCTCCGGGCACGCCAGCAGGAAGAAAAGCAGGAACGTCGTGACAGCATCCTCGATGCTGCCGAACAGGTGTTCTTCGCCAAAGGCTATGACCGCGCCACCATGGACGACATCGCCCGTGGCGCCCGACTGAGCCGGGGGCTGGTGTATGTCTACTTCCGCGACAAGCAGGACATCCTGGCCAGCATTGTGTTGCGGGCGCTGGAGAGCCTGCGCCAGCGTTTTCGCAACATGGACCGGGCCGAGCTCAACGGTGCCGACCGGCTCGAAGCGATGGGTCACAACTATCTGGCCTTCTCCGCCGAAGAACCCAACTACTTTGATGTCCTGACCCGCGCTGCCAGCGACTGGCTGCAGGTCGACTCACTGACTGATCGCGACTCGCTGCTGCACTGTTCCGGCGAGGTCATGGAAATCATGGCCCGGGCACTCAGCGACGGTCTGGCCGATGGCAGCGTCGAGCCAGGCCGGGTACGCGACCCGCTGGAAACAGCGCTGTATCTGCGCGGTGCCCTGCATGGGGTGATCATGCTGACGCGCAACTTCGCCGAGCGGCCGGAGGAGCTCAGCCATGTCTCACCGCATTCGCTGCTCGAATACACTATCCGCACCCTGATCGAGTCGATCCGCAGCCGGTAAACATTCTCACCACTGATGTCTCTGATCATTCCCGTCACCGCCCTGAGCGAAATCGTGATAGCCGCCAGCCGGCCGGCGTGAAACCATCGGCGCTTCGCTGACAGCAACAGGAGCTCCTCATGGGCGCGGCCGAATCGGTATCACACACCTCCTCCACTGACTGGGCGGCGACAGCGGTCAGTCGTCAGCGTCTTTATTTCGATTCCGGCGCCACCCGTGATTACCGCTTCCGGGCAGCGCAGCTGAACAAGCTGAAACAGTCGATCGTTGATCACAAGGACGACATCGAAAAAGCACTGAAGGCCGATATCGGCCGACCGCCGATGGAAGCCTATATCGAGATCGTCACGGCGTTTGAGGAAATCAAACACACCCTCAAACACCTGAAGAGCTGGATGGCGCCGAAAAAAGTCAGCACCAGCCTGTGGGCACAACCGGGCAGCAGCCGGGTGGAATCCACGCCATTGGGCGTCAACTTCATCATGGGTCCGTACAACTATCCGTTCCTGCTTTGTGTGCAGCCGCTGATTGGTGCCATTGCCGCCGGCAATACCGTGATCATGAAGCCGTCATCGCTGAATCCCGCAGTGTCGGCACTGCTGGCGAAAATGGCGAAGCAATGCTTCAAGCCGGAACACGTCATGGTGGTTGAAGGCAGCACCGAGATTACTGACGAGCTGCTGAAGCAACAGTTCGACCATATCTTCTTCACCGGCAGTCCGCGGGTCGGCCGTATCGTCATGGCCGCAGCAGCAAAGCATCTGACGCCGGTGACACTGGAACTGGGCGGCAAGAGCCCGACCATTGTTCACCGCGACGCCAACCTGAAACTGGCTGCCAAACGTATTCTCGCCGGCAAGATGATGAACGCCGGCCAGACCTGCATTGCCCCGGATCATGTGTTTGTCCACCGGGATATCCGGGCGGCATTCGAGCGCGAAATCATTGCCGCGGTAAAAGCCGGCTATGGCGATGATCCGATTCGCAGCCCGGACTTCGGCCGCATGATCAACCAGCGTCATTTCGACCGGGTGGCAGCGCTGATCGACCCGACCAAGGTGCTGGTCGGTGGCCAGACCGACCGTGACAGCAAGTTCATCGCGCCCACCATCCTCGGCGGTGTCAGCGTCACGGATCCGGTCATGCAGGAAGAAATTTTCGGCCCGGTATTGCCGCTGCTGGAGTATGCCGATCTTGATGATCTGTACCGTCAGGTCCGCACCCTGCCGAAACATCCGCTGGCGCTGTACCTGTTCACCAGCAGCGAGGAGGTCGAGCGCGATGTGCTGGCCAACATCCAGTTCGGTGGCGGCTGCATCAACAACACGGTGATGCATGTCGCCAACGCCCACATGCCGTTCGGCGGCGTCGGTGAAAGCGGCATGGGCGCCTATCATGGCAAAACCTCGTTCGATACCTTCTCGCATTCCCGCAGCATTCTGAAGACCAGCAACTGGCTGGATATCCCGCTGCGCTACGCGCCCTACAAGGATCGCGTCGAAATGATGCGAAAGATGGTCAAGTAAGCCACAATCCGGCTTCCGCCCTGCGGGGCGCTGTGTGGACAGCGGTGTGGACGCGGTTATCCGGATTGAAAACCTGAGCAAGACCTACGCCGACGGATTCCGGGCGCTGAACAACATCAGCCTGGATATCCGTCGCGGTGAAATCTTTGCCCTGCTCGGCCCCAATGGTGCCGGCAAGACCACCCTGATCAGCACCGTCTGTGGCATCGTCAACCCGAGCGAGGGCAGCGTGCTGGCAGACGGCCATGATGTGGTACGCGACTATCGTGCCGCGCGCAGCTGTATCGGTCTGGTGCCACAGGAACTGACCAGCGATGCCTTCGAATCGGTCTGGGCGACGGTCAACTTCAGTCGCGGCCTGTTCGGCAAGGCGCCGGACCCGGCCTATCTGGAACGCATCCTGAAAACCCTGTCGCTGTGGGACAAGCGCGACAACCGCATCATGACCCTGTCCGGCGGCATGAAGCGCCGGGTGATGATTGCCAAGGCGCTGTCGCACGAACCAACCATCCTGTTTCTTGACGAACCCACCGCCGGTGTCGATGTCGAGCTGCGTCGTGACATGTGGCAAATGGTGCGCGAACTGCGCGATCAGGGTGTCACCATTATCCTCACCACTCACTACATTGAGGAAGCCGAGGAAATGGCCGACCGGATCGGCGTGATCCGCAAGGGCGAGATCATTCTGGTCGAGGACAAGCAAACCCTGATGCGCAAGCTTGGCCGCAAGCAGCTGACCCTGCAGTTGCAGAATCCGATCAGCACCGTACCGCCAGCACTATCGCAGTACCCCTTGACGCTGAGCGAGGATGGCCTGCAGCTGACCTACAGCTTTGATACCCAGAGCGACAGCACCGGCATCGCCGAGCTGTTGCGCAAACTCAATGCTGAGGGCATTGATTTTCGCGATCTGCACACCGAAGAAAGCTCGCTTGAGGAAATCTTCGTCAGCCTGGTGAGGGACACCGCATGAACTGGTATGCCATCCGCGCCATCTACCGGTTTGAAATGGCGCGCACCTTCCGCACCCTGATGCAGAGCATCGCCTCACCGGTGATTTCCACCTCGCTGTACTTTGTCGTGTTCGGCTCGGCGATCGGCTCGCGGATGATCGAAATCGACGGCATCAGCTACGGCGCCTTTATTGTCCCCGGCCTGATCATGCTGATGCTGCTGACCGAAAGCATCAGTAATGCCTCGTTCGGCATCTATATGCCGCGCTATTCCGGCACGATTTATGAAGTGCTGTCAGCGCCGGTGTCATGGCTGGAAATCGTGATTGGCTATGTCGGTGCGGCGGCCAGCAAGTCGATCATGCTCGGCATCCTGATCCTGATGACGGCGCGACTGTTTGTACCGTTCAGCATTGAGCATCCGATCTGGATGCTGGCGTTTCTGCTGCTGACCTCGGTGAGCTTCAGCCTGTTCGGTTTTATTATCGGCATCTGGGCTGATGGTTGGGAGAAGCTGCAGATCGTGCCGATGCTGATTGTCACGCCGCTGGCCTTTCTCGGCGGCAGCTTCTACTCCATCAGTATGCTGCCGCCACTGTGGCAGACCATCACCCTGTTCAACCCGGTGGTGTATTTGATCAGTGGCTTTCGCTGGAGCTTTTATGGTGTTGCTGACGTCAGTGTCGAAGTCAGCCTGACCATGATCAGCCTGTTCCTGCTGATCTGCCTGTTTACCGTTCGCTGGATGTTCCTGAGCGGCTACAAGCTGAAGAACTGAACAGCCCTGTAGGAGCCGTCGATCGACGGTGAAAGGCTTTCGCGGCTGATCAGCCAGCTCCTACAGGAGCAGAAGGTCAGAACACTACCCGCCCGTTCTCCACCGGCAGATAAGCACCCGGCTCGCGACTGGTGCGGATCGTTTCAATCTGGCCCTGATACTCGTAGGACACCAGATAGCCGCTGGCCCGACTGCGGCTTTCCATCACCGTACTGCACTGCTGCTCGGTGGTACTGATGGTGCGCGGGGCGCGGTCACCGGTCTGGCTGCCAACCTGGGCACCAGCCAGTGCGCCAATCACGGTGGCCACTTGCTTGCCACTGCCGCCGCCAATCTGGTTGCCGAGCAGGCCGCCGGCCGCCGCACCGAGCAAGGTACGGGCAATGCGGCCATCCTGCTGAACAGGCACCGGCTTCTGCACCGTCACCCACTGGCAGACTTCACGCGGCTCCTGCCAGGACGTGCTGATCGGCTCGACATGCAGTACCCGGGCGCGGGCCGGAGCGCGTACGGGCGCAGGTGCAGAGGCGTTATGGACAGTAATAGTGCCGGTGACCGCCACTGGCGCCGGCACGCTGGCCACAGTTGCCGCCACAGCAGGGGCAGCCTCACGGGCTTCGAGCGCGGCGGCCACAGCAGCCTGAACCCGGGCTTCGAAGATCTGCTCCTCGGTCAACGGTTGGGCGACAGGGGCGGCGGCAACGGAACTCTGGGCCTGACTG
Source organism: Alcanivoracaceae bacterium (assembly GCA_023146255.1). Classification (GTDB taxonomy): domain Bacteria; phylum Pseudomonadota; class Gammaproteobacteria; order Pseudomonadales; family Alcanivoracaceae; genus PGZG01. The sequence goes on from JAGLCJ010000008.1 coordinate 243,698, forward strand.
GCACCGGCCTGATACAGGCCATACCCGGCGCCTCCGGCGGCCACCGTACTGGCGGCGGAAAGAACGGCGATTGCTGCAGTTTTCATCGTGGCATCCTCATGCTGGAAATCATCCAGACCTGATGCTCACTCCGGTTTGTGCAGCAAAACGCCGTTCAATTGTGCAAGAAACAGGGAATCAACGCTGCCGGACAATCGGCGAGTAATGCTCCATGAAGCCCTTGAGCTGCGCGTCATTGAGGCCCTTCAGCACCTTGTGGTTGACCGCATGTACCGCCTTGCGGGTGCCGTCGATACCGATGTCCAGCGCCTTCTGGGTGACAAAACCGATCTTCACTTCCTTGCTGTTGATGACAAAGAAGTTGTCGATGATGTCGTTCGACAACTGATCCATCACCTTCGACACCCGCTCGACATTGGCTGAGCCCTGACCGGCGACGCAAAGGTCCACCACCGCTCGAAACTCCGCAGCGAAGGCATCGGAAACCGGAAACTGCAGCTGGGCATGATTGTCGTTGTCCGCGCCGGCCGGCCAGTACATGGCTTCGAAGTTCCTCAGAATCGGGGCAAACTCCCGATTGGTGGTTTTCTTGTAGATCTGCCGCGTCAGCATATGCGAGGCCTTGCCGGCCGTGGCCACGGCGAAGTCGATGACCTTGGCCTGGGTGCCGGACAGCTTCATCATCTGCGACGGCTCGACCAGAAAAAGACTCAGCATCCGGTCGGTCATATGATCAATCATCTGGATAAAGAGCTCGGCACTGTTATGCCGGTCATGCTTCACCGCATTGATGAAATCCTCTACCCCGTTGACCAGTGCCGGGTTGGCGGGAACGGCGACCACATTTGCCATGATTTACTCCTTCGCTGAGTTGTCTTGCGCAAGCAGATGCGCTTCCAGCTGGCGACGATGCTCCGCCGACAGCGGTGTCGATTTCTGGGTCTGATGATCAAAACATACCTGGACAGCCTTGCCCCGCGCCGCCAGCACATCTTTCTGAAAGGCCTCGTGCAGGACCACAAACGAGCTGTTGCCGATGCGTTCAATGGCGGTGCGGATCAGGACGTCGGCACCATAGTGCAGCTGGGCAATGAAGTCGATTTCCGTGCGCGCCAGAATCAGGTTCAGCGCGCGCGGATCGAGGCTCGGCGCGAAAATCTCGAACAGCGGTTCCCGGGCGGTCTCGAACCAGCCCGACACGGTGGTGTTATTGATATGACCAAAGGCATCGGTTTCATAAAACCGTGGCCGGATGCGCAGCTCAAACATTCCTGCCCTCCTGCTCACGCCGCATCGCCGCCAGCGGCGCGGACAAACGTGCCGGGTGGCGCGGCTCGACACCACGATAACTCTCGAGAATAGTGGCCATGTCCGCGGCCATATCATCACCGGGCATCACCAGTGCCGGAAAAGCGATTTCCTTCTTCCGGTAGTCGGCAGTAGCAACAATGATTGGCACGCTGGCCGCCTTGGCAATGCGCCAGAACCCGGACTTCCATTGACTGGCGCCGTCGCGGGTACCCTCCGGAGCCACAATGATGACCATCCTGTCGTTGCCAACAAACTGGTCCACGGTCTGTTGCACCACATCCTTGGCGCTGTTGCGATCAATCGGCATGGCCCCGAGCCAGCGCAGCAGCGAGCCGAGCGGGCCACGGAAGGCACTGTCCTTGATCATGACTCGGGCATCGAGGTGCAACACCACCATCGCAGCAAGAGTAAAGACACCGTCCCAGTTCGAGGTGTGCGGCCCGCCAATAATCACCGCCTTGGGCACGTCTGGCGGCGGACCGGCAACGCGCCAGCCAAAGGCTCGCAACAGCATACTGGCCAGGAAACGACTGAGGGCGTTGCCCCGTTGCGGTAATCGGGTGGCAGGAGGAAACATCGGAGCTCCAAGAGGTCAGGCGGCCATCCTAGCCACGGAACAAACAGGCGCCATTGGCCCAACCGCCACAAACAGGGCGACTGATCACCGCCGGGGCAGACAGGCGGTCGAACAGGCAGGACCAGCGACACATTACCGGTGTGACACAGTGCACACCAACTAATACTATTTAACCATCATCGCTAGTACTTTATAACTAGACAAAGATGGCGGCCTGACACCCCGGAACAGCCAGCAGTAGCAACGGGGTCAAGCAGGCAGGAGGATCTGGCCATGCAAGGATTGCCTGTAATCAAACATGACCCCGCCATGATGGCGGACAGCCCGGCCCCGGAACGGCGCTGGCGCTGGCTGTGCCTGAGCATGCTGCTGGTCGCTTTGGCGTTGCTCCCCGCCCTGTCTCCAGCTGCTGTAGTGCTGGACGGCAGCCTCGGCCAGATCGAGTTGAGCAGTCGCCTGCAGTGGCTGCGCGACGACAGTGGCCAGCTTGGCGCCAGCGAGCTGCTGCAGCCGGATATTATCTGGCAACCAGCCACCGGCGCTGCGGTAAACCGGGGGATTGACCGTCACGACTGGTGGTTCCGGGTCGACATTCGCAACAACAACCCCCGCATTGAGGAATACATTCTCGAAATCGCCTACCCGACGCTGGACCACATCGGCGTCTATCTGGCCAACGGCGACAAGATCGTTGATCAATACCTGCTTGGCGACCAGCGCCCGTTCATCGAGAGGCCAATCAATCATCATTATTTCCTGATGCCGACCCACTGGCCGGCAGACGAAACCCTCACCCTGCTGATCCATGTCCGCACCAACGGCGTGGTCCAGTTGCCGTTATCGCTATGGCAGAAAAGCGCCTTTGCCAGTCACGATCAGGCCCGCCAACTGATCGCCGGCATCTATTTTGGTGCCATGCTGGTGATGCTGATCTACAACCTGTTTATGTTTATCGGCATCGGCGATCGCAGCTATCTGTACTACGTCGGCTTTGTCGTCTCGGTGCCGATGTTTGTGTCCTCGTTGACTGGCTATTCGTTCCAGTATTTCTGGCCCGAGTCAACCGAATGGAACGGTCAGAGCATCGGCTTCTTCCTCACCAGCACGATAATGTTTGCCGTGCTTTTCACCCATGAGTTTCTGCAGCTCAACCGCGAATCCCTGCCATCGCCAATCCGGATTGGCAACCGCGCAGTGCTGGTGCTGTCGATGGTTATGATGGCAACCGTTTTCCTGACTTCCTATAACACCATGCTGATCAGCGTGATCGCGGGCTCAGTGGTGGCCTGCAGTGCAGCACTGTTTGTCGGCCTGTTTGGCGCCCTGCGCGGTGAGCGACCGGCAATGTTCTATGTGTTTGCCTGGAGCTCGTTGCTGCTCGGCGGTCTGGTCCTTGCTGCCAGCAAACTGACCCTGTTACCACAAAATTCGTTTACCGATAATGCTGTGCAAATTGGCTCGATCATGCTCGTGGTGCTGCTGTCGTTTGCACTGGCAGAGCGTATCAATGAGGAGCGTCGGCGCCGTTTTCAGGCACAGATGGAAGCGCTGCAAAATGAGCGACGGGCACGGCTGGCTCAGGAGCAGGCACTGAACGCCCAGCAACAGGCCAACCAGCAACTGGAAGGCAAGGTGGCAGAACGCACGGAAGAGCTGGCCAAGGCCAATGCAATCCTGCAGGAACTGAGTGATTCGGATGCGCTTACCGGGTTGCGTAACCGGCGTTATCTGGACAACTACCTGAACCGGGAAGTGACCCGCTGCTTCCGCTATCAGCATCCGCTGGCGGTGATCCTGCTCGATATCGATCACTTCAAACTGTTCAATGACCGCCATGGCCACCAGATCGGTGACGATTGCCTGCGCATGGTGGCCACGCAGATTCGCCATTGCGTGGCCCGCGATTCGGATGTGGTGGCGCGTTATGGCGGTGAAGAGTTCTGCATTGTGCTGCCGGAAACCGACATGGAGGGCGCCCGGGCAGTGGCGGAACGGGTACGTCGACGGGTAGCGGAAACGCCGTTCCGGGTGGCCAATGAAAATATAATCGTGACGATCAGTGCCGGTGTGACCTGTGCCGTGCCGATGGCGCCAGGTCAGGAAGCACTGCTGCTGCAACGGGCCGACGAAGGCCTGTATCAATCAAAGGATGAAGGTCGGAACCGGGTAACCTGTCTGCCCGGCTGAAACCGGGCAGACATTGTCAGCTTACAGGTGCAGGCCACACTCGGTTTTCGGCTTGCCCTGCCAACGGCCACTGCGACCATCGCCTTTCACCGTGCAATGGCTGCAACCGATCGACGAATAGCCCTCGGCCACCAGCGGATGGAACGGCAGTTGATGCTCGGCAATGTAGGCATCACGCTGGTCCCGGGTGACATCGATCATCGGGTTGAACTTGATGATGCCACGACGCTCTTCAAAGATGTCGAGGCCGGCGCGATGATCAGTTTGCCAGCCCATCAGGCTGGACACCCAGATCTGGAAATCCAGCTTGACCGCCTCCAGCGGTTCCACCTTGTTCACCGAGCAGCACAGATCAGGATCGGTTTCCCAGAGCCGCTCGGTAATAGCGTACTGGTGATGGTGGTGATCCGGCTTCACATCCTCGACCTTGAGCTTGAACAGGTCAGCCAGATAATCCCGGTAGTTCAGGGTTTCCTGAAAATGAAATCCGGTGTCAATAAAGTGAATGACCTGCTGCGGACGAATGCTGTTAATGATGTGCAGGAAGTAGGCCGAGGTGGCGGCAAATGATGAGGTCACCAGCACGCCATCGGCACTGAAGTCCTGATACAGCCGACGAATACGCTCGTCAAAGCTGAGCGGCCGGTAGACCCGGTTCAGCTCTGCCAGCGCTTCCGGGGTCAGGCCGGCGCTGTTGGCAGGAACTCGAGCGATCAGTTGCGGGCTGTTCATTACGACTCCGGGCATACTGGTACAGGGACGGGCATCATACGAATCCGACGGCGCGCTGAAAAAGACCGAGTAATTGTATCCATATGCCGACAGAGAATATATTTTGGCTGAAATCATCGATCGGGAAATAATGGGGCGCTCATGATTGAGGCTGTCTGGCTGGCCTTCGCCTTTATCACCGGCATACTGGTGCGGCCAGCGGGCTTACCTCCGCTGGTGGGGTATCTGGCCGCCGGCTTTGCGCTGGCAGCGCTGGGCGCCGATCTCGGCATGCCCGCCGACAGCGGCACCATGTTGAGCCACATCGCCCATCTGGGTGTGCTGCTGTTGCTGTTCACCGTCGGCCTGAAACTCAAGGTCCGCAATCTGGTTCGCCCCGAGGTGATTGGTGGCGGCCTGCTGCATTTCGGACTGTCGGTGGTGGTGATTGCACCCGGCCTGTATTTTTTCCTGGCCCTCGACAGCCGCACAGCGGTTCTGCTCGCCATTGCCCTGGCCTTCTCCAGCACCGTGCTGGCTGCCAAGGTACTGGAAAGCAAGCGCGAATTGCGTGCGTTCCACGGCCGCGTCGCAATCGGCATCCTGATTGTTCAGGACCTGATCGCACTGGGGGTGATGAGCATCGCCAGCGGCCAAAGCCCATCCGCCTGGGCCTTGCTGATTTTTTCCCTGCCGCTGCTACGCCCAATTCTTTACCGATTGCTGGATGTCACCGGGCACGAAGAACTGCTGGTGCTATTCGGTCTGTTGCTGGCGATCGCGGTGGGCGGCTATGGCTTTGAATCCGTTGGCCTGAGCTCAGAGCTGGGTGCTCTGGTCTTCGGGGTACTCCTCTCCGGCCACACCCGAGCCAAGGAGCTCTCTGATTCTCTCTGGAGTATCAAAGAGGTGTTTCTGGTCGGCTTTTTCCTGCAGATCGGTCTGGCCGGCCTGCCCGATCAGAACCAGTTCCTGTTTGCCGTCGCCATGTCGCTGTTTCTGCCCCTGAAAGGTGTGCTGTTTTTCCTGCTGCTGGTGTTGTTCCGGCTGCGCTCGCGCAGCGCTTTCCTGAGTGCCCTGCCGCTGACCAACTACAGTGAGTTCGGCCTGATTGTCGCCAGCGTGGTGCTGCCCGAATGGCTGGTGCCGCTGGCACTGACGGTGGCGTTTTCATTCCTGCTGTCTGCGCCGTTAAACCGGATTGCACACCCGCTATACGAACGCATCGCCAGCCGGCTGGCACCATTTGAGCGCAACCAGCGGCACCCGGATGAGCAGCCCATTTCTCTGGGCGACGCCCGTGTGCTGGTCATGGGGATGGGCCGCACCGGCTCGGCCGCCTATGACTTTTTACGCCCACACGAGTCACGCTTGATTGCTCTGGACTCTGACCCGACCAAGATGGCCGCTCACCAGCGCGCCGGACGCAATGTGTTCTTCGCTGACGCCGAAGATCCGGTGTTTTGGGAGGGACTGCAGATGGATCATATCGAGGCAGTTATCCTCGCCATGAACGACATTGAAGCGAAATTGATAGCGGCGCGAAAGTTGCGCCAACGGGGTTTTACCGGGCTGGTGGTGGCCCACACCATGCATCAGGATGAGGCTAACGCCATTGCCCGTGCCGGCGCCGACGAAGCGTTTTTGACCATGAGTGAGGTTGGCGCCGGTATCGCTGAACACGTCCGCCAGAAAGTGCTGTCAGAGCCGCCCGGCAACCAGTGATTTCCACTGCTCGATATCGGTCTGATCAGCTTCATAGAGACTGAAGCCGATCAGGTAACTGCCAGCATCAAAGCGTACCCAGCGTACTTCACCCACCACCGTCAGCAACGTGCAGTGTTCCGGCAGTTGCGCCGACAATCGTAGAATCGCGCCCTGTGGCAGTGACCGGTCGAGACGGATCTGGGCGCCATTGGCGGAAAAATCCACCAGCCGGCACAGCAGTAACGGCGCATGTGACTCATCGTCGTCGGATTCGGGCAGCTCGACAAAGACCGGAATACGCAGCGCAAGCCGAACCTCACTGCGATGATCCTGTCTGTCAGCCATCTCCCCACCCTCTGTCCTGACGAATGCCGTCGACCACACGGGTCAGGGCATCATCGAAGCGCGAATCCTTCCGCACCACGTCAATGGCGCCGGCGGCAATGCCGGCAATAAGGTCGTCTCTTAGCACTTCATACTTATCAGTACCAAGACGATCTACGAAAATATACTTGCCACTGGACGGTAACACCACCGCCAGCTTGCGTCTGGTCTGCTCCCCCTTGTCGTCGTGGAAGGTCAGCCATACCCCCATACTCAAGCCGCTGACCAGCAATCTGGCTCGCTGCCGGCGCTGCGCCTCGGAAGCGCCGTGGCCCGCCGCAACGGATTCGCGCCGGGCCTGCTCCAGCTCCAGCTCGGCCTGCTGCAGGGCCTCGCCCTCCGCTTTCTGGCGTTGCCGTGTCTCGGCTAACTGGCGGGCCTCCGCCAGCGCCTTGCTGCGTGCCTGTTCTCTGGCCCGCGCTTCTTGCTGCTCCGCTTCCTGACGGGCCCGATGCTCCTGTTCACGGCTACGCTGACGTTGCCGATACTGATCCGCCAGCGTCGTCAAGCGCTCGGCCGCCCACTCGCGCAACGGCACCGGCGCCACCAGCGCCGATATCTGCGCCGAGGAGAACTGCCAGGCAAACTCCTCGAACGAGGCGCTGGCCTGCTTCATTCCGAATTGGTTCACAAACAGCAACTGCTGGTACTCATCCAGCTTCAGCAACAACCGCAGACGCCGGCCGGAAGCAGTCTCGCTGAACCAGTCGCCGACATGTATCGCCGCGACCTCGGACAACAGGTCCTGACTGACACCGGCGCCGGCATCATCAAGGGCGGTGCCGCCGGCAATGGGCGGGACCGGCCGGTACTCCAATGGCCGGGCATGTAACTGACACAGGTGAGCGATATCGACTTGCTCGCGCAACTGTTCGCGCAGGCCCTCGTCCGCAATGACCTGCTCCAGCAACGGCATCAGCTCCGACTTGATCTGGTCAATCACCCGGGTCAGCTTGCTGCGCTGGGATGCGTCAGCCGCCTCCACCTGCACACTCCAGAGCAGCAGGCCAAAACCGCGCACCAGCTTCTGCCAGAGGGGCGATTGCTCGCCATGGTGCAGCAGGGTCCACTGAAAAGCGCCGGCCCAATGCTGGGCGATCGCCTCTGCCATGAAATCCGGCACACTGCGGCCGGCCAGCAGGCGATTCAGGCTGCGGGCCGAGGTCTGGCGGATATAGTTGAGCCGCAGCACGCCGAATTCACTCTCGGCCACCCGGGCAGTGATTCTTTCCTGACGCTGCTGATAATCCAGAAACCACTGTTCAGCTGCCGCAAGGCGATCAGCCACCGCAGCTGGCTGACTCAGCCATCCGGCCAGCAGCGCCATGGTGTCGCCAGCCTGTGGCAGCCCTGGATACCAGCCCGCAGCCACCTTTTCGACAACCGCCAGCAGACCGTGCAGTGGATGCTGTGGACGCATCAGCCAGCCATCTGTGGGCAGTGCCTCGGCTATCAGTCTGCTGCTCGCCCGCAGCAGTGCCTCGCCCAGCTCCGGGTGATACACCGGCTGGGCGAAATAGTCGCGCAACAGTTCACGGGCCAGCCGGATCACACCAAGCTGGCGAACACTGGGGGACTGACCGGGAAAGGCACGCTGTACCGCCGCCACCGGATCCTCGGCGAGCGGGTCGGCGGCCAGTAGCACCCTGACCACCTGATCATCAGCAATCAACGCTGTCGAGGCAGGCTGACTGCCGTGCAGCCCAGCAAACAGCCGGGCCAGACGATCATCGGCAGGATCGGGTATCGGCGCGCTCATCCGGCTAGCCGAGGGGACAGAAACATCATGGGCATCCCGAAAACGGAGACAACTTCGGAATACTACTTAATTCTTATCAGCAGAACAGGATGTCAAAACGATAACAGTGGCAAAAGACGAACCCGGTCACAGCTTTCCCCCTGATCGAGCCGTGACGGGCGAAAATGCCACTTACGTTATTTTTCGACAAACGCCCGCTCGATCACATAGTGACCGACCTGCCCCTGACGGGTCTCACGAAAGCCGAGACCATCCAGTAGCGTGGTCAGGTCCTTGAGCATGGCCGGGCTGCCGCAGAGCATAAAGCGGTCTTCGTCGACGTTCGGCGTCGGCAGACCAAGATCGCGAAACAGCTTGCCCGATGCCATCAGGTCGGTCAGCCGGCCCTGATTGCGGAACGGTTCGCGGGTCACGGTCGGGTAGTAGAGCAGCTGCTCGCGCACCTGCTCACCGAAAAACTCGTTGTTCGGCAGCTCGTCAGTGATCACTTGCTGGTAGGCCAGCTCGGAGACATGGCGCACGCCGTGGGTCAGGATCACCCGGTCGAAGCGCTCGTACACCTCCGGGTCACGGATGATGCTCATGAACGGCGCGAGGCCAGTACCGGTGCTGAGCAGCCACAACCGCTTGCCCGGCAGCAGGTTGTCCGCCACCAGCGTGCCGGTGGGCTTGCGGCCAACCAGGACACTGTCGCCAACCTTCAGCGACTGCAGCTTCGAAGTCAGCGGGCCATCCGGTACCTTGATCGAGAAAAACTCCATCTCTTCGTCATAGTTGGCGCTGGCAATAGAGTAGGCACGCAGCAGCGGCCGGCCCTCCAGCTCCAGACCAATCATGGTGAAATGACCGTTGCGGAAGCGGAAGCCCGGATCCCGGGTGGTGCGGAAACTGAACAGGGTGTCGTTCCAGTGGTGCACATGGGTAACGCGTTCCACATTCAGGTTGCTCATGCCGACTGACTCCATTGCGCAGTTGGCCCGCCAGGGGCCGTGATTGATGGCAGCAGAGTAACGCTGGGCATTCATTCTGAAAAATGGGATATTCAGATATAACCAATCGATAATATCGAATGATCTATGAAATACACCCTGCGTCAGCTCGAAGTGTTCCTCGCCGTGGCCCGCCAACAGCACCTGACCCGTGCGGCGGATATTCTAGCCATGTCACAGTCCGCCGCCAGCAGCGCCCTGCGCGAGCTGGAGCAGCAGTTCGGTGTGCAGCTGTTTGACCGGGTCGGCAAGCGCCTGCAGCTGAACGAGTTCGGCCTGCTGATCCGGCCACAGGCAGAGGCGCTGCTGGCCCAGGCGGAAGCGCTGCAGCGGACCCTGAGCCAGCACGATGACGCCGGCCTGCTCAAGGTCGGCGCCACCCTGACCATCGGCAACTATCTGGCGGTCGGGATCATGGCTCGCTACATGGCAGAGCCGGGTGCAGGACGAGTTGCACTGGACGTGGCCAATACTGCGGATATCGCCGCCAAGATTGCCAATTTCGAGGCAGATATCGGCCTGATCGAGGGAGAGCTGCATCATCCCGATATCCTGCTCACGCCCTGGCAGGAGGATGAGCTGGTGGTGTTCTGCGCCCCGGACCATGACCTCGCCGGGCGCCCGGCACTGGATGACCGCGACCTGCGTGAAGCCACCTGGATCCTGCGCGAACCGGGTTCCGGCACCCGCCAGACCTTTGACCGCGCCCTGCACGGCCTGCTACCGGAGCTGCATGTCCTGCTCGAGCTGCAGCATACCGAAGCAATCAAGCGCGCGGTGGAAGCCGGTCTCGGCATCGGCTGCCTGTCACGGGTGACCCTGAGCGAGGCGTTCCGGCGCGGCAGCCTGGTGCCCCTGCCGGTGCCGGGCCGGGATTTTCGCCGCCGCTTTTACTTTGCCTTGCACCGGCAGAAATATGTCAGCGCCGGCATCGAGCGCTGGATCAGCTTGTGCCGCCAGAGCGCGGCGGCAACATAATTTCGGCGACGCTGCGCCGGTCCGGCTTGAAACGGTTGACCGGCTGATCGAGCGGATAACCGAGTGACACACCGCATAGCAGCTTGTACTGCTTGGGAATCTCGAAGCGCGCGGCCACCGGCGAGCGCCACAGTGCCAGCGCCCCCTGAGCGCAGCTGCCGAGGCCCTCGTCAGTGGCCGCCAGCATCAGCGACTGCAGGAAGATACCGGCATCCAGAGCGCTGTAGATTCCAAGGCCCTCGTGAATAAACACAAACAACGCCACCGGCGCATCGAAGAAGCGGAAGTTGCGTGCCATCTGTTCATCTCTGGCCGCACGATCCTGCCGACCGATGCCGAGCATGTTGTACAGACCGATGCCGGTGGCCACCCGCCGCGGCTGCAGGTCCTCGGGATAATGCAGGATCGGCTTGAAGTCGCCATCCGGCATGACGCCGCCGCGCAATGCCCCGAGCAGCTTGTTCGGCAGTGATGCCTTCTGCAGCGTCGTGGCCCGCTGAAAACGCTCGGTCAGCTCGGTACGCAGCCCCTCCAGAGCCGCCCCGGTCGCCACCGCAACCTTGTAGGGCTGGGTGTTTGACCAGCTCGGCGACTCCAGCGCCCGCGCCAGCAGCCGCTCGATCTGCTCCGCCGGCACCGGGGCATCAGCAAAAGCGCGAATACTGCGCCGGCTCAACAAGACATCATTGAATTCCATAATCCGTCCGGATGGTGGGTGAAACAGTTACATCAGAAACACAGGCTAGCCGGCCACGGGTGAGGATGCAGTAACTGAACTGCTCAGCCCGGCACAGTTCCGGTCATCGGCTGTCCGAATTTGCCCATTAGTTGGCACGAATGTCCCTGTTGAGGATGGCTCGCTATCGTCACACTGCGTCGCAATTGTCCGCAGGCGCGCCCCGCAGCCGGGGCAACACCACAACAAGAATATTGGGAGAGTGTGCAATGTCTGGATTTCGCTTGCTGATCGTCAGTGTGCTGGTGCTGTTTGCCGGTAACGCCGCCGCAGATACTTATATCTACATCACCAACAGTACCCCTGATCCGGTAACCATTTCCGTCAGCCACTACGGCAGCCGCACCCTGTCCAACGGCAGCGAATGGGCCCAGGAAGCCAGCGCCATCGGCCCCTACGAAACCAAGCGGGTTCTGCGCTATAACCGCTACTGGGGCGTCAAGTCTGGCCACACCTACAACTTCGACACCTATATCACCCGCAATGGCCAGTCCGTGGTGGCCAAACAGACCATGAAAGGCACCTGGAGCGGCAGCAACGTCAAGCACGCCGCCAGCGGCCCGGGCTTCAGCACCTCCTGGTACACCGACCGCAACGTCCATACCAACAGCCACAGCTACGCCAGCCGGCCGTCGTCCACCGCGTTCAAGGCGGAATACACTGGTGGCTACGATGACTTCTACTACGTGGTGACCAACGACACCCTGCCGGAGCCAGTGTCCGGTGCTGACGCACTGAAAGTGCTGAGCTACAACATCTACGCCCTGCCACTGGTTGCCGACCAGATCAGCGAGCGTCTGGCTGAGCTGCCGAAACACCTGAAGGGCTATGACGTGATCCTGTTCCAGGAAGCGTTCTCCTCGGATCGCACCGGCATGCTGCAACAACTGGCCGCCGAATATCCGTACCAGACCCACGTGCCGAAAATTCCCTATAACGGCATCAACGTGTTCGACAGCGGCGTGCTGGTTGTCAGTCGCTACCCGATCGTTGCCACCGCAGATTTCATCTACCCGGATTGCTCCGGCACCGACTGCTTCGCCGACAAGGGCATCATCTATGCCGAAGTGATCAAGGGCGGCAAGGCCTACCATGTCACCTCGACTCACACCGCCTCGTTTGACACCGATGAAGCTCGCGCCCTGCGCCAGCAGCAATTCCAGCAGATTCGTGCACTGGTCGATGCCCAGAACCCGGCCGCTTTCGATGCGGTGATGATGGGCGGCGACTTCAACGTCAACAAACTGATCTGGCCGCAGGATTACGCCCAGATGCTGACCAACCTGAACGCCACCGATCCGGTCAGCACCGGCTACACCGCCTCGACCTTCGATCCGCGCATCAACATTCTTTCCGGCGCGGCAGGCTCGGGTGGCGAGACCGTGGAATACCTCGACTACGTGGTTTACTCGAACACTCACCGTCAGCCGGTTCAGTCGCGCAACGATGTCCGCATCCCGCGCACCGCTGTGGCTCCGCTGTTCCATACCCGGGATCTGTCTGATCACTTCCCGGTGATGGGTGAGTTCATCTTCGCGCCGTGATGTCTCTCCGACGCGCCCTGCTGGTGGTGACCGCTTTCGCGGTCGCCACCTTTTTTATTTTCTGGCTGTGGCAGAATCCAACACCGACGTCACAGCCGGGCCCCGATCAGACCAACAGCGCAACCACCAGCGACAGCAGCCGCGCCAACACAGCCCCCGGCATGGATGAAGCAGCCATGAGCACGGAACAGCGTCGTCAGCTGCGTATCGACACCATGCGCGACCTGCTTGAGATGGCACGGGCCGAGCCCGGCAACCTGCAGAGAACGCTGCAACAACTGCGTCAGCAATGCGGCCAAGGTGATGATTGTGCTGCCCTGATTCAGGCTGCCCTCGACGCCCTTCCGGATCAGGATTTTGCCGCACTGGTTGCCAGTGCACTGGCGCGTTTGCCGCTCTACGAAGCCGCCATGGCACAGGTTGTCATGTCGATGGAGACGCCGGCCAGACAACGCTATGCAGCCATTCACGAACTGCGACAGCAAACTCTGGGTATTGCAGAAACCGAAGCCCTGTTCGGCCAGGAAGCCGCCTGGGCAGAGTATCAGTTCCGTTTCGGCGAGCTGATGAGCAGCGACACGCTGACCTCGCTTTCCCCGCAGCAAAGGCTGGCGGCACTGGATGCCCTGCGCAGTGACACACTTGGCGACTACCAGCCGGCGCTGGCTGAGGTAGAAGGGGACAGCGGCCGCTATGACCGTGAGCTGGCGCTGCTGACCGCCGGACTGACCGATCCCGCCAGCATCGACGCCATCACCGGGCAGCTGCGGGAGCAGTATTTCGGCACCGAGCAAGCTGCCGCGATGGCCGCCCGGGATCAGGTGGTTCGGCAGCAACAGACCGCCGTCGCCGAGTACCAGCTGGCCGTCGAGCAACTTGATCAGGACATGGCCCCGCTGAAAACGCAGATGGCAGAGGATCTGTGGAACCTGAGCTACGAACAACGCCTCACTGAACTACGCCTGCAATACTTCCCCTCTCCCTGAAAAGCCGGCCTTTCCTGGCCCTTTCCCAGCCCTTTCCCGCCCTGTCGGGACGGGCCTGCGTCAGGCCCACCCCCACTAATTTGTGATGTGAATCTCATTATTTCGCCGGATTTATTCGGCGGTTTGGCAGGAGTATTTATTCAGGACGAATAAGAACAACAACACAGGGAAGCGTCACATGTCTGTCTACCGTCACCGTGCGGATATTCTCCCCAGCCTCATCGTTATCGGTGTTTTCTCTATCCAGCTATGGGCGGTATTCACTCTCGACAGCACTGGCGCCCTGCTGGCAGTGGCGGCGGGCCTGCTGTTTTTTTCCGCTTGCCCCGGTTCCATAAGCCACAATCACCACCACACCATGACGTTCCGGCCGCGCTGGATGAATCGTGTCTATGAGGTAATCCTGTTTCTCGAAACCGGCGTGCCGCCGTTCGCATGGACCCTGCATCACAATATCGGCCATCACCAGCACTACCTGGACCCGAAACTGGATCCGGCAGCCTGGCGGGAACAGGATGGCCGCACCATGAACCGCATTCGCTACGATCTTTACAACGCCTTACGCGTTTACCCGGAGGTCATTCGTATTGGCCGCAGCCGGCCCCGATTGCTGCGCCAGTTCTTCATCTGGACCGCCGTGTCGCTGGCGGTGCTGGCAACGCTGATTGCACTGGCGCCGAAACAGGCCCTGATCATTTTTGTCCTGCCGATGCCGATCATGCTGATTGGTCTGCTCGACAATACCTACCAGCAGCATCAGGGGCTGGATATGGGCGATGACCACACTGCCTCACGTAACACCACCAGCCGCCTGTATAACCTGATTTCCTGGAATCTTGGCTATCACACCGCACACCACATGCACCCGGGCGTGCACTGGAGCAAGCTGCCGGAAGTCCACCAGCAGGTTCGCGACCAGATCCCCGACCATCTGATCTGCAACTCGGTGTTACTCAGCGCCTGCGACCGGCAGAAAGCTGCCAACCGCAAACCTGAACGGCCACCGCTGTCCATGCGTCCCGCGCTTGCCAACAGCAGCTCCAGCTGACCCCAGCGCCGGCACATTGGCGCCATCGGACACTGGCACCGCGCCTGCCACCTTCCTACACTCCCTCCAGCCCACAGGAGGGAATACTCATGGCGAAGCTTTCCGAGAAAGCACAAGCACTGCTCGACGCACAGGTCGCATACACACTGGAACAGCTCACCGGCAAGCAGCTGGAGCAACAGATCGAATCGCTGGTCGACAACGTACTTGCCGACGTCAACAAGCTGAAACTGGGCGATGTGGTCACACCGACCATGATCAAGCAGACAGCACACCGCTATGCCATTCACCATGAGATTCCACCGGCCATCCCCGAGCTGGTGGGCGAAGTGGCCCGTGAGGTTTATCAGCTAAAAAGCCATGATGAGAACAAGCTTTTTGACCTGCTCACTGACGAGCAATTTCGCGACCTGATGAAGAAAGTCGTTGAGATGAAGGACCTTCGCGAAAAAATCATCCGCGAGGCGGTCAGCAACCCGATCTATGGCGAGATGATCTCCGAGGTGCTGTACCACGGCATCACCGACTACATCACCAAGAACCCGCTGACCAAGAAAATCCCTGGTGCCCAGTCAATGATGAAGCTCGGCAAGAGCGTCATGGATATGGCCTCACCGAATGCCGAGGCCGGCATCAAGAAATATATCGGCCAGAACATCAACGCTTCGCTGCGGCAGAGTGAAAAGTTTCTGATTCGCAATCTTTCCGATGAAAAGATTACCCTGATTGCCACCGATGTCTGGAACGAGGTCAAGCTCAACAAGATTTCGGCATTCCGCGATTACGTCAGCGAAACCGACATCGAGGACTTCTTCGTGATCGGCTTTGATTACTGGCGCGAGCTGCGTAAAACCGATTATTACCGCGACATGATCGATGCCGGGGTCGACTTCTTCTTCAAGAAGTATGGCAAAAGCACCCTCAACGAACTGCTCGAGGAAATGGGCGTGGACCGCGACATGATCGTCGCTGAAGCCATGCATTATGCTCCCCATGTTTTGGCTGTGCTGAACAAAAAGGGCTTGCTCGAAAAAGCCGTGCGCCGCCAGCTTGAACCATTCTTCCATACTGACGCCGCGCAGAAACTGCTTGACTGATCCAGCATAAAAAACGGGGCCTTTCGGCCCCGTTTTTTTACTCGGCTTTTGCCTTACGCGGCTTGACCGGCGGCTTGTCGCTCCACGGCGAGATCGACAGCTTCTGCCCGGATACCCAGACATTGCGCAGGTGCTGCAATGAAGTAGACGGCATGCTCTGCGGCAAATCGACTGTGGAAAACTCCGGGAAAATATCAATCCGGCCGATATTCTGGCTATTCATGTTCGCCTCATTGGCAATAGCACCAACGATATTGGCCGGCTTGACGCCATGCTTGCGGCCCACGGCAATGCGATAGCGAACCATACCCGCTTCCGGTGCCGACGGCGCCTTGACGGTGCGTCGCTCGCCACGTTCACTGCGCTCGCCATCCTGACGACGCGGTGCGCGCTCCTTGTACTCCACCCGGACCCGCGGGCCGGCAGAGTCTCGCGGACGCTCATCACGATCACGCGGCGGACGGGCCGATACCGGCCGATCCTGAATATGAAACTCACGGTCGCCCTGGGCCAGCACTGCCATGGCAGCAGCCAGTTCCAGCGGTGCCACTTCCAGCTCTTCCTGCCAGCGCGCCAGCAAACCGCGGAACGGTTCCAGCTGGCCTTTCTCCAGCACACGCTCCAGTTGCTCGCGCAGACGACGTTCACGGGCGGCATTGATGTCCGCCGAGGTCGGCAATGGCATCTCCTCGACTTTCTGTCGGGTCACGCGCTCGATGGTCTGCAGCAAACGCTTGTCCTTTGCGGTTACAAACAGGATCGCATCACCTTCGCGACCGGCACGACCGGTACGGCCGATCCGGTGTACATAGGTCTCGGCATCAAACGAGATGTCATAGTTGATTACGTGGGAAATACGCGGCACATCCAGACCCCGCGCCACAACATCGGTGGCGACCAGAATATCGATGCGTTTGCTCTTCAGCTGCTCGACAGTCTGTTCACGCAGGTTCTGCGGCATATCACCATTCAATGCCACGGCGCGATAATTCTGCCGCTGCAGGGCATCGGCAATCTCAACCGTGCTTTCCTTGGTACGGGCGAAAACAATCACGCCGTCGTAATCTTCACATTCCAGCACCCGTACCAGCGCATCCATCTTGTCGCGGTAGTTCACAAACAGGTAACGCTGACGAATTGCAGCCACCGTTTCCGTTTTCGACTTGATGGTGATTTCTTCCGGATTCTTCAGGTATTTCTGTGCCAGCTTGCGGATCTGGGTCGGCATGGTGGCGGAGAACAGGGCCACCTGACAGCTGGTCGGCATCGCCGCCAACACTGCTTCAACGTCGTCGATGAAGCCCATACGCAGCATTTCATCCGCTTCGTCGAGCACCAGGCATTCGAGCTGGTCCAGTTTCAGCGTGCCGCGATTCAGGTGATCAATCACCCGACCCGGGGTGCCGATCACAAACTGGACGCCGTCGCGCAGCGCACGGGTCTGCGGCCGGTAATCCATGCCACCACACAGGCTAACCACCTGCATGGACGAATAGGCCGATGAGTAACGGCTAAAGGATTCAGTCACCTGCAAGGCCAGCTCGCGGGTCGGCGCCAGCACCAGCACCTGCGCATGGCGGGCACTGCTGTCGGCGAAACGGGAAATCAGTGGCAGAGCGAAGGCAGCGGTTTTACCGGTACCGGTCTGGGCCTGACCAATCACGTCGCGACCGGCCAGCATCAGCGGAATCATCTGCGCCTGGATCGGTGACGGTTGCAGGTAGTTCAGGGAAGCCAGTGTGGAAAGCACAGGCGTGGCAAGGCCGAGGGCATCGAAGCCCGGCGTGGCGTGTTCAGCAGTCATCAAGCACCTTATGTTGTGGCGCTTGCAGACATCTGCGTTGGCCACGTCAGTTGAGGGCGCGGACTCTACCAGCTTTGCCTCGGTATTGATAGGGAAAAGCTGCCTAAGCCTTCTTTCTGATTGTTAAAGAAGTGTGAAACAGGCTTCATTTTGCCACCACCAAACTGTGCACAATGCCCGGCTTTCTACCCTGACAACCCCCGGGCAGTGATTTTCAGGGAACCTCGATAATGGATTTCGGAGTGTTCATGGCTTCTGCGCCATCCCTGTTGTCACTGCCTCAATGGCCGGATTTTGCTGGCATTGCCCGTGCTTCCCTGACTTCTCTCAGCCGCTTCCAGTCCCCGGTGCAGTGGCTGCTGGCAGAGCCCCTGGATGATCAGGAAGCCCGGGTTCTGCTTTGCAGCGGCGATGGTCCGCTGTCTGACGGCATCATGCTGCCGCGCCCGGCTGGCAAGCCACAGCGCCTGAACGGCGGCACCCTGACCACCCTGCCACTGACGACCCGACAGAACGCTGCCGGGCCGGAGGGCTATCTGGGCATCTGGCGCCCGGAATCGATGCTGGAAACCGGCTCTGAGCTGGCGCTGCTGGAGGCCAAGGCCGGCCTGTTCTCGGCACTGCTGCAGGAGCTGCACCGCACCTCTGCACTGCTGGCTGAACTGGAGCAGGCCAGAGTGGACGCCGACACAGACCCGCTTACCGGACTGCTCAACCGGCGTGGCTGGAATGCTCAGCTGGCACGCGAAGAGGCACGCTGTCAGCGCTATGGCCATACCTGCACGTTGATTGTTGTCGATCTGGATGCACTGAAACAGGTTAACGACGGGCATGGTCATTGCGCTGGTGATCGGCTGATCCGCCTGACTGGCAGACTGCTGGCCGAGACGGTTCGACAGCCGGATGTGGTCGCCCGGATTGGCGGCGACGAATTTGCAGTACTGCTGGTCAATACCGATTCACTGCATGCCCGTGGCTTCGAAAAGCGGCTTGGTGAAGCGCTGCAACACTCCGGTGTCCGGGCCTCCACCGGCAAGGCCAGCTGGCTACCCGGCGAGTCATTGCAGGACACCCTGTGCCGGGCCGACAAGGCCATGTACGCCAACAAGCCGGTCCGCCAGAGCACCATTCAGTAGCGCGCGGGGACGACATCCCCGGCATGCTGCTGGCATTGTCCGGCTCCGACTGTTGATGCATCCTTCACTGACAGGTGGTCATTATCCGACCATTCACGTGGAGATGAGCAATGACCCCTACCCTGCACAACCTGTCCCTGTTACTGGTCGAAGATCATCGCCAACTGGCCCAGAGCGTGGTCGAGTTTCTTGAACAGCAGGGAGCGACGGTGGACTACGCCGGCGACGCCCACCTCGCCCGGGAACTGCTGCGCGAGCACCACTACGACCTGATCCTGCTGGACATCATGCTGCCCGGCGAAGACGGCTATTCGCTGTGCCAGTACCTGCGCAAGGATCTGACCCTGACCACGCCGGTCATTTTTCTGACTGCCCGCGACCATCTGGATGACAAGCTGGAAGGCTTCTCCCGTGGTGGCGATGACTACCTGGTGAAGCCGTTTGCGCTGCCGGAATTGCTCGCCCGGGTGCAGGCGCAGGTGCGCCGCAATCGCGGGGAAGTGGCGCCGCATGTGCTCAAGGTGGCGGACCTGGAGCTGGACCCGTCACGGCAGGAAGTGCGTCGCGAAGGCAAGGTATTGAAGCTGTCGCCGACCGCATTCCGGATCCTGCGCATTCTGATGCGCGAGTCGCCCCGGGTGGTCAGCCGCGATCAGCTTGAGCAGGAATTGTGGGGCGATCTGGTGCCGGATTCGGATGCCCTGCGCAGTCACCTGTACAACCTGCGAAAAGTGATCGACAAGCCATTTGAGCTGCCGCTTCTGGAAACCCTTCCAGGGGTGGGCTTTGCAGTACGGGAAGGCAAGGCAGCCTGATCAGTGCCGCTGCCAGAACGGGAAGGTAACGCGAACGCTGGTGCCCTGACCCAGGGCACTGGCAACTTCCAGCTTCCAGCGACAGCGCTCACATAATCTCTGCACGATAGCCAGACCAAGACCATGGCCACTTTCGCCCATGGTCTGGCCTCTCTCAAATGGTTGCATAAGCCGCTGCAGTTGTGACGGATCCATCCCTGGCCCGGTATCCCGAACCACCAGGCTGCCGGCGTCAATGCTAATGGTTACGTGTCCGGAACCGGTGTAGTTAATCGCGTTGCGAATCAGGTTGGTCAGCACCATGGTCAGCACCGTTTCCGGTGCATTCAGCGCCAGCAACACACTCTGCTCAACCCGCACGCCGACATGCTTGCGCAACGCCAGCGGCTCAAGCCTCTCGACCAGATTGCAGACCAGATCGTTAACGATCAGCTCATCATCCGGCAACTCACGGCTTTCACTTCGCGCCAGCAGCAGCAGGGTTTCAATCAGCGCCTCCATGTCCTCGACGGTATCCTCAATCCGTCGGAGTGCCGCCGGGTTGGCCTGCTTGGCACTAAGCAATTCCAGATTGGCCCGAATCACCGCCAGCGGAGTGCGCAGTTCATGGCTGGCATCTCGAGTGAACTGGCGCTCCCGTTCGACAAAACCGACCAGCCGATTGGCATAGGACTCCAGCGCGACCACCAGCACCGCAACCTCACTGTCCGCCTCGGCCTCAACCACGGAAAGGTCAGGCCTTGCCGCCCGAGGATCATTCATCGGCGTTCGTCGCAACAACTCCGCCAATTGCACCAACGGCGAAACCAGTTTGCGCGACTTCCGCCAGGTCAGAAACGAGGCGATATAAATAACCAGCAAGACACCACTTAGCGGCAGGATGCCAAACACAAAAGCCAGCACCGAAACACGCTGCTCATCGAAAATCAGATACAGCGTTTCATCACCGCGGCGTTCAACATAGACAATCGGTGTCTGTCCGTTATAGTCGACCCGACTGTATTTTCCGGGCGGCAAACCCTGTAGTTCCGGGGGAATGTCATCACCGTCAGGGCCGTCAATCAGGCCGAGCAGGTGACGGGTGTTGGGGCGCTGGATATCGGGGTATTGCTGCCGAACTTCCCAGAAGTGCTCAGCCTCCATGGACAGCGCCTGCCGCACCAGTACACGCTCGATAATCTGGGCCGTTACCCAGACCCCGAACAGAGTGGCAAAACTGATCAGCACCACCTGCAGCAGGTAGGCACGGGTCAGGCGATACTGGAGGCCGGCGCGACGCACCATGAAGAAAATCCCGCGTTATTCGGCTACGAAACGATAGTGGCCAACGAACCATTCAGTGCCATCACCATAGCCGAACAACTCTGAGCAGGCCATGAAAAACATCCGCCAGCGCTGCAACCAGAGCTTTGCATCCTCACCGTAGGTGGCCGTGAGCACCGGCATAATCTGGTCTTCTCTGGCATCGGTATTATCAAGCCAGGCTTCCAGGGTTCGGGCGTAATGTTTGCCATTCACCTGCCACGCCTGCTCCAGCTGATACCAGTCCTGACTTCTATCCAGCAGGTCAAATGACGGCATCACCCCGCCAGTAAAGAAATAACGGCCCATCCAGTTTTTCTCACCCTCAACTTCGAACGGGTAAAACAGTTCTCGGTGGCAGAAGATATGGACAAACAACTTGCCACCGGGCACCAGCCAGGAATGAATGCGACGCATCAGCTCCCGGTGATTACGCATATGCTCGAACATCTCCACCGACACCACCCGATCGAACTTCCCGTCCGGGGCAAAACCCGACACGTCTGCGGTTACCACGGTGAGATTTTTCAGACCTCGGGTCAGCGCCTGCTGTTCAATGTAGGCACGCTGCGAGGCGGAATTGGACACGGAGACAAATGAGCTGTGCGGGTAATGCTCCGCCATCCATAGTGACAACGAGCCCCAGCCGCAGCCGAGTTCCAGCACCTTCTGACCATCCGCCAGCTCGGCACGCTCACAGGTCAGGGACAGCATGGCGGCCTCGGCCTCTTCCAGGGTACGTACACCATCGCCCCAGAACGCACTGCTGTACTTCAGATGCGGACCCAGCGCCAGCTGATAGAACCGCGCCGGCACTTCGTAGTGTTGATCGTTGGCTTCCTGCTGCGCCACTGCCACTGGCCCGCTAGCCATCTGCTCCATCAGCAGCTGCTTGCGTGCCTCAATGCCCTCCGCTCCGCCCCCGGCATACTCGCCGGCAAGACGCTGCTTCAGCAAACGACGGATACCGAAACGGATCAGGCTGTCGGGCGCGATCCTGTGTTCAGCGAGAGCAATCATCATGATCGGGGTCTCCATGGAATAAACGGGCTGGTGCTACGCTGGTACTGACGATAATCATCGCCACGGCTCTTCAGTGCCTGTCGTTCGGTGTACGGGATCCCTGTCACAAACCACAGGAACAAGAACATCAATAACGGCGCCAGCCACAACCATCCGGCATATGGCGCACCCCAGGCAATAAGTGGATAGCTGAACCAGTGCAGCCACTCAAAAAAATAATTCGGGTGCCGCGAATAGCGCCACAGGCCATCACGACAGGTTTTACCGCGATTGCCTGGCTGTTGACGGAACCGCTCCAGCTGCCGATCGGCAATCGCTTCACCCGCCAACGCCACGACGCCAACGACGACGCCGGCAATCAAGGCCAGCTGATGACCTCCCGGATGCGAAGCAATAACGAAATGCGGCAGAGCAAACAGCCAGGCCAGCAACCCCTGAGAGAGAAAGAAAAAGAAATGGAACAGGTTTACCCGGGCGCCGTAATGCTGGCGAATGGCCCGATATCGACCCTCTTCTTCCGCGCCATGAACACGACGCCAGATATGGGCCCCCAGACGCAGCGACCAGAACCCGACCAGAACGGCCGCAAGCAGCCGATGCCAACCGTCACCACTGCCCACGGCCAGATAAAAAACAGCACTGGCACCCACCCCCAGCGTCCAGATCACATCAACATGGCCGGCGTTGCGAGTCACCGTCTGCCGCCACCAGCCGAACAGGCATACCAGCACCAGACCAAGCGCAGTGATGAGCAGAGCACTCATGCGGGCACCTGCGGGTGACGCTCTGCGGAGTCCGCCGCCAGCCAAGCCAGCCACGGCACCAACAGCGCCCAGCCAATGCCATACAGAACCAGCAACGGAACCTCACCCTGCAGCGGTTGGGCCGCACCGAATCGCAGACCGGCAAACAATGACATTGCCGCGCCAACACCGCCAAACACTGCCGCCACCAGCCAACGTCCCCGCATCCACGCCAATGAATACAGAAAAGATTGGGCAAAGCCTGCCCACAAACAAAGAATCCACAACGGCGGCAGCGCCGCCCACCACTGCAACTCGTAACGAATCAAACCGGTTGCCAGCAGCAGGACTTCGAACACCACGCCAGTGCCGAGACCAAGCAGCACCAGTCGCAGATCGGCGCGCAGATCGCCGCCAGTGACGTGGGTCCAGATCAACAGAGCCGCCAGCGCCAGCGGCGCAGGCCAGTGCCACCCCTCGGCCGCGCCAAGCACGGCAGCGAACCAGAGCAGCTGGAACAAAACGAAATTGCCGATAATGGCTGACAGAGGGGATCTCAGTTTCATGACTCAACAGTATCGGGTTTGCCGTGAACCGTCTGTGACGGGGGCCTGTTCACGCCTGATTGATAACAACAGGGAGATACTGATGACTATCGATCTGTCAGGCACCGAAGATGATTAAAAACCTGCTCAAGCTACTTTGTCTGTCCGTTCTCGCCGTGACCGTCACCGGCTGTGCCGGGCGGGACCGGACAAGCTATGCATCAGCTTATCAGGAAGCATCGAACCGCTTCCCCGGTGTTGCCATTGAAAGCATGGCGCCGGTAGACAGGTTCAAGACGGTCTATGCCGATCTGCAGGGGCCTGACCTTGCTGAGCGTATCAGCGCGGTCTACGCCGAAGACCTTTACTTCAATGACACCCTGCACACCTTCAGCAATCGTGCGGGATTGAGCAAGTATCTGCAGGACACCGCAGAGCGCGTTGACAGCGTACAGGTGCATGTCGACCGGGTGATCGTTGACGGTGCCGATGTCTGGCTGAAGTGGCGCATGGAGACACGCGCCAGAGCCCTGGGTCGAACCATGCAGGCAGACACCATCGGCATGACCCACCTGCGCTTCGACAACAACGGTCAGGTGGTGCTGCATCAGGATTACTGGGACAGCACGGAGGGTGTCTTTTCCCACATTCCGTTTATCGGAGGGCTGGTCCGCTGGACCAGAAATCGCTTATGAAGGCATTGCTCTTTGTTGTCATTCTGACCACCGGCAGCCCTGTTCTGGCGGCCACCGGCCAGCCTCACGCTGCCGAGCTGGACGCACAGACCCGGCTGAATCTTTGCCGCTCGGCACCGGTGAAGGCATTACGCTTCATTGAGGTGGGCAAGGCAACATTGTGGCGCGATGACTGTGTCAGTGGGCCGGCCTCACTGCAGCCGCCCCTGCTGCTTGAGTTTGCCTACCAGCGTGACGTGCCCGGATCCGCCTTCAGTCAGGCGGCGATGGCGATGGTTGAACGCAACGTCAGCGACACCGCTTTTGCCGAACTCAAGGCCAGACTAGAGCGCTTCAACAGCCACTACCGCGATATCGGAGACGGCGATCGTTACCAGCTTCGTTATCTGCCCGGCGGCGAACTGGAACTACTGCTGAACAATGAGGTGCTGACGCGCGAGCAGGGACATGATTTTGCCTCGGCCTATCTGAACATCTGGTTTGGTCCGCAGCCCTACTCCGAGCGCCTGAAAAAGCAGCTTCTGGCCACTGAATAATAAATAGAACTCGTTACCTGACCGGAATGTCGCGGTAAACTGTGCGCCGACAAGGAGTACGACGACCATGCGCTTTTCCGACCGCCTCGCCACCGACAATGCCCTGACCCTGGTTCGCAGCAGCGCCCGGCTGGTGTTTGCACTGATAACCTTTCTCTACCTTTACCATGGTGGCATTGATGTCGGCTCATGGCTGGCACTGGTAATGCTGGGCGCTTACGTGGCTTTGCACGGAGCGCTGGTCTGGCGCGGCGGAATGCTCGCCGAGGCAGGTGGTGTGGCGCTGGACATCGTCGCCATCGCCGCTTCGGTCTGGCTCGACCCGTCACCGATGCCGCCGACACTGATGTTGTTTCTGGTGCTTATTCTCAGCGGGGGCCTTCTGCATGGGCCGATGCGCTTCAATCTGCTGCTCGGCCTGAGCGCGCTGGCAGTCGCCGTATTGATCAGCCTTGGCGAACGTCGTATCGGTGCAGATGTGTCAGCAATGTGGTTTGCCGGCACCATCATGCTGGCCTGCGCCCTGTATGCCGGGGTCCTGCTGTACCGTAATCAGGCCCATGAGAGACTTGCGCTGGAGGCAACCTGGCGTGACCCGCAAACCGGGCTGATCAGCCATCAGGCGCTGATTTCCACTGCCGGCTGGCTACTGCCTCTGCATGACCGGATGGCCGCACACCTGACGCTGGTGCTGGTCGAAGCCGGCACCGGCCAGAATCTGGCGACACTGGCGGAGCGGCTGTCGCAGCGCCTGCGTCGCAGCGATATTGCAGCGCGCTATAACGAACAGGCTCTGGCTCTGATGCTGCCGTGCACCACCGTCACCGCCGCCGAAAACCTGCTCAGCGACCTGCGCCAGCAGGGCACCGAGTTCCGCGCCGCGCTGGTGGCGGTCAGCAGTAACGACCAGAGTCTGGAGGCGGCCTTGCATCATCTGGAACATCACTTGCAACGTGCCAATGACAGCAACCACTGGATGGTTCACGCGACGTCTGTATAGCCTCCATCCCCGCACATGGATGTCCTCCGGGACGCAGTCAAAACGGAGCTGCAACGATGAGAGTTTTTGTTGTGATGGGTTTGCTACTGGCAGGTATAGCCGTGGCAGACGACCGCCCCGCAACCAAGGTGGTTGGCGGGACTGACGCAACCCGCGGTTATTCATGGATCGCCGGCCTGCATGTATACCTGCCAGCAACCGATGAATATCTGGTATACCCATTCTGCGGGGGCAGTCTGATCGCCCCCGGCTGGGTAGTGACGGCCGCCCACTGCATCACCTCGCCGGGCAACGGCGCAAACCCGGTCGATTACGATCAGGCGGCAGAGGACACCATTGTCCGAATTGGCCTGCCGGATCTTGATGACGCGCCTCAGTATCTGGTTACGAATCTGTTTGCCCATCCCGAGTATGGCGTGGCAGACGGCAGTGATGACTCCGACATCGCCCTCGTGCAGTTGGCAACAAAAGCAGATGTCGATACGGTCAGCATTGCCAATGGCGCCATCATGAACCAGCTGGAAACCTCAACCATTCTGGATGATGTGGTCCGTATTATTGGCTGGGGTGTCTATGACGATGCGGCCTTTACCCCGGCGGATGCAGGCGCCGGTAACCAGCCCGATTTTCTTCAGGAAGTGGATCTCGACTACCTGCCATTCATCAACAGCAAATGCCGCAGTGCCTGGGACGGCCTGACCATGAACATGATCTGCGCCTGGGAACCGGCTCCGCCTGCCGACACCGCGCCATTCGGGCAGGATGCCTGCTTTGGCGACAGCGGTGGCCCGCTAATGCTACCAGCGAGCACCGTTTTGTCGGCAGGAACCACAGCCCATGACTGGCTGCTCGGCGCCACCAGTTTCGGCTCAACCACCTGCAGCAGCATTAGCCAGCCCGGTGTCTATGCCAAGATTTCAAACTTCGACGGCTGGATTGAACAGACCACGGCAGCAGCAGGGGATGCACTGATAGATCTCAGCGCGGATGTCAGCCTGCCGGCCGCGGCACGTCCGGACCCGGGCTTCGTTGTCGAAGCCGTCGCCACCAACAGCAGCCGTAGCAATGAAGCTCAGTCGGTGGTGTTCGAGCTGACCATGGCTCAGGCAAGTCTGACCCCGGTCGATGCCTCCGGCTGTACGGTGATCGCCGACGGCTGGCGCTGCACACTGACCAGCCTGTCCGCCGGACAGTCACACCGCCGGAGTTTCACTGCGGATTGGAACGGAGCTGAGGAAGATCTTGCCGAGGCCTTTGTTCAGGTCTACGCCAGCGAAGATGATTATCGCCCTGCCAATGATCGCGCAGCGGGCAGCAGCACCATTACCCTCCTGCCCGATCCGGCACTGAGCCCATTCCAGATTATTTCCAACAGAAACCGCATCGCCAACGTCTCCATTACCGCCGCTAACCAGTCGATAGTGAATAGCGCCAGCGATGTCGTTCTGATCATCGACATTCCAGCCGAACTGAGCGTAACCGACGATTCCGGTTGTACTGTTGTCAGCCCGGTGCAGCTGAGCTGTGCGCTGGGTACCTTAGCGGCGGATTCAAGCCAGCAAATCGGACTGCAGCTGGAGGGCGAAGGCAACTTTGATCTGACGGCCACCCTGCAGAACAGCAACGGTGATGTTGCGCCGGGAGATACCCAGCAGACACTGAACATTACCCTGAAAAAATCGAGCAGCGGCGGAACCCTGCCGCCGCTCTGGGCAGTCGTCGCAGTACTGTTCTACCTGCGTCGGAAGTCCCGCAACCAGTCCAGCAACTGATCGGCATCCGCCAGCGACGCCCGGAAGGCCAGATGGCCATCCGGGCGCATAAGCCATAGCCCGGCGCCAGCACCATATCGCTGACGAAACTCACTGTGCTGATCGGTCAGCAGCGATACATCGAATTCTTCCAGCTCTCGCAAGCTCTTTGCCGGCGTGCTGCCGGCAACAACCAGTGTTCGCACCCACTGGCCGAACTCAACAGGCACTCGATCAGCTAGTGCATACGCCGTTACCAGCTGCTGCGAATCCGGTTCTTCATCTAGCTGAATCAGCAGATAGTGGCGCGGATCACGTAACAAATCGATCAGATGCAGCACATCATTGCCACTACTTAACCGTGCATCCGGCATCCTGTCCCCGGGCTCCGGACCGGCCTTACCCGCAGGCCATCCCGCCGAGCCCGACCCCACCAGATCCGTTTCCCGGTAGTTGATGTCGAGCTGACTGGCACGACGCAGCAGACGCTTGCCAATAGACGGCCGGCCATTCATGAATTTCAGCACCCAGTCACGTCCGGCTCGAACCAACCGATTGCGGGAGAAAGAGCTGCGCGACAGCATATCCACCGAGTACAGCATGGCCCGGGCCACGGGCCGGCGCTCACGCTCATAGCTGTCCAGCAATCGGCCGCCACCCATTCCATTAAGAAACAGTGCCAGCTTCCAGGCCAGATTGAAGGCGTCGCCAATGCCGGTATTCATGCCCTGAGCTCCCAGCGGGCTCTGGATATGACAGGCATCGCCGGCCAGCAGCACCCGATTCTGGCGATAACGACTGGCCAACCGTCGGTGGATGGTAAAGCGGGTTAACCAGCGAGGCGCACCGAGTGGAGGACACTCACCAAATGCCGCCGTCAGTCGCTGCCGAAACGGTGCCAGCGTGACGTCCGATTCGGTATCGTCCGAAGGTGCCTGATTTATTACCAGTCGCCAGCAATCCGTCATCGGCAGGGCAATCATGCTACCCGCCGAAAGCAGAAAACCATGGGAGCTGGAGCTGGACAACGACCAGTTGATGTCGAGGTCGGCGATCAGGAAATGGTCCTTCTCGGTCACACCATCAAAACTGATGCCGAGCTGCTCACGCACCCTTGAGTGGGCGCCGTCACACCCCACCAGCAAGGTGCAGTCGAGCCGATGAATATTTCCTTCCACCAGCAGGTTCGCAACCACACTGTCGCCGTGCTGGATAAAGGATTGCAGCGAGACATCTCGCCAGACCCTGCCGCCAAGCGCTTCGAAGCGCTCCGTGAGGACTTGCTCGACATCGCCCTGCGGGCAAATCAGCAGCGACGGGAACGGCGCCTCAAGGGAAGTCAGATCGAGCGTCAGCAGCACGCCCTCGTCGTTATGCACCGTTACCGACGTCTGCACATTGCTGAGCTGACGCACCGCCTCCAGCACGTCGAGGGCATGGAATATCTCCAGCGTTCTGGCATGCAGACCAAGCGCCCGTGACCAGGGCGCCGGCTCGGCCAACTTGTCAATCACCAGACAGTCAACGCCCAGCTGGCGCAGCCGGATTGCCAATGTCAGACCGGTGGGCCCAGCGCCAACAATCAATACCGCCGAGCGGCGCGGCATCAGATTCATCCGGCTCTCCCTGTTATGCTTTGCAATCCGGATAACGGACCACTGCGTGCCTGCAAGGCTAGCCAAAGCATGACCTCGACACCACGAAAAATTATTCACGTTGACTGCGACTGCTTTTATGCCGCCGTTGAGGTGCGTGATAATCCGGCACTGCGCGGCCGGCCGGTGGCGGTGGGTGGAGATCCGGGCCGACGCGGGGTGATTGCCACCTGCAACTACGAAGCACGCCGTGACGGAGTGCGCTCGGCCATGCCCTCCTCCCAGGCACTGCGCCTGTGCCCCGATCTGGTCATCCTGAAGCCGGATTTCGACAAGTACCGGCGCGTCTCCGCCCAGATCCAGACTATCTTCAAGCGTTTTACCGACCGGATCGAACCGCTATCGCTTGACGAAGCTTTTCTTGATGTCAGCGACTGCGAGCAATTTCAGAACAGCGCCACCCGTATCGCCGAAGCACTGCGCCAACAGGTTCGCGAAGAAATCAGGATCACCGTCTCCGCCGGTGTCGCCCCGAACAAGTTCCTCGCCAAGATTGCCAGCGACTGGCGCAAACCGGACGGCCTGTTTGTCATTCGCCCGGAGCAGATCGCCGATTTTGTCGCCACCCTGCCGGTGGAAAAGATCTCCGGCGTTGGCCGGGTCACTGCCGACAAGATGCACAGCCATGGTTTGCGCACCTGTACCGATCTGCAGGCACTGACCCGGCTTGAGCTCGGCCAGCTGTTCGGCAGCTTCGGTGAACGGCTCTGGCATCTTTGCCGCGGCGAGGACGACCGTCCGGTGCAGAACAGCCGGCGGCGCAAATCCGTCAGTGTCGAGCGTACCTTTGATGAGAACCTGAGCAATCTGCCGCGCTGGCTCGGCGCATTGGCAGCACTGGAGGAGGATCTGAGCCGGCGACTGGCACGCCTCGATGCCCACTATCTGGTCCATGGGCTCTATATCAAGGTGCGTTATAGCGACTTCACCAGCGCCAGCTGTGAGACACCGGGGGCGGTGCCGGAACGGGAAGTATTCGAGAACCTGCTGCGCTCGCAGTGGCAACGCCGACCGGAAGCAATTCGTTTACTGGGAATCGGCTTGCGCCTGAAGGATGCCCTGCCGGCGCGCCAGCAGGACCTGTTCCCGGAGGAAAAACGGGCAGCGCTGGCGTTACAGCGCGCCAGCCGCTCGTGACATCGGCGCCGGACTGCGGCGAGCAGACAGCCATTTTGCCGTCCACATATCAAAGTCCGCCGGCAGCAGATGTGCCATGATTTCAAAGCCCTTGCGCTGCACTGGCTCCATCTGGCCTGACAGATAGTCCTGCAGTACCGCCACGCAATCCATGCAGCGACCGATGGAGTCGATATCAAGGGTCTGACGGGCGCGCTGGACAGCCCGGTCGAGATCGTTCAGATACTTGATCAGCATGACAAGCCCCTCTCTGTTGACGCTGAACACCATGATCAGCGGCAAAGTGCCGGGAAAACCCGACGACTGAGCCAAGACGATAGCAATAAGCAGATGACAGAAGTAAGCGCGGGCCGAAACGAAATTGTGACAAATTAATATGCCACGTCAGAATACCCCCGGGGCCATGTGGCCATCCGGGGAGAATCCTTTTATTTCAGATGGTTACAGTTATCGCGGTTGCATCCGGATGGCGCCATCAATACGGATTGTTTCGCCATTCAGGAAACGGTTTTCGATCATGTGACAGACCAGCGCAGCGTACTCGGGCGGATGACCCAGACGCTTCGGGAACTGGGTCATATCAATCAGCGGCTGCTTGACCTTGTCCGGAGCCGCATTCATCAGCGGCGTATTGAAGATGCCCGGAGCAATGGTGTTACAGCGGATGCCAAGGCTGGCAAGGTCGCGGGCAATCGGCAGGGTCATGCCCACCACACCGCCTTTGGTGGCGGCATAGGCAACCTGGCCTACCTGACCATCAAATGCCGCCACCGAAGCGGTATTGATGATGACACCACGCTCACTATCCTCATTGCCTTCATTGCTGGCCATGGCTGCAGCAGCCAAACGCAGCACATTGAAGGTGCCGATCAGGTTGATCTTGACCACCGTCTCGAACACGCCGAGATCGTGCGGGGCATTTTCCCGGCCCACGGTTTTCATCGCCGAGCCGACACCGGCACAGTTAACACAGACATGGATGGCACCGAATTTCTCCAGCGTTCGGGCAATGGCTGCCTGCACCGAGTCTTCCCGGGTGACGTCGGTTTCGACATAGTCGGCATTGGCGCCGAGCTCGGCCGCCGTTTCCGCAGCACGTTTGGCATCACGATCCAGAATCATGACCTTGCCGCCACGGGCCACGATCGCTTCGGCAGTGGCACGGCCCAGACCCGAGGCGCCACCGGTGATAACTGCTACAACCTTGCTGATTTCCATACTGACTCCCATATCGACTGGCTGGTCATAAGGGCCGGGAGTATAACAACGAGATAGCGGCCGGCGTCCATTACCGAAACGCTCACCCCGACCTCTGCCTGGTCACCCGGGCAGACAGACAGCCTGCACCCCGGTACCAATTGACCATGGATATAATCAGGCGAGCTTCTTATACTCGGACCCTTGCCTGTCATTGCTCCGAATCAGGGGGGAAGCAATGCTCGAAATGATCAGTGCGGCGCTGCGGCGCAAACGTCCACCGACGCATAACCTGTTTGATACGGTCTCGATGGAGTTCCGGGTCGGGCTGTTTGATATCGACCTGAACATGCACCTGAACAATGCCAAGTATCTCAAGTTCATGGATCGTGCCCGTCTCGAGCACGCCGTTTCCACAGGCCTGCTCGACAAGCTGTTGCAGGCACGCTGCAATGCCGTAGTCGCCAACACCGAAATCGCCTACGTCCGGGAGTTACGCCCCTACCAGCATTTCTCGCTGGAAACCCGGGTACTGGGCTGGGACGACAAGTACCTGTATTTTGATCAGCGTTTCGTATCGCAAGGCAAACTGCACACCCATGCCCTGTTACGTGTAGTACACCAGTACGGTGGCAAACCAATCAGCCCGCAGGCAGTGCAGGAAATGACCGGCATGAACCTGCAGTCGCCGGCACTGCCGGAATACGTTGAGCAGTGGAAGAAGCTGCTGCTGACCAAGAAACGGTACACCGAAAACTGATTATCTGATGCAACAAAAAAGGGGCCAGACGGCCCCTTTTTTCTTGATCCACTCAGCGCATTCGACGAATTATTTTTTCGCCACCGACGGCGCATCATCCGGGAGTTTTTCCGGGAAGGTGAAGAATGGTGCCCAGCGCGGCTCCTCGTAAGTCTCACCGCCGTAATACAGGCCCATCTCGTCAAGGCGCAGATTCTTCAGCTCACGCAGGGCAACGGACTCTGGCACCTGTTGCAATGGCCCGGACTGAACATAATTCTCTGCATCAGCGACCAGCTCTTCCAGTACCAGCGGCTGGTCTTCCGAATAGCGGAAGTAGTAAACCTTGCCACCTTCCACCTGCAACGGAGTTTCGAAAATCGTTTTCAGGAACAGCATACTGAGCGGACGGCGGGCGTAAAAATCATAGCGACCACCATGGACTTCGAGCCACGAATAGGCGCCGCTCTTGAGGCCGAAAATCTGGGCACTGTCGATAAAGAAGGTGGGGGCCTGCACTTCCTCGTAGCCCCACTGATTAGCCGGACGATACACGTAGATCATCGCATTACGAGGATCGAGCGTATCCATCGGTTCAAACACCTTGCCCTTGGCTGCGGAGATAAAAGCCCCCGAGGTGGTTGGCACACCGATTTTGATACCGGCACAGCCGGCCACCAGAAATGCCACCAGAAGGGAACCAAGCACACGGGCTAACATGTTGTTTTCTCCGACTTTATTCTTATGGACTGCGGCGCCTGCAGTCAGGCGCCTACTATCGCCCATTTACCCGTTCGACTCAATGCCCGACAATCGCGTGGTCTGCAGAAACCGCAAGGATTGTCCCGCGCCATGACCCCGAAACGCCCATGACCCTGAAACGTGTTGGCACGCCCTGCGTCGGCATCTGCTCCACCACCTATGGCGACACCGTCTGCCGGGGCTGTAAACGCTTTCTGCATGAAGTGGTCGACTGGAACCGCTACAGTGATCCGGAGAAGCGTCTGGTCTGGCGCCGGCTTGATGAGCTGCTGTGTCTGGTGGTGGACAACTATATCGAGGTCACCGACCCGGCCCGGCTACACCAGCAGATGGTTCTTCAGAACCTGCGCTTGCAAGCCGAGCTCTCGGCCGCCGCCCGGGTGCCGGAGTTGCTGCGCGCCGCCGGCCGTCAGCAACTCGACTGGCCAGCTTTCGGGCTGCTGCCACGGCGGCAGGCCACCGGGCTATCGCCGCGGGAGCTGTACGACCTGATCAGTGCAGAGTTTCACGCTCTCTCATCCGCCCATTACGAGCGCGCCCATTTGCGCGCCGTCAGCGACGTTTCCTGAACCGTTATCTATCGCGCCGAGGCCAATAGCGGGTCCAGCTGGCGCAGATCCTCCGGAGTCAGCACGCCGGCTTCATAGCGAAGATTCAGCAGGCTGACCAGAAAGCCGTAGCGGGCACCGGCATAGTTGCGTTGGGCATCCGCCAGCCGGCTCTCAGCATCCAGGACATCGAGAATGGTTCTGGTGCCGGCCTGATAACCATTACGGGTGGCTTCGCGGGCCAGCGTGGCAGACTCCACGGCCACGCCGAGCGCATCGGCCTGCAGGCGATCCGCCTCCACTTCGCGATAGAGCTGACGAATGCGGCGCTCGGTTTCCAGATCCAGTCGTGCCAGCTCAGCCCGTGCGGCTTCATACAGGTAGGAAGCCTCGCGACTGCGGGCACGTGAAATACCACCGTTGACCAGTGGCACATTCAACTCCACCCCGACCAGCATGTCAGTGCGCTCCTGACCATCGGCAAAATCGGTGGTGTCGTCCTGTCGGTAGCGCGCCACTGCATCCAGCGTCGGCGAATACGCAGAGCGGCTGGAGCTTCGCTGTGCCTTGGCTACGGTGACATTCTCTCGGGCGCGCAGTAACACCAGACTGCGCTCACGGGCCAGCGCCACCCAGTCCTCCTCCGACACCGGGTCCAGTGCCGGCAACAACGCATCGGCGCGCAGACGGGGCAATACCGCCCGGCCGTTGTTAGTGATTTCATGCAGCGCGGCCTGTGCAGAATTCAATGCAACCTCCGCGCGCATTGCCCCGGCACGGGCCAGATCAAAGCGCGCCTGGGATTCGCGCAGGTCGGTCTCGGCAACAACACCGGCGTCATGGCGGTTGCGAGTATCCTCAAGGGCTTTAGCCAGAGCCTCGCGCTCAGAGGCAGCCAGCTCCAGATTCTCGATCTCCAGCAGCACACCGAAATAACGATCCGCCAGCCGCAGCACCAGCCGCTGGATGCGGTCCTCCTTGCCAACCTCAGCCTGCTGATCCAGCGCATCGGCCTGCCGCCCCAGCGCCAGCCAGTCACGCCGGAACAGCGGCTGACGTAACTCGGCGCCATATGTGTACTGATTGCCATAGCTGGCATCAGCCGGGGTCGCGAACAGGTTGCTGTCGAATTCACTGCGCCCACGATAGGCTTGTGCATAGGCATTCAATGACGGTAACCGCTGACCGGACACCGCGCCCGAACGCGAAAGCTCGGCCTGATAAATCGCCAGCGACTGAGGAATCGCCGGATCATGCTGCACTGCCCGATCGAACGCCTCGGCAAGCGTCATGGCGACAGCGCCGGGGCTCCAGAGCAGCATGGAAACAGACAGCAGGGAAATCAGGTTACGCATAGACGATCCTTCATGCAGGGGCAGCACTGGCCGGACATGATGCAGAAAGCGGACGCTGATGAGAACAGACATTGCAGGGCAGTTGTCACCTGCTCAAGGAGAAGACAATTGATGGTGCGCCAGGAGGGACTTTAACGAAAGATAAAGCATTATGATTATTAAGGAAATTTCAAATTATGCTAAAAAGTTACCCCTGAAATTACCCCCGCTCTAAAATCCGTTTTACGGGTTCAAGTCCCGGATCACTCGTAAACCTTGCCTCCACTGAGGAAAAAAGCCAGCACTCACGCCGCAGTTTTTCACTCAGAAATTGGCTCACCAATGCACTTCTCAAAAGCTTGGATCAAACCTGCATAATTGCAGTCTACTCCATCTATATTTGCCTGCAGCCATTCCTCTTCCGTTATTGGTGCCCAGCCAATCTGATACCCCGCGTTGACGACCAAATGCTCAAACAGGAGTCGTTGAGCCCTTCCATTCCCCTCACGGAATGGATGGACCATGTTCAAATCGCCGTAATACTCCGCAATAGCCCTTATCAGATCCGACCTGATCATACCCTCGAACCATCCGGCCTGAGCCATAGATTCAAATATCTTCGTAGCCTCAGGAACGATTCGATCTGTCCGGCAAAAACGTGTTGCACCCTTGGAGATATCAATGGTGCGAATCTCGCCTGCCCAGGAAAAGACTTCGTTGAAAAGATGGCGATGCAGACTTTGCAAGTAGGGCAAATCATAGGGGGGAGGAGAAAATCCGATTTCACTTACAGCTATGCTTGTCAGCTTTTGCTCTGCCTCCGCCAGCTCCTGGTCGTCCTCAATATTCAAAAGGTTTCTCAGTACGGTAGACCCCTGATAGCAGTAGGGGTCTTGTCCGGTACCATATTTGTCGACACTCAGGATTTCACCTGCTTACGGTAAGCCTGAATCACGGCAGCACGAGACGGCACGGGCCTGGTAACAGCAGACAGGTCAGCCGGAAACCCCTCAAGACGGAGGCTAGCCTCGTAGTTCGCCCGACGTACCCTGTCAACGTACGCCCTTTTCATTTCCAAGGTGGCTACTTTTGTTGTCATGACCATGCCTCGCGAGAATGCGACCAATTATAGCACCATCAGCACTGTAGACCAGTCTACCGGAAGATTGTTTTTTCTTAATAATCAATACATTGGAAATTATCAGGCACGAAACCATGCCATGATCAACCTGATGGAGGGATCTTACACTCTCTCTTGATGCAGCAGTGCGTGTTCCTTGATTTTCAATGACTTAATTTGTTTTAGAGGGTGAAAAGCTATACTAAAAGCTATACCAGCGCGCCGGATTTCCATGAGTATCTGCGAACCATAGCGAACGAACTTTTGCCGTTTCCAAACAGATTGCAAAGCAATCTCAAGACAACTCGCTCAGGCAGCAACAAAACGGCTTAACATCATCCGGCCAGAATATCCCACACGGAATTTTGCGCTGGGACACAGCCGGTAAGAGATCATCCAGGGGCGAATCAAATCGCCCTGATTACAAGGAATAATCATGTCGTCTGTTTACTGGTTTCCCCTTGCCGCATTACTGGAAATTGCCGGCTGCTTTTCATTCTGGGCATGGCTCAGGCTGGACAAGTCTGCCCTCTGGCTGATTCCCGGCATGCTGGCTCTGGCCGGCTTCGCCTGGGCGCTTACCCAGATCGAAGCGAGCTTTGCTGGTCGCGCCTACGCAGCCTACGGCGGCGTTTACATCATCGCATCCTTGCTATGGGGCGCCGTGGTGGAAAAGCAAACGCCATCGTCTCTGGACATGGTCGGTGCCGCGCTGTGCCTCGTCGGCGCAAGCCTGATCTTTTTTGGTCCTTCAATGGCACATCATTCCTGACCCAAACAGGACTTGAACCTACAACCATGACATGTTTTTCAATGGTGGCTCTGTCTGGTCCCTCACTGGAGAAACGCCATGGGAAAATTGCCAACACATGTCAAGACTGCGTTCGAGCAGGAAATGTCCAGTGCTTTACAGGCACGGATCACAGGTGACGCAGGAACGGCATTTCAGCATCTGGAGCGCGCGCACATTCTCGGCCAACGCTGGTTTTCACTCCACCTGAGAACCCACTGGCACATGTTGATGGTGGCCTTTCAGCGCAAGGATTTGCGCGAAATACTCGGGCAGATAGCGCGTCTGGCGCTGACACCACTGGGCCATATAACAGGCAAGCTTCCAATGGGTAACACAGGCGGGGCAAACGTCAACGCGTTCCGTCCGATGCCTGTTCCAGAGGATTTGAGAACAATCCTGGAACGCAACGAGTGAGCAGGCATCGTGCTCAGCGGAATACCTCGTCGGGTTCCGCATGCTGGTGATCGCACAGGCTGTGGTCCGACAACGCTTCGATAATTCGGCACTGGCCAATCTCTCCGGCACCGCATTCAGCTATTACGCGACTCAGCTCTCGCTGCATGCTCTGCAGGCGACCAATACGCTCCTCAACCCGAGCCAGGTGCTGGCGCGCCAGGGCGTCAACTTCGGCACAGGAAGCACCGGGATCGGTGGCCATTCCCAGCAGGCTGCGGATATCAGAGAGATTGAAGCCCAACTCTCGGGCATGACGAATGAACAACAGGCGCCGACGGTGGGCGTCACCATAGCGGCGCTGATTACCCTCCGTACGTGCTGGCTCCGGCATCAGCCCTTCGCGTTCATAGTGCCGGATCAGGCTGACTGTACAGCCGGCATCACGGGCCAGTTTTCCGATGGTGGACATAGGCTTGAACCTACAATGACTACAGGTTTTATGCTTGCATGGAATCCTGACCAGTACAACTGAACCGCACAAGGAGCTCCCACATGGCGGACTGCTGCAACAACACGACAGGCTTTGATGGTCAGTCGCCAGCCTATCGCCGGACACTCTGGATCGTTATCGGCATTAACGCGATCATGTTCGCTGTCGAGATGGTCACCGGCGCGCTGTCCGGCTCACAGGCACTGCAGGCTGACGCACTGGATTTCGCCGGCGACACGGCAACCTATGCGCTCAGCCTGTGGGTAATCGGCAAGCCGCTGCTGTGGCGCAGTCGCGCGGCGACCTTCAAAGGCCTGTCGCTGCTGGTCATGGGCGCCACGGTCCTGATCATGACGCTGCAGGCATCCATGCGACCGGAACCGCCGGTGGCGCTATGGATGGGCAGTGTCGCGGTGCTGGCACTGGTAGCCAACGTGGTCAGTGCCTTGTTGCTGATGCGCTTTCGCGATGGTGACGCCAACGTCCGCTCCGTGTGGTTGTGTTCGCGGAACGACGCCATCGGCAACCTGGGTGTGCTGGTAGCCGCCGTGCTCGTCGCGTGGCTGGACTCCCCCTGGCCGGACCTGATTTTTGCCCTGATCATGGCCAGTCTGTTCACTCACAGTGCCGTGTCCATATTACGCCAGGCTCGCCAGGAAGCATCGCAGCCGACGGATAGCACACATTGACGCAGCCCAGTGGGCTGCTAGTATCTATGCGCATTCATCGCAAATGACTCGGAAACCGCTGCGAATGACCCACCATTCACCCACAAGAACTGCTGTCACGGCCTTGATACTGGCCGTGTTCATGCTGGTGAATGCGGTGGTAGTTCTGGGAGAAGAGGCGATTCATTCCGTGCAGGAAGAGGTGCTTGCCCAAACGCATCATGACGGGCATCTCGCCGAGCATGTTCAGGGCCACGATACTGAAAAAGCAGATTGTGCCTCTCATCACAGCTGCCACAGCCACAGTCCACTGGTTCTCGCTGGTGATGACATCGGCATACCCGTCCCGGGGCCGACCCGGGACTGGTTACCCCTGAACGGGGTGACACCTGACTCCCCCTCCTACAGCCCCCCGGTCCCCCCTCCGGATAGCCCGTTGCAGTCCTGACCCTTTCTTTGCGGCCTCGTGCCGCTGTGACTGTCGTAACGGGAGTAACACATGCATTTCCGAATACTCGGCCGCCGCCTGTGGGCGTTGGCCATGGCGGGCGCTTTTGCCAGCCAGATGGCTTTGGCAGACACCAAGCCACAAACGGATGGGAAACCTGTTGCCCTTGCTGAGGCGCTGAACCTCACGCTGGAGCGTAATCCAACCCTGGCAACGTTTCCGTACCGCCTCAGGGCCGCGGATGCCGACCGGCTACAGGCGGCACTGAGGCCACAACCCACGCTGACACTGGAAGCAGAAAACCTGGCCGGCAAGGCACCGGCTGATGGCGTTAACGGCGCCGAGCTGACGCTGGCGCTGAGCCAGGTCATCGAGCTGGGCGGAAAGCGCCGCGAGCGTATGGCGGTAGCCAGTCTTGCGCGCGACGACTCGCACCTGGCCTACGAACAGGCCCGGCTGGACATACTCGGCGAGGCAGTCAGCCGATACATCCTTCTGGCAACCCTGCAGGAGCAGGTCGAGCTGGCGCAGCGCAGCCTTGCACTCACACGGCAATCGGAGTCCGCTGCCCGCCAGCGGGTACGTGCCGGCGCCGCGCCCCAGGCAGATCTTACCCGCCTGACGCTGGCCTCCCAGCAAGCCGATATTGCGTTACAACGGGCCCAAGTGGAGCGCGATGCAGCCAGTCAGCAGCTGGCGGCACTCTGGGGTGAAGCCGATGTTGTAGATCTGGTGCCAGTGACTGCCCTCCGTCCGCTGCCTGAATTGCCCACGCTGCAGGCAATCAACGCGCAGCTTGATCAGGCGCCCGACCTGATGCGTCTTGCCAACGAAGCCCGGCTACAGGAGGCCCAGATGCGTCTTGCCAAGGCCAATGGTCGGCGGGACGTAGAGATCACGCTGGGTGCGCGCCACGACCGACTCACCGACGACAACACCCTGGTGGCGGGCCTGTCCATTCCCCTGAACCTGCGCAATCCCAATCGCGGCAATATTGCCCGCGCCCAGGCTCAGCTTGCCGAAAGCGAGGCACAGCTGAACGCCCGCCGGATAGAGCTGATCTCGGCTCTGCAAGCCCTGTATCGAAACCTGTCACTGGTTCGCGAGGAGCTTGCCCTGATCGAGGACAGTGCCTTGCCTCTCGCCCGTCAACTTTACCGTGACATCGAGAAAGGCTACCGCGTCGGCCGCTACAGCCTGCTTGACCTGACCAGCGCACAGCAGGAACAGATTGCTCTCGAACAGCAGGCCATTGAACTCGCCGCCCGCTTCCACCAGCACCGTAACGAAATTGAACGCCTCACCGGCCTGAGCCTGTCCCTCAGCGGTGAGCAGGAGATCGCACAATGAAAAAAGTAATCCCGAACCTGATGGTGATTTTGCTCCTGACCAGTTCCAGTACTTTGTTTGCGTCAGAAGCCCATGCAAGTGAGCAGGACACCCTGGAAAAAGCACAACATGAACCAGGCCCTCTCCATGATGACCATGATGAAGATCATGAGGAGGACCACGACGAAAAGCACGAAGAAGACCATGACGAAGCGGAGCACGGCAAGGATGGCCCTGATACTCACGAAGATGAGGGTCATGCCGCAGAAAAAGGCCATGAAGGCCATGAAGGTCATGAGGAAAATGAAGAGCCAGAACTGACCTTCAGCGCCGAACTTCTGCGTGAGTTCGGAGGCGAAATCGCGTCTGCCCAGACCGGCGTCATTCGCCAACAGGCATCTCTTCCTGGGGAAGTACGGCTCAACGAGGAAGCTGTGGCACAAATCACACCGCGTTTTGCAGCAAAAATCACCAAGATACGAGCCAGGATTGGCGACCACATCAAGGCGGGAGACACTCTCGCGGAAGCAGAGAGCTCAGACACACTCGTACGCTTTTCGCTGAAGTCCCTGATAGATGGCGTCGTCATCAAACGTCAGGTGGCACAGGGAGAACATCTGTCCCCAGACGATACTGCTTTCGTTATCGCGGATTTATCAACTCTCTGGGTAGACATCTCCCTCTATCCGAAACAAATATCGCGTGTAAAAGCGGGGCAGCCCGTGCGCATCACGACCACTCACGGACCTGAGTCAGTCAACGCCACTATCGACTATGTGGCCCCCCTTGTGGACGAAGGCACACGCACCGGCCTGGCGCGCGTTTTTCTGGCCAATGAGAATCTGGAATGGAAGCCCGGCATGTTCGTCAGGGCTAACATTACCCTCGACGAATTCCCTGCCGCCGTCGTAGTCCCCCAAAGCGCCGTCATCGATGTTGAAAGCCAGCCGACCATTTTTGTGCAACAAGGCGAAACCTGGCAGCCACGGGCGGTAAAGGTCGGCCGCAACGACAGTGATCAGGTCGAGATTCTGGCAGGCCTTAGTGCTGGCGAAAAGTATGTCTCCAAGGGCGGCTTTGTGCTCAAGGCGGAGCTTCAGAAAAGCGAATTTGAATCCGGCCACAACCACTAATCGCGGGAAAACAGTATGCAAACCCTTATTCGTTTTGCGCTGGAGAACCGACTGCTGGTTGTCGTGATCTCTCTGGCAATGCTTATCGGCGGGTACTCCGCCTACCGAACCCTGCCTGTTGACGCCTACCCGGACATCTCACCGTCTTTGGTGCAGGTGTTTGTGGAAACTGAAGGCCTGGCGCCGGAAGAGGTAGAAAAGTACGTCACGTACCCCATCGAAAGCGCCATGAATGGCTTGCCGCAACTGGACCATGTGCGGTCGATCTCCAACTTTGGCCTGTCGGTGGTCAACATCTATTTCGAGGATGGCACTGACATCTACTTTGCCCGACAGTTAGTGGGGGAACGGTTGCAGGTGGCCCGGGAGACTATTCCCGACGGCTTCGGTGAGCCGGTTATGGGCCCCATTACCACCGGGCTTGGACAGATTCTTTTCTACGTGCTGGAGGACACCAGCGGACAATACAGCAACACGGAATTGCGCGAGGTCCAAGACTGGATCATCAAGTTCAACCTGCAGACAGTCAAAGGCGTGACGGAAGTCCTTTCCATCGGCGGTGAGGTCAAGCAATTCCAGGTGCGCATCGCCCCCAACGCCCTGCTTCGATATGACGTGTCACTGCCCGACATCAAGGAGCGCATA
This sequence comes from Alcanivoracaceae bacterium, assembly GCA_023146255.1. Classification (GTDB taxonomy): domain Bacteria; phylum Pseudomonadota; class Gammaproteobacteria; order Pseudomonadales; family Alcanivoracaceae; genus PGZG01. The sequence continues at coordinate 285,456 of JAGLCJ010000008.1, forward strand.
GAGGCCAACAATGCCAACGCCGGGGCACAGTTCATCGTCAAGAATGATGAAGAGTACATCGTGCGCTCCGTCGGTCTGGCCACGGACCTTGAGGCACTGCGCAATATCGTAGTGAAAACCATCGACGGCACGCCCGTTTATCTGCACCAGCTGGGTGAATTGGGCATAGGTGGCGAAATCAGGCGCGGACTCACCACCAAGGACGGCGAAGGAGAAGTGGTTGTAGGGATGGTGCTGAAACTGATCGGCAGCAATACCTCCCAGGTCATCGCCGCCGTCAAGGAGGAACTTGCCACGATCAACGAGAACCTGCCCGAGGGCATCAAGGTCCAGCCCTATTACGACCAGGCGACATTGGTCAAGGCGGCGGTGAGCACGGTTATCAATGCCTTGTTGCAAGGAATCATTCTGGTAGCGCTGGTGTTACTGGCGTTTATGGGAGGGCTCCGACCCAGCATCGTGGTGGCGCTGTCGATCCCGTTCTCCGTCGGCTTCACGTTTCTCGCCATGAAATTCTTCGATATCTCCGCCAACCTGATGTCGCTGGGCGGGATTGCCATCGCGATCGGCATGATGGTGGATGGCGCGGTCGTGGTGGTAGAGAATATTGACCGGATGTTGCGTGAATCCTCCCCGGACGAATCGCGCCTGCATCTGGTGGCCAGAGCCTGCCAGGCCGTGGCGCGCCCTATTCTGTTTGCCATCAGTATTATCATTATTGTGTTTTTGCCGTTGTTTACCCTTCAGGGTGTAGAAGGAGCGACCTTCCGGCCACTGGCCTATACCGTGGCGGTAGCCATGCTCGGCTCACTCGTCTTTGCCTTGATCGTGGCGCCGGTGGCCTCGTCCCTGCTGATGAGGCGTCCCCAGGAAGATGCTGACAAACCCCAAAAGGATATTGTCAGCCTGCTGCTGAAAGGATACCAACCGCTGGTAGAGACCATGGTCGCCCGCCGTGGCGTGGCGCTGACGATTGCGGCTGTGGTTTTACTTATTGGCATTTTGGTCGCTCCACGGCTGGGATCGGAGTTCGTCCCGCGCTTCAATGAGGGTGATCTACTGATTCGTGCCACCATGGCGCCATCCATTTCGCTGGAAAAAGCCGAGACAACAATCGGTGTATTCGAGCGACAACTGATGGCCGCATTCCCTGAAGTCACTCAAGTGGTATCACGGATTGGTCGTGGTGAAGTCGGTGCGCACGCCGACCCGGTGAATAACGCGGAAATTTTCGTGGCGCTGAAGCCCCAGGACGAATGGCAGAGCGCAGAGACACTCGACGGCCTCTATGCAGCAATGGGCGAAAAATTCGCAGACTTTCCTGGCGCACAGTTCAACTTCACCCAGCCCATCGCGGCGGCTGTAGATGAATTGCTGACCGGCACAAAGGCCGAGCTTGCCGCCAAGCTGTTTGGCGACGACCTGGATGTTCTGGCCGAGAAAGCACAGGCTATCGAACAGGTAATACGCACTGTTCAAGGTGCTCAGGATGTCCAGCGCGATCAAATTGGCGGCACGCCGCAACTGCGTATCACGCTGAATCGGGATGCCATCGCCCGCTATGGCCTGAATGTCAGCGATGTGCAGCGCACCTTGAGCGTCGCCGTGGGCGGCGGCGAGGCCGGACAGGTATTCGAGGGCATCCGCCGTTTTGACATCTATGTCCGGCTTGAAGAGTCCGCTCGCAACAGGGCCGATGTCATCGGGCAGCTCATTATCGAAAACGCTTCTGGCCAGCGTATCCCCCTGGAGGAACTGGCAGACATCGAGGAGGTGGTGGGGCCGCGCCAGATCACCAGGGAAAACAATCAGCGCTTTATCACCATCCAGACCAATGTCCGCGACCGGGATATCGGTTCCTTCGTGGCCGAGGCCGATGCTGCCATCGCCGCGCAAGTGGACTTGCCACCGGGGTATTTCCTCAAATGGGGAGGACAGTTCGAACTTCAGCAGCAGGCGAACAAGCGTCTAATGATTGTGGTTCCTATTACCCTGGCGCTGGTCTTTCTCATGCTGTTCGTCAATTTCCGGTCCCTGCGAAACGCACTGCTTATCATGCTCAATATCCCGCTGGCACTGGTCGGCGGTATCGTCGCGCTGTGGTTAAGCGGCCAGAGCCTTTCAGTGCCTGCCTCGGTCGGCTTCATCGCCCTCTTTGGTATCGCTCTCGAAAACGGACTGGTACTGGTCAGTTACCTCAATGAACTGGTCAAGGACGGGATGTCCATTGCCGAAGCCAGTGTGCGCGCCGCCTGCGCCAGACTACGCGCGGTGATCATGACAGCTGTCACAACCGCCCTTGGGTTGTTTCCGCTGTTGTTCGCCACCGGCACTGGCAGTGAGGTGCAGCGACCACTGGCCACTGTCGTCGTTGGTGGTCTGGTCACAGCCACCATATTGACCCTGCTGGTTATTCCCGCGCTGTACCACTGGTTTGCCGACAAGCCCGCCGACATGAGCGAATCACACTAATCTGGAGCAACTGACATGCAAGAGATCACCGCCTATATCAAACACCGCAAGCTGGAAGCCGTGACCCTGGCCCTGCATCGCGTGCAGGGCGTCACCGGCATGAGTGTCGCCCACGTCGTCGGCTTCGGCAGGAGCAAGGTCAACACCAGTGCCACCAACCCGATTGACGGTGCTGGCGATTTTGTCAAACACGTAAAAGTGGAAATCATCTGTCACGATCAGTACGTGGATGAAGTGATCCAGGTGTTGAAAACCGAAGCGCATACCGGACTACGCGGCGATGGCCGCATTTTTGTCAGCGATGTCCGCCGAGCGATCCGGATCGAAGATGGTGTTGAGGACAGTTCGGTTGTATGAAAAAAGGAGCCCGTCTTTGAGCAGGGCGGGCTCCGCCTTCAAGGTTTCACCCTTTGTGTCCGTCCACCAAAAATTGTAGAGGTTTGACTCCCGCAGAGCGCGCCTATCAGGGCCCAGCGATCATCTCTGTTAGCCCTGATTCCAGACGCCACGGGGTACTCTGCTTTACGACAGCGTAAAGTGACTAGCGGGTATAGAAAGCTGTATCGTAAAGATTGCTCAAACTGGAACCCCAGGTGAAATCCGATCTACCTGGTTAGAACCTAAGCGAACCACCCTCCCACTTCGGAGAGCATCTCCAAGGCCGAATCAAAATCCATGTTTTCATCATCGTCGGCATAGGACATTGCATCCACAAACTGACTGTACTCTGCGCGGTATTCCTCGTCGCTTTCCAGACATTTCAACGCCGCGTGAATCGATTCCACGAACGTGGCATCAGTATCACGCTTGCTGGACTGCCTATCTCCATCAAATGAGGATTCAGCGACTTCAACAAATAGATCCTGATTTTCTCTAATCACCGATATCAGCGCAGCAATGTCGTGAAGATGGCGAATCATCGTAGGATCATCGCCATGAGCCGACCGATCACGCTTAAGCACTCGCCATGTAAGCGCACTTAACTTGTCGGCAGCAGTTTCAATCGGTGACAAGCATAGAATTTCCACCTCAGGTTCAGCTTCGGTGAAGTACGAAACAAGTGACTGAACCTGCCTGATCTCCGCATCCAGTCGAGGCTGGGTAAAGCTGAATTCAATCTGCAGGCCTGCCCGCAACGCTGCGCTTACATCATGGTTCTGCGGGTAACCAAGCTCGAATTTCACGTAGTTGCTGGCAACATCAACCAGATCTCTATCCAACACCAGCAGATCAACGCTCTCAACAGCGTCCAGAATGCCTTTACGGTATGCGCTGCGGGCCTTTTTCATTTGGGCTTTAGTACCTGTCCCGAGCGCAAGGCAGCGGAAGTCCAAATCTTCCGAAAAGCGCTGTATTAGCCCATACCCCTTAGAAAGACTGGTGCCCCCAGAAAAAATCGTCTGAAACCCATCGCTCTCATACTCGGCGACAGCCTTTAAGGCTTGCACTGAATACCAGTCCTTCTCGACAAAGGCAGAGCTGATACCCATTTCTGCTGCAATTTCCTCAATAATCTCGGGATCAGGAGACATACTGATACTTGATTGACTTGCCATCGTAGGACATCTTCCGGGACACACGCCCCTTCACAGCTATCAACCTCCCAGTCGGCACCTGCGTAGACTGCCCGCTGTTGTAGCTTGTCTGCTCCTGAGACGAAACCACCTCAACCCCCAGCTTCTGGGTCAGCGCCTCACGGGCAAGCTCCGGCAACGGCTTCACCGGAACGAGCTTGTTACTGAAGGAAGAGCGTCTGGCCTTGGCATACAGCCCCCGCCCGAATTTGATCAATACCTCATCCTCTACCAACTCACGCAATACCCGGCCAACCTGGTCTCGGTCGGAGAGGTCTCTAAAGTCAGCAGGAACAAAGACCACGCCCGCGTTACGGCTGATCCGATACTTGACCTTTGATTTCAATGAGTTAAGAGCCATAAGCACCTCCCGAGAATCTGGCGCCACAGATTCCAAATATACGACACTATATAACACGAAAATAAGATAATTAACATTTAAAATCAGATATTTAATTAACTTGCACGGAAACCGCGAAATTGATCATTGCCCCCCCCCTAAGAGCCCCCCTCCCAATCCAGAAGGACAGCCCACCCTACCCTCTCCCTAGAAGAACATCTGCCTGAAAAATCGACACTTCCGATCTTTGTAAAACATGTATCTAATAGCGACATGTATCCAATAAAGGCGGTAAATTCCAATGAAGCTCGACAGCAAGACCAAGCGGAAGATCTATGACCGCACCCGGGGCTACTGCCACCTGTGCAGCAAGAAACTCGCCTTCACCAACTACGGGAGGCCAGGAGCCAGGGCCGCCTGGGAAATTGACCACTCAAACCCAAGGGCTAACGGGGGCACAGATCGCATATACAACCTTTACGCAGCCTGTATCAGCTGTAACAGGTCCAAACAGCATGGGTCAACCCGATCGGCCAGAGCTCAGAACGGTCGGACGCGCGCGCCCTTGTCGGCCGAAAAACGTCGGAAGGCTGTTCGGGATAACACCCTGACAGGAGGACTCATTGGCCTTCTGGGTGGAGTTGTGCTTGGACCGGCTGGAGCGGTCCTAGGCGCCGGGATTGGTGCCGCTGTTGGTAATGCCATTGATCCCGACGGCTGAATATACGCTAAAAGCCGATGCCTCGGATCTACCAGCATGACGTCATGTTTTGAGCAGCAAACACGTTTAGTGCCGATTCACAGCCTTCGAATGACGGCAAAGCCAAGCCATGACACTATTCTGCATGCAATAAAAATAGCGCATCTCTGGTAATCATTAGCAATGGATAACAGCCCACAACAGCGCACACGCACCTATATCAATGCCCGGCGACACCACCCGGCCTGGTTGCTGCTGGCCTCGCCCCGTGCACCTCTGGTACTAGGATGCCTCACAGCCCTTTTCGACTTTGCTGAGGACGGCATTGCAGAAGCCGATGCCCTGCAAGCTCTATCCGAAATGCTGAACAATTATGCAGCTCAAGGCGAATACGAGATCGACCCCAATAATACCCATGTTCAGGCTGCTCGTGAGTTACGTCAGTGGATCAAGCGAGGTCTGGTGATAGAGCGTGGCCAACGGCTCTACAGCACCGACGCGCTGTCTTCGGCAATCCGGTTCGTAGATTCTCTGGACAATCGGATCATGACCTCCACCGCTTCTCGATTATCAGTGGTGCAGCGAGAAATCGAGAATCTTGATGTTGGGCTCAATCCCGACGTTTCCAGCCGCAAGGCAGCAATTCAAAGGAAGATGGAGCAGCTAGAGCATGAATTGGCTGAAGCTGAAGCGGGGCACGTGCCGGTATTAACAGAATCTGAAGCAATCGAGCGCATCCGTGAAGTATATGGCTTGGCTATCGGGCTGAAATCGGACTTCCGGCGAGTTGAAGATTCCTGGCGCGAGGCGGACCGAGGATTGCGACAGTCCATCATGTCAGAACACTATCACCGAGGCGAGATTGTAGATCGGCTTCTGGATGGCCAGGCCGCTCTGCTAGAAACCCCCGAAGGGAAGGTGTTCGACAGCTTCCAGAAGCAACTACAGCAAAAGGTAGAACTAGATAACATGCGCGAACAACTGCGCAGCATCCTGATGCACCCAGCAGCAGAGAAGGCCCTCAATCGTTCGCAGCGACAAGAACTAAAGCGGCTTCGCATGCAACTGGTGATGGAAAGCCAAACAGTGTTACAAGCGAGAGCCCGCAGTGAGAAGGACGTTAAAGCCTTCATTCAGTCAGGACTGGCAGCAGAGCACCAACGGGTTGGCCAGTTACTGAACGAGATTCTCAATATTGCCCAGGAACTGGACTGGGAACGCCAGACAGTACGCCGGGCCGACTCCCCACTGCCCCCGATTGGCTTTGCGCTTGGCAACTTGCCGCTGGTGGAACGGTTGCGATTCAAATCACACCAGAGTGAAGCGGAGAATGAGCTGGACTTGTCACCTCAGGATTCTGACCTAAGCGGTGTCGAGGAGGAGTTCTGGGATGCACTCGACGGACTGGACCGCGAAGCTTTGGTGCAGGATACACTGGCAGTACTGGCCCAAGAAGGCCGCCCCTTGACCCTAGCGGAACTGGCCAGGCATTTACCCCCAGCACATGATCTGGAAACCTTGGCCCTATGGTTGGGAATGGCGAGGGAAGCGGGTATAGAAATCACCGAAAAAGACATCGAAGAGTTAACGCTAACCGATGCAGATCAGCGCCACTGGCTGTTCCGGGTACCGCACGTTTCGATGAGCGAGAAGGCCTTTGACGGCATCGAATGGGAGTTCTAAGTGACAGGGATCTTCGACAAAATTACCGGGAAGAGTAATACCGAAGCGTCTGACAAGCCGGATTACGACACCGGCATCGATCATGACGTGAAGGCAGATATTCTTACAACAGAAGAACCCGGTCGAACCGAGCGCGCCCTGCGCGAGGCGTCCCAGGAATTATTGCGTCTTGGCCTACTGGAACAAAGCCACCGACCCAACTTGTATCGTACCGCCCTGATTCAGCTGGAACAATTGAATACCATTCTCGAACCACTGGATCTGTTGGCCGAAATCGATGAGGTACGGGGTCTGGTATTTCTGTCTGTACGTCATAGCGCAGACTCAAAACAGGATGCAATGGTAGACCAAGACGACTGGTCGCATCCCCTGGTTCGCAAACAGCGCCTGACTCTGGAACAGACCCTGCTGGTGGCAATTCTACGTCAGCATTTCATTGCCTACGAGCAGGATGCAGGAGCCGGGGCTTCCGATGCCATCATCGCGGTAGATGAGCTTATCCCGCAGCTTCAAATATACCTGGGCAATAGCGGCAGCGAATCCCGAGACCGCGAGCGGATACTCCAGTTGCTAAATCAACTACAAAACCACGGGTTGGTATCTGCACCAGACACCCATGATCGAGTCGTCATTCGGCCGATGATTACGCACCTCGCCAACCCGGAAAACCTGACGGCATTACTACATGCACTGAAGCAGAAGATTGCGAAAATATCCGGGGAGTCACAGGAAGACGAAGAAGCCGAGAGAGAGGATTGATGGAAAAACAATACGCGCTGGATACAACAGGGCAGGAAAGCGGCTGGCAACTGGCGCCCACCTACATCCTGCAATCACTGGAACTGTTCAACTGGGGAGGTTTCGTCGGCCTACATCGGGCGGATATCGACAGAGGTGGCACCGCTATTATCGGTCCTACCGGGAGCGGCAAGACCACTCTTGTCGACGCTTTGATGACACTAATCGCCGCCAACCCCAAATATAACCTGGCATCCACCGGCGGCCACGAAAGTGACCGGGATCTGGCGTCTTATATTCGTGGCGTCAGCGGCCCCGGTGATGGCGGGGAGGAGCAGTCACATATCGCCCGGCAAGGAAAAACCGTTACAGGACTGGCCGCTACGCTCAGCAATGGCGAAAACATCGTTCGCCTTGGTGCGTTGCTCTGGTTTGACAGCACCAGCATGTCACCTTCAGATATGAAGAAGCTCTGGCTGTTCAGCACCAACCCGGAACAAACACTGCAAGAGTGGCTTACGGTCCAGCATGAAGGTGGAATGCGCGCCCTTCGACAACTGGACAAGACAGAAAGCGGCATCTGGACTTACCCGAGTAAGAAAGGCTATCTGGCACGATTACGGGATTTTTTCGAGGTACGCGATAATGCTTTCAGCCTGCTCAATCGAGCGGCGGGCCTCAAACAACTGAACAGTATCGATGAAATATTCCGCGAATTGGTACTGGATGACAATGCCCAGTTCCAGAGAGCTCAGGAAGTGGCGAACAGCTTTGACGACCTGACCGCCATTCATGAAGAACTGGAAATAGCCCGGCGTCAGCAGCACTCGCTGGAACCGATTAAATCCGGCTGGGAGAAATATCAGAGCAATCAGGCACTGCTGGCCGATAAAGAAACGCTGAGCAGAATACTGCCGGTTTGGTTTGGCGAGCAAGCGCATCTCTTGTGGAAGACAGAAGCGGTGCACCTGGAGCAACAACTGCAAAAAGCAGAAGCCGCGCTAACCACCGCCGAAGAGCTCTATCATAACCAACAGCAGAGGCGAGACCATCTTAACGAGGCTTACCTGAAGCTGGGCGGTGCCGATATCGAAACGCTGGAAGCCCTGATCCGGGAAAAGCAAGCTAATCTGGCACGTTGCCAGCACCACGCAACGGATTACCAGCGGTTGGCACGTTCACTATCATTACCCGACACCCTCAGCCGCGAGGTGGTCCTGACCAATCAGGACCAAGCGAAAAAGCAAGTACAAGAGGTCGCGCAAGAGTACGAGGTGGCCAAACAAAACGCCTATGAGCACGGCAGCAGGCGCTATCAGGCAGACAAGGACCTGCAAGCCCTTAACGAAGAGCTAACCGAAATCAAAGCTCGCCCCGGCTCCAATATCCGCGCCGATTATCAGCGGTTTAGAGCGCTGCTAGCCGAAGAACTCGAACTAGCGGAAGCTGATTTGCCCTTTGCAGGCGAACTGGTACAGGTCAAGGAGCACGAGAAAGTCTGGCGCGGTTCCATCGAGCGTGCCATCGGGAGTCACCGGCTGCGTATTCTGGTACCGCCGGAGTCGGTCAAGCGAGCATTAAACTGGATCAACAGTCGCCACAATGCCCTGCATGTACGCATTCTGGAAGTGAAATCTCCGGACAAAACGCCGCTGTTTTTTGAAGATGGGTTTACCCGCAAGCTCGACTACAAGAATCACCCCTACCGGGAAACTATCAAGGAACTTCTGGCCGGGCTGGACCGGCACTGCGTAGCGTCTCCGGAAGCATTGCATAACATGCCCCATGCGATGACGGCTGAGGGCCTAATGTCAGGCAACGCCCGTTTTTTTGACAAGCAGGATCAGAAGCGGCTGAGCGAAGACTGGCAAACCGGCTTTGATAATCGTGATAGAGTCGCTGCACTTAAGCGGGAAATTGACACCGCGAAGGCCGCGCTAGACGCCGCCACTTCTGCAGAAGAGAAAGCCAAGGCTTCAATAGCAGTACTTCATCAACGGCAAGCCTCATTAACGGCTCTCATCAATCTTGATTTTTTGCAAGTTAACGTGCCCCAAGCAGAACGGGAATTACAGGAACAACAGGACAAGCATGCAGCCCTTACTGCTCCGGAGTCAGACGCTGCAATGGCTAAGCAGAAGCTAGCGGAAGCGCAACGGCACCTGTTGGAGCTTAAGACAGAGTCGGAAAAATGTATTGAGCATCGCACTCAGATAAAAACGTCCCTCGAACACGCTGAAAAGCAGCAAAGCAAGGCGTTTCGCAGAGCTGAACCGGGCCTGAAAGATGCCGAACGGCAGCTGGCCGAAACTCATTTACCGACTATTGAGCCTCAGAAGCTGCATGACATTGACACCCTGGAGAGAGAAATAGACGATCAGCTTCGCAAAGAACTTGTAAAATTACGTGACGCTCGCAGCGATCTTGAAAACAAATTGGTAAGAGCCATGTCTGATGCTAAACGAGAGGATCGTGGCGCTTTATCCGAAGTAGGTCGTGAACTTGATGATGTTCCAGAATACTTGAATCGACTTACCGTACTTATCGAAGAGGCCTTGCCGGAAAAGCAGCAGCGCTTTAAAGATTATCTTACTCGCTCCTCTGATGAAGGTGTCTCCCAATTACTCTCCACCATCGAAGGGGAGGTGGAGCGCATAGAAGAACGGCTGGAGGATCTCAACCACACCTTGCGACGTGTGGACTTCCAACGGGGACGTTTTCTGCAACTGGTCGCTAGCAAGGTGATGCCAGAGAGTCTGCGCACCCTAAACAAAGCAAGGAACCGCCTCAACTCGTCGCGACTTGTTGATGACGGCGGCGAAAGCCAGTACAAAGCCCTGCAACATATCGTCAGTCTGTTGCGCGACGCCTGCGAACGGCACCGCACGCTGGGTGCCAAGGCCTTGCTAGACCCCAGGTTCCGACTGGAATTCAAAGTATCCGTGTTAGACCGGGATAGCGGCACTCTCATCGAAACCCGTAGCGGATCTCAAGGCGGCAGCGGAGGCGAAAAGGAAATCATTGCCTCCTATGTACTCACCGCGTCATTGAGCTATGCGCTATGCCCGGACGGCAGCAACCGCCCTCTCTTCGGTACGATCGTATTGGATGAAGCCTTTTCTCGCAGCTCCCATGCAGTGGCCGGACGTATCATTTCTGCCCTGGGAGCATTTCATCTGCATGCACTTTTTATCACCCCAAACAAGGAAATGCGTCTGCTACGAAAACATACACGCTCCGCCGTGGTCGTCCACCGCAGAGGCAATGAATCCAGCTTGACGCCTGTTAGCTGGCAAGCGCTGGATGAGGCCCGCGAACAACGCGCAGCAAACCATGAAATCACCGGCTGATATTGCAGAGCGTCTTGCACGCCAATGGCACAGATCCTCATTGCGAGTGGAGCGCCTGCTGTCAGCAGATAGCTGGCCACTGGACATGCCGATTGGCAAGCCCTCCGGCGCTCAATTCGCCAAAGAGACCACTCGCGTTCAGGAACATGTACAACACTGGCGAGAGGTAGAAACAGGAACAGTAATTTGGGAGACGGTCAATTATAGAGCCGGAGCGGAACCGGTCTCCGTACCTGTGCAATGGCGTTTACGCACACCATCCGAGTGGGTGGCCGCCACCACAGATAAGACTGTGGGGGAAGAATTCAGGATTTTAGAAAGCATTGTTGCTAACGTAACGCCGGTTTACCGAGAGTGCCTAGTCGCCGAACGCCCCTTATGGCGTACAAAAGACGCGCAGGAAGTAATCGCTGCAGCAGCGCTCGCGGATACCCTATCCCCAGGCATCGCCAATGGAAGGCCACTCAGGCTATTAAGCGGGCTGGACATAGATACCAAATTCTTTGAGCGCCATGCCACCCTGATTACTCGTCTGCTGGATGAACGCTATGACGGCGCTGCCACTGAGCAGGGGCTGAATAACTTCCTCGACGCGCCAATTGAGAATGATCACTGGTTGCTGGTTGCACCACTTGATGAAAGCTTGCTGCCATTTAATCGTCAGCGAGTGACTACGCAGGAACTGACTGAAACACGCCTGCCTGGCTCACACATTTTGGTGGTGGAAAATGAGCGGTGCATTCATCTATTGCCAAGGGCACCAAACACAATAGCGATTCTCGGTGCCGGACTGAACCTGCAGTGGCTTTCAGGAGACACTTTCCACGACAAGAAGGTGGCCTATTGGGGCGATATGGATACTTGGGGACTGCTTATGCTGGGGCGTGCTCGTCAATACTGCCAGAGTCTGCATCCGCTAATGATGACTCGCGATCACTTCCAAAGACATGCTCAAAATTGTGCAGTGGCCGAGCCAGCGCCAGCACAGCCTCACTCACTCAAAGGGCTTAACAACAGCGAACGTGAATTTTTTGATTTCCTGCTGCACCAAGAGAAAGGACGACTTGAACAAGAATACTTGCCCGAGTCAGAGGTACACCGAGAAATCAATAACTGGCTAGGCTAAACCGTTACTTCAATTTCAACCCAGCAAAGAAAGGCACTTCAATGCGGGGAAGCCTACCTTTGTCTACCACATCAAAGACATGCTGCCGCCAGAACGGCCAGACATTATGAACTGCGTTAAATTCAGCAAAGGCCTTGAGCGCCTCCTCCTGAAGATCACTTTTGATACGGTAATCAACAATGTAGTCAGCCTCAATGAATGCAAAAACTACACTGGATTCGCTCTTATCGACTAATCTGACGCCCAAATCCACCCTGACCCGCAAAAGGGGCTTCCCGTCTTTTTCATGGCCGTCTACAACAAACTGGACACCACGCTTTTGCTGCTGAGCCAGCTGAGTGCCCTCTGCGACATCCTGAGGTCGATCATACTGGCTACGGACCAGCGTGATATCCTGAAGCTCAAGACCGGCAGTAGCTTTTACGATCAATGCTTCATTATCGTTATTGGGTGTCACGCAGCATCACTCCAAACACTTTCCTGGTGTGGAAGCCGACGAACATCCATGTCTATGGACGCAGCCACGACGCTGGAGGAAACTTCCGACCAGTCGTACTGTAAATAACACTCTTCTAATGACTTACCCTTTAGGCGCCCAGCCAAACCCAGCAGATCAGGCCGCAGGGCGAGAAGTTTCAACAACATATCCATAGCCGAGCTTTGCAAGGTGGCGCCACGCTCATATTTTGAAAAGCTATTCGCCCCACCTCCAAACAATTCGGAGGCTTCTCTCTGGGTAACGCCCAACATGCTTCGAATCAGGCGTATTTCATCACTGGTTAGCATTCCCATAGCAGATCGTTTAGCGTCTGCTAAACGACACTCATTTCTGGAAATCTGGTCAACCAGAACCGGATCTGCGCCACACACAGGACACTCGCAGTACTCCATGCCCTCAATAACGAGTGGCTCACCATTGTGGCGGATCGTTGCGGTATGCATCCGAGGCTCAAGCTGACCCTCCTCGCACATGGGGCAAGTTCGGATCGCATCAGTTGATTTCATCTTATCCCTCAGCGTTGCCAGTGAAATGAGCAGAGAGTCACTGTCATAACATTCTGACCAAGCATAAGTTTGATATAAAGATCATGAGTCTGACCATCAACAGCCCAAGCGCGGCAATAAACATCCATCCACTTAGGCCGACCAGGGTACAGTTTGGAATGCCGAAAATGTGAAGGGTCCAGTGACGCGATGCATTGGCATACCTCCTCTTGGCTCATCTGCAAGTTTTCCTGAATATCCAGCTCTACACGCCTACCGCCGTAGATGACTTTGCCATTACGTGCCAGCTCACAAATACGCTCAAGCGCATATGCCGGTACGTCTCTAGTCTGCTCTACGCTGGAATCAGGATTAACCATTATGGTTACTTTATTCTCAAAGTCAATTCAAGTTGAACTCGCAACCGGGCCATAATACACAAGAAAACTGCACTTATGGACAGTGCCGTAACCCTTTTGCATATCGGCCTATTGCATTGCCCCCCTTCGCTCCAAGCCCTTCCCCAAGTTTGTCGGTCTTGTTGACCTGCCAATTGAAACATCGAAAAGGCACCCCCCCCCCTAAACCAAAGACTACTGGGCCGATCCTTGCCTATTTTCGAGAGAATTCCAAGTAATTTCAAAAACATAACACCATTCTGAGGCTGGCAGAGATACCCCTTCCTGCACCCCATTGCCCCCTTAGTGAATGACTAACCAATGGGACTACATACTCCTTATCCCAAATTTCTTCAGACATATATCACTCTCCTGAAGCTGGCCAACCAGCCCCTTTGGCCCAAAGCCCTTTCAGGAGCCCCTCATGCCCCCTCAATGCCCCATCTGTAGATCCGGTCGGATCGCAGCACATCACACTGGCCGCAAAATCTGTACCTCCCTTGGCACCGTAGCCGGTGCAATCAGCGGTATTGCTGCCGCCTGCTCGGGCGCGAGGATCGGCGCCACTGTTGGCGCGATTGCCGGACCTGCCGGGTCAGTCATAGGCGGGCTGGCCGGGGCATTACTCAGCGGCCTGGCTGGAGGTATTGCTGGCGGATCAGCCGGCGCGGCTCTCGGCGACTTTGTCGATGAAAGCATCCTCGACAGCTTCGAATGCCTTGATTGCAAACATACATTCAGCGGCAACAGAGCCTGATCTTTGCGCCACCCATTCCACCATAGCCAACACATCCCAAGCCCGCCGAGCGCGGGCTTTTTGCCGTCTGGAGAACCCCATGGCCAAACCGCCGTACATCAAGAACGACCAGGGTCTTTACCGCGTACGGGGCTATGTCAGCCCTGATGCACTGGTGCAGATCGCTGCTGACATCCTGCTGGAAAATCTTGCAGGCCCGGGAAATATGACGAAGCCAGAAGATGCTGCTCGCTTTTTACAGCTGTCTCTGGCGAAGGAAAAGAACGAGCACTTTGCCGTGCTGTTCCTGAACAACAAGCATCAGGTGATCTGCTTCGAGCGGATGTTCACCGGCACCATCGATGGCGCTGCCGTCTACCCCCGTGTTGTTGTGCAGCGAGCTCTGGAGCACAACGCTGCTGCAGTTATCTTCGCGCATAACCATCCATCCGGCTGCGCGAATCCTTCCGAGGCCGACCGCTCGATTACCCGGCGTTTGAGCGAGGCGCTAAGCCTTGTCGATGTACGAGTACTGGACCACTTTGTGGTCTCCCAAAGTCAGTGGGTCAGCCTGGCCGAGCGTGGCTGGATCTGATCGATCTTTAATACCCTCAGTAGTTACCCCCAACTCAAATATTCCATTGCCCTGTCCATTCGGGCACGGGCGTTTATGCCGTTTACAGGAGAAACACCATGGCACATCTCGTAGAGCAAATGGCCTATGTTGGCCGCACGCCCTGGCATGGCCTCGGCAACCGCCTGGCAGAACAGCAGTCGATAGATGTCTGGATGGAACAAGCCGGCCTTAACTGGAACATCCGAGAAACTCCGGTGCGCTTCATCAATGGAGACAAGAGCCATCTGGGGGAGATCCTCTCCTTCGATGATCACAAGGTGTTATATCGCTCGGATAACCGTACCCCGCTGTCCGTGGTCAGCCAGCGCTATCAGGTGGTACAGCCCCGGGAGATTCTGGAGTTCTACCGAGATCTCACCGAGAAGTCAGGCTTCGAGCTGGAGACCGCAGGCAGTCTGAAAGGTGGCCGCAAGATCTGGGCACTCGCAAGGACCGGCCAAAGTGGCGTGCTGAAAGGCAACGACCGCACCGACGCCTATGTCCTGCTGGCCACCGCCTGCGACGGCACCATGGCCACTACAGCGCAGTTCACCAGCGTGCGGGTGGTGTGCAACAACACATTGGCTGTGGCACTTGATGGCCGTGCTCAATCGGTAAAGGTGTCTCACCGCAGTGTGTTTGATGCAGATGCCGTAAAGAAGCAGCTGGGCATTTCCGTGTCCGCCTGGGACGACTTCATGTACCGCCTGAAAGCGCTGAGCGAGCGCAAGGTAAACCCGTTAGAAGCGGAAAAAGTCATCCGCAACCTGTTTCAGCCTCGCCCGGATCAGATCGAGCAGAAGCGCAACGAACGGGCCATGGCCAAGGTGCGCGCATTGTTCGATGGCGCAGGTCGGGGAGCTCACCTCCACTCCTCCTACAGCACCGCTTATGGCCTGCTCAATGCCGTCACCGAGTTCGTCGATCATGAGCGACGGGCGCGCAGTGATGATCACCGGCTGGACTCAGCCTGGTTCGGTCAGGGCGCCAACCTCAAACAGCAGGCCCTTGATCAGACACTAGCACTGGTTTCCTGAACAAACGCCAGAGCCTGCCTGAAAGGAGATCCTTTGATGACATCCACAAACCAACAACCACATCAACCACTGCCGGCCAGTGTGGCAGCAGTATGGGGCGCTTTCCTGCTGGAAGGCATGCTCATTGAGCGCCCTGTGCATGAACGCATCGACAGGATTGTCGAGACATGGCAGCAAGGGTTTATCGAGCTGATGATCGAGGCGTGTCAATGTCTCGATCCCCTCTGGAATGAGGTTCGACACCACTGGCAACAACCTGAAAAGTTTGATGGCGTTTTTGAGTATGAAGTCGTCGCTCCACTGGGACGATTTCTCGGGAATCACTTGCTGCAACATCGCTCACTGCCCTCGCTGGATCATCAGCAAGGCGCTATTGCCGAGCTGGTAGATATTTTCTTCAGCTGCGCTCCAGCTCCGGAAGCTACCGCCACCAATTAAGCACTTGCCCGCCGCGCACCCTGCCCGCCTTCGCCTTTCGCGTTGGCGGGCTTTTTATTTTGGGAGAACACCATGAGCAAACAAAACGCCTCTCTATTGCGGCAGCGCCCGGCGCTACGCCTCGTGTCCACCAAGGGCCTGAGCCGCGAAGACTGGCTCAAGGTCCGCAAACAAGGCATTGGTGCCAGTGACGCGGCCGCCGCCTGCGGCATCAGCCCGTATCAGTCACAGCTGGAGCTGTGGATGATCAAGACTGGCCGGGATCAGGATCTGCCAAAGGTCGATCCCAGCGACATGACCTCGCCAATGTACTGGGGCAATGTGCTCGAACCCATTGTGGCCGAGCACTACAGCCACAAGACCGGCAACAAGGTGCGACGCATCAATGCCGTGCTGCAGCACCCGGACCCGGACAAAGCCTGGATGCTGGCCAATCTGGATTACACCGTAGTTGGCAATGACGAGGTACAAATCCTGGAGTGCAAAACTGCTGGCGAGTTTGGCTCTCGTTTGTGGCGTGACGGCGTGCCGGAGTACATCCAGTGCCAGGTGCAGCATCAGCTGGCCGTTACCGGCAAACAGTCGGCCGATGTGAGCGTGCTGCTGTGTGGCCAGAATCTGCAGGTGTTCCGGATTGATCGCGATGAGGAAGTCATCAGTCGCCTGATCGAGCTGGAGCGGCAGTTCTGGCATTACGTCGAAACTGACACCCCTCCTCCGGCAGATGGCAGCGACTCGGCAGGTCGCGCTTTGCAGGCTCTCTATGCCAGAGATGCCGGCACGGTGATGGATCTGTCCGAGGATCTGTCGCTGTGTGGTGATTTCGACGAGCTCGTGGATATCCGCGAACGACTCTCTCGGCTGGAACAACGGGAGTCGTCATTGAAGCAACGCATTCAGGAAACCATGGGCGATGCCAGCAAGGCGGTATTCGCCAGCGGTGAAGTCAGCTGGAAGCGTAGTCAGGACAGCACCGTGCTGGACAGCAAGAAACTGCTGGAGGCACACCCGGAGCTGCTCAACCAGTACAACATCACTCGCGCCGGTTCACGGCGTTTTCTGATCCGCACCTAATCCACCTACCCACGGCATAAACGGCACCCGGGTTTACGTCCGGTGCCGCCTTTTATTTTTGATACAACAGGAGAAATACCATGATCAAGGGCCTCGCCATTACCCCACCCATCATTGGCCGCATCAGCATTGGCCGGGTGATCGAAAAGAACGGCAAGCGACTGCCAGAGAAGGATGACCAGTTCACCGTTACCACCCAGATCCAGAGCAAGGACGGCTGGCTGCTGCACCCGCTGGACGAGCAGCTACGCAAGGACGCCCCGGGCAACAAGCTGCGCGCCATTCCGGTTCGCATGCTGTTCAACGACCCCGACCTTAACCTGCGAGCGGAGTACTCACTGTTCGACCGTCAGACTGGCCGCCCGCTGTGTGTGGGCGATGGCGAACTTTGTCGTCGGCAAACCTCAGAAGGCTGGGAACATTTACCCTGCCCCGGGCCGGATCAGTGCGACATCGGCAAGCAAGGAGGCTGCAAGCCCTACGCTCGGCTCAGTGTCCGCATTGGTGACGATGAGGATCTGGGTGTGTTCGTGTTCCGGACCACGGGGTACAACAGCATCCGTACCCTGACGGCGAGACTGCGTTACTACCACGCTATCTCAGGCGGCCTTCTGGCCACCCTGCCATTGTGTCTGCGCCTGCGGGGCAAGAGCACTACCCAGAGCCACCGGACGCCCATCTACTACGTGGACCTGACCACCCCGGATGACGCGCGCCTGAGTGTGGCTATCGCTCAAGCAAAGCGGGACGCGGAACGCCTTGCCACAGAGGGCCTCATCCAGGACTCATTGGACGAGGCTGCCCGGGCCGGGTTCGGGGCTGCAGCATTCGAGGTCTCAGAGGAAGAAGGGTTAGAGGCAGTGGACGAGTTTATATCGGAGGCTGCTGAGATAGAGGATACAGGTCGACGAAAAACGCCTCACCAATGTGGGCTGAGTGAAAAGCTCGCGCAGCGGCTGCAGCCCGAGATATAACCCATGAAACCCGCTATACAAGCTATCTGAACCTCTCTAGACGTACAGCGAGCCTCGCCTCAGATTCAGCGCGCTGAAACTGAGGCAACCACTTACCCAGAAACTTAGACCAATCTACGCACGCACCAATGCTAAATCTATACGTTAACAGCTAGATCATCCAAGAACTCTGAAGCAGGCTTTACACTGGTAACAAGCAAACGATCTCGGGCACGGGTACAGGCAACATAAAGCAGGTGCCGCTCAGTATCATAGACCTCCTCCAGATCAGCGTTATCAGAAACTGATTCGATTCGCCCCTGTAACGGAATGACCTCGTCATCACAGGCCATTACTGCCACTGCGCGAAACTCAAGGCCTTTGGCGAGATGCATTGTGCCAATAGCCATTTTCCCCGTGACCGTTTCCATCCTTTCGTCCAGAACCTGAAACGGCAGGCTTGATGCCTCCACTGCAGCTTTGGCACGAGGAAGCTCCTGAGAGGACCTTACAAAAACACCAATTTCGTGTGCAGCGTATCCTTCATCTGCCAAGCTCATTATCCAATCGCACACAGCAAGCGACTCAGCACCCTCGCTGTCGAACATACACACCATTGGACTTGGGCCGTTGAACACAGAAACCGTGCCTCGCCGGTCATCGACATTACCATCAACATCGACGACTTCTGGCCCCAGCAAACGATCAGCCTGTCTTCGGATCTGGTGTGATGTCCGATAGTTGATACGCAATGTCTGGGATCGACCTCGAATATCGACCCCCAAGGACTTCCAGGAGAATGGAGTCTGAAAAATTCGTTGGCCCAGATCACCTGCAAAGAAAAGGGCATTCGGTCGATCGGCGCCCAACGCTGCCAAAAAACGTAACTGAGCTACGCTGATGTCCTGCGCCTCATCGACTACAGCAATGTCATAGGGCGGATGCTTACGTTCTGAAAGGCTGTCCGCCAATCGACTAAACAGTCCAGACTTAGTAATCATCCCTTGCTGTTCAAGATCTAATTTTACCCGAGAAAAAACGTGCCAAAGAAGGGTGCGCTGAGCCTCCGGCAGCCGAGTCTTGCGACCTAAACGTTTCACATCGAGATAATCCGCAAGAGTTTGGAGCTGCCAAGCATCAACTACGCTTTCCCATTCGCCCAGCATAAAACGCCGACTAAAACGAAAGCCATCGACACCCTCGCTATGCTTGACCAACAAATCCTCTATCTGATCACGAGTAGCAACTTTCGCATCCCCTACATGTATCCCATACAAACGCTGCCCCACCACATCAATTGCTGCGACATCCAGGCGCTCAGCCAAGCGAGGCTCATTACTAATCAAGCAACGCAGCTTTACGCGCAAAGCATTGGCGAGTGTCTCTGAAAATGTGGTTAACAGAATCCGTGCGTCAGGATACTGACGGGCAAGATGAACCGCCCGATGTAAAGCAACAATGGTTTTACCCGTACCTGCCGATCCGGTTACTCTTGCCGGGCCGCTGTACTCCCTTTCCACGAGCTGCCGCTGACAGGGATGAAGAAATACAGTCCACTTGTCCCAAGGATAGTCTAATGCGCTCGCGAGAGCGTCTGCATCAGTCATAACGCGGAAGCGGCGCTGTGCATCAGGGTGCTCAAACGGATCTGCCCCTACTGGGACTGCAGCCTGCACTGGCTTGCCGCCAGTGGCCAGCTCAAGCAGTGCTTCGGCTGCCTCGCTGGGCAAATGATCTGCAAGCAATAGCAGACTATCCTCGTCGGCCACCAACACATCTGCCAACCATTCTTCTGGCACGCCGTACGCTAGCAAAGTTTGCTCCGAAACACCGGAAAATAAGCCAGGCTTTCTGTCGGAAACCACCTCACCAGGAACATAACTGGGAACAACGATCTCCTGGATAGTTTCCCGTATCTCCACAAGTTGTGCCGCGCCGGTCTTTGGATGGGTCTCCAGCTTGCGCCGCTCAGCCCATTGATAAGCCTTGTCATGATGACCGACATAACAAAGCAAAAGGCTATCCGATGTTTTATGAACAATCAGACGAATGTCACTACCAACCCGCACAGACCAAAAATTAGAATCCCGAGCTCTATCTAACCTGTGAAAACTCATTCCCGGATTCGCGGGATTCATCTGGAGATCGAAAGCCGTAGTTTTAACCTGCTTCTGTTCGTCACCAGTGAGCCGGGCGAGGCTAGCCGTAAAAGAGTCGGATATAAGAAACCTCATTTGCTGCGACCCTCCAAGCGGTTAGCCATGACGGATATCTTTCTCAGAACAATCCGGTAACGCCTTAAATGCCGAGACCCTTGAAGCGAGTGAAACGAAGAGAGATAGCTATAATGCCCCCTCATTTCATCAATGCGGGAAAAGTAGGATTCCGGATACTTTGCGGCATTATGAAACATTGCCCTAGTCTTCTTTAGATACTCCTTGGGAGGCTTAATTTTCTCATTTACAACCAGCCCGGTAACCCTTTGGCTAGAGTTACTGCTAGCAATACGTGTCTTCTCATCGTTTAGCCTCAACCCTAGAACGAGAAGCTCCTTCTCTATCTCTTCTAGCAATTTCATAAGCACAGACTTTTCATTACCGCTGATAGTAATGTCGTCAGCATACCTAGAATACGACATCCCCAAGCCAGCACATTTAACACTCATTAAGCTATCAAAATTAAAAAGAAAGGCATTCGATAGAGCAGGACTGGTCGGTGCCCCCTGGGGAAGACAACCATTAAACGTTACCAATTTAGATATAGCCGAAGCCAATTGAGCTCCTATGCCATTAGCCACCAATACATCCTTGACATTTGATTCTTTAATAGACCCGAAAAAATCAACAATATCTATATTGGCGACATACTGTCTACCAACATGGTCGGATGCGTTTGTCTGAATTGAAAAACCCTTGCGATAAGCATGGGCCGATGAATGGACGCGACAATTGTCAATAAAATAGGACTTTATCCAATACTGAACCGTTTTCAGAAAAAAACGTGGTGAACTAATGGTTCTATAGCCGCCGCCTCTTTTCGGAATGGAAAAGGTTCTATAGTGGTTTTCCTTCTTATGGACAAACGAAGAGAGAAGACGAGGTGTGACGCCAATCGCGAGTGCCAACTGAGTCAATGTCATATCCCTTTCAGGACCGACAGTTCCGCTCGCGGCTTGGAGCAACTTCAATGTAGGGAATGAGTAATATCGGAAATTTGAAGCGTCGGAAGCAGAGAAAACAAGACCAACCTGTGAAAGTTGCTCTGTGACCCGCGGCCAATAACGTCTGGCCATGA
>JAGLCJ010000009.1 GCA_023146255.1 Alcanivoracaceae bacterium
TCATGGCCAGACGTTATTGGCCGCGAGCCATCTTGTATGCTACTACTGGGATCTACAGTTGACGAAGCGCCAACCAAATCTCGTCCCTCTACTTCCGACTTTTTGAGGCTAGCATCATAGGCCGCTCTTAGCAATGAAAGCCTAACTTTGTCTCGCAGTCTTTTATGCTTTACGTCCATTCGCTCATTCCCGAGCGAGGCAAGAGAATAATAGCCTTTTCTTACCTGCACTACGTATCCAAGGCCTTCAAGCTCTATAAATCGTGATTGAATACTATCGTCAAGCGGCCAATGCTTAACATCAGGAAACGTGATTTTGAGAAAGTCAAAAACCTCGCTCTGTGATGCAGGCTGCACACAGCCAAGGGCTATCAGAAGCAGATCTCCGTTGAATGTATTTCTCATGCTCTACGCCCTAGAAGGCCGGCCTCTTTTGTGAGTAAACCAGACTGCACGCCTCCGCATGAGCCTTTCAATTATCGGCAACGTATCAAAAGCCTCAAAGTCATCAAAAAAGACCTTCCCGCCCATCAAATCAACTGCTGCGGCAGGCCCTTCAATGAAGTAGCTTTTCTCACCTTTATGCCTTCCATTTACAAGAAGTAAGAAATCATGATTCCTCGGTTCATCAGCGTAAAATGTATACGAAAATAATCCGAGCTCACAGAATGACCCGACGCTGTCCGCAATCAAAACGACTGCGGATGCCTCTGCATTAACATATTGCAGCTCATTTTCATGAGCCATTCCGGAAAACCTGGCCCTAAGATCTTCCAAGCCATCGTCCTCACCCAGGACAACTTCAAAGTCATGATTTTCTAGCTCATCTATTAATCTCTGCCTCAGAATGGCGCTTGGCTTAATCTCTGGCCCAACAATCGACGGTCCGCACAAGAAAATTACGAAACGATTCTCCGAGAAAAGTCCTTCCAGACTTTCGCGAAACCTTGCAACCGATGGCTTTTTGGATTCCACACTCATACTCAAGCCCTAAAGACCTTCATTACCTCATCGCCAAGGTGATTAATCACCTTCACTGCGATGCGCCCTGATTTGGGTCTATCAAAAGGTCGCGAAATATCGCTATTCAATGTCGCCCAGGCCTCTTCGTTAATCTCAGCCTTGAGAGTGGTTTTCAGGGATTTGTATGGATCGCCGGCACCGAGGAAATAGGCGTGACGGACGAAGAAGGATTCTTCGTTGTAGTCGGTATCGATAAACCAGCAGGCAATGCCGTCGGCATTGTCGCTACGGACCTCGCCGGTGTTGGGGTGGAATACATCCACGCCATTGACCTTAACCTGGATCTGGTCGTGCTCTTCTCCATTTTTGGGGGCTTCAAGAATGTCGATATCAGGCTCGCCGAAGATCACGAACAGGTTGCCCTTACCGGTGTTCTTCAGGTCATCGGCCATGTGCAGGTCTGCGTTCATACGCGCTTTAAGCACAGGAATCCGACCAAGCTTGTCGAACTCACTGGAATGCGCGTCGTAGTTGAAGGCACACGTAATCAGCACGTCGAAGTCTGCATCTCCGGCTTCGCGGGCGGCGGCCACCAGATCGGGGCGCGCAACGGTGCCGAATTCCGGGCCGATAAAAATGGCCGCTCTGCGTTCCTTGCCGGCCTCTTCCCCGCCCTCAAAGTAACGCCCCTCGGCACAGACAAGTTCTCCTGGCCAGGGGGTGAGCGCGGTGAAGTTGATTTTGTCGGCCTTGTGCGCCTGTTGCACTCCAGCGGTTTTCAGGTTCTCCAGAATGATCTGGACAAAATCACGCTCATCGCCATAACCGCCGGCATTTTCACCAACTGCTGGGTCGATCAACTCATCGTTCTCATCGACGCCCAGCACACGGTGGGGAGAGAGACTTTCTACGGTAAATGGCCCTGCTACACGAACTTTCTTTTTATCCTCGTAGGGCTTGTCGTAGAGATATTCATAATCAGCCTTGGCGGCGATAGAGGCATCAATTTCCTGCTGTCTGGCAATACGCTGCTTCCACCAGTCGCCGTGAAGCTTTTTTGTGGTATCGTTCCATTTTCCATCGGCTTCGCGGGGGATTTCCCATTCCTGCCAGTTCTTGCCCAGCGCCTCGTTGAGTTGTTGAAGCAGTGGTTCCAGAGTTTTCTGGAACTTGTCCCAGGTCACGTCGATCTCAGTGTTGTTGGCAATGGATTTGAGGGTGATGTGCGGCACCCGCTCATAGACAAAACCGTGGGAGAGCTTGCCGGCTGTAGGTTGGCTGGAGGGTGCGCTGCAGGTAATCTCTGCCTCTTTCATCTGGCCCTCGCGGCTGTCGGCCAGCAAGTAATAGGGATAGCGCGCGCCCATGATGCGGGCGCGAGCCAGTGCCAGGGATACGCGGGATGTGTCGATGGTGATCCAGCGGCGGGCCCATTGTTCGGCTACAATTGCGGTTGTACCCGACCCACAGGTGGGGTCGAGGACGAGATCTCCCGGGTCGGTAGCCATCAGCACGCATCGCTCTACTGCGGATAGCGCTGTTTGAACTACATAAGTCTTTGGGCCACCAAACTGATTCTGTCCCAGCGTATCACTCCAAACATCTGTCAATTCAAAAACCGGGTAGTCGTCGAGAAACCTGATATAGCCTAGATTATTTCCAGAACTAGCCTCAACGCGATTAGCCTTGAGCAATCGCTCAAATCCCACTTCATTGGTTTTCCAACGAACAGTTGCAGAAGGCTTGATCACGCGCCCCTCATAGCTCACCCCGAACCATGAAGCTGCGCCTTCACCCTTCTCACGACCGATACTCTGGCTCGTTAGGTTGTCTCTAAAATAAACCCTAGCACCCTTAGGAAGGCATGTTGGGTCCTCAATTTCACCCTTAGTCATTGCCCTTCGTGAAAGGTCGGAACTTTGTAGGCTCTTGTAACCTGTTCCGCCTTTCTGACCTGGCGCCTTTTTCAAGAGAAACTTCCGATACTTCACAGATTGCTTACGTTTTGCATACCAAAGAATCGAATCAAACGTTGGCCCTAGAAAATCACCAGTTGAACTAGATGTTTTGGAAAAAACAATAGTGCTGACGATGTTTTCCTCCCCAAAAATCTCATCCATAACCGCGCGCACCCGGTGCACATTTTCACTCCCAATTTGTACAAATATGGAACCGGAATCAGCCAATAAATCCCGTGCCACGGCAAGCCGATCACGCAGATAGGTAAGATAACTGTGAATCCCATCGCGCCAGGTATCACGAAAGGCTTTCACTTGTTCCGGCTCGCGAGTGATATGATCAGCGTTGCCATCTTTTACGTCGCGACTGGTAGTTGACCACTGAAAATTAGAATTAAACTTGATCCCATAGGGTGGATCAAAGTAAATGCACTGCACCTTGCCACGCAGCCCTTCCCGCTCAGCCAGTGACGCCATTACCTGCAAGCTATCCCCAAGAATCATTCGATTAGTCCAGTGGGCATCGTGCTGGTAGAACTCGGTTTTGGCAGCGTCATTGGCCAGGCCATTGAAATCGGCAAACAGATCTACCATGGCGCCAGCCTGTTGGGCAGCATCGGCCTGCTGGGCAGCTTCGGTGCGCCGACGCAGATCGTCGATCAACACCTTGGGGTGCACTTTTTCCTGAATGTAGAGTGGCGGTGCATGCACCACCAGATCTGACCAGTCCTGCTGGTCTTTACCTCGCCAGACGAGCTGAGGGTCCAGATCACGATTGCGATTTTCTTTTTCGCTGGCCAATGGGTCCTGCTCTCCCTCGCTGCTGCCACGGGGATAACGCACTTTGACTGGCGCCTGATCATCCTTTTTCATCACCGATTGATACTCGGCGGTGGGGATGTTCTTGCGCGTTGCCTCATCGTGGGTGATGGCTTCGACTGATATCGGGGCTTTGGGCTTCTTGGCCATGTTACTTATCCTGCTTGCTTGATGCCGCCGCAGCGACGTCGATCATTTTATTAAATTCGGCCTCAACCTTGTCGGCGAAGTCGTCCTGCATCTGGAATACGTCAGTAAACTCGGCGAACGCCCAGCGACCGTAGTGCTTGAGGTTATTTACCCCCGGCACCCAGTAGGTATCCATGGTGGACTTTTTCTCTTTGGCGTCTTCACCACGATAGCCCTTGATTTCCACAATAAGATTCAGGGGATCATCTTCACCCCGGCCATCATTAATCTGTACGATGAAGTCTGGCCGGTACTTACGGGTTTCAGAAGCGTATCGGTAAGGCACTTCCAGCCCCAGATTGTGGTTTTTCACATAAGCCAACACTTTTGAATTGGCTTCTGCCACACGGCAGAATTCAGCCTCCCAGTCACTATCGAGAATCACCCAATTAAGCTGGCATCGACGACTATCCGTTTCATACCGGTCAGTTTTGGATGTGGTGAAGTTAACATGCACTGTAGATCCACCGGGGTTGTAAGGATCAAGCAGCGCTTTGATCGGACGCCTGCCCTGCTCCGCGCGGGTGATGGCGGCGGTGATGCGATCACAGGCTACGTCTGCCAAGGCCTGATACATCAGCAAGCCGGGGTAGGTGTCACCTTTACAGACGAGGCAGGTATCCAGCCACTCCTTGGTGATGCGCTTGAGCTGGCCGAAGAGATGCAATTTAGGTTCTTCACCCGGGTCTCGCCATTTGGTGTACAGCAAGCGCTGAGTCAGATGAAACAACAAAGTGGAGTGACGCAGGTCGCGGATATGCTCCAGACTCAGATCCACTGCCTCACCAATGATGCCGGAGTTCTTGGTTATGGAGGGCCCGACAATGGCGGGGGTTAGCTCAAACACGGAATCTTCGTTGAATTTCGCCGTGAGGCGCTCTTCAGGTAGCTCGACCCGATATCCGGCAACACGGGGAAACTGAATCTCCAGCGCTTCACGTTCCGGCAAAACGGCCTTTACCTGCACTGTTTCTCGTGGTGGCTGAGGTGGAGCGATTACTGGTTTGGCAGTGAAATCAAAGGGAATGCCGAGCACATCTGCATACTCCACATTAAACAAACCCCCCTCATTCAACTCATAGGACTGTCGACGCAAAGCACGACCAATGACCTGTTCGCAGAGCAGCTGAGTACCAAAGGCACGCACGCCCAAGACATGGGTGACTGTATTTGCATCCCATCCTTCAGTGAGCATGGAGACCGACACCACACAGCGAATGGACTCGCCCAGCTGCCCCTGCTTGCCGACAGTATTCATTACCTCCCGGAGCAGCGTGGCATCATCAATATCCTTTCCTGCACGAATCTGGTTGGCCAAGTCGCCGCCACGCTCCAGCGCCTCTCGCTTGAAACGCTCAATCTCATCACCAGCAATCTCACGGAAATTCTTATCCAGCGCCTCACCGGACTCCAGCTGCTCACTGTCGATAAGCAGCGTATTGGGACGAGCCAAAGGGTTGCCGTGCTCGTCATAGTTACGGAACAGTTCCAGGCGGCCATTCTCTACATTTGACGAGCCATCTTCATTC
This sequence comes from Alcanivoracaceae bacterium, assembly GCA_023146255.1. GTDB lineage: Bacteria > Pseudomonadota > Gammaproteobacteria > Pseudomonadales > Alcanivoracaceae > PGZG01. Next base: position 5,458 of record JAGLCJ010000009.1, read on the forward strand.
TCGCGTACAAACCCGGAAATATAGTCGTACACCAGTTTGGACGTTGCAGTGTTATTGCACACCACGATAAAACAAGGTGGCACTTTAATGCCGGCCTGTTTCCACAGCTGGTAAGTCTTCTCGTAATGACCATAGAGCGCCTGCAAAGCGGTTTGCAGCTCTACCGGGATACTCAAGGGGTCGAGGGCTGCACTTTGGCCTCGCCCTTTTTTTGGCATTTTCTTGCCAATATGCTTCCACAGCTCCCGGAACATGGGCATTTCGTTGCCGGGTATGTTTTCGGCAACCGGCACACGGGGCAGTTTAACAATGCCACATTCGATGGCGTCCATCAGCGAGAAGTCGCTCATGGTCCAGGGGAACAAAGTGCCCTCCAGATAGCCGGAGCCACTGAGGAAGAAGGGCGTGGCAGACAAGTCAAATACGCGGCTTACGCCGAGTTTGCGGTTGACGGCTTCCAAACCGCTGATCCACAGGCGGGCGGCCTCTTTGTTTTTTTCAGCCTCCTTTTTGTCATCACCCTTGAGCGCTTCCTCTTCATCGCTTTCAGGCTTTTCACGGTAGCAGTGATGGGCTTCGTCATTGATGACAAGGATATTCTTCAGCCCCATCAGCTCCGGCATGACGCGTTGCAGCATCTGCCCTTCGGTTTCGAGAGTATCAAGCTCCTCACCCCCTCTGCCCTGTAGCAGAAGACGCCCTCCCTTCGACAACTCCATGCGCTCACGCAGCTTGAAGGCATGGTAGTTAGTGATGACGATTTTGGCCTTACCCAAATCGTCCAGCATATCTGCAGGGACCATCTCGCGGCTTTTATAGTAGCTGTTGGGGTCGTTAGGCATCAGCACGCGCAGGCGATCGCGAATAGTGATGCCGGGGGCTACCAATACAAAACCGCGAGTGAATTTCTTACTGTTGGGCTTGCGCACCGCATTGATGGTTTGCCAGGCGATCAGCATGGCCATCACGGTAGTTTTGCCAGCCCCTGTAGCGAGCTTGAGTGCCAGACGCATCAACTCGGGATTGGCTTCGGCATTGGCGTTTTCCAAATGATCAAGAAATCTCTGACCATTCTTGCCGATCTGCGGGGCGACTTCGGTTAGCCAGATGGCCGTTTCGACGGCTTCTACTTGACAGAAAAAAGGCCGTATACCGGCAAATTCATGCTGGCGCCAGTGCTGGAGAAGACGTGCGGTTTCCGGGGTAACCCGCCAATCAGCCGGGCTGGGGATACGACGCCACTTATCAACCTCTTCACGGACGGCATTGATAACAGCGGTGTGGTACTGCTGCTTCTCGGAAGACAGCCCCAGGCCTTCATCAAACGACATGGAGGCCTGCTCTGCAGCCCCCTTACGTTTCTTCGGCTTGGGGATAGGGGTAATAAACTCCGCCCTGCGGCGCCTGTCGACTACCTGCTGGGTAGGCTGGCCGGTTTTATCCAGTTCCCAATGCCGCGCGGGATACTCATAGGGAGAGTTCAATATCGGCTTTTCAAAGAAAGCGTCCGTCATCTTCTTATTCTTCCTGTTTACTGATCATGCCAATACCCGGGGCTCGGGGTCTCGCAAGACCAAACTGCCTGAAGTGGGCGCAGAGATTGCCGCATGAGGACACGCTCCCTGTATGGCTCTGGATGCGGCGCGAGTCTGGCCACCATCCCCGGACATCCTTAACCGAGCAAAACCAGCATCTTACGTAATAAATTCATCGTAGGACAATTGCCAGTTTTGCGTCCTCCCGAGAATTGTCCGAATCATGGCTCAGGTGACTGCGTGAGCCCGACCCTACTATCTGAGTCATCCCGACCGAATAGCGGATAGAGCTGCTCCGAATAGGGAAACTTCATGTGCAGCATATAGGCCAGCTGGTTGGCCAGCCGACGGCGCAGCCTGTAAAGCTTGCGGGAACAAAGAACCAGATCCCTGTTGCGGAGCGCTGGCACCGCGTCATCCAGCATAGCTTTGACCTGCTCGGCGCCAACTCTAGGCAAAGGGTGCTTTGTCAGGCAGTCATAGGCGTCGTTCATGCCGCGCACGGCTTCCGCCCGGAAATCTTCACTCAGGCATTCAATCACATAGGACACCTCGTTCTGCATCTGCAGAAGATTCTCTATCTGTGTCCACGCCTGCTCGCCCTCCTCCTGATCATTAACGTCCGTCATATACACCTCCCCTGTTCAGCTTCCAAACTGCAGCTTTACTGAGATCCAGTATATGTATTTAATGGCGACATGCCTTTACTGAATACATGTACACGTCGCCTTTTCAGGCACATCGCAGGATAAACCCATGGCAACACAGACCACTGCCTCTCATGGCTGGCCAACCCGCTGGGATCTGCTGCTGCGCTATCGCCTGATTGAAGTCATCGGCCTGTGGGAGGGGCGCCTGACCACCAACCACCTGATGCGCGCCTTTGGTATCGGCCGCCAGCAGGCATCCAAGGACATCAACACCTACTTGGCCGAGCACGGCCCCGGCAACCTGGAGTACGACCGCCATCTGAAGGGCTACCGCCCTACCCCCAGCTTCCGCCCGGTGTTTACCCGTGGGCTGGCAGATGAGTACTTGCACATGATGCACACCCGGGAGGACCTGGCCTGCTCCTTTGAGAGCCTGGCCGTGCGGGAGTTGAATACAGAGGTGCTACTGCCGCCAGCAAGGGATCTGAGGCCCGAGATTCTGCGCCCTATCCTTCAGGCTTGCCGAGAAGGGAAACGGGTGGAGATCCAATACGCATCCCTGACCAACCCCGAACCGGAGTACCGGGTGATCCAGCCGCACACTGTGGTGCACTCCGGCTACCGCTGGCATACCCGGGCTTGGTGCGAGAAAAACGGCGAGTTTCGTGACTTTGTGTTGAGCCGGATCAGCGATGCGCCCGGCATCACCCTGCCGGCCACTCACAGAGTCGAGCTGGATGAGGCCTGGAATGCTCGGGCAACCATCATCATTACGCCGGACCCTCGCCTCACCTCCGCCCAACAGACGGTGATTGCCCGAGAATTCGGAATGGCGAATGGTCAGCTGGAGATTCAAAGCAGAGGAGCGCTGGTGAAGTACGTTCTGTACCAACTCAGGCTGGACTCTCCGACAACACACCGCACACCGGAAGCGCAACAGGTTGTGATCGCGAATCTGCAGGACCTGGAGAGATGGCAAATATCAGACGCACTCTGACCTTCCCGCCGAACTACCAGATGACAGAGAAATTTGCCGAGATGCCGGATGTGCCGGTCGAGTACCTGTATGCGAAGGACGACGCCACCGCGCAACTACTACTCGGCTTCCACGGCCTGGACCAGGCCGGCAAGAACCAGGTCCTTGAGTTTATAAGCGGCTTATCCGAATCATAGGGCTGGGCCTTGCCAAGCCCGGTTGCTACTGCGGCTATATTGAACTGATCGCCATGCCTCCACCGAGCCACCCTGCGCAAGCAAGGTGCTCGGGGGAGGCCGTTAGCGCTCTGGCTAACATTTGGCGGATTGTCTTTTTTCCGGCAGGCGTGCACGCCTCACAGCCGGACTGGGTTCTACGGTTTACTTTCTGATGACCTGCACTGCCGACTGGTTACTCTGATCAAACCCAATCAATATCTCTCGCTGCCTTACCTGCCTCGGCTGCCAAACCTGCCTGCCTCATCAAGCAGCACCGGCAGGCGCCTGCGCCTGACCGTCTCTTTCCTCCACTCGCTCCAGAATCCAGCTCTGAATCTCGGTAGACACCCAGCGAACCGCCCTGCCCCCAATACTGACAGGCTTGGGGAAAGCGCCCTCGTTGAGCAGCTTGTAGACGGAGGTCTTGCCAATACCGGCGGTGTCGCAGACTTCTTCCAATCTCATGAGTCTCATGTCGTGCTCCTGGTGATCACTCATGGGATAGCGCGTCTCGGTAGAAACTTACCGACCTCAATCACGGCTGCAGCCAAAGTTCTTGTAGCCGTCCTCGTAGAGCTTGGTATTCACCTTCGCCAGATAGCTAAGGCGACGGAACACAGCCTGATACTGGTCTGCAAAGCTCGGTTCGCTCCTCGACATCAGCTGGACCGCATTTTTTGGAAAATGTACCAGGGCCCGCCCCTGCTGGGAGGTCAACTGAAGCACTCTGCACCAGGCTCTCCGGATCCGCCCAGCCATGTTCGCCACAGCCTCTTCCTCCCACAGCCACCACGGACAATCAACCTCCTGGCTACCTGCAACCCGGCCAAGCACAGAGTAAGCATCCCGGTTCACCAGGATGGCGATGTGGTAATGGGGCTGCCCTTCTTCGCTGAACTCACGACACCAGACTTGCCGCACCCGGCATTCATGAGTCCGCTTTCCCTGCTTGCTCTTGCGCCTCAGGTCAGCGTCGATCTGGGACCTCAGCGAGGCGATAAAGCGGTCTGCCAACCCACCTCTGGGGCCCTGCCAGCCATAGGGCAGCCTGGCGGTGAAGTGCATGACACAGGTCCGGGGGTGCTGCTCCAGTGCTCGATCCATTAGGTCTCGCACCGCTGTCAGGTAGTTTTCGGTAAGGGGCTGATCAGGCCTTGCCAGTACCGGCAGGCCATTCCATTCGGGGGTGTAGTGGAGCTTCAGGTTGGTGTTTTCGGGGTGACGCTTTCTCATTGTCTGGTTCCTATGGATAACTCATAGGAACCAGCTCGCCAGTTAGAAAATACTCATCACGGGCTGGCTTATGGGCCAGCCCTTATCCAGAGACCGATAAAAGCCCCCTAGCTTGATCAGCCTTCACAAGTGGGCTGATAAGGGACCATATATATCTATTACCGACAGCCATGCACTGCGAGGACGTGCGCCCAGACCACATAGTGGCTGGGCACAACGAAGCACCAACCAGCCCGGGGCACTCTGGGAACACATTAAAACGTGGAGGAGGAAGTGTGTTGGATGAAGCCCTTTCAACCACCCAGCTATGGGCTAGCCAGACAATAGGACCCCGCGTTTACAAGAGCGCCGAGCGCCTTTACTCCACAAGCCAAATCCGCGTAATTTCACCCCCCTCCTGAAGCATCAGGGGAGCTCAATATCCAACGCCCGGAGCTAGCCTTGCCGACCTGACCTGAATTAAGCTCTCGGGTCCCAAACACACGAATAAGCACACTCATGGATGCCGCAGGCCCCGGAAACAAACCAACTCTCTGAATGGAGCAACCTGCCTGTTCTACCGATTGTTTCACCCTCCCCGCCAGTCGCTGCGCGTAGAATATAAAAAGGGCCCCAACGCCCAGAAAGCTGGGACCATCGTGCAGCTTGGGACACATGATTTCTTCGCCAATTCGCTGAATCATTGGGTCATGCGGCGACACAGACTCAGCCTTTTGAAGAATCTGCGTTGCAAACTCGCACAGCTTGTACAGAGCAAAACGCCTAGCTGCCCCTGAGTAGAGACCAGCAGCCAGGAAATCCTCGGCCTGATCCGCTATTTCTTCGATGCTCCTCTTGGTCATACCGTCAACGTGACTCAACCTCCATTCGAGAGCTTGCTCAACATACTCCCGAGCATCTAAACCTATCCTGTTGTGCCGGGCGGACTGAGCTATGCCTAGCAGCAATACCACATCGCCCAAGTCATAGGCGGGCGTCCAATACGTAAATAGCGCAGGCTCAGCAGGTCGGGTAGCTTCGGTTAGCTCCGGATATAGATTCAGCAATATCCCTCCGGGCAACTTTGGGAAAAAGGCGTCCCCAGTTGCCGCCGGCGCCCTGCTGGATATCATCTTCGCTTTGGTCAACTTGCCGAGCTGAGACTCGACCTGCCCTCTACTCATCCCGGTGAGTTTGGATAGCTTACTCGGAGAACAATTCCAAACGATCCCAAATTCATCAGAATTAGCCAGCAGAACCCCCATCAAAAGCCGGTTGGCAAAACTAAGGCGAATACCTTCGGGGAGGGGAGGATGGGAAGAAGAGCTAAGGTTGAACTCCATCCCCGCAACCACAGCGCCAGTCTCAACGGGTTCTGGCCATAGCAGTACCATCCTTAGCACCATCCGGATTCTTGCCCCGGTGCTCATCATCTTTGACCCATCTAACCAGCCATCAAGGGTCTCCATGCTGAGCTTAAACCCTCGGCGAAACCCTCCCTGCGTTGTCACTGTCGGCCCCTTTCGACTGTAACCAGGGACGCTGGAAGAGCCGGCAAACCCCAACCTCTGAAGTTCATTGTGGGCCTCGATGAGAGCTTTCACAGGCATCCCAATCTTACTCGCCAACTGCTCTCGGGTGTCTTCTGACGGCTTGTCACCAAACACGCAAATGGATCGAACCAAGAGATACTTCGCGCCGATCGACATCGAAGGAAACTCGGCCGTCAAAGCCTCAATACATCGATCAAACGCTGCACGTCTCTCCATTTGCTCAGGCCCCTTATTGAATAAAAAGACAATGTACACTTAGTGTCTTTTTTGTAGTATCGGCTTGCAAGGCATTAAATGTTAATGAGAATTAATTATTATTGATAGTTAATGGCTATCTAAGTAAATTAATCAATCGGCATTGAGATAACAGAAAATGAGTACCCGGAAGACAAAAAAACCCGCTCTGCACTGGCTGGAGGACAACAATCAGACTCAGGTGAATTGGGCCTCGTCTTTCCTCAAACGCGAAATCACCCGTGACCCTAACTTGCTGGGAGGCATCAGATGGTCGACTCTGAGGGACGCTGTTCAGCTGCTACAAAAGCGAGCGAACTCCGTCGGTGTCGAGCCACCAGACGTAGCTGCCAATATTCGCCGTCTTGACAGAAGAATGCGCCGAGCCTGGAAAGAGAAACTCCGCCGCGAGAACCCCGATACCAAGGCGTATCAGTTCCGGATGGAAAAGGGCATAACGCTGGAGCTAGCAACACTGAGAAAGCGCTGGAAGCTTCCGGTCTATAAGATTCTGGAGAACCTGATCAGCGAAGCTTTCGAGACCGAGAGAGCAGCGGCGAAGGCCAAAAAGCGAGAGAGGAGCAGACAACGCAAGGTTGATTCTGCTGCCGCCCAGATCACGGAGGATCGATACGAGCTACTAAAGAGCCAAAAGCATATCGAATTACTGGAAAGCATTATCAGGCAGCTCTACCCCAGGCCATCTCAGGAAGGCGGTCCCGCCGTTGAGGAACATGACCCCCTCCCGAACCAACCATCTTTAGATGTCAGCACACAGACTGTTGATGAGCTGCTTGAACGAGCCAGAGAGGAGGTTAGTCTGATCCAGAAATCCACAGCACTTGATCCTAACGATGAGATGCGCTTGGGGGTGCTTGCGCTCCACCTATCGAACTAGACGCCTCCCATCAACCCATCCAGATAGTCAGCCCACATCTGCATCATCTCGCGGCGCTCCTCCAGGTGGGCCGTGCGGTTGTATGCCCGGCCATTGGGATCCCGTACCGTGTGCGCCAGCTGATGCTCGATATAGTCCGGGCGCACCTTCAGCACTTCATCCAAGATGGTTCTGGCCATGGCCCGGAAGCCATGACCGCTCATCTCGTCCTTTTCGTAGCCCATACGGCGCAAGGCGGACAGAACGGCGTTATCGCTGATTGGCCGGGTGTCGGTGCGAGGACTGGGGAATACATACCTTCCCTTACCGCTATAGGGCTGAATATCCCTGAAGATGGCCACGGCCTGACGTGACAGGGGAACAAGGTGCGCCACCCCCATCTTCATCTTGTGTCCGGGAATCGTCCACTCAGCGGCATCCAGATCGATTTCAGACCACTCTGCATGCCGAAGCTCCCCGGGGCGCACAAAGACAAGCGGCGCCAGCTTTAGGGCTGCCCGGGTCACTATGGATCCGTCATAGCCGTTGATTGCCCGGAGCAGCGGCCCGACCTTCTTCGGGTCTGTAATGGCTGCCAGGTGGGTCTTCTTGATCTGATGCAGGGCACCCTTGAGGTTAGGTGCTGGATTGACCTCCGTCCGGCCCGTCGCGATGGCATAACGGAATACCTGATCGGCGATCTGATTCAGCCGGCGGGCGGAATAGTAAGCTCCCTTGCCCTCTTTACGCTGCAGAACAGACAGCAACTCCGGCGCCTTGATTTCGTCAACCGGACGCTGCCCCAAGAGCGGGAACAGGTCATTCTCCAGACGCTGCATGATGCGGATGGCATGGCGCTCGGACCAGCGGGTTGCCTGTCTTGCATGCCACTCCAGGGCGACCACCCTGAATGACTTGGTGCTGTCCGGCGCGTTAATGGTCTTGGCAATACGCCGAGTCTCGCCCGGGTCCACGCCCTTGCTCAACAGCTTGCGCGCTTCATCCCGCTGCTCACGCGCCTCCTTGAGGCTGACCTCGGGATAGACACCCAGCGACAGCTGTTTCTCCTTGCCGCCATAGCGATACTTCAGACGCCACCATTTGCTGCCGTTCGGGTTGTGCAGCAAAAACAGCCCGCCGCCGTCAAAGTGCTTTGTCGGCTTTTCTGGCGGGGCAGCTTTGCGGATGGCAACATCGGTAAGAGGCATTTGGGGGCAACACCCTTGGGGAGCGACTGTAACTGCCCCCAAGCTACCCCAAGAAATGCTCGGCTTGCAACGATTTTTGACGAACGAAAACGGACAAAAAATCAGCGTAACGATTTGATTTTGAAAATCTTTTGTACCGTTAACGAACCTTGCCGAACTTCGCCAAAAATTGAGATGGTGCGCCAGGAGGGACTTGAACCCCCACGCCTCTCGGCACCAGAACCTAAATCTGGCGTGTCTGCCAATTTCACCACTGGCGCGCGGCCGGCATTGTAACAGGGACTCGCGCCAGCACCAGCCCTCAGGCTACTACCGGCAACAGAATCAGCGCCCCATTTCCAGCATGCGGTAGAGACTGCGAATGTCGTTATTGGTACGTTCCAGTCGGCCCTCGATTTCGGTCAGCTTCGCTGCACTGTCAGACTGGCCAACCTTGCTGGAAAGCGCATCAAATCGTGGCATCAAAGCCGCCAGCGCATCGCGCTGACTGGCAACCAGTGTTTCCGCTTTCTGTACCCGTGCCAGCACCCCGGAAACCTGCCCACTGACATTACTGACCTCGGAAGACAGCCGATTCATTTCAATGTCCAGCTTGCGCAGCCGTGCATTGGCCTGGGCCAGACCCGCCTGACTGGCGGCTTCGGTACTCCGACCGCTGTCCCCTTGCACCACCACAGGCTGCTGCTCCAGCGCGGTAAGACGCTCATCCACCGGGCCCAGCTGACTTTCCAGAGCGTTGATTCTGGCTTCGATCGGACCAAGATCAACACCCTGCCCGGCGGCAGCCAGTTGCTGCTGAAGCTCATCGACCCGCTGCTGCATCTTCAACAGGGTCATCGATACCACCCCAAGCAAAATCAGCATCACAATTGCCAGCCCACCGAGTGCCGCAGCAACACCACGACCACGGCTGGCGGGTTGCGGTTTGCTGGACTCCTCCATCTGGGCATGGCGCGTTGGCCTTCTGGAGTTCACTGCCTCATGGGCGGAAGTCGACGTCGGCGACACCGCCAGCACGTCCTGATTCAGTGACATCAGGCGCTTCTGCTTGTTCTCGGGGATATCATTCATTGTCTGTCACCAGTTCCCGATTCACCCTGTCAGGGTGCCCCACCATCAAGGCGATCCAGTCTGACGTTAACCTGACGACGGTAAGCATCAAAGGCATTTATCGCGGCCTCTATTTCAGTGAGGCGATTACCGATACCACCACCGGCGCTTTCTACCCGCGCCAGCGACTGTAGCGCCGGCAACAACTTGTTAATTGCCTCAACCTGCTTCTGCTGCGCGGCAAGGCGAGTGTCGAGCTGCTTGACCGTTTCGGCTTGCACCTCTATGCGGGTCTGCAGCTGATTACGGGCCAGCACCAGCTGCTCATTCTGTTTGCTGATAGCTGCCGCTTCGGTCTTCAGTACCTCCACTGCCTTGCTCAGCTCGGCCCGCTGCTTGATCAGCTTGGCAATCTCGGCCTGATTTTTCTCGATCCATTCGCGGTTACGTTTATTGGAGACGTCCCAGAGCTTGCGAATCTCGCTATCGTGCGTGGCCAGAGTCTGTTTGACCTGATCCGAGGTTTGGGTGACCTCCTCATCGGTGGCCGACAACTGCGAAGCCAGTGACCCCAGCTGCTCGGTGGACTCACTCAGGCGATTATCCACCACCGCCTGCAGACCGCTGAGCTGGCGGTGGAACCAGGTGCCCAGCACCAGCACCAGCACCAGCAGAAACGCAGTGGCCGCCATCCAGATACTGCTGCCATCGGTGCTGGCAGCCAGGCGCGCGGGTCTGACCTTGGCGGGTGCCTCCTCATGACGGGCCGCCGAATGGGCGGCAGCGGTCTGCTCGGTATCATCCTCATCGACATTAATGTCATGGATGTTGCCGAGCTTCAGGTCGCGATCTTCATTCATGGCAAATAGGGGCCGGCTGTCAAAGGCGCAAGTGTAGCAGCCCCGAGCCATCTCTGAATAACCCCATCGACATCCTGCAAGGGGTTCGGTCTAATGCGGCTCTCGGACAGGGAGGACAGACCATGGCCCGATGGCTACTGCTGATGATACTTGTGCCGGCAACCTCGCTGGCGGACATGGCCATGGAAAGCATGCTGCAGCAGGGCCTGAGCGCCTACGAGGCAGAGCAGTATGATCAGGCGCTGGCCCACTTCAGCGCAGCCCTGACTCATAGCCTGGTCAACGACGAGAGCCCGATGTACCCGGCCTCGTATCTGTGTGCCATGTGGTATTTCGGCCGCGGCATGAACCCGGACCAGAATCGGGCGATGACAGCCTGCCAGCTGGTCCAGAGCGACAAGAGCAGGTTCCAGCTGACCCTGTTTCAGCAGGCGCTGGAGAGCAACAGTCAGGCCGATACGGTATTCCCGTTCCGCAAGGGCATGGAGGATGCGGCGGCGGCCCTGGCCTGGTATCTGCGCCTTAGTGCACCAGTGAAATAAGCAGACCCTTATTCCCCGGTCTCGTCGTCAGGCTGCTGACGAACGAATCCTTGCTCCTCAGTCTGTTCCGGCGTTTCACTGTCGAGTGACTCTGCCAGCTCCGGCATTTCCGCCACAGTCTGATCGTACTGCTGCTGCAGGCGCTCGAGCTTTTCCCGACCCTCACGCAACTGGTCGGGATCCCCCCCCATCTGCTCGGCCTGCTGTAACTGCTGCTCCAGCTCGCTGATACGGTTGCGAGCGGCCCGGGCAAAGGATTGCCGCACATTCATCTGCTGCCGGGCTTCGTACTGCTGGTACAGCTGCGGGTCGGCCAGCTCCTCAGCGGTCGGTAACTCGCGCTGCTGCTCCGGCTCGGGCCGGGCCAGCGGCGGAGTGCGGTCATCGCCTTCGAGAAACGCCTGACGCATGGACTCGGCGCGTAAATCAGCAGTCATGGCAGGCTCCTGCGGATCATCCTGCCGCTCTGGCCAGGCCAGTGGCTCGGCCGGCTCATCCGGCTGATCCGATTGCTCCACCGGCACGCCGTCCAGAAAAAATCCTGATGCCGGCTTGTTCGTCGGCATCTCAACCGATGCCGTGCTCTGCGTCTCAGTCGGAGCGCTGAATAATCGGTAGCCAATAAACAGCACGGCTATCGCCACCACCAACGCCGCGGCAAGAACATACTGCTTCACGGCATATCACCGAGCAGGTCTTCATTCACACGCAGATCCACCGCTGCAATCAGCCCGGCTTTCAATTCCTCGAACTCCCTCTGCATTTTTTCCCGGGCCAGCTTCTTGGAGGCTTCGTAACGCACACCCGGATCATCCAGCGGCATGTCCCCCATTACCTTCTCATCCAGAAACACCACTTCCCAGTAAACCGGCGAGTTGCTCTGCGGACTCCGAAATGGCGGCGACACAACACCTTCAGGCTGAACAAAGGCCAGCCCACGCAACCAGTCATCAGCAGCTTCACCGCGAACAATTTCGCCAAGGTCGCCGGGCACCTCGGCATTACGGTCCGGCGCTGTTGAATATGTCGCAATGGCTTGCTCGAAACTCAGCTCGCCGGCCTTGATTCGGGCCACTACCTCATCAGCTCTTTCCTGCGAATCAAGACGGATGTGCCGGGCGCGGACTTTTTCCACCCAGCGGAATTCGTCACGATGACTGTCGTAGTACTGGCGCACCTCGGCATCAGTGATCCGCGCCATGGCCTCGCGCAGGGCCGGGTTATCATCATGGATGTCATGTAGCAGACCAAGATCGTGCAGCAGTTCTTCTTTTTCCATCCGGTCACTGACCAGCTTTTCCAGCGCAATCACTTCCTGCTGACTGAACTCACCGCTGTCGCGGAACCAGCCAATCACAAACTGGGTGGCAAGATGCTGACCAATGGCTTCACGGATAAACGGCAGGTTGTACTCATGCATCTGCACCTTCAGCTGGATATTCATCCGTGAGTACAGATCCCACAGCGTCAGGGGTTGTCGCTGGGAAAACGGCAAGCGGTAATAACCCAGCACATATTCTGCCGCCGCTTTTTCCTGCTCCTCCGTCATCGCATGCAGTAATGCGGAGTTCAGTTCCAGATATGGCTCCAACGCCTTTTTATCCAGCTCCACAGGCTGCTCCAGCAGGCTCATCGGCCCGTCAATGCCGTGACTGGAAACATAGTTATTCAGCTGGGTGGCGAAGGCATGCCGTAAGGTGGCAAACAACTGGTTCTCATAAAGCGCTTCATCGCTGTACCCCACCAGCGAATGGGCATGCTCGTTATCACGTCTGGCATCATGCCAGCGCGCCAGCGCATGGCTTTCCACCGCGCCGTCCAGCAGGCTGCGTCGGGTTGCGGTGGCATCGCCCACCTTGACCACAGCAAGCAGTGCATCGAGGGAGCGGACCGGAATATCGACGCCATCTATTCTGGCGACAACGTCATCCGGCAAACGCCAGGCCTGCCAGCCGAGCCACCCGGCCAGCCCAGCCAACACCAACAGTACCGCCCCTATCCGCTTCATTATTGTTCTCCCACGATCAGGCAAGGCTTGTCCGGAGCATGCGGCTGCATAGCCGGCAACTCAAGCGCATCGCTGTAAGGAAAGGCAAGAAAAAGCCGGCGCCGTTCTCTGTCGAGATCAGACACGCCGGCCGCTTCGACTTACCGAAAGGAGTGGCTTACATCCGCTCGGCGGCATGGTTCAGAACATGCACCACCATGGCAATGGCATGCGGGATAACGACACGGGCCACTTGCACACGATCAGTATGGCTGGTGCTGGACAGCACGATACCACCGTTGGCGTAGGCAATGGCGCCGCCCTGGGTCAGCAACGGACGGATATCATTGCTGGCCGGATTCAGCGGCGAGAAGCTGCTCAATGCATTGGTCACCAGTGCAGAGTTGTTCAGGCTTTCCTGATCATAGTAGTCCGCCACCCAGCCTTCCCAGCCGGAATGATTCAGGTCGGAAGTAGTCCAGACGTGATGCGGCTGGAGCAGGTCGGTGCTGTGCAGGGTGAAACCAAGGGTCTGGGCTGTCGGGCGAGCCAGAAACTGGTTGTACCAGTAGTTGGCGAGGTTATCGATCGGCTGGAACGGAATGTTCTGGAAATCCTGATACATGGACTTGGTCGAGTAGCTGCCCTGACGGTAGCGAGCCTCGGTGATGCCATAGCTGTTGAATTTGGAGGACTCCGAGCACCAGCCCCAGAAACAGGTGCCGGTCATGCCACCGCGGCCGTCATCGAGGTGATCGTTCCACAGCCAGCTGCCGGCGGCGTTATCAACAAAGCCCCAGACGGTCAGCAGGTTGTAGTTGTAGCCACCGAAGTCGTTACCGTGCACATCCGGGCCGCGAGTGTGGTTCTGGAAGTGCCAGTAGGAGGTGTAGTTGACCAGCGATGCACCAGCGTTGAATACCGGGGCATAGACGCAGTCACCAGTGATCGCGCCACAAATGTAGGTATCGCGGAAGTCATCAACATCATAAGCACCCTGACCAATAGTTTCGGCAAACTGGTCAATGGTCATGCCGGCCGCAGTCACCCGCGCCAGCAGCTTGTTGTAATTGGTGGTGGACGGATTGGCCTTCATGTAGGCCACGGCGTCCTTGGCGATCCGCTTGTGCGTGATCTGCTGGAAGGCATGCGCGTCCACGGTCAGCACCAGTGCGAACAGGGCAATGAGGTAGTGTTTCATGAAGCTGGCTCCCGGCTATTGTTATCGCTATTTCGCCACCTGAGGGGGTGGCGACGGCAGGCGAAATAATAGGCAGTCGGGGGCAAGCCCTGAAGGACAGATGAAGTCAGGGACAGGACAAATCAGGACAGAACAGCCCTGACCGGTGAGTCAGCACTGCGCCCGCGACCCTACTTGGCCAGCGGGAACAGCGGCTCCTGACCGGGCACATAGATCATCTCGCCCAGCGAGTATGTGCCATCAGAGCCTGGCACAAACGGCAGAAACATGACCCAGGCATCGGACTGGCGATGATCGGCGGCGGCCCAGATTCCCGGCACCCTTTGCCCCTTGTCGGTGGTGACAAAGTGCGGCTTCACAATTACTGCAGATACCAGACCGCTGTTCTCCTCTACGGCATGGCGTACTTGCCAGAACAGGGTTTTGACATATTCCTCCGGGGTCGGCTTGTCAGAGGCAGCGCCGCTATAGCCAATAACGCGAACCTTTTCCTCTGCATCCATGACCAGCGCAAACGGGAAAAACCCTCCCGATTCTCCAACCACCTTGACCGCCTCACGCACAGCGGTTTCGGCCAGTTTATCCATCTGCTTTTTGGCAGGCGTTACCGCCGCGGCCCCGGATTCAGCAGCAAGCGCTGCGCCGGTGGAGAGGGTCACAGCAAGTCCGATCAGCAAGGCAAACAGGTATCTCAAGGCAGCTCCAGTATGGGCAAGTGCGACACGGCGCCGGCGGCATTTGCCGCCAGCGCGTCAGACAGCATATCAGCCGGCAAAGTTCTTGGCGGCAAACTCCCAGTTGGCCAACGCCCAGAAACCTTCCAGATACTTGGCGCGGAGATTGCGATAGTCGACGTAGTAGGCATGTTCCCAGACGTCGCAGGTCAGCAGTGCAGTCTGGTTCGGGTGGGTCAACGTGGTACCGGCATCATCGGTGTTGACGATATCCAGCGAGCCGTCTGCCATTTTCACCAGCCAGGTCCAGCCGGAGCCGAAATTGCCCATGGCCTTGGCATTGAAGGCTTCCTTGAACTTGGCAAAAGAGCCCCACTTGGCGGTGATCGCGTTAGCCAGCGCGCCGGTCGGCTCACCACCGCCATTCGGGCTCAGGCTGTGCCAGTAGAAGGTGTGGTTCCAGACCTGGGCGGCCTGATTGAACAACACCCCCGGGCCAGCCACCTTGATGATCTCCTCCAGCGACTGCTTTTCCATGTCGGTGCCAGCAATCAGCTCGTTCAGCTTCACCACGTAGGCGTTGTGATGCTTACCGTGGTGGTAGTCGAGGGTCTCAGCAGAAATATGCGGCTCGAGGGCATTTTTCGGATACGGAAGCGCGGGCAGTTCAAAAGCCATGATGGTTCCCCTGACAGTGACAGATACAGAAAATGGCGGCCAACGCATACCTGCGCAAGGCCACGAACAGGCCCGGGATGATAACAAGGCACCCGAGCCTCTGCCACCGAGGCTCCCACAGAGGCTGTGCTGGTGGCGTGACTGTCATGGCCGGGCTACTGGGGTACAATGCGCGCCGTTTCCGCGTCCGCGCCGATATGGCGCCCGAACCGAGGGTTGAAGCATGAGTCAGGATCCTGTTGTTATCGTTAACGGTGCCCGCACCGCCATGGGCGGCTTTCAGGGCAGCCTGTCCGGCCTGACCGCACCACAACTGGGTGCCGCCGCCATTCGCGCTGCCGTAGAGCGCGCCGGGATCAAACCGGAGCAGGTCGAAGATGTGATCATGGGCTGCGTACTGCCCGCCGGCCTGAAGCAGGGCCCGGCCCGCCAGGCCATGCGTCTGGCCGGCCTGCCAGATGCTACCGGTGCCGTCACCATCAACAAGCTGTGCGGCTCCGGCATGCGCGCCACCATGTTTGCCCATGATCAGATTGTTGCCGGCAGCAGCGAGATCATGGTGTCCGGTGGCATGGAATCCATGACCAACGCTCCCTACGTGCTGGATAAATATCGCAATGGCGCGCGCATGGGCCATGGTCAGGTGTTCGACCACATGTTTCTCGATGGTCTGGAAGACGCCGAAACTGGCCGCCTGATGGGCTCGTTTGCCCAGGAAGTCTCGGATAAAAAAGGCATCACCCGCGAACAGATGGACGCCTTTGCAATCGAGTCGCTGAAGCGTGCCAACGCCGCCATCAACAATGGCTGGTTCAAGGATGAGATCGTTCCGGTCACGGTACCGTCGCGCAAGGGTGATCAGCTGGTTGATACTGATGAGCAACCGGGCAACGCCAACGTCGACAAGATTCCGCAACTGAAACCGGCATTCGCCAAAGACGGTACCGTTACCGCCGCCAACGCCAGCTCAATTTCTGACGGCGCCTCGGCGCTGGTGCTGATGAAGCAGAGCAAGGCCAATGCGCTGGGCCTGAAGCCACTGGCACGCATCGTTGGCCACAGCACCAACAGCCAGCATCCGAGCGAGTTCACGCTGGCACCGTGCGGCGCGATCAGCAAGATTCTGGCAAAAACCGGCTGGAATGTGGCAGATGTGGATCTGTGGGAAATCAACGAAGCATTCGCCATGGTGGCGATGCTGCCGATCATGGAGCTGGGCATTGACCACGCCCGCGTCAACATTCATGGCGGCGCCTGCGCGCTGGGCCACCCGATCGGCTCCACCGGCTCGCGCATTATTCTGTCGCTGATTCATGCACTGAAGCGTACCGGCGGTCAAAAAGGCGTCGCCAGCCTGTGTATCGGTGGCGGCGAAGCCACTGCCGTGGCGCTTGAGCTCCTCTGATTGAAACAAGCCCGGCATTGAAGCCGGACCCGGTATTGCAACCGGGTCCGGCAAACGAGCCGCATCAGAATACGGCTTGGGTCACCAGTCGATCCGGCCGGTGAGAATATCCTTGAACATGACAAAGTCGCCGGCGAGGCTGTAGAACGGATACTTGAATGTCGCCGGCCGATTTTTCTCGAACACGTAGTGACCCACCCAGGCAAAACCATAGCCCACCACCGGCAGGGCCAGCAGCAACCAGGCACTGGCACCGGCCAATACGGATGCAATGATCGACAGCACGATGAAGGTGCCGACAAAGTGCAACCGACGACAGGTCGGGTTGCCGTGCTCCTGCAGATAGTAGGGATAAAACTCGGCGAAGCTCTGAAAATCTGACTGCTTGATCGTGCTCATCTGGATCCTCCGCAAATACCGTGGCTATGCTGTCAGCATGGCGGTCAGTGTAGCCGCCGACTTGTACGCAAACGTCGGCATATCGGGCCGATCGTCGGTAAAACCCCTGTGGTCGTCATGGTCTGTCTGCTTTTGCCTCTGCATTGGCCCGGCCGGTCATTGACCCGGTGCACGGTCCGGGCAGAATGGCGTCACTGTGACCCTAAGGATTCCTTCTGATGCCTGCCCTGCCCCTGCCACGCCGCTTCTTTACCGGCCATGCCGTTTCCCTGCCAAAACGCCTGAGCGAAATCAGTGACCGTGGCCACGAGGCACCAGCAGCCGCAGCAGGTCTGCGCGATGATCAGGTGACTGCCATCTGGCGTGGCATGAAGGGCCTGTACGCCACCGGCATGAGCCCGGGCATTGCCCTGTCGCTGCGTCGCCACGGCGAGCTGTTTTTCGATCGTACTCTGGGCTATGCCGATCTGGAAAATCGCAATCCTCTGAGCATCGATACCCCGGTATGCCTGTTCTCGGCATCGAAGGCGGTCACCGCCATGCTGATTCACCATCTGGCCGAAATCGGCGAGCTCGACCTCAGCCAGCCGGTCTGCCATTACCTGCCGGAATATGGCTGCGAGGGCAAGGAACGCACGACGCTGATGCACCTGCTGACCCATCGTGGCGGCGTGCCTCGTGTACAGTCACCGGTATCACCGGAAGACCTGTTCAATCCGGCCCGCATCACCGAGCTGATGCAAAAGGCGATACCGCAGAATCCGGGACGCACTCAGGCCTATCATGCTGTCACCGCCGGATTTGTCCTGGGCGCGGTGATCGAGCGCGTTACCGGCGCGCCACTGAATGATCTGCTCGACAGCGTTATCCGCAAACCGATGGGGATGAAACATTTCACCTTTGGTTTGCAAAATGCCTCGCCAGCAAAAAATTACACCACCGGGTTACGTCTGGCGCCGGTGGATATGTTCCTGAAATATGCGGTCGGTGCCGTGCTTCAGGATGTCGTCGATGTCTCTAACGATCCGCGTTTTCTCGACATCACCCTGCCGGCAGGCAATCTGTTTGCCACCGCGGAAGAAGCCAGCCGTTTCTTCCAGATGCTGCTCAACGGTGGCAGCTGGAATGGCAAACAGATTTTCCGTCCGGATACGGTACGCCGGGCGACCTCATCAATCGGCAAGGGCAGCAAGATTGACCGCACCCTGATGATCCCGCTTGAGTATTCTCCAGGTTTTATGCTCGGCGCCCGCACCCTGAGCCTGTATGGCCCGGGCACGCCGCGGGCGTTTGGTCATCTCGGCTTCATCAGCATTTACTGCTGGGCTGATCCGCAGCGCGATCTGTCCGGCGCCCTGCTGACCACCGGCAAGGGCATTATCGGCCCGCACCTGCCGGCACTGGTGGCGCTGCAGATGCAGATCAACCGGCAGACGCTGGGCCGCTGATCCACAACCAGATGCAAGCCAGCAAAGCTGGCTTGCGCTCAATAGCCGCTCTGAATCACCTCGATGCCCGGGCGCAACACATTACGCCAACGCAGATCGAGCTCCTGCGAGTAGGACGGGTCGTTACGCTGCACCGCCTCCATCAGGGCTTCCAGCCAGAGCCCGTAAAGGGTTGGATGAATGTCATAGCCAGTACGGTTGTGGGTCTCACCCAGATGGCGCAGTTTGCTGCCCGGTGCGCCACGGGCAAACATCAGCAACCAGGTGATCCCGGCCCGCAGCAAGCGCCGCTGTTCGCCCATGTTGGTATTAGCGAACATACTTCTGACAGCATCCGACTTGTCCAGAAAGATATTGTAGAAGTCCTCGAAGAACTGTTCCCGACGGCAGCATCGGCCGTAACTCTGGAACACCAGATCATTATCGTGACTAGAAACCATAACGTCCTCGCGACTGACGGAAGCATCCCTGCGAGGAGGCCAGTGTGGCCAGTGAGTCCCGGGTACGTTATAGCCAGCACGAATAACCACCGATATGATTCAGATCAATAAATACGAAGAAGCCATGCCCCAACACCTGTGCCCATGCACAAAAAAGCCCCGACGGGTTCTCCCACCGGGGCCTTATCAAGCCAGCGAACGGCTTACATGTTGCCGAGAATCGCGTCCTTTACCGACGAGATATTGGCATCAATGGTCATCATGCGGCTGTCGCCACACTGCTTGATGGCCGTGTCCGGATCCTTCAGACCGTTGCCGGTCAGGGTGCAGACGATGGTGGAGCCTTCCGGAATCCGGCCAGTCTTGATGTCGCGCATGGCACCACCAATCGAGGCAGCAGACGCCGGCTCACAGAAAATACCTTCACGCTGGGCCAGCAGCTTCTGCGCCGCCAGAATTTCCTCGTCGCTCAGCTCATCAAACCAGCCGCCAGACTCTTCCTTCACTTTCCAGGCACGATCCCAGCTTTGCGGATTGCCAATGCGAATGGCGGTAGCAACAGTCTCCGGGTTCTTTACCGCTTCACCACGCACAAATGGTGCAGAGCCGGCCGCCTGGTAACCGATCATTACCGGCCGATTGCCGACGATCGGGCCACCGGCGTAGCGGCAATTGCCGTCACAGAAGGCGCAGGACTCGGTCACCCGGGTGCCCTTCTGCGCCGAGTACTCGCAGTAGCCGATCCAGTGCGCAGTGATATTGCCGGCATTCCCGACGGGCAGGCAGTGGTAGTCCGGTGCCCGGCCCAGCTCTTCAACAATTTCAAACGCGGCAGTTTTCTGCCCCTGCAAACGATACGGGTTCACCGAGTTGACGATGGTCACCGGTGCCTGCAGTGCAACCTGCTTGACCAGCTCCATGCCTTCATCGAAGTTGCCACGAATCTGAATGGTTACGGCGCCATACATCATCGCCTGAGCCAGCTTGCCCATGGCGATCTTGCCCTCCGGAATCAGCACGAACGCGGTGATCCCGGCGCGTGCTGCATAGGCGGCGGCGGCAGCAGAAGTATTACCGGTGGAGGCACAGATAATCGCATTGCTGCCTTCTTCCACCGCCTTGGTCACGGCCATGGTCATGCCACGATCCTTGAACGAACCGGTCGGGTTCAGACCCTCGTACTTGACGTAGATATCAACATCCTTGCCAAGCAGTTTCGGAATGTTCTTGAGCCGGATCAGCGGCGTATTGCCTTCGCCCAGACTGATGATGCGAGTGTCGTCGCTCACCGGCAGATGGTCACGGTAGCGGTTAATCAGGCCGGTGTAGCGGTCACGGAATGCCATAGCAGTGTCTCTTGTTACGCCTTCAGAAGTTCAACACGAATACGAACGATATCGTCGAGCACCGCGTCCAGTGCGGCAATCTCAGCCAGTGCTGAGTTGATATCGCACTCGCGCACCGAATGCGTCATCAGCATGATCGGCACTGGCTGATCGTCATCGACATCTTTCTGGAACATGGCTTCGATACCGATGCTGTGCTGCGACAGAATACGGGTGATGTCCGCCAGTACGCCAATACGATCCTGCACGTGCAAACGGATGTAGAACGGGCAGATCACATCATCCATCGGCAGAATCGGATGGTTCGACAGTACATCGGTGTGAAAACCGAGATACGGTACCCGATGATCATGGTCCAGGGTCAGCGCACGCCCCATCTCGATGATGTCTGCCACCACCGCACTACCGGTCGGGCCAGCGCCAGCGCCAGCGCCATAAAACAGGGTCGGCCCAACGGCATCACCGTCAACCATCACCGCATTCATCACGCCATTCACAGACGCCAGCAAAACGCTCTGCGGAATCAGGGTCGGATGGACCCGCAACTCAATCCCGGCGCCGGTATCCTTGGCAATACCAAGGTGCTTGATGCGATATCCGAACTGCTCTGCGGCAGCGATATCCTCTCTGGTCAGACGGCTGATGCCCTCGGTATAAACGCGAGAAAACTGCAACGGAATGCCGAACGCAATCGAGGCAAGAATGGTCAGCTTGTGCGCCGCATCGATACCTTCGACATCGAAAGTCGGGTCGGCTTCGGCATAGCCAAGCGCCTGTGCTTCTTTCAACACATCGGCAAAATCACGGCCCTTGTCGCGCATTTCCGTCAGGATGAAATTGCCCGTGCCGTTGATAATGCCGGCAACCCACTTGATACGATTGGCTGCCAGACCTTCGCCCAGCGCTTTAAGAATCGGCACCCCGCCGGCAACCGCCGCTTCGAAGGCGACATCGACGCCCCTGGCATGCGCCGCCGAGAAGATCTCGTTGCCGTGTTCAGCAATCAGCGCCTTGTTGGCGGTAACCACATGCTTGCCATTGGCAATCGCGGTCAGCACCAGCTCGCGGGCGGTGGTGGTACCGCCGATCAGTTCGATCAGAATGTCGATCTCGGGGTCGCGGGCGACCTCCATGACATCGCGGGAAACCCGAATGCCACTGATATCGCAGGCCGCATTGTCACGACGGGCACCGACATGGGCGATTTCGATAGGACGGCCGACCCGACGGGCAATCTCGTCGGCGTTACGGCGCAGAATATTGACGGTACCGGAGCCGACGGTGCCAAGACCGGCGATACCCACCTTGACTGGATTCACTGCAACCTCGTTATCTACGGTGCGCGCGGGGGATTTCGGGACGGCACACCTTACTGACGAGGCCCGGAGACGTCAATCGGATGTCACTGCAAACCGAGGTCCTGAGCCATTTTCGCCGGCGGCAGATAACCACCCAGCTGCTCGCCATCGACGGTGAACACGGCCGGAGTACCCGCCACGCCGAACTGCTCGCCGAGCTGGTACTGGCTGGCCACCGGACTGTCACAGTCCGCGGGGGTCTGGCTGAGCGGCTTGTCCAGCTTGGCCTCGGTCATCGCCAGCTGCCGGTTCGGTGAGCACCAGATATCGCTGAGCACCCTGGCAGCGCTGGACTTCAGGCCGCCACGGGGGAACGCCAGATAGTGCACGGTAATGCCCAGATTGTTGTAGTCCGCTATTTGCCGATGCAGCTGCCGGCAATAGCCACAGGTCACGTCAGTAAACACATAGACCTCGGCCTTTTGCTCGGCTGCCGGGAAGGTGATCAGCTGGTCCGCCTGCAAGGCAGCGATACCCGGCCCGCGAACGGCCTTCTGACGCTCTTCAATCAGGCTGACGACCCCGGACTCTCTCAACTCCAGAACCTCGCCGGTAAATACGAAGCGGCCATCTGCAGAAATCGTCACCCAGTCTCCACCTATCTGGACCAGAAACATGCCTGACACAGGTGACGGCTCAACGTTGCTGACTGAAATCCCTGGAAAGGCCTTGAGCAGCCGTTCAATGGCAACCGCACTGTCGGCGGCCGCCGGAGATTCCTTTGCCGGGGCACTCTGATCGGCGCAGGCGCTATTCATCAGCAGGGCAAAAACAAGTACTGCAAAACGCATGATGGTCTCCATGTTTCAGTCGCCCTTCGAACCGGCCTGATCACCGCCGGCTCCGGACCGGGGGTGATGACGGGCGTGAAGGTCATGCAGCCGCTGCCGGGCCACATGGGTATATATCTGGGTAGTAGAAAGATCACTGTGACCCAGTAAAAGTTGCACCACCCTCAGATCGGCGCCGTGATTCAGCAGATGAGTGGCAAAGGCGTGACGCAGTGTATGGGGGGACAGCGGCTTTTGCACCCCGGCGATGATCGCCAGCTGCTTGATCCGGTGCCAGAAGGTCTGCCGGGTCATCGGCTGACCACGCTGGCTGGGAAAGACGATATCATCGCTGGCTCCGGCCAGTAATGTCGGCCGGCTGTGCTGCAGGTAGCGACTGACCCAGTCCTGCGCCTCCTCGCCAAGCGGCACCAACCGCTCCTTGTTGCCCTTGCCGACCACCCGCACCAGCCCCTGACGCAGGTTCAGCTGTGACAGGGTCAACCCGACCAGCTCCGACACACGCAACCCGGAGGCATACAGTACCTCCAGCATGGCCCGGTCTCGCAGGCCCAGCACGGTATCGGTATCGGCCGCAGCGAGCAGAGCATCGACATCCGCCTCGGTCAGCGATTTCGGCAGCGGCCGGCCGATCTTCGGCCGCGAAATCAACAGGGTCGGATCCTCAGTGATCAGATTCTCGCGCAGTGCCCAACGGTAGAATCCCCGAAGTGCCGACATCTTGCGGGCCACCGAGCGGGCGCTGAGGCCGCGTTGCATCATGTCAGCCAGCCATTCCAGCAGCCGGATCCTGTCAGCCTGCAGCAACGCCGAACGCTGCTCCGCCAGCCAAAGAGCACATTGCTCCAGATCACTGCGATAGCCAGCCAGGGTATGATCACCCAGTCCCCGCTCCATCCAGACGTGATCGAGCCAGCGCTCCAGCAGCATCTGTTCGTTGCCCGGTACCCGGCTCGTCGTCGGATCAGCCCCGCCGTTCATGGCACTCCGCTTTGTTATCTGCAAGGTGGCCCATTAGACTTCAGACGATAGCGCTTCGCCAGCAGGGGCAGGATGCAGACCTTCATTAGCGAACTCACAGCACGGATCGGCCGGCAACTGAATGCCTCGGAAGCGCGTCGCAGCGCCATGGTGTGCTGGATTGTCGCGCCGGTTTTTGCCTTGCTCGGCATGTGGGCATTGGCCAGCCATTTTCTGGCGCCGCAGCAGGATGTGTTTCGTCAGGAAATGATGCTGCCAGTAGCAGGCTATGCCTTTGCCTGCATCACACTCTGGCTTGGCCTCGGTCTGTGGGGACTGCGACTGGATCAGCGCCAGACCCACTCACCCGGTTACACCGCGGTGACTCTGTGGGCCTATGCGCTGACCTCCGTCAGCGCCTGCTACCTGATCGGCACCCTCAATGTGGTCACCGGTCTGGTCATGATGGGCGCGCCGATGTTGGGCCTGATCCTGTTCACCATTCGGCAGGTGCTGGTGGTTTTTGTTGCCGGCCTGCTGATGATGCTGACACTGAGTTTGCTGTCAGCACTACAAATGATTCCCTATGCTCCGATTCTGAAACCGGAACAGGCAGCCAGCGCCCACCTCAGTCTGTACTGGACTTTGTGTCTGATGCTGGCCGGCGGCTTCTATGTGATTTACCAGACCATCATCATGAGCGCGATGGTTCGTGCCTGGCACAGCCGCGAACACGATATCCGCACCCTCTCACAGACCGATGCGCTCACCGGTGTCGCCAACCGCCGTCATATTCTTGAGCTGCTCGACGAAGTACTGGACAGCAACCGTGGTGCCGACAACCCGGTGGCGGTGTTGATGGTGGACATTGATCACTTCAAACGCATCAACGATGACCATGGTCACCTGGTCGGCGATCGCGCCCTGACTGCCGCCGCCGCCGCGCTGCGCGACTGCCTGCGGCAGGGCGATATGATCGGTCGTTATGGTGGCGAGGAATTCCTTATCGTGCTGCCCGGCACCCGGATCGCTCATGCACTGGATATTGCCGAGCGCTGCCGGCAAGCCATCGGCGCACTGGCAATCGATACCAACGGCTCGTCTTTGCCACTGACCGCCAGTGTTGGTCTCGCCTGCCGATCCCGCAGCGATATCGAGAACAGTGACCACGTCATTCATCTCGCCGATGAAGCCATGTACGAGGCGAAAAAAAATGGTCGTAACCGCGTCGTGGCAGCCTGAGAAATCTCTGAAGGCTGCTGCCACTCAGGGCTGTCGTGACAGCCAGCCCGCCACCTGATTCGCCACCGCCGCCGGCGTTCGCGCCCAGCGGAAATGATCCGCCTTATCACCCAGCTCCGCCGCACTGATCACCACCTTGTCGACCCGCGCGCTTTGGAACTTATCCGACACCGCCGCCATCGCCGCTTCCGGAGCAAACGGATCGTCGGCCAAGCGAATTGAAAGTAACGGTCCGCGGTAGCGACCGATACCCGCATCAAAATTCTCATTCATTCCACGAGCCTGATAGACATTGGTTTTTGCCAGCGCCAGCCAATCCGCCATCAGCGTACGCGCCTCACGTCCACCGAAGCCGAGCCGATCACCCGGGTAATAACCGAGCAGCAGATTGAACAACGGAATCAACCTGCACAGCAGTTTTAGCTGGCGCCGGGTTTTGCCGGAAAATGCCTCGGTCCAGGGGCTGCCGCAGGCAGTAATAATGACTCCGGCAATACGCTCGGGAAGACGCCCTGCGGTAATCGCTGCGTAATGGCCGCCCAGACTGTGCCCCATCAGGTAACAGGGCTGTTCGGGCGCCTGATCCTGCAGCCTGTCCAGCACCGCGGGAATATCCTGCTGCAGGGCCTCGCGAAAACCGAAATCGGTTTTCCGTGACGGCCGCAGGACGCTGTCGCCATGGCCACGCTGCTCGACCAGTGCAACGTTCATCCCTGCCTGCTGCAGGGCCACCGCCAGCGGCTGATAGAACCGGGCGCCGACACCCAGCGCTGCCATCAGCACAATGCTCGCGCGGGCCTGCTCTGCCGGATACCAACTCACCGGCACCTGATAATCATCGCTACTGCTGATCCGCCAGGATTCCATCAACGCATTCCTGTAGACGTGGTTTCAACGGGATTCTAGGATGCAATAAAGACCGGCTAACAGAAACCCGGAGAGTCCATGAATCTGCATGAACGCACCAGCCGCTTCCGCCAGCAGTACCGCGACGGGATCAGTCGTTACTATTCCGGGATTGGCCACCTGCTGTTCGTGTTCGGCTTCGGCGGGGTCCTGATGATTTCAAGCTTTACCCGAGTCAGCGCCTTATCCACCGCCGTGATTGGCGCAGTCATCTTCGCCCTGCTACTCGGTAATGTCGGTGAGTACGTCGCGCACAAGTCACTGGGCCACAAGAAGCGTCGTTTCGCCGGCCTGTTCTATTCACGCCACAGCGGTGACCACCATACGTTCTTTACCCACGAGGACTACACCATCAACAACCTGCGCGATCTGCGCGTGGTGCTGTTCCCGGCATTTCTGCTGGTTGCCGTCACCCTGCTGATTGCGACTCCGCTGGCATTGGCAGCAAATTATCTGCTCGGCAGGGATGCCGGCTGGGCGATGGCGGGAGGGGTTTTACTGGCTTATCTGTTTTACGAATTCGTTCATCTGTGCGATCACTTGCCAGACAGCAATCCGGTGACCCGCTGGCCGCTGGTGAAACAGATGCGTGCCCACCATCGCCATCATCACCACCCGGATGGCAAGGACAGCAACTTCAACGTTACCCTGCCGCTTTCCGACTGGCTGCTGGGCACCAAAGCCGACGGCGACAGCTGACAATTACTGAACGCTGCCGTTCTGCGACACCGCATCAACCCGATAGGCCGCCGTCCGCTCACGCTCGTAATTTCTCGCAGCGACGGCAATCGAGCCAGGATCACCGGTTTCCAGCCAGCGCCGGACCCGACCGGCATCACCGATCGGCGTACGCGTGCCGAGTGAGTCCAGTAACACCAGAATGGTCGGTTCACCGTTGATCTCTGAGACCATCACCAGACAGCGCCCAGCCTCGGACAGGTAACCGGTTTTGCTCAGGCTGACATCCCAACGGCTGCTACGCACCAGTGGGTTGGTGTTGCCGTACTGCAGCGAATAACGCGGTTTGCGAAACGTCACCTGATGGAAAGTGGAAGTGGTGACGTCACGGATCCGGTCGTATTGATAAGCAGCGCGCACCATCTTGACCAGATCTGCGGCAGTTGAGCGATTGTTCGGAGACAATCCGGCCGGATCGAAGAACACCGAATCATCCATGCCCAGCGCCTTGGCCTTGCTGTTCATCGCCGCCACGAACGCCTTCAATCCACCCGGGAAATGTCGCGCCAGCACATCACAGGCAATGTTCTCGGAAGACATCAGGGCGATGTGCAGCAGGTCCCCGCGACGCGCCTGCGAGCCATTGCGCATTCTGGTCCAGGCAGTTTTGCCGAGTTTCTGCTCACGCGGTCGCACGGTCAGGTACTCGTCCAGATCCAGACCGGCATCCAGTACCACCATCGCCGTCATCAGCTTGGTGATGGAGGCAATCGGCACCTGTCGGTCAGCATGTTTGGCAACCTGCAGCTGGTCGCCGTCAAGGCTGGCTACCGCCGCGTATACCGACGCCAGCTGCACCGCAGACGGCTGCCCTGCGTGGGCATGCACCAGCATCACTGAGGCGGCCAGCCAGACGACCAGACGTCGAATCATCATGTTCACGCTTCCTGTTCGGCGCCGGCCCCGGACCGCCGCAATGGTTTATGAGGCGGATGGTACCCTGCCAGCGTGCTGCCGACAAAACCCGCGCATCAGTGGCATGACCGGCGTCACACCCGGTATCCTTTGCAGCCCTGCACTTTAGCCCCAGCGGAGACCGCCATGCGCGACAGCCTGACTCTGATTCGACCGGATGACTGGCATCTGCATTTTCGCGACGGTGCCCAGCTGCAAGGCACTGTGCCGGCGACCGCCCGGGCGTTCCGCCGGGCCATCGTCATGCCGAACCTGAACCCGCCGGTGACCAACGCCGAGCGCGCCCGCAGCTACCGCGAGCGCATTCTTGCTGCGGCGCCGGCCGGTTCGGATTTCGAGCCGCTGATGGTGATCTACCTGACCGACGCCACCACTCCGGCCGATATTGCCGAAGCCGCCGCCAGTGGCTTTGTTTACGCAGCAAAGCTTTACCCGGCCGGCGCCACCACCAATTCCGACAGCGGCGTGCGCGACCCGTCAGCGATTTATCCGCTGTACGAAGCGCTGGAAAAACATGACCTGCCGCTGCTGCTGCATGGTGAGGTGACGGAATCAGAGATTGATATCTTTGATCGGGAGAAAGTGTTTATTGATCGCTACCTTGCCGATATTCGGGCGAAATTTCCGGCATTGCGGATTGTGTTCGAGCATGTCACCACTGCAGACGGGGTGCAGTTTGTTCAGGCCCACGACAAACTGACCGCCGCCACGGTGACGCCGCAGCACCTGATGATGAATCGCAACGACCTGCTTGCCGGCGGCATTCGCCCGCACAATTATTGCCTGCCGGTGCTGAAGCGACGCGAGCATCAACTGGCCATTCAGCAGGCGGTGCTGTCCGGTGATTCGCGCTTCTTCCTTGGCACGGATTCGGCGCCACACGCACAGGACAAGAAGGAAGCGGCCTGCGGCTGCGCCGGCTGTTATTCTGCTCCAGCGGCACTGCCGCTGTATGCGATGTTTTTCGAGCAGCACGGTGCGCTCGACAAGCTGGAGGCGTTTGCCAGTTTCTATGGCGCCGACTTTTATCGCCTGCCGCGCAACACCGACAAGGTAACGCTGGTGCGGGAGAACTGGGTAATTCCAACCCATGTTGATGTCGGCGGGCTGACGATGGTGCCGTGGCAGGCTGGTGTTGAGGTGAGTTGGCGGTTGAAAGATTGAGCTTGTGGATATGGCAGTGATCTACCCGGTTACTGTGCCTGCCAGGGGTGAGGCAAGCGTGTTGCGAAGCACTGCTTCGCGCGCAGCCGAACGCCCGGTAGGGCCGGACCGCGGAGCGGGGTTCACGGCGTTTCCCGGAAATGGCAACACGACAGAACGCCGCACCACCCCGACGCTGGCACCCGAAAAAACAACGATCAACCACGGACCGCCTGAAACGCCGGCCCGATCAGATGCGGCAGCAGATACCGATTCACATCCATATCCGGCTTGTAGTGCACAAACAAGCCGCCCAGCGTGGTAAACACCCGCGCCAGCATGATGAACTCCGCCGGCAATTTGTCGACCGGATCCTGCTCGGCCATGCGGAACAGGCGCTCGCCCTCACGCAACATGTCATCCGCCGTCGGCCAGACCATTTTTCCGCTGCCCATATTCATCGCCGCATTGCGAATCTGGTTCAACAACGCATTGGAAAACGCCAGCAAGGTATCAGGCTTGCCACTGCGAGTACGGAAACCCAGATCAGCCAGCGCCTGAACAATGGCATCACTGTCATCCACCAACGCTGCGCCAAGTACTTTCTGATAGCCATCGCGGAATGCGGCAGACAACTGCATGGTGCAGCCGAAATCCAGCATCACCAGCTTATCGTCTTCGGTGACCAGAAAATTGCCCGGATGCGGATCAGCCTGAAACACACCAAACTGCAATACCTGACGCAGATACAGATCAAGCAGCCGGCCAAGCAGATTCGACACCCCGGCGTGGTCGCCGGCAGCCTGACGGCGATTCAGCTCGGTGCCGAAATTGCTGCCCTGAACAAACTCACTAACCAGAATCACCCGGTTGCTGTGCGAGCGGATAACTTTCGGCACTATCACGCCCTCGACCTGCTCAAGCCGGGCACCGATATCACTCATCCAGCGCGCCTCGTGACGATAGTCGAGCTCCTCGCGCAGGGTGCGTTCGATCTCATTGGTGATGGTGTCGAGATCGGTGGGTGGCAGCAGTGATTCAATGCTGCCGACAAACAGCTTCAGCAGCGCCATATCCAGATCAATCAGTTCGGACAGACCGGGACGCTGCACCTTGACGGCGACTACCCGGCCGTCATGCAGCACCGCCTTGTGTACCTGACCAATGCTCGCTGCAGCCAGCGGCTGCGGATCAAAATCAGCGAACAGGGTTTGCAGTGGCTGCTGCAGACTGGATTCAATTTGTTCCCGGATCACCTCGAAACTTTCCGGGCGGGTGCGATCCTGCAGCACTTTCAGTTCATCGACCCAGGCCTCGGGCAGAATATCGCCACGGGCCGACAGCAGCTGGCCGATTTTCAGAAAGGCGCCACCCTGTTGCAGCGACGTTTCGACAAAACGCCTGGCGTTATTGCGGTGCAATTCATCCAGCGCAGTGACCATGCGAGCGCGTGACATAAATGCCGAACGGGTACCCCAGAACCGGTAACTGGTGGTCAGCCGGGTCAGCATCCAGCCGGTTTTCGACAAGCGTTTGATACGCTCCGGCCACTGCGCCGCCTCGCGGGCAATCAGCTCGTATTCTTCCCGGGCAAGCTCAACACCGGCCTCCATATCGCGCCAGGCCCGCAACGCTTTTTCCGCCAGTTCACGGCCCTGCCAGACAGTCTGCTCAATGGCGCCAAGAGTGGCATTCATCACCGTCAGCCAGGTTTTCAGGCCCTGGTTGCGGCGAACAGGGGTTTCAGTCGGCGCTACAATCGCTTCAGTTGCCGGCATGGAATGTCTCCTCGCTGTGATTGTCATTTTTTGTAGTACATATCAAGGCAAAAAATTTTTGCTAACGCTTACAACTTGCCGATGCAGTCGCCACACAGCCAAACGCTTGGCACTTCCGCCAGCGTGGTCAGGCCGCGAAAGGCACGCTCGCCACGGGCCAGCGCCTTGCCGCATTCGATGCACTGGCCGGGCTTGTTGACGATCACGTCCTGCCAGGCATCGACGCTGTCGAGCAGCTGGCTGGCCAGTTCGCCACCCTGCCGTGCCGGTGTCAGCGGTTTGCCAACATTTTCACCGCGCGCGGTGGCGGCGAGACGTTTGGCGTCGCGGGTGACATGCTCCACCAGCGCACTGGAATCGGCGACGATACCGTCGACCAGATTGAAGGTGTCCTCCAGCACATTGCGGATCAGGTGCGACACCGTCATCCGTTTCTGCTCGGCCGCTTCTTTCAAGGTACTCTCGAGATCCTTTGGCACCCGGGTCTGGATCACCCGGTCCTTGCGCTCTTCGTCCGACGCCGACGGCCGGCCACGACTACTGCTGCCGCGACGGGCCTTGTCCGGGCGCTTGCCGGAATGCTTGTCAAAGTCGGGACACATCGAACCGGCCACCTCCTGATTTAATGTCATACAAAATATGACAGCCGCCCCCGGCCTGTCAACGGCGCCGTTTGACCCTGCTGCCTGCTATGCTTGGCGCCCTCGCCAGAGCGGAGCCGGTCATTGCGCAATTTTTCATCCCACCACCGTGGCCCGGCCGATGACGGCCCCGAGCAAAGTCCGAACTGGCGCATCCTCCGCTCCCTGTGGCCCTACCTGACCGAGTTCCCCGGCCGGGTGCTGTTGTCACTGGCCCTGCTGGTGGCCGCCAAGCTCGCCACCGTGGCCATGCCGCTGGCGCTGAAACACATCGTCGACAGCCTCGAGCAGAGCCGTGGCAGCGATCTGGTGCTGTGGCTGCCGCTCCTGCTGGTGCTGGCCTACGGTGCCCTGCGACTCGGCTCGACCCTGTTCGGCGAGCTGCGTGATGCGGTGTTTGCCCGGATTGCCGAGCGCGCCATGCGCCGGGTATCGCTGCGGGTATTCGAGCACCTGCATCGGCTGGAGCTGGGCTTTCATCTGTCCCGCCGCACTGGTGCGCTGGCGCGCGATATTGAGCGCGGCACCAGCGGCATCAGCTTTCTGCTGCGTTTTATGCTGTTTAATATCGTCCCGACCCTGCTCGAGATCGTGCTGGTGGCGGCGATCCTGTTTGCCGCGTTCCGGCCCGGCTATGTCGGCGTCATCCTCTTCGCAGTAATCGCCTATGTAGTGTTCTCGGTGAAAGTCACCGAATGGCGCACCCGCTATGTGCGCGAATCGAACGAGATGGACAACCAGTCCAACACCCGGGCAGTGGACAGCCTGCTCAATTTCGAAACAGTCAAATACTTCGGCAACGAAGCGTTCGAATCGAAACGCTATGACAAGGATCTTGGCCAGTGGGAAGCGGCGCGGATGAAAAACCGGCTGTCGCTGGCGGCGCTGAATTCCGGCCAGGCGCTGATCATCGCCATCACCATGACGATGATGATGTGGATGGCGGTCTCCGATGTGCAGCGCGGCGCCATGACACTGGGCGATCTGACCATGATCAATGCCTACCTGATCCAGGTTTTCATTCCGCTCAATGCGCTCGGCTTTATCTACCGCGAAATCCGCCAGTCACTGGTCAATATCGAGCGCATGTTTACCCTGCTTGGCCAGCAGGCCCAGGTGATCGATAAAGAGGATGCCCATGAGTTACCTGCTGGCCCTGCCAGCATCCGCTTTGACAATGTCCGTTTCGGCTATCAGCCGGAGCGCCGCATTCTTGACGGCATCAGCTTCGAGGTGCCGGCCGGCCACAAGGTCGCCGTGGTCGGCCGCAGCGGCGCTGGCAAGTCCACCATCGGCCGGTTGCTGTTCCGTTTTTTTGATGTCAGTGACGGCGCCGTTCTGGTTAACGGCATCGACATCCGCGATCTGACCCAGAGCAGCCTGCGTGCCGCCATCGGCGTGGTGCCGCAGGACACGGTGCTGTTCAACGACACCATCTGGAACAACATTGCCTACGGCCGCCCGGATGCCAGTGCCGAGGAAGTGCGCCGCGCCGCGCAGCTGGCCCATCTGGATGAATTTATTGCGGCATTGCCGGAAGGTTATGACAGCAAGGTTGGCGAGCGCGGCCTGAAGGTATCCGGCGGTGAGAAACAGCGTATCGCCATCGCCCGGGTGCTACTGAAAAATCCGCCGATCCTGCTGCTGGATGAAGCAACTTCGTCGCTCGACTCCCACGCCGAGCAGGCCATCATCAACGCCCTCAATGAAGTAGCAGCACGACGCACCACGCTGGTGATTGCCCACCGCCTGTCGACCATCCGCGACGCCGATGAAATTCTGGTGCTGGATCAGGGCAGGATTGTCGAGCGTGGCCACCATGATTTGCTGCTGGCGCAGAACGGTGTCTACGCCAGCCTGTGGCGACAGCAACAGCGGGAAAGCAGCATCAGCCCGGCATGATGCCGGGCTGATTATTCAGCCGACGTGGGCCGGATGGCGATCACCCGGATTGATGATGTCCTGCTGCTTGTCGCCCCACATACTCTGCAGCGCAGCAAGCTGAACCTTGCGCCCCTCGCGTTCGAGACGCCTTTTCAGCAACGGATTGAAACGCTGCAGTGAGTACGAGGCAAAGCGCGGCGCCATGGTCAGTAACGGGAACCAGGGCAGAACGTTATCCGGCAAACCAAGCTTGCGCATCTGCTGGCGATTGAGGAACAGACTGCTGTTACTCAAATGCTGGTGATAAAACATCTTCCTGCGTATCTCCTGCAGCGGCGGCAGATACTTGCCCCATGAGAACTGCCGCTGCAGTGGTTCTTCAGAAAGTGCTCGCCCCAGTTCAGCGCTGGTCCAGTCAGCACGGCTCTGGGTCAGAAAAGTCTGATACAGACGCACCAGACCATCACGCTCACCATCCACCAGCCACTTGTCTTCCACCCCCATCAACCAGGCGGCGTATTTCCACAGGTGCATGACCGCCTTCGATTCATGCGGCGTCACCGGAATGCCCATCGCGCGCATACCCACCAGCATGATCGGGCCAAACGCCAGATAGGTGGCGAGCATATCGGTCTGGTTGACCGGAATACCCCACTCACTGTTGTCCCACTCCGGCCGGGTCGGCAGATGACGGCGCACCATGCCGTGCACCATGCGCACCCGCAGCGTGGTCTTGAAGCCAACACCGAAACGACTCAAACCATCATGTTCGGTGCAGTCCACCCACCACTTCCCGGTTTCGGCAATACGCTGGGCAGCGCCCTTGTTCAGCGCTCCGGTCATCACCAGCGCATGGTTAAAGCCAGACAACAGATAGCCACCCATCAGGGCGAAATCCCTGAGTACATAGGGTCCGGCCAGACCGGTGCGATGGATGAAGGAGACACCATCCTCAATCAGTGCATGATCAACCCAGGACGGCGTGCGCTCGATCATTCTGAAAAAATCACGCAGCGGCTTGGGCGCGTCGGCGATGCTGTCGATGCCCCGTTCCAGTGCCTGTTCGTAAAGCTTGCGGCCTTCGCGCGGGCCGATTTCATACATCCAGTCGAGCAAGGCATCCATCGGCGCATCGCCCTGCCATAACGCGGCAACCATTTCGTTATATTCATCACGAGTCGGCGAGGGATCACGTCCCATCATCAGCTTCATGAACGGGGTGCGACGCAACTGGGTGCCTTCAAAAGGGCGGACACGACGGGGAACGGGACGGACTTCAGCGTTCATCAACAGGCTTCCGGTTCAGGCAACATTGACTCACCATACGAGCCTGTCAGCCGCGCCGACAATGACCGTAGATGACGCCGGCGTGGGCGCTATTACCACGGATACAAAACTGACCGGATTGGTTCAATGCGGTAGAACAACACCAGCTGTTCGTATACTTCCGGCCAGGCTGACTGCAGTGCCTCCGGCTGCATGAAAAACCACTCGCTCAGCACCGAAAAGAACTCACCCGGACCTTCCAGGGCATAGGGGTCTATCAACGGCGTCAGGCCATGCTTATCAGCCCGATGCGCGCCCTGCCATGCTGACTGCATGACTTCATGCCAGCGTACTGACGACATGCCGCGATGCAGGGGAGGAAAACCATTGGCATCGCCATTACGCATATCCAGCTTGTGGGCGACCTCGTGGATAACCACGTTGAACCCCGGCTCACTGTGATCGCAAACATCTTCCCAGGACAGAATGACCGGCCCCTGCAGCCAGGCTTCGCCACTGCGTGGTTCGCGGTCATGCGCCACCAGACCAAGCTCATCCTGCTCCTCAAACGGTGGAATGAAGGCGGTTTCGTAAACTATCAGACTGTCCCAGTCGTCATACCAGTCCAGCCCGAGGCCCAGCACTGGCAAGGTCGCCAGCGCCGAAATGCGCAGCCGCACGGCATCAGTGACAACAAAACCGCTGCCGGAAAAGAACTGCTTGCGTAGCAGAAAGCGCAGGCTCTGCTCGCGCCAGTGTTGCCGCATGGACTGCGGCATGCTGATGGCCCGCGGATAAACGGCAATCGCTTCCTGCCAATGGGCATCCGGCAAGGCAATCGTCGCCAGTTGCCGGTCCTCGCGCCAACGGCGCCAACGACGCAGCATCAGCCGCGTTCCAGCTTTGCCTTCAGATTGGCCAGAGCTTGCGCAGACAGACGCTTCATGCGCGGCTTCAGCAACCACGGCTCGACCAGTTGCATGGCGCCACGAACTTCATACTGCAGCCGGCGATAGAACAGAGTGCCGTCACCTTCGGCGCGAAAATCGTAATGAATAGTCAGGGCGCCATCGCGGGTTTCGCCGCGCACTTCCCAGCTGACGCCCGGCTCGGACAACACCACCTGATAACGGGTCTGGCGGGTTATGGTCAGCGGCAACGGCGACAGCGGCTGCAGCTGGATCACCTCGTCAAAACCATCGCCGACCTTGAGTGTCTCGACACCGGCGCGGGCATTGCGTGAACTGGGATGCCATTCATGCCAACGCCATGGCTGGGTCACGTAGGCAAAGACGTCGGCGGGCGAGCGGTCAATGACGATGCTGTTTTCCAGAGTCCGGCTGATCATGGGTCCTCGATGGCATTCTTGTCTGCTGGTTGGGCCGACAGTGCCACAGCTTGCCGGGCGCTACCACCACCCGGTTTGCCGGCAGCGGAGACGACAGGGATAATGCCCGCCCCCGTGCCAGCGCTGACTGACCATGAGCCAACGTACCGACCGCCTGCGCCGCCAGCTGATTCTCGGCTTGCTGCGCAAGTTACACCTGCAGAATATTGCCAGACGCCTGCCGCCACAGCTGGCACTGGCGCTATTCAACTTCTTCAATGGCGGCCTGAGCATTGGCCTGATCGCGGTGATTGCCCTGATAACCCGGGAGGCCTTTATCTTCCCGTCGCTCGGCGCCACCGCCTTTATCCTGTTTTATATCCCGATGGCGGAGGTGGCCTCGCCGCGCAATGTGTTCTGCGGCCATCTGACCGGCGCGCTGTGCGGCTGGTGCAGCCTCGCCCTGTTCGGCCTGACCGATGCGCCCAGCGCCCTGAGCAGTGGCATGGACTGGCCACACGCATTTTCCGCGGCATTATCGATGGGGATGGCGGCGAGCATGATGGTGTTGCTGAGAGTGGCGCATCCGCCAGCGGCGGCCACATCACTGATTGTGTCGCTCGGCCTGATGCCACAGCTCAGTCAGATTCCGGTGCTGATGACCGGCGTTGTGGTGCTGCTGTTACAGGCGTTTCTGCTTAACCGGCTGGCCGGCATCCGCTACCCGCTGTGGTCACAGCGGGTAGCGCCAGCACACTGATTACTGGACCTTGCCAAACACCTCAAAGGCATCAGCATTCAGCCACAGGTGCACCAGCACACTGGCGATAAAGCCGAGCAGGATCACCGGCGTCCAACGCAGGTGGCCAAGGAAGGTGTAGTGGCCACGAGCAGCGCCCATCAGGGCAACGCCGGCAGCAGAGCCGATTGACAACAGACTGCCGCCGACACCAGCGGTCAGGGTGATCAGCAACCAGTGACCATGGGACATTTCCGGCTGCATGGTCAGCACCGCGAACATCACCGGAATGTTGTCGATGACCGCCGAAACAATGCCAAGGAACACGTTGGCCGAAGTCGCATCCCACTGGGTGTAGAGAGTGTGCGACATCAGCTCCAGATAGCCCATGTAGCCGAGACCGCCGACACACATCACTACGCCGTAGAAGAACAACAGGGTGTCCCACTCGGCGCGGGCAACCCGGTTGAAAACATCAAACGGCACGACGCCACCAAGACGACGCAACGCTTCTTCATCACCGCGTTGCTCGGCCAGCGCGCGCTTGCGTTCCAGCGAGCGCGGCAGCGTCTGGCGCAGGAAGTAGCCGAAAAATTGCAGGTAGCCCAGACCGGTCATCATGCCCAGCACCGGCGGCAGGTGCAGCAGGCTATGACAGGCCACTGCCGAAGCGATGGTCAGCAGGAACAGGGCCAGAATGCGTCGCGCGCCACGCTTCATCTCGACTTTTTCATAAACCACGCTGGGAGCGCGGTCCTCAACGAACAGGCTCATGATCACCGCCGGCACGGCAAAGTTGACGATCGACGGCACCAGCAGGGCAAAAAACTCGTAGAAGTTGATCATGCCAGCCTGCCACACCATCAGCGTGGTGATATCGCCGAACGGACTGAACGCGCCGCCGGCATTGGCCGCGACGACGATATTGATGCAGCACAGGTTGATAAAACGGCTGTCGCCTTCGGCCACCTTGGTGACCACGGCGCACATCAGCAATGCGGTGGTCAGGTTATCGGCGATCGGGGAAATCAGAAACGCCAGAATGCCGGTCAACCAGAACAGCGTCCGGTAGCGGAAGCCGCGCTGCAGCATCCACGCGCGCAGGGCATCAAACACCCGACGTTCCTCCAGCGCGTTGATATAGGTCATCGCCACCAGCAGGAACAGCATCAGTTCGGCGAATTCGAGCAAGGTATGACGGAACGCCGTCTCACTGGTACCGGGCATGTCATGGCCGACATAAACCGCGCCGATGATCACCCAGATGATACCGGCGGCCACAAGCACCGGTTTTGATTTGCGCAGGTGCAGTTTTTCCTCACCCATCACGAGGATATAGGCCAGCACGAAGATCGCCAGCGCAATCAGGCCGGCCGGCGAGGCAGTCATGTCAATTGGTCCGGTCGCCGCCAGCGCGGGCACGGAAAGCAATAAACCGGGAAGCAGCAAGGTCAGGAAACGTATCAGCATGCGCATGTCGGGCTCATCCGCAGTGGAGGGAAGGAATCGGCGCGCATCCTACCAGATATGCCCTGTCCGCGACGGTGGATACGCAGATTTATTGATTCATGTCAGACAAATCGCCAGAACCACATGGTCACGCTACGTCATCACCATCGCCGGGCTGGAAGGGTTCCCGCAACCAGAGTGCAAACTGCCGGCACGCATCGGTCCAGGTAAAGATACCGGCCAGCCGCTCCCGGTGAGTCAGCACCACCAGCGGCAGATGACGTTCTGCCATATCCGCCAGAACCCGGTCTGCCCGCTCGGTAGCCTCCACCACCTCCGCCGGCAAGGCGCACTGGGCCAGAGGCTTGTCGCTGCCGGAGGGCAGGGTGTCCAGCGTCACCAGACCGAGCAGACGGTGCTGCTGGTCCGTTATCGGCAGGTGATGGATATCATGTTCCTGCATAAAAAGTCTGCCTTCCCTGGCTGAGGCGTCGCCGGGAAGGTGCCAGGGAAACGCGGTCATCAGGGCACTGATTCGCGGAATCCGTTTCATTGACCACTCCAGCGCCATCCACAGCGCATCGGGATATGCGTCTCCATTCTTCGCTCCTTGCAGCGGCGGTGCAACCGCTGCCGGCCATGACTGGAGCAAAGGCGCCAGACCGGGTTGTTTGCTATGATGCGAGGCCGCGCCCGCACCGGCATTGCCGCCAGGGACAGCTGACTGGATATAGACGCCTATGCCGACTCGCCGCTGGTATCTTGCCGCCCTGCTATTGCCTGCAATGATGGCCGGCGCGGACGACCGTGAACTGCTCCGCGATGAGCTGCGTGACGCGGTCAGTCGTGAGCAGCGCGAGCTGCGCTCCCGTGCCGAAGCATTAGCCGAGCAGGCAGAAACTGCGGCCACCCTGCTACAGAAACAACAGGCCTATATCGAACGACTTGAGGCGGAAATCCGTGCTTTGCAGAAGGCGTCTGAAAGTGATGACTGAGACTCTCCCATGCTGAAGCGGATGCGTCGCCTGTTTGGCAAAACCCCTGCAGAAGCCACTCCTGTTTTGGTGGCACAGCCGGAGCCGGTGCAAACTGACAGCGCGGCACCGGCAGACGGTTTTGTCATGCCATTTGATATCCGGCCGATGACTGCTGAGGACGGTCCGGCGCTGCGCGAGCTGTTTCGGCAATCCATTCGCCAGATCGCCTCGAAATACTATGACGCCGATGCCATTGCCGCCTGGAGTGCCGGCGCTGATGACGCCGAGTTCGTACCACGGCTACAGCGTGGCCTGACACTGGTTGCGTTGCTGCATGGTGAAGTGGTTGGCTTTGCCCAGCTGCACCCGGTCGACCATATCGAAATGATGTATCTGTCTCCGCAGGGCAGCGGGTTGGGGATTGCCACCCTGCTTTGCCAGCATCTGGAAGATGAATCCCGTATCGCTGGCAGCAAGACCCTGAGCACTGCCAGCAGTCTGGCCGCTCGACGCTTTTTCGAGAGCATGGGCTTTCGGGTTATCAGTGAGGAAACGGTTCAGCGCAATGGCGTTGCCATTAACCGGCTGCAAATGGAGAAGGTATTGGTGGCAGGCTGAGCCAGCCACCGTCAGTACCGATCAACGCACCAGAAACAGACTCAGCTGCGGTATATAGGTAATCAACGCCAGCACCACCAGCAGTACCATCATGAACGGGATAGTGGCGCGGAACAGTTCGGTAATCGGCTTGTGGAACCGGTAGCTGGCAATAAACAGGTTCATGCCCACCGGTGGGGTGATATAACCGATCTGCATATTGGCGACAAAAATAATACCGAGGTGAACCGGGTCAATGCCATAGCCCAGTGCCACCGGCAAGATCAGCGGCACCATGATCACCAGCGCGGCAAAAATATCCAGCAGCGCACCCAGTGCCAACAGCACCAGGTTAAGCAACAACAGAAACGCCAACTTGCTCTCGACATGGGTCTGAATAAAGGCAAACAAGGTCTCTGGCACACCGGCAAAAACCAGATAGTCCGAGAACGCCAGTGCCACCGCCAGAATCAGCAGAATGCCGCCCACCATCACCATCGACTCGCGCATGATCTGCGGCAACTTGCGCAATGGAATATCGCGATACAGGAACACTTCTGCCACCAGCACATACAAGGCGGTCACCGCGGCCGCTTCGCTGATCACCAGCACGCCGGAGAATATCCCGCCCAGCACCACCACCGGCAACGGCAATTCCCAGCGTGCATCCCACAGGGCACCACGAAGCTCGGCAAAAGAAAACGCCTGCTTCGGCACCGGCTGCTTGCGCATTGCCCACAGGCACCAGAGGTACAGCGCAACAATCATCAACAGCGCCGGCACCAGCCCGGCCAGATAAAGATCGGTAATTTCCACCGTCGGCATATCCAGCTGCTGCGACATCTGCTGGGCAATGATGCCATACACCAGCAACGGCACCGACGGCACCAGCAACAGACCAAGGCTGCCGGAAGATGTCATCAGGCCGAGGTTGAATTTTTCCTGATAGCCGGCCTTCGCCAGCGCCGGCAGCAGCAATGCACCGAGTGCAACAATGGTGACGCCACTGCCGCCGGTCAAGGCAGTAAAAAATGCACAGGCCACCAGCGCCACCAGCGCCATGCCTCCCGGCAACCAGCCGAATGCGGCCTGGCTCAGACGCATCATCCGGTCGGCGGTTTTCGCCTCACTGAGCAGGAATCCGGCAAAGGTAAACAGCGGCAACGCCATCAGCACCACCGAATCGGTGAGCTGATAGATGGTGATATGCAGCACCGCCAGCGGCGTGTCCATGGTCAGGAAACCAATCGCGGCGGCACCGAGAATGATCGCAAACAGCGGCGCGCCACACAGCGCCAGCAACAACAGGGCAAGCACCGCAATCCAGATCATGCGTGCGGTTCCTGCATCGGCGGGCGCATATGCAGCAAATCGAGGAAGAACATAATCAGATAACGTACCGAGATTACCGAGAAGCCGATCGGAATCATGGCCTGAAGAATCCAGGACGGGACACCGGGGAAAGCATTACCGCCCTGCCCCATTTCCTCAAACAGGAACAGCATGCTGTACCAGGCCACCACTGCGCAGACGGCGCAGGTAAACAGATCCACCACCATGGCCAGCCAGCGCCGGGCCGACGGTTTCAGCCAGGTATTGATCAGGTCAATACGGATATGCTCGTCACGGCGCGAGGCAATCATGGCGCCGAGCAGACCAATCCAGAGCACCGCGTTCTGCAGCAACGGCTCGACCCAGACCAGACTGCTGCTGAAGACATTACGCAGAACAATCTGATACACGGCCAGACCGATCATCATCAACAAAATGAGGACGATCATGCCGTCCTCAAGATGATTCAACCAGCGGGCAAGACGGCGCATCAGCCACCGCTTCCATTACGCAGTTCACCAAGCAGTGATTGCAGACGGTCAAGCATGATCTGGCTGATCTCGCCATCCGCCACCAGCTGAGTGGTGGCCTTGTCAGCGTAACTGCGCCACTCTGCCAGCTGCTCATCCGACGGCGTCACCATGTTCAACTGCTGCTGAATAGCGTCAAACGCCTGCAGGTTCTCGGCACGGCTATCGCTATCCATTTTCGCAAAGGCTTGCTCCAGCACCTGCTGAACCACCTTCTGATCCGCCGGACTCAACTTGCTGAAATATTTGTCACTGATACCGAGCATGCCGTAGGTGTAGAGCAATGGCACATCAGTCATGTGCTTGACCCGGGAATGCCACTGCAGGGTCAGCGCCGCCACCGGTGGCGCAGCGAAGGCATCAATGGCGCCGGTCTGTAACGACGTCAGCACAGTGCCGACACTGAGCATGATTGGTGAGACGCCAAACACCCGCGCCGCTTTCTCAGAGCCGGAATCATTTGCCGGCAGCCACAATTTCTGTTCACGTAGCGCCGCCACCGAGTCAACTTTTTTCTGGCTCATGACGTAGGCAAAGCCACCATCCACCGGGCCAAACACCACCCAGCCATTATCCCGGAAGCCATCGCGAATCAGCGGATCCAGAGTTTTACGCACGTGATCCACTTCCTCGTAGGAACGAAATGCAATCGGAAGATTGAGAATCTGGCTGTCGCGGTAAAAGCGACTGAAAGCACCGCCCTGTGCCAGCGCGCCATGCAGCTGGCCGATACTGATCTTGCGCTGCACCGCGCGATCATCGCCCATCACGCCACCCGGGAAGATACGCAGCGATACCCGTCCCTCGGTCTGCTTCTCGATGTCATCGCTGGCCGCTTTCAGGGCCGTCACCACCGAGGTGCCTTCGGGATACAACGTTGAAATACGCAAGGTCATGGCAGACGCCATCACCGGCACAGCCAGAACCATCAGACACACTGCACGCCACATAGCCGTTCTTCCTTTCTGATTCGGGTTATTCAAAATAAGCCGCCGAGTCATCCAGCAGACGACGGGCATCGCGCTGGGCAACGGTATTCTGAAGCGTCAGGCCATGTTCGGTTGGATCGGTTTCCAGCACCTCGCGAAGCAGGCGATCGTGCAGTTCCTGATCAAACATCAGCCGGGCATAGCGTTCAGCATACAGAGTCTTGGCCATCAGATTGCGGCCTTCGGACAAGGCAATCGCCTGTTCATAGTGATACTTTGCCAGCTCCGGTTTGCCGCCCAGCGCTTCCGGCAGAATGCTGTTCAACACGCCCAGATACATATGCGCCTGCCCACGTTCATAGCCGGGCTCCAGAGCCACCACACGCTGCATGATGGCATCGACCCGGCCCAGTTCTCCGACCGCGCCCCAGTCACTGCTGTTCAACTGAATGTAGCCAGCCCAGGTGGTGCCGAGCGTATACAGCACTGGCACCCGACGCTTGCCCTGCTTCTGCAGGCGCGCCTCAAACTCCTCCATGGGCAGGCTCCGCAGCTCGCAGAGCTTGCGGCTCTCCGCGCAGGCAGCGCGAAAGGCGTAGTCCAGTGCCCGCGCCGACAACTTGCGCGCCCGCTCCGGCTCGCTGACAAACAGGCCGGCATAGGCGGAGTACAGACTGGCACCGCTGCCAAGCAGGGATTCACTTTCTGGCCAGTTCTCGATCAGGCCATCAATGGTCAGCAGGTAGGTCGGCAGACCATCTGCCACCAGCGCCAGATCATCATGGTTAAGTACCCCGTAGGGCAGGTTGTCACCGACACGGGTCACGGCGCAGCCGTGCAACGCAAGCAGACAGGCAACAACGATCAGCACTCGTGAACAGACAGGCACGCGGACAACCTTTTGTTGTAATTGACAGGCAGGGAGCACCTGAATAGCCACCCGGCTTGCGGACAGACGGGACTTTATAACAGGCACCCCGGAGCAACTCAAACCTCAGCGACCCTTGCTGCGCCGCCACAGCCCCGCGGCGGCACCGAATACACAGCCACTGATCAGGCCGGCAAAATGGGCTTCATTGGCCACCAGATCAGTCAGGCCCACCCAGCAGATCACCAGCCAGGCCAGCATCAGCACCACCACTGGCCGGGGAATGCCGTAACCGGCGGCAGGATTGGTCTTGCCATACAGCCAGAGATAGCCGAGCAAACCATAGACCACGCCGGACAAACCACCGAAATTCGCACCACTGGCGAGAAACTGGGCCAGATTGGAAATTGCTGCCGTGGCCAGCGTCAGCCAGAGCAGCTGAAAGGATGACTGGAACCGCTCGATGATCGCACCCAGCGTTTGCCACCAGAGCAGGTTGAAAATGATATGCAGGGCGCCGAAATGCAGCAGCATCGGTGTGATCAGTCGCCACGGCTGGCTACCCAGCGCCTCCAGACTCGGTGCAAACAGCAGTGCCCGGTAAAGACTCTCCTGCATCAGGATCGGCGACAGGAAAACCAGCACACAGGCAACGAACACCACCCGTACCATCGGACCAAGTCCGCGCCACCAGGTCGCCAGTATTCCCTCGGAACCCGCGGTACGACGGATCGCCACCCCGGCTCCGGCACGCCAGGCCGCATTCTGAAACTCCGGCGCCAGCGGATTACGACCAAATGCCTCCAGCAGGTCGCGGGCCTCCTGAAAACGTTCCGGCTCCGGCAGCAACAGCACCACCTCATCCCCCTGCTCGCGCAACTGACTGTCTATACCGCGCTCTCGCAACACCTCAGCGAACAGCCGTGCCAGTTGCAGCTGACGAAAACGTCCCAACTCAATCATGCAGATTCCTGTTCAACAGGGCGCGCTCGGCTGCCGGCAATTTCGCCAACCGCTCCACATCGCGCCAGAAACACCGCCAGTCTCCACCACAGGCCAATAGGGTGGCGTCAAATAGCGGCACCTGATCATGGTAATCACTGACCATATTCAGCTGGGCATTGTTCAATGGCCCGGCAAACCAGTCGGCATAGCCGGCCAGCGCCGGCAGTGCTGCACCGGCGTCGGCATAGCGGCGGCGCAGGTCGGCGATAATCTGTTCGCGTGCCCGGCGCATCTCCGGCGCGGCCAATCCGGCCTGATAAAGCTGTTCAAGCTCCTTCCGGGCCGCGGCCACCAGCGCCAAAAAAGTCTGTTGCGCCTGATCGCGCTGGGCCAGCACCGCGACTCTGACAGGGTCACCCTCGGCCGCCAGCCAGCGCCGCACACCCTCGCGGGCCACTGCCGTCGCCAAACTCTCGTTGAAGCGGGTATCCCCCTTCAGGTAGAAGCGCCGGTGCACCAGCTCGTGAAACAGTAACTCGGCCAGCCACAGGTCGTCGCCCTGCAGCATGGCGCTGGTAAGCGGATCGCGGAACCAACCGAGGGTGGAATAGGCAATCGCGCCAGCTCCGTAGACCTGCAAACCCCTGTCCTGCAAACGGCTTTGCTCACGCTCGGCACGGGCAACCGTGAAGTAGCCGCGATAGCCGGCACAGCCGATCAGCGGGTAGCACCAACGATGTGGTTCGAAGGAAAATTCCGGCGCTGCAAACAGGTTCCAGACCACCCAGTCTTCGGGCAGGGAAACATAGTCGCGATAGACGTTTTTCACCGGCAGATCGAGCCGCTGCCCGGCAAATACCAACAGCTGCTGGCTGAGCAGCAACTGCTGGCGCTGGTGCCCGGTCAATGTG
Source organism: Alcanivoracaceae bacterium (assembly GCA_023146255.1). Taxonomy (GTDB): domain Bacteria; phylum Pseudomonadota; class Gammaproteobacteria; order Pseudomonadales; family Alcanivoracaceae; genus PGZG01. The sequence goes on from JAGLCJ010000009.1 coordinate 50,177, forward strand.
TCAGCCTCCAGCACCTCAACCACCGGCTGCCGGTCGGCCATCAGCGATAAATGGCCGCGGGCAATATGGCCGTAGTAACCGATCTGGCAACCACTCAACAGCAGCACCAGTAACAGAGCGTATTTCAAGCCCGTGAGCTGTGCTTGCGGTTGAGGTCAGAAGCGTTGGTCATGAAGGGTCTCCGCTGGCGTAGCAGTGGATGCTACCGGAGTCCGGGGCAGGAAGACTATGCAGCCGCGCCCTGTACTGGCACTGACAACATGGCAGACACCGAACAATAGGCGCGCCGGGCAAGCTGCTCACGATCGCTGCCGGCAACGAGCGGCGCGCCCCAACTCAGCCTGACCCGGATCTGGTCACGACGCAGCATTTTCCACAGATGCAGGTGAAACTCGTCGTCGTCAATAAAAGCCAGCTCGCCATCCGCTTCGCCCTGCTCATCCAGATAACGCAGCGCCAGTGGCTGCACCGGCACCGCCGCCAGCAACGGCGCCGCAAACAGTTGCGGGAAGAAACGCCGCACCGTGCGGCCATCGGTGGTGGTACCTTCGGGGAAAATCAGCACAGTCCGTCCAAGGCTCAGATGATCAGCAATTTCCTCACTCTTGCGCTGAGACTCGCCGCTGCCTCGACGGATAAACAGGGTTCCAACTGCCTGCGCCAGCAAACCGATCAGGGGCCAGTCACGCACCTCAGCCTTGGACAGAAAATGCACCGGCCTCTGCACCCCGATCAGCGGTATGTCGAGCCAGGAAACATGATTGCTGACCAGAAACACGGTGCCCGGCAATGGCTGACCGAGCACTTCCACGCGCACCGCCAGAATCTCCAGCAAGCCACGCAACCAGTGTCCTGTCGCCTTCTGTACCAGCGGCCGATACGGCTGCCAGAAAGCGCCGATCAGCAATGCCAGTAACAGGCCGTACAGAATATGAGTCAGCACTCTCAGCAACCGCCACAGACGGCGCAGCTCAATCCGGGCCGAGAATGCTGACTGCAGGGCAATGGCCGCCATCAGACAACCAGCAGGTTGGCCGGTGTCGGCTGCAGGAAATGCTGGACGTAGCGGGCTGGCAGATCATCCAGCGACAGCAGGATGAAGAAATCAATGCAGTTGAACTCCGGGTCCCAGCAAGGCTCACCACACACCCGTGCGCCCATCCGCAGGTACGCCTTGAGCAATGCCGGCATGCGCTCGGAACCACTGTCCGAGGCGCTGAGCTGTTGCAGCGGCAGGCGCGGAGCCACCCGCAACATCGGCGCGCTCAAATGGCGCTCGCGTATCCGGCCGACAATGGCGCCGACATCGTAACCCTCGCCCAGCGCCACACTGGCACAACCGATCAGATGGTCGATCCGGTCCTCGACCATGAACTGGGCCAGACGCGACCAGAGCACACCAATAACAGCACCGTTACGGTGCTCGGGATGAATGCAAGTACGGCCGATTTCCGCCACCCGTCCGGACAGCTTTGCCAGCATGGCCAGATCGAACTCACCGGCGGAGTAGTAGCTGCCGGCACGGGCTGCGGCCTCCGCCGTCAACACCCGGGTGTAGCCCACCAGCTCGCCGCTGTGGGTATCGCGCACCACCAGATGCAGGCAATGCTTGTCGAAACGGTCACGGTCGAGGCCAAATGGTGCCCGGAAGCTGGCGCCATACTCTTCTGAAAAGATTCGGTAGCGCAGCCGCTGGGCCCGAATGATATCCCTGCGCGAACGGGTAAACTCGGCAACAAATCGGGCCGCGCTCCGTGCGGACGATGCGTCTTTTCCCTGAAGCCTGAACTTTTCCGCGGTGGCCACAAACGGACGGGCCAGCGCACTGTTTATTGCTTTGATTTTTCCGGCTGCCTGAGCAAGCATGTGGTTCTCCATGTCCCCATTGGCGGCAGTCTGGCCAGACATGGTTGCGCTACAGTGAAGTTTGCATGACAGTTTCAGGACATCCCCCGCCACGGAGAACGGAAATGGACAAGCCGAAGATTGCCAGTCGTACCCCCTTCCCGTTGCCGGTGGAAAAGGACAAGACCTATTACTGGTGCAACTGCGGACTCAGCGCCAATCAGCCGTTCTGTGACGGCAGCCATAAAGGCACTGGCCTTGCGCCGATTGCCTACACTGCCCCGAAAGACAAAATCGTATTTTTCTGCGGCTGCAAGCAGTCCGCCACGCGCCCGGTCTGTGACGGCACACACAGCCGTCTGCCACCTGACAGCGATCACTGAGGAAGGGCCGTGTCATCTTCGCAACGCTATCTCTGGTTAAACCCGTTCCGCCGCAAGGATCCTGCGGCAGCCACCCGTGACGCCTGGCGCAATACTCCGCTGCTCAAGGACATCCCGGCTTCGGTCTGTCACAAACTGGTGGAACGTACTCATCTGCGCCATTACCAGACGGGCGAATATCTTTTCCGCGAAGGTGAAGCGGGGGTTTCCGCCGCTGTGATCATTTCCGGAAAAATCGCCATTGAAAGCGAAAATCACCGCATTGCCGAACTCGGCCCCGGCGATTTTTTTGGCGAAGCTGCACTGCTGCAGGACGCTCCCCGCTCGGCCAGCGCCATCGCCGTGGAACAAGCTACCGTGTCATTTCTGGTGCGTTTCCAGCTTGAGGAGTTCGTTCGCCATCGTCCCGGTGCCGGTCTGGAAATCATGACCAATCTGGCCCGGTTACTGGTCGCACGCCTGTATCGCAGCAACCGCGGTGAGGTCAGCGACGAATGAAACTGTGGCTGGTCCGCATGCTGACGGGCGCAGCCATCGCGCTGGCGATTGGCTACCTGCTAAAACCAATCTGGATTGCGGCGCTGCTTTGCATCCTGTTCTACCTGTTGCTGGAGCCGCTGGTCAGCACCCTGCAGGCCGCCGGCGCACGTAAGGATCTGGCCATTGCCAGTGCTCTGCTGCCGCCGCTTATCGGTCTGGTCTACGCTGCCATGCACTTGATAGACAGCGCCCGCGACTACCTGCCACAACTCGGTCAGGATCTTGAACAACTGCAACTTGGCATCAGCCAGACCCTGGCGCAGCTCGATGATTATCTGGCCGTGGTCATGGGCGTTCAGCTCAGCCTCGCCGAGCAGGTTGCCTCGCTGGAACTTGACCTGCGCGGCGCCGCCCGCGCCGAGCGGCTGCTTGCCTCAACCTCCTGGTTCGCCAATCTGCTACTGAATCTGGCACTGGTGCCGCCGCTGGCCTGGTTTCTTCTGCGCGACTATCGCAGCTGGCGTGATCGCGCCCTGAGCCTGCTGCCAAACAACCAGTTCGAACTCGGCTGGCTGATGTATCACCGGGTCTGTGCGCGCCTGCAGGCGTACCTGCGCGGACTGGTGCTGCAGGCACTGATCCTGTCCACCATCACGGCAATCGGCTTCTGGATTATTGGTCTGCCTTCTCCTGTGCTGCTTGGCGTACTGACCGGCGTTGCCGGTCTGGTGCCCTACCTCGGCCCACTGCTAGCGATGATCGCTCCGATACTGATGATGGTAGCCGGCCCCGGCCTTGATCCCGGCACACTGATGGAAATTGTCTTGGTACTGGCGGTCGGGTTTGGCTTTGACAATGCTGTGGTCATTCCCTTTCTGCTCGCCGGCAGCGTCAACCTGCACCCGGCGGTGGCGATGCTGGCCGTGGTCATTGCCGGCCATGTCGGTGGTATTACCGGCATGGTGCTGGTGATACCACTGCTTGGCATGCTGCGAATCATCAGCGAAACCACCTGGCGGGGCCTGCAAAGCTCCGGATAGCCAGCCATCATTTTGTCAGCCGGGATTACATTTCTCCGCACCCATTTTCAGGCTTGCCCAACTTGAAAGAACACGCCCCACAACGCATATAAACGCCAGTTATGTGACAGCTCCGGTTAGCAGACATCGTTCTAGCGCTGCCTTGTACTTTCGAAGTTGAACTGTCAGTGTTTTATCTTCTTGGTGTGCAGTGCTAGCACACTGTACTCAAGCCCTTCCTTTGAATGCCAACTAAGGAGACCGACAATGAAAGTCAAGGAGGCCATGTCTACCGACCCGCAAATACTCACCCGCGAGAGCACTTTTCAGGACGCCGCAAGAATCATGCAGGATTGTGACTGCGGAATGATACCGATCGGCGATGGCGACAAGCTGGTAGGAATTATCACCGACCGTGACATGGTGGTTCGCGGCATCGCAAGCAACAAGGGCCCGGATACCAAGGTCACTGAATGTATGACATCCAGAGTCCTCTACTGCTATGAGGATGACGATGTGATGGATATTACCCAGAACATGGAGCAGCAGCACGTCCAGCGACTGATCGTACTGAACAATCGCAGCAACAAACGACTCAGCGGCGTGGTATCGGTTTCGGATATCGCCGAAGCCTGCCGCCGAGACAGCGCGCTGGCCAAGGTCGTGTCTGAAGTCAGTCATAGGTACAACGCAGCCGGCCTGCACTGACAGCGAAACAGGTGTGCGCTTGCCGGCATGCACCCGGGATACATCACATATTAGTCATGCGATTAGCGAAACGAGCAGACTGGATCGGTGGCCATGTCAGCCAGTATGTCTGGGACTTCAACAGTCGCGGCGCGGATCGTCTTTCCGATACCACCCTGACGGGCCTGCAACTGGGCCGAAGGTTTGCGCCGAACTGGTCAGTACAAGCCTGGTGGGAGCGCAACAATGCCGGCATCGGCGTCCGGCCCAGCTATGGCTCCGAAGATGAGCAATTCGATGCCGAAGCCTATCTGGGCCTGAACCTGCTGTTTGGCCTGCGCTGAAAGAACGGCTTATCTGGCGCCAACCTGTTGCACATCCGAGGTCAGCAGGAACGGCGGTCGCAGCACACTGTACAGATTCTCGTCTGTGTCGCGAACATGACGACGCCGCGCCCGCTCGTAGGAGCGGAAACTCTTGCCATAGCGAAGAAAGTCTTCCACCTCTCTTAGCCGCTTTGCGGCGTACATGCTGTCCAGCGCTTCCATGGCGAAGGTCGGAGGAATGCTCTGCGCCAGCGTCAGATGCTCAATCATTTCCCGGGCATCACGGGTCTTGTTCATATACAAAAGCGCATTGGCAAATTCGTAATGAATAATCGCCATGTCACTGACCTCGGCAAACGAGGCTTCGAAGTATTCCCTTGCCCGCCCCTGCCGTGCGCCGAACGTCAGTCTGCCGGCGGCCTTGCCCATTACCCGAATCAGGTTGGCATCAATGCCGGCACGGAATGCCAGACCGACAGGATGACGCTCATGAACATCAAGCACGTCATTCGCCGCCGAGGAAATCTTGAACAGATAATTGCGACCGATAGCCACCATCGGTGATACATCTTCGGCAATCCGGGCAATGGCATAGGCATAGCCCAGCCGCAGCATCATGTAATCCTGTTCAAACTGCGGATCGCCCTTCATCTCCTTGAGCACCTTGACGTAGCGCGCCACCTGATCGGCCGCATCCTGCAGCATCTGATGTTTTTCCTGGTTACTCCGGGTCAGATATACGGCCTGAATAATCTGGGCAAAATAAGCCGGCACCTTGCCGTAGGCACCCAGCTTCATGCCGTGGTCCTTGGCGGCACGCAGGTCGCCACGCAGAAACAGTCTCCAGGCATGGAGAATTTCCCGCGACAGGCGCTCGTAGTCACCATCAAAATCCGGACCCAGTTCTGCTCGCAAATCCTCAAAACGCTCAATCCGGATACGCAGGTATTCCGCCGACGGATAGGGAATCAGCAGACCGCGCATCAACGTCGGCCAGCGCGCCTCCAGCTGGTCCACGGGAATATCAAAATAGCGGGTCTGAAAAGGCGCAGGCTGCCAGGCGCTATTAATCAGATCAGGGTCCACGGCGATGCGTTCGCCGTCACGCAGCAACCACTGGTCCTCCTCGGACGCTGGCTGATCCGTGGTCGTCGCCCCCGCTTGTCCAGACAGCGTCCTGTCCGCCAGCACCATTGACGGCACCAGCAACACGCCAAGCAACAGCCCGCCTCTGATCATGCTTTGCCCGATCATTGCCCCACTCCCGTGTTGTTATTGAAATTGTCGGCTCGCGTGACCGGCTGGTCACATTTTGACCGAAGCATAGCCATCTGCCCCCATGGCTCCAAGCCGGGGAAACAAGTTTCGTCAAATTGTCGCGTCCGGATTGCTCTGGTGACTGTCGCTACAGGCGGTGCGGTCAAGGGGTTATCCGCGCGGCCGCGCATAATCCGGGGCGTTTCACCTACCCGGAGGATTGTCCCAATGGCCAAAGATGCAGTCGGCTACGCGCTCAGCTCCCTGAACAAGCTGGCCAGCTCGGAAGTGCTGGACAAGATTGGTCTGCGCAGATTTATCGAACGGATGGCCTACACCCTGACCAAAACCGGTTTCCGGGTTATCACCACCACCGCTCGCACTTTCAAGGCGTCAAAAAAGCTCGACAAGCCGGAACGGTTGACGGCACCGGGCCATACCACTGACTTGTTTGACCTGAACATCACCGAAGAACAGCAGATGATTCGCGATTCGGTGCAGGCCTTTGCCCGCGACATGCTCCGCCCGGCCGGCGAAAAAGCCGACATGGCACGGCAGACCAGCGACGAGACTCTGGCGGCGGCACTGGAACTGGGTCTTAACTTCTTCGCCGTGCCGGAAGCACTTGGCGGCGCTGCTGGCGAGCGCTCAACGGTGACCGGCATGCTGGTGGCCGAAGATCTCGCCCATGGCGACATGGGTCAGGCCGTGGCCATCCTTGCACCGATGGGTGTGGCCAATGCCATCACCGCCTGGGGCACTGCGGATCAGCAATCCCGCTATCTGCCAGCCTTTACTGAAGACAAGCCGCCGAAAGCTGCCATCGCCATTGCCGAGCCGAGCCTGCTGTTTGATCCACTGCAGCTCGCCACTACCGCCCGTAAAGAGGGTGACCAGTGGCTGCTGAACGGAAAGAAATCGCTGGTCCCGCTGGCCGCTGAAGCCGAGCTGTTTCTGGTCGCAGCACAAACCGATGACGGCCCGGCCGTGTTCATCGTTGAAGGTGGCAGTGAAGGCCTGAGCTGTGGTGATGATCCCAGCATGGGTATCCGCGCCGCTGCTTGCCGGCCACTGATTCTCGACAATGTAAAAGTGTCAGCTGCCAACAAACTCGGTAATGGCGATTTCGATTATCGCGCCTTTGTGGATATGGGCACGCTGGCCTGGTGTGCGCTGGCGATCGGCACCTGTCAGGCGGTGATGGATTACGTGATCCCGTACTGCAACGAGCGCAAGGCATTCGGTGAACCGATCAGCTACCGTCAGGCGGTGGCCTTCATCATTGCCGACATGGCCATCGAAATTGATGCCATGCGCATGCTGACCTATCGTGCCGTCTGCCGCGCCGAACAGGGCAAGTCATTCCAGCGCGAAGCCTATCTGGCCCGCACTCTGGTCAAAGACAAGGCAATGAAAATCGGCACCGACGGCGTCCAGCTGCTCGGCGGTCATGGTTTTACCCACGAATATCCGGTGGAACGCTGGTATCGCGATCTGCGCGTTGTCGGTGTCGCCTTCGGCGGCCTGCACCTCTAATCACGGGAGACTGACATCATGAATATCGAAATCCCGAAAAAGTTTCGCCCGATCATGAACAATGCCCATCAGGTGGCATTGAGCGTATTCCGGCCGATCTCGCGCAAATATGACCGCGCCGAACACGAATATCCGAAAGAGCTCGATATGCTCGCCTCGGTCCTCGATGGCTTCAACGAAGGCGACCCGGAGTCCAGCGCCGGTGCCAGCCAGACTGGCAAAGGCCGGATCACCAATGACGGTTCGGTAAAAAATGGTGCCAACATGAGCACCTGCCTCGGCGCACTGGAACTCAGCTACGGCGATGTCGGCTTCCTGCTGGCAATGCCGCGTCAGGGCCTGGGTAACGCAGCAATTGCTGCAGTCGCCAACGACGAGCAGCTGGAGCGCTTCAAGGGCAAGTGGGCCGCCATGGCCATCACCGAGCCCGGTTGTGGTTCCGATTCCGCCGCCATTCGCACCACCGCCATCAAGGACGGCGATCACTATGTCCTTAACGGTGAAAAGATCTACGTCACCTCCGGCCAGCGCGCCGACTGTGTGGTGGTCTGGGCAACACTGGATCCGGCACTGGGTCGGGCAGCGATCAAGTCGTTTGTAGTTGAATGGGGCACACCGGGCATGGAACTGGCGCGGCTTGAGCACAAGCTCGGCATCCGTGCATCGGATACCGCCGCGATCAACTTTACCGACTGCCGTGTGCCGGCGGAAAACCTGCTCGGCAATCCGGAGATTGATGTCGCCAAGGGCTTTGCCGGTGTCATGGAAACCTTCGACAACACCCGGCCGCTGGTGGCCTGTTTTGCGCTCGGCTGTGCCAAGGCATCGCTGGATCGCATCCGCGAGCTGCTGAAGCAGCACACCACGCTGGATTACAACAGGCCGGTCGACAATGTCAGCGCGGTTGAAGCAGAAATCTACAAGATGGAAGCGGACTGGGAAGCGACATACTGGCTGGCGATGAAGGCGGCCTGGATGGCGGACAACAAGAAATCCAACTCGCTGGAAGCCTCGATTTCGAAAGCCAAGGCTGGCCGGGTCGGTAACTACATCACCCTGCGCTGCGTCGAGCTGGCCGGCAGTATCGGTTATGGCGAGGATGAACTGCTGGAGAAGTGGGCCCGCGACTCGAAGATTCTCGACATTTTCGAGGGCACCCAACAGATTCAGCAGCTGATTATCGCCAGACGCCTGCTGGGGCTGTCCTCCCGGGAACTGAAATAGCGGCCGAACAGCGGGGAAGCCAATCGCTTCCCCGCTGTTCTATGTCTGGCACCTTTGTGCATAATCGGGTTGACCTCAAGCCGGAGCCAGCCATGACCCGTTCTGCCCTCAGTCTCGTTGTTGTTGCACTGCTGCTCAATGCCTGCAGCGATCCGCAGCCGCCTCAGCAGCCCGAACAACCGGTAGCGGAAATTCCTGCTCCTCAGCCAGATCAGCCGGTGACAGAACCTGAAGATGAGTCAGATGGGGGCGTGCAATCTGGTCAGGCAATCATCTACCGCTGTGACGATGGCACCGAGTTTGAACTGACCATCATGGGCAGCAGTGCACATATGGAGCTGGACAACACCAGTTATGAGCTGCGCCAGCAGCCAGCGGCATCGGGCATATTCCATGCCGGCGACCTCTGGCAGGTACATTCGAAAGCCGAAACAGCCTTACTGATCGGCCCCGACAGCACCCGGGAGTGTGATCAGGTTGCAACGCGGGAGGTGGACGTGCCAGCTGCCGACCCGGCTGAGCCGGCGGCTTCCAGCGCCGAAGATGCCGAGCAGGGCGTGGAATAGCGGACGTCCTGCTGTACGGGGAGAACAGTCATTCTTTTTTCTGTGATGTAACTGCGACAGTTTTTCTGCACAATGGGCGCAATTGAGAAACTGGCAATAAACGGAGAACAATAATAATGCGCTCGCCAAGCCGATCCACGCTGGCCATCTGGCTGTTCACCGCCATGCTCAGCCTGTCGCCGGCTCTCCATGCAGCAGAAGGCAAAGTCATCATCGTTCGCGATTGTGACTATGTATTGCTGGACTCTTCACAGGGCCAGATTCTGATCAAAATGATCAAAGGCGAATCGCCAAAGCCCGGAGATACGCTCAGCGGCAAGCTGGAGCGCGGCTTCAGCGATCTGACCAACCAACGCACCGGCCAGATCATGCAGGTGTGGGTTGATCTGGTTGACCGCGGTGGCTCCAAGGCACTGATGCGTTACGGGCAATACTGCAGCTGATTACTGCTTCAGTATCGCCGCAAGCTCGGCATAATCAGTAAACCTGCGTTTTCGGAAAGCAGCTTCTCTTTTCTGCATCCCGGCAGCAACAGCCTCCCTCTGGTTATCAGACGCGAGCAACTGTTTTTGCAGTGTTTCCTCCAGCTTCAATCCAGCCAGATCGTCACCATGACGACTATGTTCCAGCAGATATTTGCCAAGACTTATCGCATCAGGGTTTTTCCCGGCAATTTCCTTTGCCATCGCCACCGCTTCGGCCACAGGATCATCGCAAAGACGGGTCAGCAAACCGAGTTGCAGCGCCTCTGCGGCTTCTACCACGCGGCCGGTAAAGGTCAATTCCTTGGCAACATCCAACCGCACCAGATCACGCAGCGTTTGCGAGCCGGACATGTCGGGAATCAGCCCCCATTTGATTTCCATTACTGACATGCGTGTATCACGGGCAGCAAGGCGGATATCTGCGGCCAGTGCGATCTGGATACCACCGCCAAACACCGCACCATGTAGCGCGCAGATGACCGGCACCGGCACCTGCTTCCAGGCATAGCCCGGTTGCTGATAGAAATTCGGCCAGTAGCCAGCCTTATCGCCATGAAAAAAATCGTCAATGAATGACGGCTCGGCGAAGTTGGCCAGATCAAGTCCGGCGCAAAAACCACGACCTTCACCGGAAATCACCACTGCACGTACGTCAGTGTTGCTGCGCAGACCATTGGCCGCCTGAATGATCGCCTCGAACATGGCCGGATTCAGGGCGTTGAGCTTATCCGGGCGGTTCAGCCGAACGTGTGCAACATGATCTTCAATAGCAATACGGACAAGCTCTGACATGGTCAGCCTCCATGATCGGGACGCCGGCAGTATGCCGTCGGCTGCGCTTTCTGGCACTGACCGGAACATTCAGGATTGCCCGCAGGCTGTCGCTCCCGGACAATCGCCCCCGACACAGGAGAACGACATGCCGGATATTCTTATTGCCTTCTTCCTGCTTGGCCTGCTGGCCGGGTTAATCCGTTCCGATCTGGCCCTGTCAGGGGGGGCCCATGACCTGATCGGCATCATGCTGATGATGGCCATCGGCCTGAAAGGTGGTATGGCCATGAGCGGCCAGCTGCACCCGGACATGCTGCTGACCGTACTCACCGTGCTGGCACTGGGCTTTACCGTACCGCTGCTGTGCTATGCCGCATTGCGTTCCCTTGCCCGTATCGACGGCGCCAACAGTGCCAGTCTGGCGGCACACTATGGTTCGGTGAGCGCCGGCACCTTTGCCATTGCCATGGCCTATGCCGATCACCACAACCTGATGCTGTCGCCGGATACCACCTTGCATCTGGTGCTGCTGGAGGTGCCGGCAATCATCGTCGGCGTGTTGCTGTACAAGTATCAGGGCGGCGCCACCGGCACTACCGCCAGCGTGGTGCGTGAAGCCGTCACCGGCCGTGGCGTGGTACTGATGATTGGCGGCCTGCTGCTCGGTCTGTTTTATGGCGAGGCCGGCGCCGGCAAGATCGCCCCGCTGTTCATCGCCCTGTTTCCCGGATTTCTCGCCCTGTTCCTGCTCGAGGCCGGTATCTCCACAGCAAAGTACCTGCGCGAGTGGCGGCCCGGTTACTGGCGACTGGTCGGCTTTGCCCTGCTGGCCCCGCCGCTGCTGGCGCTGATTGGTCTGGCCGCCGCGCTAATGCTCGACCTGCCCGCCGGTAGCGCCGTGGTACTGGCCACGCTGATGGCCAGTGCGTCCTACATTGCCGCCCCGGCGGCTGTGCGCCACGCCATGCCCCAGGCCAACGTCGGCATGGCCCTGTTCGCCGCACTGGGCGTGACTTTCCCGTTTAACGTCTTGGTCGGCATTCCGTTGTACAATGCCGCGTTTCAATGGCTGGCGAGATTCTGATGAGCGCACCGGTGGCAGTTGTAATGGGCTCCCGCTCCGACTGGGAAACCATGAAGGAAGCAGTAGAAGCCCTGAAAACCTTCGGGATTTCCTACCACGCAGAGGTAGTGAGTGCCCACAGAACGCCTGAACGCCTGTTCGAGTTCAGCCGCAGCGCCCATAGCGACGGCTATCAGGTGATCATTGCCGGCGCCGGCGGTGCTGCCCATCTGCCCGGCATGATCGCCTCAATGACGCCGTTGCCCGTGCTCGGTGTGCCGGTGCAGAGCAAGGCCCTGTCCGGCCTCGACAGCCTGCTGTCGATCGTGCAGATGCCCAAGGGCGTCGCCGTTGGCACCCTCGCCATCGGCACCGCCGGCGCCTTCAATGCCGGCCTGCTGGCGGTGCAGATACTGGCCGCCACCGACCCGGTCCTGCAGCAAACCCTGATCAACTGGAAACAGGCCCGGAACGACGAGGTCCGTGCCAACTGCTCGCTGGAAGATCTCTGATGCATGTACTGGTAATTGGCGCCGGCCAGCTCAGCCTGATGCTGGCCGAGGCGGGCTCCCGGCTTGGCATTCAGGTGGACCGTCTGGACCCCTTCAGCGGTGATCTGCGCCATGGCACCAGTCTGGATGTGGTCAATTACGATCTGGACACCCTGCTTGCCCGTGCCGATATCCTGACGGCCGAAATCGAACACCTGCCCGACAACACTCTGGTACAGAAGCTGATGGCGGCCCCACGTTTTCCTGCCGCCCGCGCCTTACGTCTTATTGCCGACCGATTGCCACAAAAGCAGTTGCTGGATGAGCTGGAGGTGCCAAACGCGCCGTGGCTGAACTGCGACAGCGCCAGCGCGCTGGATCAATCCATCGAACGCTTTCACGGCGAGATGGTGGTCAAGCGCCGTCGCGGTGGCTACGACGGCCGCGGCACCCTGCTGTGCGATTCGGACACCCCACGACCGGGCGATGAATGGATCGGCGACACCATTATCGAGCAGCGCATTCCGTTCCAGCGCGAGCTGTCCATCGTCGGCGCGCGTAACGCTAAAGGTGAGTGCGTGTTTTACCCGCTCACAGAAAATCTGCACCGTAACGGCATTCTGCGTCTCAGTTTCGCGCCGGTGGATGTTTCTGCGGCCACGCAACGTCACGCCGAAGACTCCCTGCGCAAGATCATGACCGCGCTCGATTATGTCGGCGTCATGGCGCTGGAGTGTTTCGACACCGGTGATCAGCTGCTCGCCAACGAAGTGGCGCCGCGGGTACACAACTCCGGTCACTGGACCCAGGCCGGCACCGATATTTGCCAGTTCGCCCTGCACCTGCGCGCCCTGACCGGCTTGCCGATGCCAGCCCCGACGGTGTTCGGCCCGCACGCCATGGTCAACCTGATTGGCACCAGCTTTGCTGATGCCCTGAAGCATTCCGCCGGCCATCGGCTGCACTGGTATGGCAAAGAGCCCAGACCGGGTCGCAAGGTTGGCCATATCAACATGGAAAATGCCGACTCAGGCAAACTGAAACAGGACGCCACGGCCCTGCTAGATGCCCTGCTGGCGCTGGAATAGCCGCTGGCCGACCGGCTCAGGTCGGCCATTGCCCCCTGCCTTTTGCCACAACACCGCGCCCGCCTAACCCTTTGTTCTGATTAAGCATCAGGCAAAAGCACCCTTTTGCCGTCCTTGTCACAATCTGCCCACTCGCTGTCCGAAACTGCCGTTGTTGCCTCCCGTCGATTGATCAGAATACGTCATGCACGATCGTACCAATCACAACAAGAATCCTCGGGAGATCATCATGCAACACCCTTTCCTGCGCCTGGCCCCTGCCCTGATGCTGCTTGCCGGCAGCTGGCTGGCCAGCGCCAACGCCGCCGACCTCAGTCAGGGCATTAACGATCAGTACCGACTGGCACTGGATACACCGATCAACCGCATGCAGATTCTCGGCGCCCATAACGCCTGGAATGATGGCAACAACACCTGGAACAACCAGCGCCTGCCGCTTACCCGACTGATGGATCTGGGCATCCGCAATGTCGATCTTGATGTCCACATGGACGGCGGCGAAGCGGTGCTGTGCCATTCCGATTGCGGTGCTTTCTACGCGGCGAAAGACAACTACCCGCAGGAGCTTGGCCGGATCAAAAGCTGGCTCGACAATAATCCGCACGGCGTCGTGCTGATTGATATTGAAGACCGCGCCGGCAATCAGGCCGCCGTGGAAGGGCCGCTGTACAGCAGCTTCGGCGGCCTGCTGTTCAAACCCGCCGACATGCCGGCCAGTGGCTGGCCCACCGCACGACAGATGATTGCCAGCGGCAAGCGGGTAATCGTCAAATCCGCCAACCACACCTATGACGGATCGCTGATTTTTTCCGGCTCATTGTTTGCCACCGGCGCCAGCGGCGGCTGGAACAGCCGTCAGGTGAAATACTTCAACGGTGGCAATTGCACCGTCAACGATGCCCCCATCAGTCAGGAACTGATCTATGCGTTGTCCGATTCGAAAATCGGCAAGGATATTCTGCCGGATGGCTGGGTAGACGAGACCGGCACCATTGATGCCGGCAATATTCCGGCGATGACCCGTTGTGGCATCGACATCATTGATGCCGATCACTGGGACGAAGGCATGGTCAATGCCGCGATCTGGTCTTGGGCGGGCGGCGAACCGAACAACTACGCTAACAATGAACATTGTGCCCATATGCGTGGCGATGGCCGCTGGAACGACAATCAGTGCGCGGCCTCCTACCGCTATGCCTGTCAGTCGTTGAGCAACCCGGACGACTGGCGACTGAGCTCCGCCAGTGGCGGTTGGAGTAACGGCAAGCAGGCCTGTACCACTGAATTCGGCGGCGACTTCGCTTTCTCCGCGCCAGCGAACGGCTACATGAACGACCAACTGAAACAGATGGCCGGCGGTCAGAATGTCTGGATCAACTTCACTGACCAGCGCGAAGAAGGCAACTGGGAAAGCTGGCAGTATGAAAAACTGGTCTGGACCAGCGGCAGCTACGGCAACAACGAAGATCGCGCCGAAACCCTGCGCAAACCCGGCGCCCGCGCGGTACGTGTCAGCGTGGTTGGCAGCACCGAGGCAAACTACGACTTCGTTTATATCTATAACAGCAAGCGCGAACTGTTGGCCAGCTTCAACGGCAACATCAACAACAGCGTGGTGATCCCCGACGACAGCGCCATCGTCCGCTTGCGCAGCGATGCTTCCGTCAACGCAGCTGGCGTGACCGTCACCTTAAGCGAAGCGGGCATCACCGAATGGACCACCGGCGCCTACGGCAACAACGAAGATCGTAGCCAGACGCTGTCCATTCCCGGCGCTGAAGCACTGAAGGTCAGCATCAGCGGTGAAACTGAACTGAATTATGATTTCATCACCGTTTACGACAGCAACGGCAACCAGATCCAGCGGCTGCATGGCGGCATAAACAGCAGCTTTATCGTCAACGGCGATAATGTCCGCGTGCGTCTGACCAGTGATGGTTCGGTAACCCGCAGCGGAGTCACCGTCACTATCAAGTCCACGCCGCGCTATGTATTCCGAAAACTGGTTAACGGCAAGGGCAAGTGTCTTGATCTGGAAGGTCAGAACACCGGCAATGGCAGCGCCATTCATCACTGGAGCTGCCATGGTCAGGACAGCCAGCTCTGGTACATGGATGTCGATGGTTTACTGCGCAACAAAAAGGATCCGAACAAGTGCGCTGACGCTGCCGGCGGCGGCACCAGCAAGGGCACCAAGGTGCATATCTGGGATTGCCACGGTGGCAACAACCAGCGCTGGGTCTGGCAGGGCAGCACCCTGCGCATTACCAGCAACCTGTCCATGTCACTGGATATCAAGGA
This sequence comes from Alcanivoracaceae bacterium, assembly GCA_023146255.1. GTDB lineage: Bacteria > Pseudomonadota > Gammaproteobacteria > Pseudomonadales > Alcanivoracaceae > PGZG01. The sequence continues at coordinate 65,702 of JAGLCJ010000009.1, forward strand.
TGCCTGGTGGGGCGCCTTTGATGGTCAGGACGCTCACCTGTGGACTTACCACGGTGGCTGGGGTCAGAGCTGGCGCTGGGAATAATCAGTAAGCCCACTCCCCTGCAACAAGTGACCGAGGCCGGCATTTATGCCGGCTTTTTTTCACACGTTCCTCACGCCTAACTGTTTTGCCATTGCAAACTGTCCTCAACGGCCGATGTAATCAGCGCATCGGCCGGTATAGTGCTGCGTCATACCCCGCATGCGCTGCGGCAGCTGATACTGAGGAGAGATGGATGTCATTCGCAGATAGCCTTGGCCAGACACTGACGCTGCCCTGCGGCGTGAAATTACCAAACCGTTTTGGCAAATCCGCCATGAGCGAAACGCTCGGCACCATCGACAATCATGCCACCGAAGAGCTGGTTAGACTTTATGGCCGCTGGGCCGATGGCGGCACCGGTCTGGTGATTACCGGCAACATCATGATCGACCAACGCCACCTCGGCGAACCGCATAACGTCGTGGTCGAAGATGAGCGTGATCTGAGCATACTCAAGCGCTGGGCCGAGGCTGGCACCCGTCAGGGCAACCAGCTCTGGGTACAGCTTAATCACCCCGGCAAACAGATACCGAAAATGCTGGCCAGCGGTGACACCCTCGGTCCGTCAGCCATTCCGTTTCGCAAGGAACTGAGCCCGCACTTCAAAACACCGCGGGCCATGACTGAAGACGAAATCCTCGACATCATTTCCCGTTTCGCTCGCTCGGCGGCCATCATCAAAAAGGCAGGCTTTACCGGCGTGCAGATTCATGGTGCCCATGGTTATCTGGTCAGCCAGTTCCTGTCCGGTCATCACAACCAGCGCACGGATCGCTGGGGTGGTTCACTGGAAAACCGGATGCGTTTTGCACTTGAAGTCTATCGAGCCATTCGCGCCGAGGTTGGCAAGGATTACCCGATCAGTATCAAACTGAACTCGGCGGATTTTCAGCGCGGCGGCTTTACGGAAGATGAGTCGATGAGCGTAGCGGAAACACTGGCCAGGCAAGGTCTGGATTTGCTGGAAATTTCCGGTGGTACCTATGAGGCACCGACCATGTCCGGCAAGGATGTGCGCGAATCAACGCTGCAGCGTGAAGCCTACTTTCTTGAGTACGCGGAAAAAATTCGTGCCCGGGTATCCATTCCACTAATGGTGACTGGTGGTTTCCGTACCTCGGAGGGTATGGCCGCGGCTGTGGAAAGCGGTGCCACGGATATTGTCGGCCTGGCGCGGCCGTTGGCGGTGGAGCCGGATTTGCCGAAGCGGATTCTGGCCGGTGAATCCGTGCATAGTGTGGTGACGCCGCGGCGCACTGGCATCAAGGCAATTGATGATATGGCGATGATGGAAGTGGTCTGGTTTGCCCGGCAGCTGCATCGCATGGGCAAGGGTAAAGAGCCGATTCGAGATGAGAGCGTGCTGATGGCGATGGTCCGCAGTATGACGATGGTGGCGATTCGTTCATCGCGGACCAAGAGAATGCGGTTGCGGGCGAATTGATGGCCGGCCCTTACGTCGTCACGAACGTGGGTTTGTCGAGGTAAGGGGATTGGGCAGTAACCTTCACCGGCCAGTGCACCTGTCAGGAGTTGTCGGGACACGCACGAGTACGTCCATGTAGCTCCTCTCCGCCCCCTTCGGGGGCCGGCCCTGCCGGGCGTTCGGCTGCGCGCGAAGCAGCGCTTCGCAACACGCTTGCCTCACCCATGGCTCCGAGGGTCCCGACAACTCCTGACAGGCACACTGACCTCGCATCTGCTTCTTCTGTTGTCCGCAATAATTAAAGGCGCGCGGCCAGTTCCGAACCCTGACGAATTGCACGTTTGGCATCAAGCTCCGCAGCCAGATCAGCACCACCAATCAGGTGATACTTGGCCTTGCCGTCGCTGTTTTCCCGATACAGTTCGCGCAGTGATTCCTGGCCGGCGCACAGCACCACGTTGTCGACTTCCAGCAACTGCGACTCACCACCGACGGTGATGTGCAGGCCCTTGTCATCGATGCGGTCGTAGCTGACGCCGCCGATCATTTCCACGCCTTTCATTTTCAGCACGGCGCGATGCACCCAACCGGAGGTGCGGCCAAGGTCCTTGCCCAGCGCTGAGGCCTTGCGCTGCAGCAGATAGAGCTTGCGGGCGGACGGATGCGGTTCACCACGCTCCAGGCCACCGGGCTGGTCAGAATGGAAGCTGACGCCCCACTCCTGCATCCAGTCCTGCAACGGCTGCGGCTGCACGGCGTTGGCATCGTGGGCAAGAAACTCGCCAACATCAAAGCCGATGCCGCCAGCGCCGATCAGGGCCACGCGATTGCCGACAGTACGTTTGCCCTGCAGCACATCGGTGTAGAGCATCACCATCGGATGGTCGACACCGGGAATGCCGGGACGGCGTGGGGTCACGCCAGTGGCGATGATAATTTCCTCGAAGCCTTCTTTCTCCAGCTCGCCATCGGCGATGCGACGGTTCAGCACCAGCTTGACGCCGGTTTTCTCAATGCGTTTGCCAAAGTAGCGAATGGTTTCCCAGAACTCTTCCTTGCCAGGAATACGTGCGGCCATGTTGAACTGACCGCCAATACGATCACTGGCATCGAACAGGGTGACATCGTGGCCACGTTCTGCGGCCACCGTCGCGGCAGCGAGACCGGCAGGGCCAGCACCGACCACGGCAATTTTTTTCGGCTTGCGGGTTTTCAGATAGACCAGTTCGGTTTCATGGCAGGCCTGCGGGTTAACCAGACAGGACGCACGCTTGAGGTTGAAGGTGTGATCAAGGCAGGCCTGGTTACAGGCGATGCAGGTGTTGATCTCGTCAACCCGGCCTTCCGCCGCTTTATTCACCCAATGAGCATCCGCCAACATCGGCCGCGCCATCGACACCATGTCGGCCTTGCCGTCGGCGAGAATCTTTTCTGCCACATCCGGCATATTGATCCGGTTCGAGGCAATCACCGGGATCGACACCACCTGTTTGACCTGTGCAGTGGGTTCGACAAAGGCAGCGCGTGGCACCGAAGTGACAATGGTCGGCACCCGTGCTTCGTGCCAGCCGATACCGGTGTTGAGAATATTCACGCCGGCTTTTTCCAGTGCCTGAGCCAGCGCCAGCACTTCCTCACGGGTTGAGCCCTCCGGCACCAGATCAATCATCGACATGCGGAAAACGATGATGAAATCCTTGCCACAGGCCTTACGCACCGCCTCAACAATTTCCACGGGAAAACGGCGCCGGTTCTCGCTGCTTCCACCGTACTTGTCGCTACGCTTGTTTGAGCGCGGCGCGGTGAACTGATTGATCAGGTAGCCTTCGCTACCCATCAGTTCGACACCGTCATAACCGGCTTTCTTGGCCAGTTTTGCCGCATTGGCAAAATCTCTTACCGTTTGCTGCACTTGTTTGGTGGTCAGTGCTTTCGGTTTGAACGGGTTGATTGGTGATTTGATCGAAGATGCGGATTTCGACCAGGGCACATAGCTGTAGCGACCCGCGTGCAGCAACTGCAGACAGATCTTGCCACCGGCATCATGTACCGCTTTGGTCACCGGCCGATGACTGAGCGCGTCAGCCAGATTGATCATGCTGCCGGAGAACGGATAGAACCAGCCGCTGCGATTCGGATTAAAACCGCCGGTGATAATCAGGCCGACCCCGCCACGAGCGCGCTCGGCAAAATATTCCGCCAGCTTGCCGCGATGCCAGATGCGATCCTCAAGGCCGGTGTGCATGGAACCCATCACCACCCGGTTTTTCAGCGTGGTAAAGCCAAGATCAAGCGGCGCAAGCAGGTGCGGGAACGCGGTCATGTCTATCTCCTGAACAGGTAACGAGAGCCCGGCCGGGGCATCTGGACAGCGTCAAGATAGGAGGGTATCTTGACGCTGTCAAGTTTCATAGCCACCCGCGGGAGTCTCCATGGCCAGCCACAGCCCCTATCACCACGGCGATCTGCGCAGTGCCCTGCTGCAGGAGGCCAACGTGATGCTGAAGGAAAGCGGCATCGACGGCCTGTCCCTGCGTCAGCTCGCCGAGCGCGTCGGGGTGTCGCGGATGGCGCCCTATCACCACTTCAAGGATAAGCACGACCTGCTCTGCGCGCTGGCCACCGAGGGCTTCCGTGAGCTCGACAGGTTGATAGAACGGGCCTCCCCACAGGCCAGTTCGACAAAAGAACTGCAGGCCACCCTTGCCGGTTTTGTCCGTGATTACCTGCGCTTCGCTATTGATAACCCGGATCGTTACGAGCTGATGTTTGGCAGACCGATCTGGAAAAGCGCCAACCCCAGTAGCGAATTGAAAGAAACCGCCTTCGCCTGCTTTCGTCACTACGCCGAGCGCATCAGCACGCTGCTGGGCCAGCAGCGCCTGCCGAAAGGCAGCAAGCCGCTGCGGCTGGCGCAAGCCAGCTGGGCAACCTTGCACGGTCTGTGCCGGCTGATGATTGATGGCATTTATGTGAACCAGACCGATATGGAAGAGGTCAGTCATGAAGCAGTCAGGCTGATGCTCACTGTGCTGGCGCCAACGTCCTGACGCTTTTTGCCAGCAACTTGTCGGCGCTGGCACAATCAGGACAACGCCACACCGGAGCGCCCATGAGCCGCATTCGCCTCGCCCTGCTGACCACCGCCCTGATTATTATTGCTGCTGCCTGCTGGTGGTATCGGCCCTGGTCGCCCTACTCACCGAGCGTGATGACTACGCTGCTGCATCCGGATTACCGGCTGCAAAACTTTCGCAGCATGGAGAATGTGTTTCCCTACCGGATTGTGCCTGCCAGTCGCGAACCCTTTGTGTTTGCCCGAGGCAAAGGATCATTACCGCCATCCTTTGCCCATGAAGGTCGTATAGTCAGCACCACGGAATTTCTTCAACGCACCGAGACCACTGGGCTGACGGTGCTACACAACGGCGTCCAGATTCTGGAAAACTATTATCAGTCTGCCGATGCGGCCGATCGCTTTACCTCCTGGTCAGTGGCCAAATCCGTGGTCGGCATGCTGACAGCTATCGCACTGGAACGGGGTGATATCGATAGCCTTGATGATCCTGTCAAACAGTATGTGAAAGAGCTTGATGGCAAAGCCTGGGGCGAGGTGCCGATTCGCGACCTGTTGCGCATGGCCAGCGGCATTCGTTTCAGCGAGATCTATGACGATCAGTTCTCCGATATCAACATGCTGTTCTACCGCACCTTCCTGCTTGGCGAGCCGGTACGAGACGTGATTGCCGACCTGCCCGCCGCCCGCGCGCCCGGCGAAGACTTTCACTACATCAGCCCGAATACCCAGATTCTCGCCTGGGTGCTGGAAGGCGCCACCGGCAAGCCGGTCAGCGAATACGCAGCAGATGCCCTGTGGCAACCGCTGGGGATGCAGGATGAAGCGATCTGGAGTCTGGATCAGAGCGGTGTCGAGCTCGGATTCTGTTGTCTGAATATCACCCTGCGCGATTACGCCAAGCTCGGCCAGCTTTATCTGCAGCAGGGCGTCTGGCGCAACCGGCAGCTGTTACCGGCCGGCTGGGTACGGGAGGCGACGCGGCGACCGGAGCCCTGGTTGGCCGCAGGTAATGGCTATGCAGAGCGCGGTTATGGTTATCACCTGTGGGTACCAAAGGACCCCGATCAGGAATATTTTTTCAACGGCGTCTGGGGCCAGACCGTGTGGGTCTCGGAAAAACATCAGGTGGTGATTGCGAAAACCAGCGTTGATCCGCTGTTTCGCGAACATATGGCGGAAGTGATTTCGTTCATGCGCGCAGTCAGCGCGCATGTGGCTGCCAACACCGACGCTACTGACTGAACTGCAACTCCGCCAACCGGGCGTACAGCGGGTTATCACGGATCAGCTCGGCGTGGGTGCCAACCGCCTGCAACCGACCCTGGTCCATGACCGCAATACGATCAGCCCCGGTCACTGTCGCCAGGCGATGGGCAATCACCAGCGTGGTCCTGCCCTGCATCAGTCTTTCCATGGCCTGCTGAATCAGATATTCACTTTGCGCATCCAGTGCGCTGGTGGCTTCGTCCAGCAACAACACTGGAGCATCCGCGAGCACCGCCCGGGCGATAGCAATACGCTGCTTCTGGCCGCCGGAAAGACCAACCCCACCATCACCGATGCGGGTACGGTAACCGTCCGGCATCTGCAAAATAAATTCTTCCGCATTGGCAGCCCGAGCTGCTGCTTCCACCTCGGCCATGTCGGCATCGGGGCGGCCATAGCGGATATTGTCCTCGACGCTGCCAAAAAAGAGAGCCGGTTGCTGTGGCACCAAGGCAAAGCAACGACGCAGATCGTGCGGAGACAACTGCCGAATATCGACACCATCAAGCAGAATGCGACCCTGCTGCGGATCAGCAAAACGCAGCAACAGATCAAACAGCGTGGTCTTGCCGGCGCCGGAGGGACCTACCAGCGCCAGCGTTTCCCCCGGCACCACATTCAGTGTCACCTCATCGAGCGCCGGCCGCTCCTGCCGGGTCGGATACCTGAACGTCACCTGTTCGAGCTGAAGGCCACCGGCCACCCGCTCCGGCAACTGCTGCATGTTCTGCGCCGGCGCCTCAATGTCGCTGCGCGACTGCAACAACTCGACAATCCGCTCTGCTGCGCCGGCAGCACGCTGCAACTCACCGATGACTTCGCTGATCGAACCCACTGCCGAACCGACAATCACCGCATAGAAAACAAAGGCAGCCAGCTCACCGCCGGTAATGCGGCCCTCGATGACATCCATGCCGCCGATCCAGAGCATTACGCCCACTGCCCCCAGCACCAGTACAATCACCACCACAATCAGCAGCGCTCGCTGGACGATGCGACGCCGGGCAACATTGAAGGACTCCTCAACCACACTGGCAAAACGCTGGCGATCCAGCGGCTCATGGTTGAATGCCTGTACGGTCTTGATCTGGCCAAGCATTTCACCGACATAACTGCCGACGTCAGCAAGCCGGTCCTGACTGCTGCGTGACAAACCGCGCACCCGTCGACCAAAAATAATGATCGGCGCCACCACCAGCGGCACCGACACCATCACGATCAGGGTCAGCTTCAGATTGGTAATAAACAGCCAGATGATTCCACCAACCATCATCAGGGTGTTGCGCAGGGCCATCGACACGGACGAACCGATCACGGTCTGCAGCAGGGTAGTATCAGCGGTCAGTCGCGACTGGATTTCCAGACTTCGGTTCTGGTCGAAAAAGCCGGGATGCAGGGTCAGCAGATGATCGAATACCCTGCGGCGGATATCCGCCACCACCCTTTCACCAAGCCAGGACACCAGATAGAAACGGGCGAAGGTCCCGATCGCCAGTGCCAGCACCAGCACAAAGAAGATCAGCACCGACTGATTCAGCAGCGCTGCCTCACCCGCCGCCAGACCCTTGTCGATCAGCAGCCGCAGGCCCTGACCGATCGACAGGGTAATGGTGGCAGTGAACAGCAGCGCCAGCGAGGCACCCAGCACCGCCAGACGATAGGGAGCGAGCCACAACATCGCAAAGTGCAACAGACCCCGGGGAAAAGAACGGACAACAGACATGGAGCAACAACCGGCATCACAAACAGGAGCGCTATGGTACCCGCTTCACCGGAATATGCCGTAAAGAATTACGCCTGATCTGCTATCCGGTCCGGCACGCTGGCGTCAACTACGCTTTTCTGGTGACCTCAACCAGCGCCAACAGCTGCTTGCGGAGCAGCGCTAGTTCCTTTGATTTGAATGATGTTTTGGTCTTCTCAAGCACGGCGATACATTCAAGCACTGCCGCCTGATAGGCATCCAGCTCCGGATGCCGGGACAAGCCTCGCACCGGTTGCTTGCCAGCATTCAGGCACGTCAGCAGGCTGCTTGCCTCCAGCGCCGTATCCGCCAGCGACAGCATAAGCATCGAGAGATAATCAGCAGCTGTCTGGTTCAGATCCGCCGCCCCCGGCCCAGACAACGCACTGCGCAGCGCTTCCAGGCGCTCGGCCTGCAGGTCAAGTTCGTGCCGCTGCCGCCGCAATCGGCGCAAAAAGCGCGTACGGCTACCAGCATCCATCACCTGGGCAAGAAAATCTTCAAGCTCAAACGGCTTGACCAGATAGGCACTTACCCCCCGCTCCATCGACCCGACAGCGGTGTCAACGGACGGATAACCGGTCACCAGAATCACCCCGGGAGGAGCATCCAGCCGGCGCAGATAACTGACCAGTTCAAGCTGGTCATTCCCCGGCATCTTGATATCGGCCACCAGCACATCTACCGGCTGGTCAGCAAGATAATCTATCGCAGCCTGGCCTGAAGATACCTGCTCGCAGCACAAGCCGTGCCGCTCCAGCAAGCGCGCAGTGGTCTGGCGGAAGGCTGCTTCGTCATCCGCGAGTAATACTCTGATTGGACCACCTTCACGCATTTTTACCACCTCAGGATGTCTGCTCGCTCCGCGCGATCTTGTACTTCACTCGACAGCACGGAAGACGAATATCGTTGTATCCTGACTTCCTTGATCGGGACCCGGAAGGAACCATTCGCCCCCTGAGCTGAGGCATCACCCGGCATTCTATACATGGAGGTCTGCTCGATGACAGCACCTGAATCTGATGCCCGGCACCTGATCAATGCCCTTCAGGCAGCACCGTCCTCGGTTGCCGTTTTCAACCGTCAGGGCAATCTGGCATTCCACACGCACCAGCTGATGAAGGATATGCCCCAGATCAAGCAAGGACTGATTCCCTTCCTCGACAGCCTGCAGAAAGCCAGTGAAACAACCGCGCTGCTGGAGACGCTGGACGACTGCGAAGAGGTCAATTTCATTGCCCGCCAACCAGGTGACTCTCGCTACTGGGAAATAAGAATGAATGGGGGGCCAGCCAGTGAGGTTACCCCGGTTTTTATTCGTGACGTCAGCGAGAGGGAGGAGCAGGACCGCATCCAGCGCATGGTGCTGGAGCTGGTGGAGAAATCCCTCGACCCGATCGGCATCGCCCGTCCCAATCACCATGGACTCTACGTCAATCAGGCGATGCAGGACCTGTTCGGCGTTGCCCGCAGCGTTCCCGCAGAAGGTGTATGCATTGAGGATGCGCAAGGCAACGGCATTGGTCCCTACTCCGTGGACGAAGCACTGGAGAGGGCCAGAACCGAAGGCCCGTACTACACCGAAACCGATATTGTTCATCCTGTTAGCGGAGAAACCCTGCACGTCTCCCAGCTACTGATGGCCCACCATGATGCGCTGGATGGGCAAACCTACTACAGCACCGCCATTCGGGATATCACTGCAGCGAAGCGAATGGAGGCTGACCTGATTGCTGCACGCCGGGAACTGGAAGTCTTGCTTCTGGAGCGCACCGAGGAATGGATGAAAAGCTCCAGACAAGCTGACTATGCCCAGCGCGTCTGGCGTTCACTGGTAGAGCAGAATGCCTATCTGGTGCTTTTTACTGATGACCTTGGCCAGATCCTTTACTCAAACAGGGGCTTTTTACCCACCCCGGGACTGTCGCTGGCGGGTGGCAATGTGTTCAGTCTGGTCGCCGAGGAAAGTCGTCCGGAGCTCTACCACCATTTCCATCAGTTGGTTTTCCAGAATGGCGGACACTTTTCCATTGAAGCAGAGTTCTTTCCCAGTCCGGGAAAATCCTGTTACTGCACATTTTCAGTCAACCATATCGTCCCCGCAGACGGCGCCCATTCCGCCACCTGGATCATCTCCGATATCACCTCCGAGAAACAGGCCAGAGAACAACTGGCCATCAGCAGACAGATCGCCGCATCCAGCCGCATCGCCGCACGCATTGCCCATGAGATCAATAACCCGCTGGCTGCGATCAAGAATTCAGTCGCGCTGATCAGGATGGATATTCCCGAGACCGGAGAAGCCAGAGAGTACCTGGATCTGATGGAGAAGGAGCTGGCCAGAGTAAGCCATATTATCCGGCAGATGTATGGCCTGTACCGTCAACGGGATGAGCCTGCATCGAAAGTTAACCTGAAGAGCGTATGCGATGACGTGGTCATGTTGCTACGCGCACAAGCGAGCAGCCGTGACATTACTCTTGAGGTAAAGGAGGAGGCGGTCTGCCTGGCCAACGTCGCCGAGTCGTCGCTGAGACAGGTGCTTTACAACGTTATTATCAATGCCATTGATGCGTCTCCAAACAACTGCATCGTGCATGTCAGTGTCAGCTCGGAGCACGACCATGCCCTGGTTGATGTGATTGATAAAGGCAGTGGCATCAACCCGGAAGAGTTGCAGAAATTATTCGAGCCATTCTACACCACCAAAGAAACCTACTCGGGCAAGGGACTAGGGCTCGGTTTGCCCGTATCACTCAGCATCATTCACAGTGTTGGCGGACAGATTGCATTGGAACCTGCCTCTGAGGGGGGCACCCGATGCCGTATCAGTTTGCCGTTGGCGAAATGATACGGCTAGCCCTCGCATAACCATTTAAAGGAACACAAAAAAGCCGGGCACCAAGGCCCGGCTTTTTCTATCAGCATGCCCGGCAATTACTTCTCGACAATCGCCGTCACGCCCTGACCGCCAGCAGCGCAAACCGAAATCAGCACCCGGCCCTTGCCCTTTTCGTTCAGCAGCTTGGCGGCGTTAGCCAGAATCCGGCCACCGGTGGCAGCGAACGGATGCCCTGCCGCAAGCGAGCTGCCCTTGACGTTCAGCTTGGTGCGGTCGATGCCACCAAGCGGCTTGTCGAGACCGAGACGGTCCTTGCAGAAGCGTTCGTCTTCCCAGGCCTTCAGGGTCGACAGCACCTGCGAAGCAAAGGCCTCGTGGATTTCGTAGTAATCGAAGTCCTGCAGGGTAATGCCGGCCTTGTCGAGCATACGCGGCACGGCATAGGCCGGAGCCAGCAGCAGGCCTTCCTTTTTCTTCAGGAAATCCACTGCCGCCACTTCGGCGAAGGTCAGGTATGCCAGTACCGGCAGCCCCTTCTCTTTCGCCCACTCCTCCGAGGCCAACAGCACCACCGAGGCGCCGTCAGTCAGCGGGGTGGAGTTGGCAGCGGTCATGGTGCCATTCTCACCGCCGAATACCGGCTTCAGGGTCGCCAGCTTCTCCAGAGTGGAATCGCCACGCATATTGTTGTCGCGATCGAGGCCCTTGAACGGGGTCATCAGATCCTTCTGCCAGCCGTCTGCGTAGGATTTGGCCAGATTCTGGTGCGACTGCCAGGCCAGCTTGTCCTGCTCCTCGCGGGCGATACCCCACTCGGCGGCGGTAATGGCCTGATGCTCGCCCATGGACAGGCCAGTGCGCGGCTCACCATTTTTCGGTACGTCCGGCATGAACCAGGCCGGGTTGAGCAGCTTCAGCGCCAGCTTGGCTTTTTCGCCATTGGTCTTGGCCTTGTTGATGGCCATAAACACCTTGCGCTTCTCTTCGTTGACACCGATCGGTGCATCGGAAGTGGTGTCGACACCGCCGGCAATAGCACACTCGATCTGCCCCAGCGCAATCTTGTTGGCCACCAGAATGGCCGCTTCCAGACCGGTACCGCAGGCCTGCTGGATGTCATAGGCGGGGGTTTCCGGCGCCAGCTTCGAACCCAGTACGCACTCGCGCACCAGGTTGAAATCACGGGCATGCTTCATCACCGCCCCGGCTGCCACTTCACCCAGACGCTCACCCTGCAGATTGAAACGCTCGACCAGACCATTAATGGCGGCGGTCAACATTTCCTGATTGGACACACCGAAGTAGGCGGTGTTGGAACGGGCAAACGGAATCCGGTTGCCGCCGATGATGGCTACTCTGCGAACACTCTTGCCTGCCAGCATGTCAGTCCTCCTGTAATGGGCCCGAAAAACAAGGCCACAACTATACCTGAAGCGCCTGAGCGGAGCCTGTGCAACAGGTACCGCCCCGACATTAGGATCGAAACCGGCGCAGTCTAGCGGCATCGGATCGGCCAGCGGTTGGCTGTCCCGACGGGGCCGTGAAGGAGAGCGGTCAATACCTGTGCACTGCCTGGGTGTTTCAATACGCGCCAATCGGGGCGGTACAGTAGCGCCCCTTCGACCCTATCCACCGAACTCAGCCAGAGGTCAGGATCATGAGCGACGTCTATCAGGCCATTGCCAATTCACCCGTGGGCAAAAAAATCTTCAGCTCGCTGAATCTGCCGATCCCGGTGATTCTCGACCGCCACACACCGGGCCGGGCCTCCTTTATCAAGGGCGACGTGATTGTCGGTGCCGCACCGGGCAGCAGGGCCGTCACCACCGTTCTGGCGACCCTGAAGGGCGCCAGTGAAGCCAGACTGCACACTCTTGCCGGTCTCGCCGCCGAGGCTGATGTACAAAAAGCCGCCGGCACCGCCGGTGTCAGCGTCGGCAACTACACCGCCAGCAAGGAAGACAGCCAGAAGTTCAAGGCGCTGGTTTTTGACGCCACCGGCATCAAAAACAGCGCCGAGCTGCGCGCCCTGTATGACTTCTTTCATCCGCTGACCCGCAAGCTCGACAAGTGTGGCCGCATCGTCGTGATTGGCCGCATTCCGGAGCACTGCTCTCTGGAGCAGCGTATTGCCCAGCGCGGCCTGGAAGGTCTGATCAAAAGTCTCGGCAAGGAAATCAAGAAAGCCTCGATCGCTAACCTGATCTACGTGGATGAAGGCGCTGACGCACAAGTTGCCTCGCCGTTGCACTTCTTCCTGTCACCCAAAGCCGCCTATGTTTCCGGGCAGGTGGTACGCGTTGGCGCAGCAGATTTTGCCGCTGAAGGTTTCAACTGGGATAAACCGCTGTCCGGCAAGACTGCACTGGTGACCGGTGCCGCCCGTGGTATCGGTGCTGCCATTGCCGAGGTGCTGGCCCGTGACGGCGCCAAGGTGATCGTGCTGGATATTCCGCCGATGGCAGATGACCTGAAGCAAGTCGCCAGCCGTATCGGTGGCATCGCTCTGGAAGGCGACATCACCGCCGCTGATGCACCGGTAAAGATTTCTGCAGCCGCCAAAGAACATGGCGGTCTGGACATCATCGTCCACAACGCCGGTGTGACTCGTGACAAGACCATGGCCGGCATGCCGGACAAGTTCTGGGACATGGTGATTGACATCAACATCGGCTCGGAAGAGCGGATCAACGCGCAGCTGCTGAAAGACGGGTCTTTGAATGATGGCGGCCGGATTGTCTGCGTCAGCTCGATTTCCGGTATTGCCGGCAACATGGGGCAGACCAACTACGCCACCTCGAAGGCAGCGGTGATCGGCATGGTGCAGGGCATGGCGCCGGATCTGCAGGCCCGCAACATCACCATCAATGCCGTGGCACCGGGCTTTATCGAGACGCAGATGACCGCGGCGATTCCGTTCGCTATCCGTGAAGCCGGCCGTCGCATGAACTCGATGAGTCAGGGTGGACAGCCAGTGGATGTGGCCGAGACCATCTCGTTCTTTGCCAGCCCGGCTTCACAGGGTGTCAGTGGCAATATCGTTCGCGTCTGCGGCCAGAGCCTGATTGGCGCCTGAGCATTTTTACAGCAAACACGGGCGCCTCGGCGCCCGTGTTTGTTTCTCCACGGCAGCCGCCCAACTGCCACATCACGGCAGTTTCTGACAAAAATTCACCCGTGCCTCCGCAGCCTGCGCTCAGGCCACGACTTCCGGCACTGCCAAGCCGTCCTGAAAAGCGTGAAGCAGGCCCGGGAAATTACCTCGAAAACCCCATATAACATACTGAATTACCGGCACGATTCCTGCTTCCGCTGTGATTAGACTGCATCGCGTCATAGCCGGCCATGGACGGAACAGGCAGGCATTTTTTATCTGCCTAACTGACTGCACCTACAACCAATAACAGCAGGCGTCCATGAACTCCGTCCATATCATCTATCGCATCAAGCTTAACGAAGGCGCCCCCGAGGTATTCGACTTCCGGCTTGCCGAGCAGACATTTGACCTGATCAATGAGGAAGTCATCGATCCACCGCCCTGGACCCGGCTGGAGTACCGGCAGTGCTCACACTGCCCGCTATCGAAGGAACAGCACAGCCATTGTCCGCTGGCGTTGCAACTGCACAACATCGTTGCCCGTTTCCATGACACCCGTTCGATCGATGAAGTCGAAGTGGAAGTCATCACCGAAGAGCGACAGGTAAAACAGCGAACCGCACTGCAGCGCGTCATTGCCTCAATGCTGGATCTGGTCTATCCGATTTGCGGTTGCCCGAAAACCGCCTTCATGAAACCGTTGGCGCGCTTCCACCTGCCATTGTGCTCGGAGGAAGAAACCATCTTCCGGGTTACCGGTATGTATCTTCTGGCCCAGTACTTTCTTAGCCGGACCCCGTCGCGCAAAGGCCGTATCGAGTTCGACGGCCTGACCGATATCTACAACGACCTGCACATACTCAACACCGCCGTTGCCAGCCGCCTGCAATCTGCCACTCAATCCGATTCGTCAAAGAATGCCATTACCCTGCTGGATATGTACTCGACCCTGGTGCCGCTGTTGCTTGAGGATGAGCTGGCCGAGATGCGCGGGTTCTTTCAGGCCTATTTGCCAATTGATGCAGAAGCACCGCAGGTCATCACCAATTATCTTGAGAGGGCAAAAGCATTCTCCCTTGATCTGGATAACCTGAAGCTTGCTCCCATCGAGGGAGAAACGGAGAGCAAGCCCGACGACATGCCCGAGTGGTTGAAAGAAGCCAAAGGCATCATGGGGCCCTACTTGCCGGATCATATCCCGCCGAAAAAAGCCCCGGGCGGTGTGGACAAGCCAAAGGACAATACCCCGTTCCGGACTTCCGATGGTCTGACGCTGGAGCTTGCCCCCATGGATGATGACAAGCCCGCAGGCCATTGAAACCGGAACAAGGATTGCAACGATAGTCAGTCAGTGACCAGTTCGATGCGATCCTCGTGAATAACAATGCGGCCCTGCTTGTAGAGGCCGCCAATCGCTTTCTTGAAGTTGCCCTTGCTGACCCCGAACAGGGCGCTGATTTTCTCCGGCGGACTTTTGTCGTTTAACGGCAAGACGCCGTTGTGCTCGCGCAGCTTTGCCACAATCTGGTCAGCCAGTGAGCCGGCAGCCTCCTGCCCGACCGCCTGCAAACTGAGGCTGATCTTGCCATCGCCTCGCAGCTCCTTGATAAACCCCTTTTCGCGCATGCCGCTGCGAACAAACTTGAACAACTCGTTCTTGTGAATCAGACCCCAGTGGCGATTGTTGATGATCGCCTTGAAGCCCATCTCCGTGGCGCCGACCAGCAGCAGATCAACCTGCTGGCCAATCCGGTAACGAGCCGGCTCCTGATCAAGATGACGATCCAGTCTTGCTGTTGCGGTAATGCGACCCTTGCGCCGGTCGAGAAACACATAGACCACGCAATAATCTCCGACCTGCAACGGCCGCTGCTCTTCCGAGTGTGGCAGCAACAGATCCTTGGCCAACCCCCAGTCAAGAAACAGCCCAACCGGGGTGATATCCACCACCTTCAGGCTGGCAAACTCACCAACCTGCACCTTCGGCGTTTCAGTGGTGGCAACCAGCCGGTCTTCACTATCGTGATAGACAAACACATCAAGCCAGTCGCCCGGCGCGCAGGCGGTGTCCTTCGGGATATAGCGTTTCGGCAGCAAAATGGTCTGCTCAGCGTCCCCGGCCAGAAACAGACCGAAATCACTGCGCCGGACCACCTGCAACCGGTTCATTTTTCCTACCGCTACCATGGCTCACCCCGTTTTCGCGAGCCGCCATTCTACTTGAGAAGCTCCACCGGTGCTCAGCGAACGGTCAGTCCCTGATCACCGATATCCTCCGGGTCCAGCACGGCGAGAAAACTGACCACATCAAGCTTGCTGCCCTGCAACCGGACATCCCCGGAGGCGATTCCTTTCAGCAAGCCGGTCTCACCCGCAAGAATGCGATCCAGAAAGGCCTTGTCCAGCACCAGCGTCGCATTCACCGGCAGATCTTCCGGCACCTGCTCGTGCACCTGGGCCACGCCACGGCGAATCTCGATAGCATGACGGACATCGATATCGCTGAATTCGAAACCGATGGTCAGCTCGGTGTCTTCCGCCTTGCCCGCATCCAGATGCAGGGCCATGCCGTTCAGCCAGACCAGTGGCGGAAAGTTCTGCATCATGGTCACCGAGATGAACGGCTTTTTCATGCCTGCCGCGAGCATGGCCACGTCCAGCTCGCCTTCAAGCTCCATCGCCGAGGTCAGGTACCAGTTACGCCAGTTGATATTCATGCTGGCATAACCGAGCTGGCGCAATGCCGTTGCTTTCAGTTGCCGCGCTTCGCTGTCATCGTGATTGACACGAATGACCGGCGTCAGCAATTCCGCCGCCCACTGATAATCCTGCTCGTCGATGGCCTGCTTCGCTGCAGCAATCACCTTGTCACGGCCGCCCATCATCGCCACCGTACGTTCGGCTTTCTCAACCGGCGGCGTCGGGTCAAGTGTGGTCGGGTCACCATCAAACCAGCCCAGATAGCCGTTGTAGATCTGCCGCACCGCATGCTTCACCGTGCCGTAGTACTCGCGTAAATACGGGCTGTAGTCACGCAGATGAGGAGGAAATTTCACCAGCTCAACCAGCTCATCCGGGGTATAACCCTTGTTCATGTAGCGGATGGTCTGGTCGTGGATATAGGCAATACCATCGCGGGTCATGCGCAACACTTCTTCGACTTTTTCCGATCCGATGACCGGCTGGCCATGGGCCGGCACCATCGCCTCGGCGCGGAATGCGCGCAGACGGTCCAGTGCCTTGACCCACTGCACCGGGTCACGGAATTTGGTTCCGCGCAGAGTATGCACATTCGGCAGGGTCGGCCCCTGAATCACTTCGGCCGACAACAGGATATTGTCGTCCGGCAACCAGATTGCAATCTCGTCCTCAGCCTCTGAAGGCACATGCACCATCTGCATGCGCACGCCGGCAATGGTCAGCTCCAGCTCGTCGCTGAAGGTGCGGGTGGGAGCGATAAAGGTGGAGCCGGGGTCACGCTCCAGATCCACCTCCGGGGTCGGACCGATACCGGCATTCATGCCCGCCATTTCCTCAGGCCGCTCCATCGCCATGGCCAGACCAAAGGAATAACCGGAACGCAGCGACAGAATCGGGCCAACGGTGGCGCCCTGCAGCACCACATGCTCCAGCAGGCTGTCGTGGGCAATAATTTCCACCTCACCATCCCTGACCTGCTGTGGCGAAACAAATGCTGCCGTGCCGTTGATGTGGTCGGGGTGGTGATGGGTATAGATGATCGCCTTGACCGGCTTGTCGGTCAGGCGACGAAACTCGGCCATCACCTTTTCGCTTTGCAGTGATGACTCGCCAACGTCGACAATAATCAGGCCATCATCGCCCTCAATCATGATGGTATTGGCGAGATTCCAGCCCACGGCGGAATAAATCCGCTGGCCCACCGGATACACCTTCTGCACAAAATGACGGGTATGCTCGGCCAGCTCCGGGTGCAGTTGCTGCTGCACCGCTGGCGGCGCCGGAGCGTCTGAGCAGCCGGTCAGCAGGGCAGCGACGAGGGCGGCAATCGGGAATAGCGATGATCGGGTCATGGCAGACCTCCGGGGAAACAGACAGGATCAGTCTGGCCCTCAGCGCCAATAACATCCAATGCATTGTTTATTTACTTTTGATGCACAAGGCGCATGATTGGCCACATGGATACTCGCCAGCTGCAACACTTCCTCGCCCTGCTCGAACACCGCAACTTCGCCCGTGCGGCGGACGCTGTGCACCTGTCCCAACCTGCATTCAGTCGCAGTATTCAGCAGCTTGAACAACAGCTCGGCGTCAGCCTGTTCGATCGTGGCCGGCACGGCGCCACCGCCACCGTCTATGCCCGTGCCGCCCTGCCCCATGTGCGCGCCCTGTTTGCCGCCCGCGAAGCATTGCTCCAGGAAATTCAGGCGGTACAGGGACTGGAAACCGGTGCACTGGCGATCGGCACTGGTCCCTACCCCGCCATTGGCCTGATGGACCAGGTCGCCGCCCGATTCGTCGACCGCTACCCCGGCATTCGCCTGCGCCTGCATACCGCCAACTGGGAGGATCTGCGCCACGACCTGCTTGCCCACGAGATCGAGCTGTTTGTCGCTGACACCCGTGAACTCAGTACTGACCCGGCACTGACCATTACCCCGCTACCACAACGGGCCGGCGGCATCTTCTGCCGCCGTGATCATCCATTGACCCGGCAACGCGAGCTGAGGTGGCCGGCGCTGTTGTCGTATCCGTTTGCACTGACACGACTACCCGATGCCATCGAAGCGACGCTGCAACAACTGAGCGCGGCACACGGCGGTCTGACCCGCCGTATCGAGTGCGACAATGTCGCCATGCTGGTGGCCATGGTGGCGGGCAGCGATGCCATCAGCATGGCGCCAGTCAGTGTGATTCAGACGCAATTGGCGACCGGGGCGCTGGTCATGCTGCCGGTACAGGACATTGAGGAAATACAAACCAGCTATGGTCTGGTGCAACGGCGCGAGCGCCAGCTGTCGCCGGCGGCGGCGGCATTCCGGGATTTACTGCTGCAGGCCGCCGACCTGACGGCCTGAGATCACTTCACATCTTCGTCAGATTTCAGCTTGCGATACTCGATCGGCGTCATGCCGACCCAGCGCTTGAAGGCGCGATAAAACGTGCTCGGCTCAGAGAAGCCGGTGAGGTAGACAATCTCGTCGATATTCTCGTCCGTGCCGGCCAAGAGGCGCTTGGCCAGTTTGCAGCGATACTCTGCCACCAGTTGATTGAAATTGGTGCCGGCATCGGCCAGGCGGGTACGCAGCTGACGCGGCTTGATGCCCAAACGCGCCGCCACTTCTTCCAGATTGGCGTGACCGGATTCAAGCAGCTCGGCCACCAGCCGGCTGACCTGGAATACCAGATCCTGCTTCTCCAACCGCGCCATCTGTTCACTGGCCAGCCGCTCGTGCAGCTGCAACAGCTCCGGCTCATGATGTGCTGACGGCAGGTCCATCAATTTGCGATCAAAGAAAATACCGACATCCGGCATTTCAAACTTCACCGGGCAGCCGAATACCCGTTCGTACTCGCGTTGATCGGCATGGCGCGGATGACTGAAATGCACTTCAATCGGCATGAACGCGCCGTCGGTGACGAAGCTGAAAAACTTGATCACCCCGACTGAAGCGCACTCATTCAGGTGAGCCAGCTTTTTGCTCCACAGCATTTGCTTGAGAAATACCCGCTCGCCGTGGTCAACCATTTCGGCATTGGCGGCATCAGACAGCAGCCGCTGGTAATCCAGCGCCCGCTTCAGGCCCTCACCAAAGGTCGGGCTGGAAAGAAACAGGTACTCCAGTACCTGCCCCTTGAAGATCGGCATATGAGAACCGAGGTGCAGGCCGATGTGCGGGTCGCCGGACACTTCTTCCATGGCTTGCCAGAACCACTCCTGAGCATCGTGCGGGGTGCGCAGCTCCGGCAGGGTCAGAATCGACTTGTCGAGGCCTACCTTGGCCAGTACTGCATCCGCGTCGACGCCTGCGTTCTGCATCGCCTTGTAGGCCATGCGCAGCAGGACACCGGAGTCAGTCAGGGTGGTCATCGGCAGGTTGTTTCCCGAGGTATACAAGAGCGCCGAATGTAGCACAGGGCGCCCCCGCACCGGAACCGCAGGGCGCGCCGGCCAATCGTCTGCGCCACATGGCTGACTATACTTTGCGCCTCTTTACTGTCAGGGAGGTGCCACCATGACCGAACTCGCCATCCGCGACCTGCGCAACGCGCCGTCGATGCTGCCCTTGTTTGCCAAAGCCGTGATCCGTGCCGGCGTCAAACCGGGCAAGAATCCGGAATTGCCGGCCATTGGCGCGCGACTGAGTGATCTGGTGCTGGACCCGAAACATCTGGCTGCCTATCGCAAGGTGTGTGGCTTCCAGAGCAAGGGCACGCTGCCGATCACCTATCCGCACATGCATGCCCACCCGCTGTTCATGACCCTGCTGCTGGATGAGCGCTTTCCGTTCCCGGCCATGGGTCTGGTCCATGTGCGCAATCGCATCACCCAGTTCCGGCCGATTCAGGAGCGCGAACAACTTGATGTCGAGTGCCGCTTTGGCGCATTGGAAAAACGTGATTCCGGTTACGAGTTTTCCATTCTCACCAGCGTCAGCACCGCCGGCGAACAGGTCTGGGAAAGTGAATCCTTCATGCTGTTCCGCAGCGGCGGCGGTGGCGGCGGCAAGAAAAAGGAAGCGCCGCAAGTCGAGCCGGTTAGTGGTGCAAAAGAATGGTCGGTGCCGGGCGATATCGGCCGCCGCTACGGTGCGGTATCCGGTGATCGCAATCCGATTCACCTGTACCCATTGACCGCGAAACTGTTCGGCTTCAAGCGCCAGATTGCCCATGGCATGTGGTCGAAGGCGCGCTGTCTGGCCGAACTGGAGCCGAATTTCCCGCAAGGCCCGTTCAGTGTCGATGTCAGCTTCAAGCTGCCGCTGTTTATCCCGGCGAAAGTGAAGTTTGCCGAAGAGAAAGTTGCCGGCGGCTTGGATTTTCGTCTGCTCGGCGCCGACGGCATCAAGCCGCACCTGGCCGGTGAAATACGCAGCACTGAAAACTGATTCTCGCATCATCTCCCGTAGGAGTGGCCGACCGGCCGCGATCAACATCGCCGTCGATCGACGGCTCCTACGGGTGTTGCTCGTCTTTGCGTAAATAAATGGTTTGCCCGGGCGGCAAGACAACGAACTCCGCCCCCGCAGCCCCCACCTCGTCACTCAACAAGCGGAACGACCCCTCAAGATCTTCCATGATCAGCGGCATGGCCGGAGTATTTTCCGCCTGCCAGGGCAGGAAAAAATCATCCCAGTGAATAGGCACCACTTTCGGCGCGCCACTGGCCGTTACCGTATTGCGAACATAGTCAGCAACATAACCGTCACGTTGTCGCGACAGGCCGACACTGGAAACAAACGCCAGATCGGCCTGATAGCCATCCAGCTGGCCATCGACGAACCCGGCACTGCCTTGAATCAGAATGTTGCCCTGCGGATGGCGGATCAGCAGCGCGTAGGACTCACCCTCCTTCCAGGCTGATACCGGAGCAGGAGGCGAAAGTGGCTCGCTGATCGGCTCGTTCATCCCGGTAAGCCGGTCCAGCCACGCTGCCTGCGGCACATGGTCAGAGAGCAGAAAGATCACCTCAAAATCGGCGTAGCGCATCGCCTCACCCGGCACCACGACGCGAATGGCAGACTCGGCCATCCCGGCACCACGACCGACATTGGCAGTGCTTTCCGAACCGACCAGCTCGGCGCCGGTGCGCATCGCCACTGCCGGCGAATCCATCGCATGATCAAAATGCGAATGCACTACCAGCACCGCATCAAGCCCGTCGATCTGATACTGACGCAGCATGGCATCAATACGCTCATCGTCCGGGGCCAGATCCTGTGTCATCACCGAAAGCCGGGAGGCGCGACTAAAGTAGGCATCAGTCATCAGATCGGTAACGCCGTCGGAAATCAGCAACGTCGATGTGCCAAGCCAGGTCACCGACAGGGCGCCGGCTTCAGCTGAGTCGGAAGCTGGCCACTGCGGCCAGCCGCTGCTATCAGGGCGCCAGGAAAAAAGCGCCCACAGCAACACAAATAAAAACAGCGGCGCTGCCAGCAGCGCCGCTGTCATCATGATCAGACGTTTTGCCACGCTGATCAGCTCTGGTCGGTTTTCTTGACGGTTTCGCGCGCGTCTTCCGCCACGTCCAGCACGTCATCGGCAAAACCGCCGATTTCAGCGGTGATATCCCGGACCAGCTGGTAGATGCTGTCGCGATCCACCTGCTTGTCCTCCTGCTCGATAAAGCCGCGGGCGTAATCCACCACCAGATTGTGGATATTTTCCACCCGCACCGTGCCGGACTTCACCGTGCTTTCCAGCACGCTACGGACGGCATCCAGTACCTTGATCATTGCTATACTCCGGTCAGGCGCTGACCATGGCCTGCTTCGGTGCACGGTTTGGCAGGGACAGACGCATCACCTTGGCCAACACCGAGCCGAACTGACGATGCAGCGGCTTGCTGTTATAGGGCAGGCCATACTTCTGACAGATGGCCCGCACTTCCTTTGCCGCCTCAGCATAACGGTTGCTGGGCATATCCGGAAACAGATGATGTTCCATCTGGTGACTCAGGTTGCCGCTCATGATATGCATCAGCGGGCCGCCTTCGATGTTGGCCGAACCGAGCAGCTGACGCAGGTACCAGTGGGCCTTGTCCTCGTTCTCGATATCTTCCGGCAGGAAATCTTCAACGCCGTCCGGGAAGTGGCCGCAGAAAATGATCATGTAGGCCCACAGGTTACGGATCAGGTTGGCGGTGATGTTGCCCGCCAGCACCGGCAGGAAGAACGGACCGGCCAGCAGCGGGAACAGGACATAATCCTTGATCACCTGCTTGCGCACTTTCTTGCCGATGTGCTTGAGCTGACCCCAGGCTTCGCTGAAGCTCTTCTCGCCCTTGCGGACCCGCTCGAACTCGACGTCGTGCAGGGCCACGCCCCACTGGAAGAAGGTTGCCAGCAGTGCGTTGGTGACCGGCTGGGCCAGATAGGCCGGGTGCCACGGCTGCTTCTCGCTCATCCGCAGAATGCCGTAACCGACGTCACGGTCCATGCCGACCACGTTGGTCCACTTGTGGTGCATGTAGTTGTGCGAGTGCTGCCACTGGTCCGACGGGCAAACGTTGTCCCACTCCCACTTCGAGGAATGGATCTCCGGGTCGCGCATCCAGTCCCACTGGCCATGGATAACGTTATGGCCGATTTCCATGTTCTCGAGGATCTTGGCAACACCGAGCATGGCGGTACCGGCCAGCCAGGCCGGCGGCAGAATGCCGGCGAACAGCAGGCCGCGGCCGCCGATTTCCAGATAGCGCTGGGTCTTGATCATGCGGCGGATATAACGCG
Organism: Alcanivoracaceae bacterium; assembly: GCA_023146255.1. GTDB lineage: Bacteria > Pseudomonadota > Gammaproteobacteria > Pseudomonadales > Alcanivoracaceae > PGZG01. The sequence goes on from JAGLCJ010000009.1 coordinate 88,675, forward strand.
CATCCTTTTCGCCAAGGCTGTCCATAATGCGCTTGCGCAGTGCTTCGATTTCCGCACCGAACTGCTGCACCTGCTCATCGGTAAGGTCCACCGGCAGGCGGCGGGCGCGGGCAGCGGCAATCATGTTCTTATCGAGATTCAATGAGGCAGTCATATTGGCGCTCCTTACAGGTCGAGAGTGACATTGCCGGCGGCGGCGCAGACACAGATGCGCACCATATCGCCGGCTTCACCGAAAATTTCACCAGTGGTCAGATCACGGACCTGACCTTCCTTCAACGTCACCAGGCAGCCCTGGCAAATACCCATGCGGCAACCGTGTTTCGGCAGCAGACCGGCCTGCTCGGCCACCTCCAGCAGCGGCTTGTCGCCGGCCGCCTCGGCCGCACGCTCGCTATGCCAGAAGCGCACTTCGCCACCGGCGCCAGCGGCCACGGTCTTCAGTGCCGGGCGGAAATTTTCCTGTTTCAGCTGCTCATTCAGACCGGCGCTCTGCCAGTGGGCCGACACCGAATCCATCAAGGATTGCGGACCGCAGACATAGGCCAGACGATCACGCCAGTCCGGGCACAGGGTCTGCAGCTGATCAGCGGAGAAATGCTGGTCGCCGCGACTGCGGGTCAGCCGGGTCAGACTGTTCCAGCCGTGGGTCAGCGCCAGACCGCGACGATCATCGGCAAACAGGTTGCTGGCCTCATCAGGGCTGTAATGCAGATGGACCACATCCGCCTCACGGCCGGTCGCCGCCAGACTGCGCAACATCCCCATCACCGGGGTAATGCCGCTGCCGGCGGTGATGAACAGCAGTTTCGGCAGCTCACCGGCCGGCAGAACGAATTCACCGGCAGCCTGATCGAGCATCAGCACCATGCCAGCCCGGGCGTAGTGATTCAGCCAAGTGGACACATGTCCACCTTCAATGGCACGTACGGTCACGGTAAAACTGTCATCGCGGCTGGCATTACCGGAAGACACCGAATAGCAACGCCAGTGGCGAACGCCGTCGATGTCCACGCCGAGGCGGACATACTGACCGGCGCGCGCGCCCTGCCAGCGGCTGTTAGGGCGAATTTCCAGTGAAACGGCGTCCGCAGACTCACGTATCACCCGCTCGATGCGGCCACGCAGGCCAGCGCCAAGCAGCGGATCAATCAGCTCCAGATAGGATTCCGGCAGCAACGGGGTTGCCAGCCAGTGGCCAAATCGGGTCAGGGGACGAAGTACAGAAGTCATTGTCCAGGCACCACGTTAGTTAACATGTGTGCACATTAATGCCGGCCGAGATTAAAAGTCAACAACTGTACACAAAAATGATTTAAATCCTTCTGTTTCATATGGTTATATAAATACCGGCCAGCGCGCCTGTGGCTACAGCTGTGTTTTCAAGTACAATGGCCGACAATTTCCGGGTACGGATACGCCGATGACAAGAATAACCCGCCGCCGCAGCCGTCGTGACGAGGAAGAGTCCGAAACCGGTCGCCGCGATGTTCGCAAACAACGCACCCGCCGGGCCCTGCTCGATGCCGCACTGGAACTGATGCAGGGCGAGCAGAGCTTCAACAGCATCAGCCTGCGCGAAGTTGCCCGTAATGCCGGCGTCGTCCCCACCGCGTTTTATCGCCACTTCCGTGATATGGATGAACTCGGCCTGACCCTGGTCGAGGAAGCCCTGCGCGCCCTCAGGCAGATGATGCGCGAGGCGCGCAGTGCGCCGCTGCCGGCCAGCAGCCTGATTGCCCGTTCGGTACAGACGTACATCGGTTACGTGCAGGCCAATCAGGATTACTTCCAGTTTCTTGCCAAGGAGCGCTTTGGTGGCAGTCGCGCGCTGCGTCTGGCCATTCGCCAGGGAACTGCGCTGTTTATCAGTGAGCTGGCGACTGATCTGGCACGCTTTCCGGGCGCCAACAATCTCAGCACTGAAGAGCTGCAGATGATCTCGTCACTGATCGTCAACATCATGATCGCCATCACTGAACAGCTACTCGACCTGCCGGCAGACAGCGAGTCGGAAGTGCTCTGGCTGCAGGATCAGGCGGCCCAGCAAATGCGTCTGGTATTTCTTGGCTCGATGCAATGGAAGCCAAAATCGGTGCGCGACAAACAGAAGGCCATTGCCCAGGGCTGAGCCTGTCTGATGCAGCGAATCACTGACTTACCACAGCTTTTCCTTAACGATATCCCATTGCTGGACGTCCGCGCTCCGGTGGAATTTTCCGGCGGCGCCTTTCCTGCCAGCAGCAATATCCCGCTGCTGGATGATGACGAACGTCACCAGATCGGCATCTGTTACAAGCAGCACGGCCAACAGGCGGCGATTGCGCTGGGCCAGCAGCTGGTTTCCGGGGCAGTACGTGATGCCCGCATGGCGGCCTGGTCGCGCTGGATCACCGACCATCCGGATGGCGTGCTCTATTGTTTTCGCGGCGGCCTGCGCTCGCAGACAGTGCAGCAATGGCTGAACGAAGCTGGCATCGACATCCCCCTCGTCAGCGGTGGCTACAAAGCCATGCGCCGGTTCCTGCTGGAAGAGTCCGAGCGGCTGATTCGCGATTTGCCGCTGGTCATCATTTGCGGCCGCACCGGGACAGGCAAAACCCGGGTCATTGAAGCGCTACCGAACAGCATCGATCTGGAAGGTCTTGCTCACCATCGAGGCTCGACATTCGGCCGTCGCCCCGGCGGACAGCCGTCGCAAATTGATTTCGAGAACCGGCTAGCGGTAGCCATGATGAAGCGATCGCTACCCGGATATGCACAGATTGCGCTGGAAGATGAGAGCCGACTGATCGGCCGCTGTCACTTGCCGCTGTCACTGCAGGAAAGGATCAAGGATGGCGCCCGTATCCTGATTGATGAAACGCTGGATAGCAGGGTAAGCGTCACCCTGGAAGACTATGTGCTGGCCCCCCTGGCCGAGTACCGGCAACATTTCGGCGAAGAGTCTGCCCTCAGCCAGTTGGGCGAAGAGCTGCTCGCCGCCCTCGACAGGATTCAGCGGCGGCTGGGTGGCACCCGCCACCGGGAACTGCGTCAGCTGCTGGTCCAGGCGTTGCAACAACAGACTGATCACGGTGACAGTGAAGGTCATCGGCGCTGGATTGAACCCTTGCTGCGCGACTATTACGACCCGATGTATGACTATATGCTGCAGCAGCGGCATGGCCCGATCCTGTTTCAGGGTAGCCGTCGTGATGCAGAAATCTGGCTGAAGCACTCTCAGCAAGCATAACAACCGCATTACCCGCCCCGTGTCTTGCCGGACACGCGGAATCAGGCGGCACAGTCCGGTGTTTCTCCCCATTGAACGGAGAGCGAGATGAGCAAGCGACTGATGGCCGCAGTAGTGGCCGCATGCATGTGTTTTGGCCTGTTGGCCTGTGATCCTGCTACACCAAACAAACCGGTACTGGTGTTCAGCGCCATTCCTGATCAGGATGAAGCCCGCCTGATCGAACGCTTCGGCAAGGTTTCCACTTACCTGAGCGAAAAGCTGGACATCGAAGTTCGTTATGTCCCGGTGAAATCCTATGCCGCTGCGGTCACGGCGTTTCGCAATAACGAAGTACAGCTGGCCTGGTTTGGCGGTCTGTCCGGCGTGCAAGCAACGCAACTGGTGCCCGGCAGTCGTGCCATCGCCCAAGGCGTAGAGGATCCCCGGTACGTCAGTTATTTCATTGCCCACCGTGACACCGGCATCGTCGCCGGTGATGGCTTCCCGGAAGGGCTTGAGGGCCGCAGCTTCACCTTCGGCTCAAAAAGTTCAACCTCCGGACGCCTGATGCCTGAGTTCTTTCTACGCGAACAGTTCGGCAAGTCGCCCGAAGCAATATTCAGCCGGGTCGGCTTCAGTGGCGACCACAGTGCCACCATCGCGCTGGTGCAGAGCGGCGCCTATGAAGTGGGTGCGCTAAGTTATCAGGTCTGGGACAAGGAAGTGGCTGACGGTACCGTGGATACCGACAAGGTTCAGGTGATCTGGACCACCCCGCCCTACCCGGATTATCACTGGGTGATTCGTGGCGACGTTGATGCCACCTTCGGTGAAGGCTTTGCCGGGAAAGTACAGCGTGCGCTGCTGGAGCTCGATGACCGCGATGTGCTGGATGCGTTTCCACGGCAGAAATTCATTCCGGCCACGAATGACGATTTCCTGCCAATTCTCGACACCGCACGCAGTCTCGGCCTGATGGACTGATGATGTTCGAGCTGCATCAGCACAGCATCCGCCGGCAGGGTGTCACGATCCTGCACGAAATTGAACTGCGGATCGAGCAGGGTGAGAAAGTCGCCCTGCTCGGACCCAGTGGTGCCGGCAAATCGACTCTGCTGGAAGCATTGCGGCAACAGCAACCATTGCGGTCGGCCTGGTGTCCGCAACAGGGTGCACTGGTGCCGATGCTGAGCGTATTTCACAACATTTACATGGGCGCGCTGGATCGGCACAGCGCACTGTACAACCTCGCCAACCTGATCCGGCCAATGGCAACACAGTGGCAACAGGTTGAGCAGCTGGCCGCCGAACTTGCTATCGCCGAGAAGCTACGCACCAGTGTTGACCGCTTATCCGGCGGACAGGCGCAACGTACCGCGCTGGGCCGTGCCCTGTTCAGCCAACGCGATGTCCTGCTTGCTGATGAACCGGTTTCAAGCCTGGATGAGAGTCAGGGTGAAGCGCTGCTACGGTTTGCCCTGTCTCGCCATCACACTGCAGTCTCCGCATTGCACGATCGTGAGCTGGCACTGCATTGCTGTGATCGCATTATTGGTCTCAGGGACGGCAGGATTGTCATCGATGCTGCCAGTCAGAACCTGCGTATACAGGATCTGAACGAGCTGTACCGACGACGATGAACACCACCGCATCCCGTCTTCGCCATACCACCCTGATACTGGCTGTTCTGGGTCTGCTGGCATTATTGCTCGCCGACATCAGCATCACCACTCGTGACCCCGGTATCGAACTGGCACACATTGGCAACGGTTTTCTCACCCCGGATTTTTTTTCCACGGAGAAACTGTGGCAAGCACTGGGATACACGCTCGCCTTTGCCCTGCAAGGCGTCGCTGTCGGATCTGCCGGCGGATTTCTGCTTGCCTTGCTTTGGCGCTGGCGAGCCGTTCGCGCTGCCAGCGCAATAGTCAGGGCAATCCACGAACTGTTCTGGGGCTTGTTGTTCCTGCAGGTTTTCGGCCTCTCGACACTCACCGGCCTGCTCGCCATCGCCGTGCCCTACTGTGGAATCTTTGCCAAGGTGTTTGGCGAATTTCTGGAAGAGTCAGACCGAGCACCAGCCCGCGCCCTGCCCACAGGCAGCGACGCCTTCAGCAGTTTCTGGTTTGCCCGTCTGCCACTGGTCTGGCAACACATGAAAACCTACGGCGCCTATCGGGTTGAATGTGCGGTACGCTCCTCCGCCATTCTTGGTTTTATCGGCCTGCCAACCATCGGCTTTCATCTGGAGACCGCTTTTCGTCAGGGTGAGTACAGTACCGGCGCCGCGTTGTTGTATATTTTTCTGGTTGTCATTTTGTCCCTGCGGCTATGGCTGCGACCGGTGCTGCTGCCGTTATGGCTGTTCGCAACGCTGCTCTGGGCGCCACCGCAGGCCAGCGTAACGAGTGGCAGACTAATCCGTTTTCTCTCCGAGGACATCGTTCCCGCACCGCTGCGACAGAGCCAGTGGCAATGGTCCGAACTGGCTGATTGGCTGCTCAAACTGCTGCAGGAACAGATCCTGCCCGGAGTCGGTCAGACCCTTGTTCTCGGCATGGCTGCCCTGCTGGCTACCGGGATACTGGCACTGATGCTGTTCCCGCTGATCTCGTCACAGTTTGGCCACCGGCTGAGTCGTGGTGCCGGTCATTCACTGCTGGTGCTGCTACGCACCCTGCCCGAATTCCTGCTCGCGTTTGTCTTTGTGCTGGTGCTCGGCCCATCCATGCTACCGGGTATTCTTGCTCTGGCACTGCATACCGGCGCCATCGTTGCCCACCTGTGCGGGCGCTTCACCGACACCCTGAACCTGCGGGTCGACGCTGCCAACGGGCTGAATCGATATGCCTTTGAAGTGTTACCGCGAATTTATCCCAACTTTCTCGCCTTCCTGCTGTATCGCTGGGAAATCATCATGCGTGAAACCGCCATTCTCGGGGTGCTTGGAATCACTACGCTGGGCTTTTATATCGATTCTGCGTTCAGTGAGCTGCGCACCGACAGGGCGCTGGTGCTGATCGGCGCGGGCGTGATGCTGAACATTGCCGTCGATGCCATTTCCCGTGGCCTGCGCCAACGGCTGCGACTGAGACACGGGCTGACCGATCAGAATTGAGGAACCCCCGCCGGCATCAGACGTCCAACCGCACCATTGCTTCAGCCATAGGACAGCCCCGTGATTCCGCGCCAGCTTGTACTTCTTGCCTGCCTGACCTTTACCACGCCATTCGCTCACGCCACAGAACTGGCTGACGAGGACGACATTCCGGTATCCCGATTAGCAGAACCACAGCCGGAATCGAAAGCAGATCCGCAACCGGAGCCTGCCGGAGACGGGCGCGACTCCCTGATGCTTCTCGGTGAGGAGGTCCAGGCCGGTGAGTTCCTGACGCTTTACTGGAAGCCGGTGCAGTCTTTCCAGAGTATCGACACGCCGGTGCCGGTACTCATTGCACACGGCAAGCAGCCCGGCCCGAGGCTATGTCTTACCGCCGCCATTCATGGTGACGAGCTGAACGGTATCGAGATGGTCAGGCGCCTGATGTACCAGCTCGAACCTGCCAACATGCGTGGCACGGTGATCGGCATTCCGATTGTCAATCTGGATGGCTTCCGGCGCGCCAGTCGTTACCTTGCCGACCGCCGGGATCTGAACCGGCATTTTCCCGGCAGCCCGAATGGTAGCGCGGCGGATCGTATCGGCCATTCACTGTTCAGTGATGTGATTCGCCAGTGCCAGTTTCTGGTGGATCTGCATACCGGCTCACAGCAACGCGTCAACCTGCCGCAAATTCGTGGCAACCTGAAAGACGAAATGGTTTTTGATTTCAGCCGTCACTTTGGCGGCATTACCGTACTGCATGGCGTCGGCGCCAAAGGCACGCTACGCCGTGCTGCCAATGATGCCGGCATTCCCGCCGTCACCATGGAAGCAGGTGGACCGCATCAACTGGATGAAAGTGCTGTCGACGCAGGCGTTAAGTCACTGGAAACCCTGCTGCAGAACCTCGCCATCCAGGACAGCAAACGCTTCTGGAGCTCACCGCAACCGGTGTTCTATCAATCGGACTGGGTGCGAGCGAATCAGGGCGGCATTCTGATGTCTACGGTCAAGCTTGGCGACAAGGTTCGCGAAGGTCAGGTACTGGGATCGGTCATTGATCCGGTCAGCAATACCGGCAGCGCGATACTGGCACCCTTTAACGGCCGCATTCTTGGTATGGCGGTGAATCAGGTGGTGCAGACCGGCTTTGCCACTCACCATGTCGGCGTCGAAACCGCCGCAGAAAAAGTCCAGGAAGAAGCCATTGAACAGGATCTTTCTGTGAAAGAACCGGTGCCGCCCGGCGATTGCGTTGCCGATAATGCTGACGCCGGTAACTCCGTTAGCGACTGCTGACGGTCAGCGCGGCCGCCACTGCGGCTCGCTGACATTGTGCTGGCGATTCAAGGTTCTCGCCAGCACAAACAGCAGGTCTGAAAGCCGATTCAACCACATCAGTGACTGCGGGTTCTGCGGCTGGACATGATTCGCCGCCACCAGTGCCCGCTCGGCACGACGTGCCACCGTGCGACACAGATGACAGAACGCGGCCGCCGGATGGCCTCCGGGTAACACAAATTCACGCAGCGGTGGCAATACATCATTCAGTGCAGCAACAGCGGTATCCAGCTCTTCCACATCTGCTTCGCGCAAACGTTTACTGCCCGGCACCGCCAACTCGGCCCCCAGATCAAACAGACGCTGCTGGATATCATCCAGCAGCGCGATCTTCTCGGCGCCAGGTTGAGTGCGCAGCATGCCGATCATGGCGTTCAGCTCGTCCAGCTCACCCAATGCCACAATCAACGGCGCATGCTTGGGCCGGCGACTGCCATCGGCAAGACCGGTCTCGCCACCATCGCCACTACGCGTCACTACCCGATTGATGCGCTGCTTGTCGGTCATTACCAGTCTGCTCCCAGGGATACCATCAGGTGGCGATCAGGCAACGGATAGGCGTTATATACGCCCGGGCTGAAGCTGCTGCTGACGCCGTAATCGAACACAATTCTGTCTTCCAGGTTGTATACTCCGCCGCGCACCCAGAAGCCGTCTGCAAAGCGTGCCTCAATTTCAGCATCGGAGCGACGGTAGGACGGGATGCGCTCACCGAAGCTGTTGTTCTGGTCGTTGTCAAAATAACGGCGACCAACGTAACGCTGCGCCAGCGACACCGACAGCCAGGACAATGGCGCATAATCCAGACGCCCATAGGCGGTCTGTCTCGGCACCAGTGGCACCTCGTTATCCTCATAGACGCCCTTGCTGAACTGCGCCCGCTGGTAGCTACCATTCAGCGTCAACGTCAACGTCTCCAGCAACGGCCAGCGCGTGTTCAGTGCAACACCATGGCGACGGGTCGGATCCAGGTTGACGTTTTCGAAGGCATTGGCGTCGTAATGAATCTCGTTGCGGAAGTTGCCACGCCAGGCAGTCAGCACGGCGCGATAACCCTGCCGCTGCCAGCGGGCTCCCGCGCTGTACAGGGTGCCAGTCTGGACATCGAGCGGATCAAGCGATGTGACAAACAGATTCGGATCCAGTTCGAAGAACTCGTCCACCGAAGCAAACCGGGCACTGCGTTCGGCGTTGGCAAAAACCGAAATGCTATCGCTCAGGTTCTGGCGAATACCGACATTCCAGATATCGGCACGCTGACTGATATCGAACGGCTCCGCCTCGGCATCACCACAGCAGGGCACGGTGGGGGCAGCCGGGTCATACTGATCGGCCGCCCGGGTGTAAACCCATTCATGCCGGACGCCCGCAGTAAACAGCGTGCTATCGGTCAACGCCACAGAGTCCATCAGATACAGGCCGGTGCTCTGCTGACGAATATCGACCCGATGTATCGGCTGGCTGAACGTCATTTCATTCAGGGAAACATCCCGGCGGAAATCGGTTTCATGAAAATCCAGACCGGCAATCCACTGATGATGAAATGTCCCGGTTTCCAGCTGGCCGACCAGACGCGGGCTAAGGCTGAAATTCACCGTCTGCGCTTCGCTATAGCTGGTGTAGCCAAATCCGCCATCAATAAAGTACTGCTGCCGTTTGATCCGCCAGCCACTGTCGACATGCAAACGCAGATTCTCACGCAACTCCAGCTGCACGCCTGGCAACAGCTGCAGGCCCTGCTGGTCGGCCCAGTCATTCGGTGTTGCCGCACCGGTGGGGTCATCGCGCAACTCGTTGCTGCCACCGACAGGATCGACCCGCCGACCACCGGGCAACTCCAGCTCGCGGTTATCCGCCAGCAGGGTCAGCGAGGCATCAATGTCACGGGTATCGACACGCCAGTCGGCATAGGCAGTTTGCTGCTTGACCCGGTTGTTGTCGCGGTAGCCCTGACTGTCAAAGGCTTGCAGGGAAGCAAAGCCGCTTTGCGAGCCGGACTGGCGACCGGCATAAGCCTGCCCGCCCACCGTGTCATAACTGCCAGCCAGCGCTTCCACACCGGCACCGTTGCGATGCTGCTGCCGGGTGACGATGTTGATGGCGCCGCCAACCGCGCCGTTACCGTAAAGCACCGCACCGCTGGCCGGCAGAATCTCAATACGCTCAATCGCCGCCAGCGGAATCGCGGCAAAATCCACCGCCGCCAGGTCGACATCGTTGAGACGTCGGCCGTTCAGCAGTATCAGCGTGTTCTGGGTGCCGGTGGCGCCGAAGCCGAGCAGATCAACACCGCTTTCCGCACCATTAATACCGTAGAAACGACTGGCATTGATGCCGGCCACGGTATCGAGCACATCGGCGAGATTGTTGGCCGGAATATCATCAAGCTCTTCCGGGCCGAGAATAACGCTGCCCACCGGCAACAGATCCGCCACCGGAGTCAGACGTGAGGCACTGATCACCACATCATCAAGACGTGATTCATCAGCCAGTACCGGTGAAACCAACAGAAGCGCGCCAAACGCCAGCGCGCCCGCATTACGCAGGGGGTGTGTGAACATGATGTCCTCCCGAGTGCACCCGCCGTACATCGGATACGACAACGCCAGAGCGTGTCGCACTATGCCTCGTGGCCGGTATCCGGGCTCCCGGTGTGGCTGTTGCCGGATCACCGCCTTCCCATGCTTTCGCACAGTGGCGTCTGGTGACCCATCACCGGTTACCGTTGCGGGGGCAGCACAGGTGTTTCACCTGTTTCCCGTTTAACGCGAGGGCTTTGACACCGCCGCGCACCTCAAGGCGCGGCCACCATAGGGATTTAACCCAGTTCGGTCAACAGCGCCTGATGCGCAGGCAGCGCCAGACCGAGCTGGCCGGCCCGCCGCAGCAGATAACCGTTGATAAACTGAACCTCGGTGGGCCGGCCCGCCAGCACATCGGCGAGCATGGAGGAAGTATTGGCTGCCGTTTGTCGCGCCACCTCACAACTTCGTGCCAAGGTATCCGCTGGCCAGTCCGGGTAAAGCCGGGCGAGCAATGCATCCGCCTCCTGCGCCAGCAACTGCATTCGCTGTTCGCGCTCGCCGGCGTCAAGCAGCTCGCCGTTACGGCAACGATATAACGCCGTCAGCGGATTGATCACGGCATTCACCGCCAGCTTCTGCCACTGAGCGCGTTCGATATCTGCCGTCCAGCTTAGCCCTGGCCAATGCGGCTGCAGATCTGTCAGCCACGGCGGTGGCCGCGGACTGCCATCGCCGATCAGGGTGCGGTTCTCCGCCACCACCTGAATCTGTTCAGCATCGCGCCAGGCACCGTCGGTGCTGACAAGATGCAGGCAGCGCACTGTTCCGGGTAGCGTCAGGCCATCCAGCGAGCCCATGCCGTTCTGCAGCCGAACAATGTCTGCCTGCGGATGCATACGGGACAACAGCGGCTGTATTGCAGCGATGGTTTCGCCCGCTTTTACCGCAACAACAAGATGACGGATGGTGTCATTGTCATCCGCTGCAAGATGGATGCTGGAGGTTCGGCCATCAGGCCAGTGCAGCTGACGCTGGGCAGGTTGGTGATCGCGACTGATCAGCCGCAGTGAGAAGCCGGCGGCCAGCAGCCTTGCGGCGGCCAGCGATCCCATGCTGCCGGCACCGACAAGGTGCCAGACATCAACCGCTGAGGGCTTGCTCAACAATGCGCTTGCCGTCGTGGGAGGCATCCAGCCCGCGCAGCGAGCGAGTCAGTAGCAGCTCGCCGTCGATCTCGTCCTTGTCGGCGGATTTCATCAGCGACACACTGACAGACAGCTGGAAAAACCCGCCGGCAGTTTTGTAGGCACGATGATTCAAGCCGTCATACAAGCGCCGGAAACTGCCCGGGGTGGCGTTGGCACTGTCGGCCTGATGGGTAATCAGACAGAAATGATCCGGGCTGATGCGCGCCAGCACATCCATCGGCCGCACCAGCTGACGCAACCGTCGACTGAATGCCAGCACCAGCTGTTGCGTCAAAGCCTTGCCATGGCGCTGCTCAAGGTCCGCATAGTGATCAATCCGGATCATCAGCAGACAAGCTGCGCCACCACGCTGCCGGGACTGGCGCAGGGCGTCTTCAAGCCGCTTCAGGGCGTACTGCCGATTGCCGTAACCGGTCAGTGGATCAATCGTGGTTTGCTTGCGCAGTCTGGCGTTGGCGTCTATCAGCCGCTGGTTTTCCACCAGAATCCGGTTGTGAATACGGGTAATCCGCTCCGCCGCCATCACTCTTGGCAACAGCTGATCATTCATGGCGGATTTGTTGACGAAGTCATCGACGCCTTCATCGAAGGCCTTTTTCAGTGCCGAGACACCTTCACGGGCGGTCAGCAGAATCACATAGGTGTAGCGGTTGGTGGATTCATCCAGCTGACGCACGCGTCGGGTCAGCTCCAGACCATCCATCTCCGGCATCAGCCAGTCCGCCACCAGCACTGCCACCGGGCGTTCCTCCATCAGCACCAGCGCGGCGTTGGCACTGGAGGCATGACGAATATCGGTGTACCCGGCCGCTTTCAGGGAGCGGCCCACTACGGCGCTGGAGAACTTGGCGTCATCGACAACCAGAATGCTGATATCGCGCTGGCTCATGGTAGAAGCGTGATCCTGTTCTTGTTTTTGTCTGCCAGAGACTATAGCCGGTTGCCGTCCGCGTCGTCACCCGGCTTTTCCCGTCAGCGGCTCGGCCCATGCTTGTGATTAGCCGCGCAAATGCAGACTATACCGGCTTTATCCTGAGCCCTTGGCCGCCTGACGGGAGCGCAGTCTATGTGGTTGATCGTTCGGGATGCCTGGCTGACCTACCGGCAGCCGCGCGTCCTGATCATGCTGTTGTTCGGCTTCTCCGCCGGGCTGCCGTTTCTGCTGGTGTTCTCGACCCTGTCGGCCTGGCTGCGCGATGTCGGCATCGAGCGCGCCACCATCGGCTATTTCAGCTGGGTCGGTATTCTGTTCTCGATCAAGGTGCTGTGGTCACCGGTGGTGGATCAATTGCGCCTGCCGTTTCTGCATCGCTGGTTCGGTCAACGCCGTAGCTGGCTGCTGCTGGCGCAGGCCGGCATTATCTCCGCCCTGCTGCTGATGACCGTAACCGGGCCGGTCGGCCATCTTGAGCGCTTTGCCTGGCTGGCACTGCTGGTCGCATTCTGCTCCGCCACTCAGGATATCTGCATCGATGCCTACCGGATCGAGTCGGCGCCTGAGGAGCTGCAGGGGGCCATGGCGGCCGGCTACATCTTCGGCTATCGGGTTGCCATGCTGGTGGCCGGCGCCGGCGCTTTTTATCTCGCCGAGTACTGGTCCTGGGCACTGGCCTATCAGGGCATGGCGCTGTGCATGCTGGTCGGTGTGATCACCACGCTGGCGGTCAGCGAACCGGATATTCCGCCGCGCGAGTTTCTCTCCCACGGTGTTGCCCACTGGTTGCACCAGTCGGTGGTGATGCCGTTCATGGAGTTCTTCAACCGCTACGGCCGCCATGCACTGGTGCTGTTGCTGTTTATTTCGGTGTACCGGATCAGCGACATCACCATGGGTGTGATGGCCAATCCGTTCTATCTGGATATGGGATTCTCGAAAGACGACATCGCCAGCGTCGCCAAGTTTTTCGGCTTCTTCATGACCATCGCCGGTTCCGCCGTGGGCGGCGTGGCCGTGGTCCGCTACGGTATTCCAAGGCCGTTGCTACTGGGCGCTGTGATGGTGGCCAGCACCAATATCCTGTTCGCCATGATGGCCAGCAGCGAACCGAATCTGGCATGGCTGGCGCTGGTAATCAGCGCCGACAACCTCAGCGCCGGCTTCGCCAATGTCTGCTTTATTGCCTACCTGTCGAGCCTGACCAGCCGTCAGTTCACCGCCACCCAGTACGCCCTGTTCAGTTCGCTGATGACCCTGCCGGGCAAGTTTGTTGGCGGTTACAGCGGTGTGGTGGTGGATGAATTCGGTTACCCGGCATTTTTCAGTTATGCCGCTATCCTTGGCATTCCCGCCATCGTGCTGGCCTGGTATGTCTGGCAGCAATCAGCGAAACGCACCGTAATGGCGAAAGCTGATCCGGCCGTTGATAGCAACGACCCCTTCGTTCGCTAGCAGGTCAAACTGTCGTTGCGCCGCCGCGCCGGTCATGCCGGAGCGGCCATCGCCGCGAATGATTCGCCACCACGGCAATTGCGAGCCCCTCGGCAAGGTCCCCATCAACCGACCGACAAAACGGGCATGCCGCGGAAACCCGGCCTGCGCCGCCACCTGGCCATAGCTGGCCACGCGACCGGACGGGATCGCCCCCATCACCTGATAGACCGCGTGGGCAAATTCGGATTGCGGATCAACCGCCACCGGCATGTTGCTTCTCCTTGTGAACGACGACTTATGATGCCTGCAAATAAAAAGGGCCGGCAAATGCCGGCCCCGCGCAGCGCACGCAAAACTTTTTCAGTTAACGAAGACCGCCATCAGTATCAATACAGCGGCCGGTGAAATAGCTGTTCTCGAAGATAAACAGCACGCTCATGGCAATATGCTCCGGCTCGCCCAGACGCTTGAGCGGCACCGCGCCGATCAGACGATCACGTGCTTCCGGTTTCATCGCCGCGATCATGTCGGTGTTGATGGTGCCAGGCGCCACGGCACCGGTGCGGATGTTGTAGCGGGCCAGCTCTTTTGCCCAGACTTCCGCCAGCGCGGCAACACCGGATTTGGCCGCCGAATAGTTCGACTGCCCGAAGCTCCCCTGCCGGGCCAGCGAGGAAATGTTGACGATGGCGCCCTCTTCCACGCCAAGACGAATCATGTGCGCCGCCGCTTCCCGGCCGCAGAGGAACACGCCGGTCAGGTTGACGTCGATCACCGCCTGCCACTGCTGCAGGCTCATGGTGCTGATTTCGCCGTCTTTGGCTTTCACCAGCAGGCCATCGCGGGTAATGCCGGCGTTGTTGACCAGCCCGTGCAGACTGCCGAAATCGGCGACCACATCATTGAACAGTTTGACCACGTCTTCTTCTTTGGCGACGTTGGCCATATAGGCCTTGCCGTCACCGCCAGCGGCCTTGCACTGGGCCACGGTTTCGTCAAGATCGGCCTGATTCAGATCGACGCAGGCAACCTTGGCACCCTTGCCGGCAAACATGGTGGCAATGCCACGGCCCAGACCACGACCGGCACCGGTCACCACTACCACCTTGTCTTTCACATTCATGTTGCGCTCCCGAATCAGCTCAGACGAAGCGGCGATTATGGTCACCGGTGCGCGCACTCGCCATGACAGGATCGCTCAGCCAGCCCTGCCATCGCGGCACCCTGTTGTTTTGCGTTCCTTGCTCGGTCTGCTTGGGTTTGGCAGTGAACGTCTCCGGAACCGTGTGAGGCAGGGATGCCGAACCCGAGCCTACAGGGACGTATTTACGGCGTGTTCCGGAGACCTCCATCCGCTGCTCTGGCCGTAGACGTTCACTGCCGAAACGGACCGAACTACTCCCTCCGACCGTGAATGTTCACTCCCCAAACAGACCAAAACCACCACACCAGTCAGTCCAGGCCCCCTTGAAACACCTCCCAACCACCCCCACAAAGGCCACCACTGGTGAGCGACAACCATTGACTCGGCCACCCCGGTCACTATGATTGGCACTCGCCAAGGTCGAGTGCTAACACTCAGCATCCCTGAGTGCTAACCCGGCCACCCGGTGGACCTTCAGATCCCCGCCGGTTCCCAGTTGCGAAACATCAACAAGGAGACACACAGCAATGAACATCCGTCCTTTGCACGATCGCGTGTTGGTACGCCGTCAGGAGGAAGAAACCAAAACCGCCGGCGGCATCGTTCTGCCCGGTTCCGCCGCCGAGAAACCGAGCCGTGGCGAAGTTGTCGCCGCCGGTAAAGGCAAGGTCAACGAGAAAGGCGACGTCCGCCCGATGGACGTCAAGGTCGGCGACAAAGTGATCTTCGGACAATACGCCGGCAGCACCGTGAAGGTCGATGGTGAAGAACTCCTGATCATGAGCGAGAACGAAATCCTCGCCGTGATTGAAGGCTGATCCACCATCTCGCAAACCGATCAACCAGGGGATAACGACCATGGCTAAAGAAGTAATTTTTCGTGACGAAGGCCGCGCCCGTATGCTGCGCGGCGTCAATATTCTCGCTGACGCAGTAAAAGTCACCCTCGGCCCGAAAGGCCGTAACGTGGTACTGGAGAAGTCCTTCGGTGCCCCGCTGATCACCAAAGACGGCGTCACCGTTGCCAAGGAAATCGAACTGGAAGACAAGTTCGAGAACATGGGCGCGCAGATGGTCAAGGAAGTCGCTTCCAAGGCCAACGACGAAGCCGGTGACGGCACCACCACCGCCACCGTTCTGGCCCAGGCCATCGTGACCGAAGGTCTGAAGTCAGTCACCGCCGGCATGAACCCGATGGATCTGAAGCGCGGCATCGACAAAGCTGTTGAAGCCGTGGTTGAAGAACTGAAGAAGCTGTCCACCCCGGTGAAAGACCGCAAGGCAATCGAGCAGGTTGCCACCATTTCCGCCAACAGCGACGCCAGCGTCGGCAAGATCATTGCTGATGCCATGGAGCGTGTATCGCACCGTGACGGCAAGTACACCACCGACGGCGTGATCACCGTGGAAGAAGGTCGTGGCCTGCAGGACGAGCTGGAAGTGGTTGAAGGCATGCAGTTCGACCGCGGCTACCTGAGCCCGTACTTCATCAACAATCAGGAAAAAATGTCGGTGGAGCTTGAGCACCCGCACATCCTGCTGGTGGACAAGAAAATCTCCAACATCCGTGAGCTGCTGCCGGTACTGGAAGCAGTTGCCAAATCCGGCAAGCCACTGCTGATCATCGCCGAAGACGTTGAAGGCGAAGCACTGGCCACGCTGGTGGTGAACAACATGCGCGGCATCATCAAGTGCTCTGCAGTGAAAGCGCCAGGCTTCGGCGACCGCCGCAAGGCCATGCTGCAGGATATTGCCATCCTCTCCGGCGGCACCGTGATCTCCGAAGAAGTGGGTCTGAGCCTCGAAAATGCTTCGCTGGCTGATCTGGGCACTGCCGAGAAGGTCAACATCGACAAGGAAAACACCACCATCGTTGGTGGCGCCGGCAAAGCGGAAGACATCAAGGCCCGCGTTGAACAGATTCGCGCCGAAATCGAGAAGTCCTCTTCCGATTACGATCGCGAGAAGCTGCAAGAGCGCGTGGCCAAACTGGCTGGCGGTGTCGCCGTGATCAAGGTTGGCGCAGCCACTGAAGTTGCCATGAAAGAGAAGAAAGCTCGCGTTGACGATGCCCTGCACGCTACCCGCGCAGCCATCGAAGAAGGCGTGGTACCTGGCGGTGGTGTTGCTCTGGTACGTGCGCTGGCCAACATGGGCAAGCTCAAGGTCGATAACGAAGACCAGAACGTTGGTATCGCCCTGACCACCCGTGCGCTGGAAGCACCGCTGCGGCAGATTTCTGCCAATGCCGGCGCCGAAGCCTCTGTGGTTGTGCAAACCGTGAAAAGCGGCAAGGGCAACTACGGCTTCAACGCAGCCAACGGTGAATACGGCGACATGCTCGAACTGGGCATCATCGATCCGGCCAAGGTGACCCGCACTGCGCTGCAGGCCGCGGCTTCCATTGCCGGCCTGATGATCACCACCGAAGCCATGGTCGCTGACAAGCCGGAGCCGAAAGGCGCTGGCGGCGGCATGCCGGACATGGGCGGCATGGGTGGCATGGGCGGCATGATGTAACCAGCCCGGTCACACCGACCCGATCGAAACCCCGCTGCGGCGGGGTTTCTTTTTTTACTCCGATCTTCACCCGCCATTGCTCCGCCTTCCTTCACGCTGGCAGCCCTGTTGTTATCTGTTCATGGTGACCTGTGTTGCGTGCCCTGCTTGTTTTGCTCGTCCTCGTCCATCTGGCTGGTTGCCAGAGCCAACGTCTGGAGCCGATCGCACTGGCCGGGCCAGTGGATATCCCCCGCTTTATGGGCGACTGGTATGTCATCGCCCATATTCCGCTGCCACCGGAGAAGCAGGCCTGGAACGGCATCGAACGCTACGACCTGAATGAGGATGGCTCCATCACCACCACCTTCACCTTCCGCAAGGGTGGTGCCGATGGCGAGCAAAAGCGCTACACGCCCACCGCCTGGATAACGGATGATCCGTCCAACGCGGTGTGGAAAATGCAGTTTCTCTGGCCATTCAAGGCGGACTTCCGCATCGTCTGGCTCGATGAAAATTATCAGACCACCATTATCGGCCGACAGAAACGCGACTACGTCTGGGTCATGGCACGCACCCCGCAAATCGACGACAACACCTATCAGAGTATGCTGGTCTTTCTGCAGCAGCAGGGCTATTCGCTGGAGAAACTGCGGCGAGTGCCGCAGCAGTGGTAAGGCTTAACCGTTGGCGACACTGTCCAGATGCGTTTCACCGATGACCCGGTTGCGGCCGGTTTCCTTGGCCCGGTACAGGCAGCTGTCGGCCCGGTTGATGGCATCATCAATGTGCTCGCCCATGCGGTACTCAGACACACCGATGGAGACAGTGACTTTCAGATTTTCATGCAGATCGGCGAAGCTTTGCTCCTCTAACCGTGCCCGCAACCGCTCCGCCACCTGCCAGGCTTCTTCCAGACCGGTCTGGCTAAGCACCAGCACAA
Organism: Alcanivoracaceae bacterium; assembly: GCA_023146255.1. Lineage (GTDB taxonomy): Bacteria > Pseudomonadota > Gammaproteobacteria > Pseudomonadales > Alcanivoracaceae > PGZG01. The sequence continues at coordinate 107,026 of JAGLCJ010000009.1, forward strand.
ACTCCTCGCCACCCAGTCTGCCGGTGTAATCGGCATCGCGCAGCGAGTCATGAACCAACCTGGCAAAACGACGCAGCACCTGATCACCGACACCATGACCGTAGGTATCGTTGATCGGTTTGAAGTGATCCAGATCCAGATAACACAGACAGAAACGGTAATCGCCGGAATCCGCCAGAGCCTGCTGCTGCTGCAGAATTTCCATGATGTGACGCCGGTTGAACAGGCCGGTGAGCTCATCTCGAATCGCCATCTCGCGGACCTGCTCCAGCGCCTTGCCCAGCTCTTCGTTCTTGCCTGAAAGCCGACTGCGCAGCGCATTGATCCCGGCACCAGTGACACAGAATGCCGCTGCCGTAACCGAGAAAATCAGCCACTGCAGCCACTCAACAGTAAAACTCAGACGCACGCCATGGTCGGCAAAGGCCATCAGCAAAACCAATGCATAGCCACCGGAGGCATACAGCGCCAGCACCGACAATTTCCAGAAATTGAGGCGGAAAGAGGCCAGCAGCATGGCGGCAAAAAACACCATCATGACACTGATCCGGAAACCGTCCGTGGACACCTCACCGAATACGGTGCTCTGTTCCGGCGTCTCAACAAAGTAAATGCTGACCAGAAATCCCGTGGTCAGCCACAGCGCAATCCAGAGCGACAGGCTTGGGTCGCGGCGGTGACGGGTTATGCCACTGCGCACCAGCGACAGCAGCGCAATATTGCCCACCCAGATGGCCGCGAACAAAGCTGTGAAAACCGGCAACGAGGCGGAGAAATAGCCGCCCCAGAGATAGAAGGCACAGATAGCGGTATGCACCAGACTGGTAGCCAGCGCCAGATTGACATGCCGTCGGACCAGCCGTTGTTCGTTTATCGCCAGTTGTCGGGCACGCTCAAGATCCGCAATCATGCCGGCTCCTCCGTGGCCATGCAGACGCGGTTGCGTCCACCGTGCTTGGCACGATACAACGCCGCATCGGCACGGGCCAGCAGCTGATCCATCGACTCACCACGGAGGAACTCCGCTGCACCCAGCGAGGCACTCATTTTCAATCCCGGCGCCGAAGGGAAGTTCAACCCGGTAACGGCCTCACGAAGCTTATCTGCCATCGCCAGTCCCTGACTGCGGTCAGTCTTCACCAGCACGACAAGAAACTCCTCACCGCCAAGTCGCGCGGCGAAATCACGGCCACTGAGGGCACCGCGGACCATACTGGAAAATTCCCGCAGCACTTCATCGCCAACCTGGTGGCCGTGGTTGTCGTTGACCCGTTTGAAATGATCCAGATCGATATACAGCACCATGAAACTGAAGGCATTCCGGTTCGCCATCTCGCGAATCTTGCTGAGCCGCTCAGTGGCATGACGGCGGTTATACATACCGGTCAGCTCGTCACGGATCGCCATGTCCTGAATCCGGTCAACGATCTTGCTCAGCTGACCGTTACGCTCGATCAACTGGTGACGGATGCTGGAAATTTCGTTGGCCACCAACACCGCGCCGACGGTAATCAGGGTAAAGGCCGACCACTGGATCATCTCTGCGGTGACATCAATGGCCTCGGGAAACAAGGTCGCCACTCGCCAGATAATCAGGCCATAACCAACCACACAGAGCGTACTGACCGCGAGGAAACGCGGGAAGGTCAGGCGAAATACGCCAGTCTGCAAAATGGCGAAGAACAGCACCATCACGCACAGCCTCACCTGATCGACGAAATAAGCCGACACCAGCAACCCGAGTGTCGACCAGAGCACCACCGGCAATGACATCGACGGATCCGGCAGGCGCCGATTCAGACCACTGAGCAAAAGCAGCGCGATGGCGCCGTGACCAACCCAGATCAGGGTAAATAGCTGATTAAATGCCTCCGCCGACCCGCGGAAGAAATCCAGCTGCAGGGCAATCCAGCAGACAGCAGTATGGGCCAGCGCCCCGAGCAGGGCGGTGGCCACCAGACGCCACGGACGGGCACTGAATTCAATACTGTTCTGTTCCATGGTCCCTTGCATGGTGTGGGCCCCGCATCGGCTGACACTTACTACTAAAGTATTACTACGTTAGGTAATGCCATCTTATTACATAGCGTGACCCAGATCACAACATCCGTCAGACACAATCGACCGTTTATCCGCAATATCGGCCCGACATCACCCTTCTGTTACGCCCTCGCAGACCCGGGCCACCGCCCGTCGCCAGCCGGCATGGCGGGCCTGCCGGGCACGCTCATCCAGCGATGGCTCAAAGCTGCGTTCGCACTGCCACTGGGCCGCCACCTCCTCCAGCGAGGCAAACAGCCCCACCTGAAGCCCTGCCAGATAGGCCGCGCCCAGCGCGGTCGTCTCCGTCACCACCGGCCGGTCGACCCGGATACCGAGGATGTCAGCCAGTGTCTGGGTCAACCAGTTGTTGACCACCATACCGCCATCCACCCGCAGTGCGGTCGGCCGGGCGCCCGCATCTGCGCCCATCGCCTCAAGCAGATCCAGCGTCTGATAGCAGACCGACTCCAGCCCCGCTGTCACCACCTCGGCGATGCCGGTGTCCCGGGTCAGGCCAAGCAAGGCGCCGCGGGCGTGCGGGTCCCACCAGGGAGCCCCCATGCCAGTAAACGCCGGCACCAGATAGACGCCCTTGCCACTGCCAACACTGCGCGCCAGCGCTTCGGTTTCGCTGGCATGGTTGATCAGCCGCAAACCGTCACGCAGCCACTGGATCGCGGCCCCGGCCACAAAGATGGAGCCCTCCAGCGCATAGGTGGTTTTGCCGTTCAGTCGATAGCCCACCGTGGTCAGCAACCGATTGCGCGACTGCACCGCCTGCTCGCCGGTATTCAGCACCATAAAGCAGCCGGTGCCATAGGTGCTCTTGACCATGCCCGGACTGAAACAGGCCTGACCAACCAGCGCCGCCTGCTGGTCGCCGGCCATGCCGGCCACGGCAATCGGCGCACCGAACAGTGAAGCATCTGTCTGGCCATAATCGGCAGCACAGTCACGTACATCCGGCAGCAGCGCTGCGGGGATACGGAACAGGCTGAGCAGCTCGTCATCCCAGCATTGACGATGGATATCGAACAGCAGGGTGCGCGAGGCATTAGTGGCATCAGTGGCATGCACCTGGCCACCGGTCAGATTCCACAGCAACCAGCTGTCGATGGTGCCGAACGCCAGCTCGCCGGCCTCGGCCCGGGCCCGGGCGCCAGGCACCTGATCCAGCAGCCAGGCCAGTTTGGTGGCGGAGAAGTACGGGTCCAGCAGCAAGCCGGTGCGCTGCTGCACCAGCTGCTCGTGGCCGGCCGCCTTGAGCTGGGCACACAGCGCTGCGGTGCGACGGTCTTGCCAGACAATGGCCGGCGCCAGCGGCGTGCCGGTGGCACGATCCCATAGCACCGTGGTTTCGCGTTGGTTAGTGATGCCGATTGCCGCCACCTCAACGGCGTCGACGCCGGCATCCTTGAGCACCTCGCGACACAGCTGCAGACAGTCCTGCCAGATCTGGCTGGCGTCATGCTCAACCCAGCCATCTTCCGGATAGTACTGACGGAACTCGCGCTGAGCCTGAGCCAGCCGCCGCCCCTGACGATCAAACAGAATGGCGCGGGAACTGGTGGTGCCCTGATCAATGGCGAGAAGGCAAGACGACATGGAACTCTCCCTGAAAAGACCGCCCGCAGAATGTGATCGGGCAATTAAAACCGGCAAGAGTAACGCAAAGCAGCGGGGCTGTGACCCGGCGTATCTGCCAAAAGGCATGGTCAGAAACAGATAAGGCCCGGGAGCAGCACCTTCCATGGCGCAGGGGGAGATCAGTCACAGTCAGCAAGGTGGTGGTCGCAGTGGGAAGCTGGGCTGTGTGCTCGCCGGGAAAAGCAGATTACTGTACATAAGAACAGTATTCAAGCAGAAAGATGCCGAAAAAGAAAAGCCCGCCGGTGCGGGGCGGGCTTTTAATGGTCACATCCAAGGAGTCAGGGTCACTTCTTATCGCTACGGGGCCAGTATCGCCGCCACCATTGGTCCTGTCTGTAGAGGCTTTGTCAGAACGCTGTTACAGGTTGTTATCGGCCTGCCCCAACACGTGGGAACCCACCCGGTGCTGGCGCGGCCAGGTCATCCGGAACAGCGCCCCGCCCGACTCGCCCTGATGCACCGACACCCGGCCACCATGCCACTCGGCAATACGCTGGACAATCGACAGGCCCAGTCCATAGCCGCCACTCTTGCGCTGTCGGCTTTCATCCAGACGGGCAAACGGCTTGAAAATCCGCGCACGATCCGCCTCCGGAATACCGGGACCATCATCCTCCACCTCCAGCACCGCCAGCTCGCCGTCGGATCGATACCGAAGCACAACATTGCTGGCCGCGTAGCGCAATGCATTGGTCACCAGATTCTGCAGCACTCGATGCAGGTAGCGTTCACTGCCGGAGGCGTAGATATCCTCCGGCGGCAACGCCGCCAGCGCCGCCTCGTCAATCTCGATTCTGATGCCGCCACTAATCGGCACCAGCTCCTCGCACAGCCGTTCCAGCAGATCCGGCATGCTGACCCGGGAGAAATCAATTGCCGGGCTGCCCTCTTCGAGACGGGCGAAGGTGAGAATCTCGTCGATCAACTCGTCGAGCTGGTCGATATCGCGATCCATTGCCTCGGCCTTGCTGCGGCGCTCGCTGACCTCATCAATATCTACCAGCATTTCCAGACCGAAGCGTAACCGGGCCACCGGTGTGCGCAGCTCATGCGACACCGCCCGGGTCATTTCCCGCTGCGATTCAATCAATCGACGAATATGCGCGGTCATGCCATTGAAGGTTGCCGCCAACTGACCAATCGCATCCTGACTGCTGGCATCCGCCCGGGCATTCAGGTCACCACGGCCCAACCGTTCCACCGCCTGACCCAGACTGAATAGCCGGGCCTGCAACGGCCGCACCAGCAGATAAGCGGCCAGACCCATGGCAATCAGGCCAAGTCCGCCGACCATGATCAGCATCTGCACCGGATACTGCTCAAACAAACGCATCGGCCCCAGCACCAGCACCCGGCCGGTACTGCCAATCGGTGCATAGACCTGCACCGAGGATTGTTCACGACTGGCACTGTCATCAATGGCCAGCACTACTTCGCGGCGCTCCAGCCGCAACAGCTGCTCGCGATCAAGATTCAGTTTTTCAAATGGCACCCGGTTAAGGGGATAACCGAAGTGGCTCTGAATTCGCTCGAACTCGATATCCCACTGGCTGCTGGGAAACTGTGACAGCTCATCGAGAATAAGCAGCGCCGTTGCCCTTGCCTGCTGCTCGGACACTTTTTTCATCCGGGTGGTGAGGTAGCGCAACTCTCCGGGAAGCTGAAAGATGATATCGGCATGCCCCTGATCATCATCAAGGCGCATCAGCACCCTGCCAGACGCCAGCCGCTCCGCCTCATCCTCTGTCAACTCCAGCTCGGCCGGCACCCGCAGGTTGATTTCCGCGGACATCAACCGGCCCAGCACCTGTCGCCAACGCTCCAGCTCGTCTGCGCTCTTCTGCCGCTGCAGGCCACGCGCCATCAAGTAGAAGGTGCCGCGCGCCATGGTTTCGCGATAGACGTCAGCGCGGTAGCTGTTGACCAGCTGCACAGTGCCATAGGCAAGCATGCCCACCAGCAGGATCGCTGCCAGCATGCCGCCATAAATACGCAGGAAAATACTGTTCAAGAGGCGCTCACTCAGCCGGCATTGATGTCGGCAACAAAAAGATAACCCTTGGAGCGCACGGTCTTGATCCGGCGCGGATTGTCCGGGTCATCGCCAACCTTGGGCCGGATGCGGGAAATCCGGACATCGATGGAGCGATCCTGGCCGTCATACTGGATGCCGCGCAGCCGCTCGAAAATGGTTTCCCGCGACAACACGGTGCCGGCATGGGAGGCCAGCAACCAGAGCAGATCATATTCGGCGCTGGTCATCTCCACCGACAGGCCATCAAGAATCACTTCCCGGGCCGAGTTATCGATCACCAGATTGCCGAACTCGAGCCGCGATGGCGGGCTCTCCGCATCCGGCTCGATCCGCCGCAGCAGCGCCCGCACCCGGGCCAGCAGCAAACGCGGCTTGACCGGCTTGGCGACATAATCGTCGGCGCCCATTTCCAGACCAAGGATCTGGTCCATGTCATCGGTGCGCGCGGTCAGCATCAGAATCGGGTTGCGGTACTGGCGGCGCACCTCGCGGCACACGGTCAGGCCGTCGGCCCCCGGCAGCATCAGATCGAGCACGACGATATCCGGCTGCTCCGCCGGGATCCGGCGGATCGCTTCGTTACCGTTGCTGACCACGGTCACGGACAGACCGTTGGCACTGAGGTAATCACTGGTCAGGGTGGCGAGGCGTTCATCGTCCTCGACAATCATCACCCGCGGAGCATTGTCCACACTGTTCTCCTTGAGAATCGACCGCTGTTGACACAATGGAGGCTTTATACGCATCCCCCCTTTAACCGGCAACCGGGACACTGTGGTGTCCTTGTTAAGATTGCCTGAAATGGCACCACAACGGCGCCGGAATGTTTCCTAAGGGAACAGTCTGCACCAGACTGAAACACCAGATATTGTGTTTGTCCGATTCACCGTTCTGATCCGCAGGAGGCGCACAGGTTATCCACAGCATTTCCCCCGCTGCAAACCCTTGCAATGCCGCCAGCACCGCTATAACTTGTACTCCATCAGGCCAACCACCCCCATATGTTGGGTTTTTAACCAGCGCTGATTCACCACCGCATCGCAGCTTTCGCTGTCTGATTCGGCAAAAACGGGGTAAACGGACGGCTACGCTCGGTAATACAACAACACTATATCTTGTGTTGTCGGCATCCACGGCGACGGAGCACAGGGACGATGCGCAGCGACAGACTTAATCACAGCAGCGGTATCTGACCGCCCGCCCCCTCACCGGGCCGGGCATAGAAGCCGTTGCCGAACCATGACAAGACGCACCACCACCAACAAGACAGACACATCACGGAGACGGGCCATGCACACGGAAACCCAAAGCCAGACCGGTTCGGCACCCCAGACGGGGTCGAGCGCCATTGAAGAGAGCAGCCTGAGCGCCACCGCGCCGGGCCAGCTGCGCGTGATCAAGCGCAACGGCAAGGTCGTTCCCTACACCAACGACAAGATCATCGTTGCCATCACCAAGGCGTTTCTGGCGGTGGAAGGCGGCAACGCCGCCGCTTCCAGCCGTATCCATGACACTGTCGCCCGTCTGGCCGATCAGGTTACGGCGATCTTCAAGCGTCGCATGATTTCCGGTGGCACCATCCACATTGAAGAAGTGCAGGATCAGGTCGAACTGGCATTGATGCGTGCCGGCGAACACAAGGTCGCCCGCTCCTATGTGCTGTACCGCGAAGAGCAGTCGCGCAAGCGCGCCGCCGAGGCGGCCACCCAGCCGGCTGTCAGCAGCCGCGAAGTGAACATCAACGTGACCATGGAAGATGGCAGCAAGCAGCCACTCGACATGGGCCGCCTTGAGCACCTGATCCGCGAAGCCTGCGTTGGCCTTGCTGATGTCGACGCCGACAAGATCATCGATGAAACCATCAAGAACCTGTACGACGGCGTCTCCCTGAGCGATGTCAACACCTCCATGGTGATCACCGCCCGGACCATGATCGAGCAGGAGCCGAACTACTCGCAGGTCACCGCCCGTCTGCTGATGGACAGCCTGCGCGCCGAAGCCCTGCAATTCCTCGGCGTTGCCAAACTGGCCGACCAACAGGAAATGGAAACCCTCTACGGCGAGGCATTTACTGCCTATATCCACCGTGGTGTGGAACTGGAACTGCTCGACCCGGAGCTGGCCCGCTTCGATCTGGCCAAGCTCGGCGCTGCCCTGAAAGGCAGCCGCGACATGCAGTTCAACTACCTCGGCCTGCAGACCCTGTACGACCGCTACTTCCTGCACAGCAACGACACCCGCATCGAACTGCCGCAGTGCTTCTTCATGCGCGTCGCCATGGGCCTGTCGGTGCGCGAGGACAACCGTGAAGCCCGCGCTATCGAGTTTTACGACCTGCTGTCCAGCTTCGACTACATGGCTTCCACGCCGACCCTGTTCAACGCCGGCACCCTGCGCCCGCAGCTGTCGTCCTGCTACCTGACCACCGTGCCAGACGACCTGCACGGCATTTACGGCGCCATTCAGGACAACGCCATGCTGTCCAAGTTTGCCGGCGGCCTCGGCAACGACTGGACCCCGGTGCGCGCCCTCGGTGCCTACATCAAGGGCACCAACGGCAAATCCCAGGGCGTGGTGCCGTTCCTGAAAGTGGTCAACGACACCGCTGTTGCGGTCAACCAGGGTGGCAAGCGCAAGGGTGCCGTCTGTGCCTATCTGGAAACCTGGCACATGGACATCGAGGAATTCCTCGAGCTGCGCAAAAACACCGGTGACGACCGTCGTCGTACCCACGACATGAACACCGCCAACTGGATTCCGGACCTGTTCATGAAGCGGGTGCTGGAAGAAGGCGAGTGGACCCTGTTCTCGCCGAACAATGTGCCGGACCTGCACGACCTGTACGGTCAGGACTTCGAGAAAAAATATCTCGAGTACGAAGCCAAAACCCGCGACGGCAGCCTGAAACTGTTCAAGCGCGTACCGGCCATCAACCTGTGGCGCAAGATGCTGTCCATGTTGTTCGAAACCGGCCACCCGTGGGTCACCTTCAAGGACCCGTGCAACGTGCGCAGCCCGCAGCAGCACGTCGGTGTCGTGCACAGCTCGAACCTGTGCACCGAGATCACCCTGAACACCAGCAAGGACGAGATCGCGGTGTGCAACCTGGGTTCGGTCAACCTGACCCAGCACGTCAGCGAAACCGGTCTCGATGTCGGCAAGCTTGAGCGCACCATCAAGACCGCCGTGCGCATGCTCGATAACGTGATCGACATCAACTACTACTCGGTGCCGGCAGCGCGTAACTCGAACCTGAAGCACCGCCCGGTGGGTCTGGGCATCATGGGCTTCCAGGATGCGCTGTACATGCAGAAAATCGCCTACGCTTCATCGCAGGCGGTGGAATTTGCCGACCGTTCCATGGAAGCCGTGAGTTACTTTGCGATTCAGGCATCGAGCGATCTGGCGGTTGAGCGTGGCAGCTATTCCAGCTACGAAGGCTCGCTCTGGAGTCAGGGCATTCTGCCGATCGATTCGATCGAAATTCTGGCTCGCGAACGTGGCGAAGCAAAATACCTGAACATGGATCGCTCGCAGACCATGGACTGGAATTCGCTGCGCAACAAGGTTCGCACCCAGGGCATGCGCAACTCCAACGTGATGGCGATTGCACCGACGGCAACCATCGCCAATATCACTGGCGTTTCACAGTCCATTGAACCGACCTATCAGAACCTGTACGTGAAATCGAACCTGTCTGGCGAGTTCACCGTGGTTAACCCGTATCTGGTTCACGAGCTGAAGGCTCGCGGCCTGTGGGACAACGTCATGGTCAACGACCTGAAATACTACGACGGTTCCGTGCTGCCGGTGGATCGCGTACCGGAAGACCTGAAAGAACAGTTCCGCACCGCCTTTGAAGTCGAGCCACGCTGGTTGGTGGAATCGGCGAGCCGTCGGCAGAAGTGGATCGATCAGGCTCAATCGCTGAACCTGTACATTGCTCAGGCCAACGGCAAGAAACTCGACATCACTTACAAGATGGCCTGGCTGGCCGGTCTGAAAACGACCTACTACCTGCGCGCCATTGGTGCCACCGCCACCGAGAAGTCGACCATCAATGACGGTCGCCTGAACCGGGTGTCATCCGGTAGTGATGAAGCCGCAGCGTTCAGTCAGGCTGCAGAAGTACCGCAGGCCTGCTCGATCGATAACCCGGACTGCGAGGCCTGCCAGTAACGAGGCAACCGGCCCGGCAGACGACCAGTGCGTTGCTGCCGGGCCTGCGAATAACGAAAAGGAGTAAAGCGATCATGTTGAGCTGGGATGAATTCCATGCCGAAGAAAAGCCGGTCCAACCGCACGTTGCAAGCCGCGCGCCACAGGAACCAGAGCAGAGTGCAGCACCGCAGGCAGCTGCTGCGCCAGCAGCGCCGGCGCGAGCAGAGCCTGTTGTTCAAAGAGCCGAACCAGCTGCTGCTGCCAGTAATCCTGTCACTGGAGGAGATCCCGTAGCCCGCGCCAAAGCCAGCGTCGCTAAGATGGACGCCAGCGAAGCCGTGGCCGAACTGGAAGGCACCACCGGCCGCGTGCAGGTCGATGAAAAGCGCATGATCAACTGCCGCGCCGACCTGAACCAGCTGGTGCCGTTCAAGTACGACTGGGCCTGGCAGAAATATCTGGACGGTTGCTCGAACCACTGGATGCCGCAGGAAGTGAACATGAATGCGGACATCGCCCTGTGGAAGAGCCCTGAAGGGCTGACCGAAGACGAGCGTCGCATCATCAAGCGCTCGCTCGGTTTCTTCTCCACCGCCGATTCGCTGGTGGCGAACAATCTGGTGCTGGCCGTATACCGGCTGATCACCAACCCGGAGTGCCGTCAGTACATCCTCCGTCAGTCGTTTGAAGAAGCGATCCACACCCACGCCTACCAGTACTGCATCGAGTCGCTGGGCATGGACGAGGGCGAGATCTTCAACATGTACCGGGAAGTGCCGGCGGTGGCGAAGAAGGCCCAGTGGGGCATCCAGTACACCCGCGAGCTGTCCGATCCGGAGTTCAAGACCGGCACGCCGCAAACTGACAAGGAACTGCTGGAAAACCTGATCGCGTTCTACTGCGTGCTGGAAGGCATTTTCTTCTACTGCGGTTTCACCCAGATCCTGTCCATGGGCCGTCGCAACAAGATGACCGGCGTGGCCGAGCAGTTCCAGTACATCCTGCGTGACGAGTCCATGCATGTGAACTTCGGCGTCGATGTGATCAACCAGATCAAGATCGAGAACCCGCACCTGTGGGATGCGCAGATGCGCGACAAGGCCACCCAGATGATCCTGGAAGGCACCGAGCTGGAAATCCAGTACGCCCGCGACACCATGCCGCGCGGTGTGCTTGGCATGAACGCCAACATGATGGAAGAGTATCTGCAGTTCATCGCCAACCGTCGTCTGGCCCAGCTCGGTCTGCCGGAACAGTTCAAGGGCGTCAGCAACCCGTTCCCGTGGATGAGCGAGATCATGGATCTGCGCAAGGAGAAAAACTTCTTCGAGACCCGTGTGACCGAATATCAGACTGGCGGAGCGTTGAGCTGGTAACTGTTTTGTGAAGCACGAACTTCAGGGCGCCTTCGGGCGCCCTTTTGTTTTGTCCGGGTTTTAGTTTGGTGTGGCAGTTAGTTTGGTGTGGCAGTGAACCTCACCGGCCAGAGCAGGTGTCAGGGGTTTCCGGGACACGCCGTGAATACGTCCCTGTAGGCTTGTGTTCGACATCCATGTCTCACACAGTCCCGGAAACCCCTGACACCTGCTCTGGCCTTGCACCCCGCTATTTCCCGCCTTGCACGATACAGACCTGAATCAAATGACAAACAGACCGTGCCATTGAAACAGCAGGATGCCAGGTTTCGGGTGTGTCATGCCCTTGCCGGGACCTTCGGAGCCATGGATGGCGGAGAAGAGCTACAGGGACGTACTCGTGCGTGTCCCGGCAAGGGCATGACACACCCGAAACCGACGACGCTCACTGCCACATTCACAACCAAGCTCGTTCACTCCCAGATCATCTTCAGGGAAGACAAAATTTCCCTTCGACAACAGAAAAAATCACAGGCACACTCGAAGTCGTGGCACAACGCCACATCCCATTCCGATGACGAGGAACGCAGCGTGAGCGAACCACTCGATCTGGACCCGGAAGACCTGCTCGGCACCATCGAACAAGTGGAAGAAACCCTGACCATCATGACCACCGTGGTCAGCCAGCTGAAAGAACAACTCATGGAGCAACTCGGCGTCGTCGACGCCCGCGACATGAGTGTCGAAGAATTTCTCGAAATCTGCGAAAACAGCGACGGCGTGCTGCACTGACCGGCACCTGCTAAAGGCTGCCCTTCGGCAGCCACAAGAGCGTAGCGCAGAGCACTGTGCTCACGCTGCAGCATGCGCCCAAAGGGTGCATGGATTTGTCTCCCCCGAAAAACCACACAGCCACACGCTGCCATAACATTTGCCAATACATCACATCGGCCCATACCGGTTTCACACCGGCGAGAAAGGTCTATAGTGGCGGACCATGTTTCCCAGCTGATGGAGCCTGCAATGAAAGCCTCGGACCTGTTCGTCCGTGCCCTGGAAGCGGAAGGGGTGGAGTACGTATTTGCCATTCCCGGAGAAGAGAACCTCGACCTGCTCGAATCCCTGCGCGGCTCAAAGATCAAACTGGTGGTCACCCGCCATGAACAGGCCGCCGGCTTTATGGCCGCCACCTACGGCCGCCTCACCGGCAAGGCCGGTGTCTGCCTCGCCACCCTCGGCCCCGGTGCCACCAACCTGGTCACCGCCGCCGCCTACGCCCAGCTCGGCGCCATGCCGATGGTGATGATCACCGGGCAGAAGCCGATCAAGAGCTCCAAGCAGGGCCAGTTCCAGATCATCGACGTGGTCGACATGATGCGGCCGCTGACCAAGTTCACCCGGCAGATCGTCAGCGGTGACAGCGTGCCATCAAGGATTCGCGAAGCCTTCAGGCTGGCCCAGGAAGAGCGCCCCGGCGCCACCCATCTGGAACTGCCGGAAGATATCGCCCGCGAGCATTCGCCGATGCCGGTGCTGCAACCAAGCAGCCATCGCCGCCCGGTGCCGGAAGAAAAAGCCATTCGCAAAGCAGTCGAGGCCATCAGCGCCGCACGCAAGCCGTTGCTGCTGCTCGGCGCCGCCGCCAACCGCAAGCTCACCGCGAAAATGGTGCATGCCTTTGTCGACAAGCTCGGCATTCCGGTGGTGACCACCCAGATGGGCAAGGGCGTGATCGACGAAAACAGCCCGCACTTTATCGGCAACACCGCGCTGTCCGATGGCGACTTCGTCCACCGCGCCATTCATCAGGCCGACCTGATCATCAATGTCGGCCATGACGTGGTCGAGAAGCCGCCATTCTTTATGCGCCCCGGCGGCGCCGAAGTGGTCCATGTGAACTTCAATTCCGCTCAGGTCGATCCGGTCTATTTCCCGCAGATCGAGGTGATCGGCGACATCGCCAACAGCCTGTGGCAACTCAAGGAGCACCTGGAGCCACAAGCGCACTGGAGCTTTGCCGATTTCAATCGCATCCGTGACGCCCTGCAGGAGCATATCCGCGACGGCGCGCTGGACGATCGCTTCCCGATGCTGCCGCAGCGACTGGTGCGCGAACTGCGCGAGGCGATGCCGGACGACAGCATCATTGCCCTCGACAACGGCATGTACAAAATCTGGTTTGCCCGAAACTATCCGGCCCACAAACCGAACACCGTGCTGCTAGATAACGCGCTGGCCACCATGGGCGCCGGCCTGCCCTCGGCCATGGCCGCCAAGCTGGTCTATCCGAATCGCCGCGTGGTCGCGGTGTGCGGCGACGGCGGTTTCATGATGAACTCGCAGGAGCTGGAAACCGCAGTGCGCCTTGGTCTGGATCTGGTCATTCTGATTCTCCGTGACGACGGCTACGGCATGATCAAGTGGAAGCAGGCGCATATGGCGTTCCGCGATTTCGGTCTGGATTTCGGCAATCCGGATTTTGTAGCCTATGCTCAGGCCTACGGCGCCCATGGTCATCGCCTGGCCAGCACCGCCGAGTTCAAGCCGGTGCTGGAAAAATGCTTCAAGGCCGGCGGCGTGCATCTGATCGATGCACAGGTCGATTACAGCCAGAACCATCAGGTGCTGAACCACGATATCCGCGAACTGGCGGCAAAACTCTAGCCCCCCTGTAGGAGCGGTCGACCGACCGCGATTTTCATGACGATAATTCGCGGCCGATCGGCCGCTCCTACATACCGAAAAGGAGCAGACCCATGTTGAAGGATGCCTATCCCTACTATCTGGCCAACGAGGCGGTCTACGCCAACGCCGATCTCGATGTCACCGACAAGTTTTCCGGCAAGGTCGCCACCCGCGTCGCCATGGCCGATGCCGCCGCCATTGATCAGGCCATCGCCGCCGCCGTCGCCGCGGAAGCACCGATGGCAGCAATGCCGCCGTATGAGCGTCAGGCCATTCTCAATCACTGCGTCAAACGCTTCAGCGAACGCGCCGACGAACTTGCCGACGCCCTGTGCGTTGAGGCGGGCAAGCCGATCAAGGATTCCCGTGGCGAAGTCTCGCGCCTGATCGATACCTTCCGGGTTGCCGCCGAGGAAGCGGTGCGCATTAACGGCGAAGTACTGAATCTGGAAATCGCGCCCCGGGCCAAGGGCTATCGCGGCTTTACCAAACGCGTCCCGGTCGGTGCCTGCTCGTTTATCTCACCGTTCAACTTCCCGCTTAACCTCGCCGCCCACAAGGTCGCCCCGGCCATCGCCGCCGGCTGCCCGTTTGTACTGAAACCGGCCAGCCGCACGCCAATCGGCGCGCTGATCATTGGTGAAGTGCTGGCCGAAACCAACCTGCCGAAGGGTGCCTTCTCGATCCTGCCCTGTCACCGCGAAGGCGCTGACCTGTTTACTGAAGATGATCGCCTCAAGCTGCTCAGCTTCACCGGCTCGCCGTCCGTCGGCTGGGACCTGAAAGCCCGCGCCGGAAAAAAGAAAGTGGTGCTGGAACTGGGCGGTAACGCCGCCTGCGTGGTCGATGAGAACAGCAATCTGGATGACGCGGTAAACCGTATTGTTTTCGGCGCCTTCTACCAGAGCGGCCAGAGCTGCATTGGCGTACAGCGCATTTATGGCCATCGCAGTCAGTACGAAGAACTGAAGAAGCGGCTGGTGGAAAAAACCCGGCAGCTGAAGATGGGTGATCCCAAGGATGAGGACACCTTTATCGGCCCGGTAATTTCCGAAGGCGAAGCAAAGCGCCTCGACAGCTGGATTCAGGAAGCGGTCAAAGCCGGCGCCACCCTGCTCTGCGGCGGCAAGCGCAATGGCGCCATGCTCGAGGCAACTCTGCTGGAAAACGCTCCGCATCATTGCGCGATTGTCGCCGAGGAAGCCTTCGGTCCGGTCGCCGTGCTGGAGCCGTTTGATGATTTCAGCGAAGTGCTGGAGCGCATCAACCAGAGCGTATTCGGTTTGCAGGCCGGCATTTTTACCCGCGATATCTACCGCGCCCAGCAGGCCTGGGACACGCTGCATGTTGGCGGCGTGGTGATTGGCGATGTACCGAGCTGGCGCGTCGACAACATGCCCTATGGGGGGGTTAAGGATTCCGGCCTCGGCCGTGAGGGGATTCGCTGGGCGATTGCCGATATGACCGAAGAGCGGTTGCTTGTGATTCGGACGCCCTGAGCTAACAGCAAAGCCAGATCGCAGTGAACGTCCCGGCTGAAGGGAAGTGATAGGCCCTCCCGGGATGGATTTACGGCGGGTCCCGGGGAAAGCCCTTCCGCTCTCCTGCCGGGACGATCACTGCGATACTCCTCAAAAAGTCGCAGTAAAAAAATCAGAACGGCAATTCCCGCTCCGACAACTTACTCACCACCCCCGGCATAAACCGCTTCGCCAGATACATCCCCCAGGCCTCCGGCGACACCGGCTGCACGGCGACATTTTTCCGCACCGCCTCCAGCACCACCTCTGCCACCTGCTCCGGCGTGTAGTTGCGCTTCTGGTAGAACTTCACCACCTTGGCATGACGCTCGGCATTATTCATGCTGCCTTCCATAATCGAATTGGCAACAATCGGCGTATTGATAATGCCCGGGCAGATGGCCGTCACGCCGATGCCATGCTTGGCCATATCGCCACGCAATGACTCGGTAAAACCGCGCACTGCAAACTTGCTGGCCGCATAGATCGGCATATCCGGCGCGGCAATAAACGCCGCCGCGGAAGCGGTGTTAATCACATGACCGCCCTGCCCCCGCGCCACCATCTTCGGCAAAAATGCATGGCAACCGTACACCACGCCCATCAGATTGATGTCCATCACCTTGCGCCAGGTCTCAAGCGTGGTGTCGAGAAAACGCCCGGCACTGCCAACACCGGCATTGTTCATCAGAATATCCAGCGACTCGACCTCGGCATGCACCGCATCGGCCATCGCCTGCACCGAAGCAGGGTCCGCCACATTGCATTGCAGCGTCCGCGCCACTGCACCGCGTTCGCGGACCAGCCGGGCGGTTTCGGCATTGCCAGTATCGCTGATATCCGATAACCACAGCCGCGCGCCGCGAGCGGCAAACGCCAGCGCCGTGGCACGACCGATACCACTACCAGCACCGGTAATCAGGACTTCTTTGTCTTTGAACTGTTTCATGAGTTGGCTCCGCCAGACAGACTGCGAGGGACTATGCCTGCCGGGCCGGCCAACGGACATGGCATTTCGTGCCAACTGCTACTGTAGGAGCGGCCGACCGGCCGCGATTCTTTCCGGAAAGCCTTCGCGGCTGATCAGCCGCTCCTACAGATCGTTCTGCGGCGGCGGCGTTGCGACCGGCGCGGCTTGGGCAGGCGCAACTGTCGTATCCGACTCCACTTGCGTCGATTCAGCTGGCGGCCGGTTCACCCCATCAGTTTCCTCGCGCATCTGCCGCCAGTGATTCAGCGCCCGCAGCCATTGTTCGGAAAAACGCCGCGACAGACTGCACATCTGCAATGCAGTATCCAGACTGGCGCGGCTGATCTTGCCGCTCAGTGCCAGTTGCAGAAGCTTCAGCTTGACCTGCTCATAAGCGGGCGCCAGGACAATAAAATCCAGTGTTCCGCCTGTGCCCTCAAGCACGCCTTGCAACTGCTCGCCGACACTCTCAAACCAGCTCGACACCGGCTCGCGGATCTGTTCAAAATCCTCGCTGCGGGTCAACAATACCGCCAGCTCATCAAGACGCTGAACCGTTTCCTCGACATACATCAAATTGTGCTGAATCCGCCAGCCGCGGGAAAACAGCGCAGCGACGCCGGCACTGATGGGATAGCGCGTTGCATCAACAAAAAAATCACCAATGGCTGCCAGATGACGATGACGTTGCTGGCTCTGTATACGACGCTGGCTATCCGGTTGCGGCAGCCCCTTTACTGATGCCGCTGCCTCAACAATCAACGGCTCAAGTTCGCGCACCAGAGCCACCGGCGCGGCATCCGGTAACGACGCCACGTTACGATCAAGAAATCGCAGCCGGGTCGGTTCTGCGTCGCGCTCGACAAAGCGGCCCAGCAGCCAACGGCTCATATACGGCTCCGCCGGCCACATCACCACCACGCCCAGCAGATTGAACAGGGTATGAAACAAGGCCAGCAACGTGGTCCAGTCACCGGCGTGCCCGGCCCCTTCGCCGATCAGCATCACCAGCTTCAGCAGAGGCGTCAGCAGTGCCAGCGCCACAATCGCAGTCACGACGTTAAAGAGAACATGGGCAATGGCAAGACGCTTGGCATGGCTGGTGGCACCGATGGTGGCCAGCAACGCCGATGAGGTGGTGCCGACGTTGGCACCAATCACCACCGCCGCCGCGTCGGAAAAGCCCACCAGTCCGGCCGCCACTGCACTTAACACCACCGCAATCGCCGCACTGGATGACTGCATCAGTGCTGTTAACACAATGCCGAGCAACACCATCCACGGCAAACCGAAACGGGCATCGTGCAGATCAATCTGTTCGCCAAGCGAACCGAAACCGGACGCCAGCACCTGAATACCCATAAACAGAATGCCGAAGCCGGCCAGCGCCATGCCCAGCGAGCGATAACGCTCCACCGGCGCAAACACCCGCAGCAACGCACCGATACCAATGATCGGCAACGCCAGTGCATCAACCTTGAACTTGAAACCGATCAGGGCAACGATCCAGGCCGTCAGCGTGGTGCCAAGATTGCTGCCAAAAATCACCCAGACGCCACGCTGGAAAGTCATCAAGCCGGCGTTGACGAAGCCGATGGCGGCGACAGTAACCGCGCTGGAAGATTGCAGTACCGCAGTCAGCAGGGTGCCAGACATCAGCCCGCGCAGCCGGCTTGAGGTCCAGCGCCCGAGCAACTGCTCCAGCGACGGCCCCGCCGCCAGCCGCAAGCCCTCGGTAATCAACCACATGCCGAGCAGGAACAACCCGATCCCGCCCAGCCCGGTGGACAGATATGCCATCTTCCCTGCTCCCGATCAGCCGCAGCCGATCAAACGTCAGAATTCGAACGGCGACTCCGGCTCGGCAATCGACACCTGATGCCCTTCAATCGTTAGTTCGTGCGCCAATGCCTTGAGCGCCTCGCTTTCACCATGGACCAGACGAAACGCCGGCTGGCCGCCGATGGCCCTGGCCCAGCGCAACAGGCCATCACGGCCAGCATGGGCGGAAAAGCCACCGAGGGTATGAATCTTTGCCCGCACCGCATAGCGCTGACCGAACATCCGCACCCAGGGCGCACCGTCTACCAACTGCCGTCCCAGCGTGCCCCTTGCCTGAAAACCAGCGAACACCACATGGGTATTCTCCTGCCAGATACGGTGTTTGAAATGGTGGCGGATGCGGCCACCGTTACACATGCCGCTGCCGGCAATAATAATTGCTCCATGGTCGATCTTGTTCAGCGCAATGGAATCTTCCACCGTCGGCGTCAAGGTCAACACCGGCAGAAATTCCTCCAGCGAACGGGCCCGGAAATGCTTTAGCGCCCGTTGGTCACCTTCGTCCATCTGGTCCAGCCACTGGTCATATAAACGGGTCACCTCAATGGCCATCGGGCTATCCAGATACACCTTCCAGCCCTCCAGTTTACCGGTCTGCCAGAAACAGCCCAGATGAAACAGCAGCTCCTGGGTACGGCCCACGGCAAACGCCGGCATCAGCACGTTGCCCTGATCACGACGCGCCTCTTTCAATACCTGTTCAAGTTCGACAAGCGTTTCCGACAGCGGGCGGTGATCGCGATTGCCGTAGGTCGATTCCATCAACACCAGATCCGCCCGTGGCGGCACCTCTGGCTCCCGCACCAGAACGCTCTCGGCATTGCCAATATCCCCGGAAAACACCAGCGTAATCTGGCGGTCGGCTTCGCGGCAGCGCAGCTCCACCATGGCCGAGCCGAGAATATGGCCGGCGTCATGGAAATGCAGCTGCAGGTCCTCGGCAATATCGACATCGACATGGTAGTCAAACGGCACGCACTGCTTGAGCGCCTGCAGCACATCCTTCATGTCATACATCTGTGGCACCGGCTTGCTGCCGGCACGACGATGCTTCAGGTTAGTCTGCTCCAGATCACGCAGGTAAATATTGGCCGCATCCTCCAGCATGATCGCCAGCAGATTCCGGGTCGGGCCGGTGCAATAGATCGGCCCGCGAAACCCGCGCCGCACCAGTTTCGGCAACAGGCCGGAATGATCCAGATGGGCATGAGACAAAATCACCGCATCAATCCGCCGCGGATCAAAACCGAACTTCTCCTTGCGCAGCCGGGCAACGGCATCGCCACCCTGATGCATGCCGCAATCGAGCAAATAGCGATGGCCATTCAGTTCCAGCAAATGACAGGAACCGGTCACTTCCTGAGCCGCACCATAAGAAGTAATAACAGGCATCTTGTTTCCTTCTTGTTTTGATCAGACTGCAGCGCCGAACAGCCATCGACGCACTCGTTTTTCCAGCTCCAGTATCAGCAGCGCCAGCACACCCACTGCTACCACCCGCACGCCATCCAGCAAAGCCACCGGCTCGGAAGCAAAAAACCGGTGCATAAACGGCGCATAGGTAAACATCAGTTGCAGCACCACCACTGCCGCCACCGAGATCCAGACCACCGGCGTGCCCATCACCCCGCGCAAGGTGATCGACGGACTATCCAGATAGCGCACCGCAAACAGGTAGAACACCTCCATCACCACCAGTGTATTCACCGCCAGCGTGCGCGCCAGCTCGAGCGAATAGCCGCGCGCCACCGCCCAGCTGAACATGGCAAAGATGCCAGCGAGAAACAGCGTCGATACCAGCACAATGCGCCACACCAGCAGGCCGTTCAACAGCTTCTCCGCCGCCGGCCGTGGCGGCCGCTGCATCACATCCGGCTCGGCCGGCTCGAATGCCAGGCTCATCGCCAGCGCCACCGAGCTGACCATGTTCACCCAGAGAATCTGTACCGCCGTGACCGGCAGGGTCAGGCCGGCAAGCAATGCCACCACCAGCGAGCCGGCTTCGCCGCCATTGATCGGCAGGAAAAACACGATGGATTTTTTCAGATTGTCGTAAACCGTTCGTCCGGCCCGCACAGCGGCGGCAATGGTGGCGAAGTTATCATCCAGCAGCACGATCTCCGCCGCCTCCCGCGCTGCCTCCGAACCTTTCCGGCCCATCGCCACGCCAACATCCGCAC
Source organism: Alcanivoracaceae bacterium (assembly GCA_023146255.1). Lineage (GTDB taxonomy): Bacteria > Pseudomonadota > Gammaproteobacteria > Pseudomonadales > Alcanivoracaceae > PGZG01. The sequence continues at coordinate 127,467 of JAGLCJ010000009.1, forward strand.
GCTTTAGCGCCGGCGCATCGTTGACGCCATCACCGGTCATCGCCACCACTTCGCCGTCGGCCTGCAGCGCCCGCACCAGCCGCAGCTTGTGCTCAGGACTGGTACGGGCAAATACATCCACCTCCTGCACCAGCGCCGTCAGTGCCACCTCATCCAGCGCGTCCAGTTCGACGCCGGTGATCACCCGGCTGCTGTTACGCAAGCCAAGCTGGCGGGCAATGGCTGAAGCGGTCAGGGCATGATCACCGGTGATCATCTTCACCCGGATGCCGGCGGCATGGCAGTCAGCCACCGCCGCGATCGCTTCCTCGCGCGGCGGATCAATCATCCCGGCCACACCGATCAGGCAAAGTCCGTCACTGACATCCTCGAAATCGAGCTCGACATCACCGCGCTGCGCCGGCCGGCTGGCAAACGCCAGTACCCGCATGCCGTCCGCCGCCAGTGCATCAATCTGCTGCTGCCAGAACGCTGCATCCAGTGGCTCATTGCTGTGCTTGCCCAGTTGCTGCGAACACATCGCCAGCAACTGCTCCGGCGCACCCTTGACGAAAATCTGCTGATGCCCGTGATGATCATGATTCAGCGTCGCCATAAAACGATGCCGGGCATCAAACGGAATAGCATCGACCCGACGCCAGTCCTGACGATCCGCCCGGGCATCCAGCCCGGCCTTGACGGCAAACGCCACCAGCGCCCCTTCCATCGGGTCGCCCTCGGCATGCCAGACACCATCGCGCTGTTGCAGGCTGGCGTCATTACAGAGCAGCGCTGCGCGGCCAAATTGCAGCAGGTTGGTATCGTCCACAATCGGCACATTGTTCAGGCACACCGCTCCATCGGTGGCATAGCCATCACCTTGCACGGCATAGCGCTCACCGGCACAGACCACCGCCGCCACCATCATTTCATTGCGCGTCAGGGTGCCGGTCTTGTCGGAACAGATCACCGACACCGCGCCCAGCGTTTCGATCGCCGGCATGCGTCGCACCACCGCTTGCCGGCGCGCCATGCCCTGCACACCAATCGCCAGCGTGATCGTCAGAATGGCCGGCAGACCCTCCGGAATCGCCGATACCGTCAGTGCCACCACCGCGACAAATAATTCCGGGAAAGGGTAGCCGCGCAGGCCATAACCGGCGGCAAAAATCACTGCGCCCAGCGCGACAATGACAACCGAAAGATAACGGGCAAAGCGATTCATCTGCCGCAGCAGCGGCGTGGTTAACTGTTCAATGCCGGCCAGCATGCCGGAGATGCGGCCGATCTCGGTGGCCGCGCCAGTGGCCACCACCAGTCCGCGGCCGGTGCCATAGGTCACCAGCGTGCCGGAGTAAGCCAGATTAAGACGATCCCCAAGTGGCAGCTCCGCAGTCAGTGCGGCGATGTTTTTTTCCACCGCCACGGATTCACCGGTCAACACCGCCTCATCCACTGCCAGCGCCCGGCTCTCGATCAAACGCAGATCCGCCGGCACCCGATCGCCCGCTTCCAGCAGGACCATGTCCCCCGGCACCAGTGACTCCCCGGCCACCGTTTGTCGCCGACCGTCACGCCATACCGTCGCCTTCGGCGCCAGCATATGGCGGATCGCCGCCAGCGCCTGCTCGGCCTTGCCCTCCTGCAGAAAACCGATCGCGGTCTGGATCACCACCACCGCCAGAATCACGCCGGCATCAACCCAGTGCTGCATCAGGGCGGTAACGGCGGAGGCGGCAATCAGAATATAGATCAGCAGATTGTTCAGTTGCGCCGCCAGCCGCCGCCAGATGGAGCGACGCTTGCCCTCCGGCAAGCGATTGGCGCCATACTGCGACAACCTCGCCGCAGCCTGCTCTGACGACAACCCGCCACGATCGACCTTGAGCCGCTCCAGCGCCGCGTCTACCTCAAGCCTGTGCCAATCTGTCATCCACCCTCCATCAAAGCAGAAGCCAGCCTATCAGCCGCAGGGAACGCCAGTCTTGATGTTGATCATGGCAGCTGTAGGAGCGGCTGATCAGCCGCGAATGCCTTGCGCGGTCGGTCGACCGCCCACCCACTAGAACTCGAGCTTGCCGACAATCACGATCTGATAATCATCAACCTGATCACGGGCCACCAGCGGCACCGCATAATCCACATGCAGCACCCGGTCGGCCCGTGATTTCGACGAACTGAAGCGCAGACCGATCCCGGCATTGACCAGCGTTTCGCTGGTCTGGGCAATACTGTCCTGACTGTCCCAGGTACGCCCGGCATCCATGTACATCGCACCGCCGATACGAATCAGGTTGAACGGATGCCAGTCAGTAAAATGACGCCGCTCCACCGTCATGATCCAGCGCCGGTCGCCGCGCTGGGTATAAAGCGGATAGCCACGCAGAATGTCGGCGCCGCCACTGGTAAATTGCTGGTCCTGGCGAATGCCACGGGCCGCCTCGGCGCGCAGCTGGGCAAACCAGCGATCCTTGCGGGAGATGAAGTAGTAGTAACGCGCCTCGAACGCTGCCACGCTGCTGACCAGCTCGTCATCGTCCTGACGCCAGCGCCCGTCAGTGCCGAGGCTGATCCGGGTCAGATGATGATCACCGCCGCGTACGGTGTAGCTGCTGGCAAGCCCGAACAGCACTGCATCCTCGCTGCTCTCCAGAGCACGATCAGCGACACCGACCCGCGCCGACCAGCGCAGACCAAGCGGGATATCTTCCTGTCGGTGGCTGAACGAGATATTGGTGGCACGCCAGAACTGATCACTGAGTGATTCCAGCGACAGCCACGGATAGACCAGCCTTTCATCCGCCGGCAACACCGATGCCACATCGGTGGCATAAAAACGTTCGACATGATCGGTAAAGCCGATACGCCAGCGCCAGACCCGATCATCCCGCAGCCCCGCTGACCAGCCGGCAAACACCTGATCGAATTCGGTTTCATGACCGTACTCGTTAAGCAGGGTGTCGAGCAGTTCAATATCCTGCTGCTGGCGCTGCCGACGCCAGACACCACCACTGCTCCAGCGGCTGTCCAGCTGATAAAACGGCTTCAGCACATCCACCAGCCGCAAGTCGCCATCAGTGCTATCGATGTAGGCGGCGGTGATGCTGACATGCTGACGAAACAGATCCGTCGCCGACCACCAGGTGGCAATACTGTCGCGCTCCGGATTGGTCGACCAGGCCACGCTGATACTCTGCCCGGAACCAAAGGCATTGTCATAACTGAACCCGGCCGACGCAGTGTCTTCACCACCCTGTCGTGATGCCGACGCGATCGGCGTCAAGGTCCAGACATCACGCACCACCACCAGCAGATTGATGTGATCGGCGCAGACCTCACCGGGCAGGATCATGGCATCCGCGAAATAGGTTTTCTCTCGCAACAGGCGCTCGTTTTCTTCCACCGACAGCGGCTCCAGCGGCTCGCCAGTACGCAGCGTTAACTGCCGACGGACAGTGCCCTCATGGGTGCGAAAATGAATGCGGTTGGCGGTGCGGTACAGCCAGAGATCCTCGTCCGGGTTATCGGTGTCAAATACCGGCAACACCACGATACGGATCTCGCCAACAGGCAATCTGGCATATTCGGAAAAATCAACCGAGGCGCGGGTCTGGACAAACCGGAACAGAGCCCGGTCTTCAGGGGAAAAAAGCGTGCGGCATTCCTGCGCCAGCGCGGCAGGCGAAACCAGCAACAACAACAGCCATCGCATCAGCCCGCGCACTCAGCACTGCTCCCTGTGTAACCCGGCGGATCCGGTTTGAACTGCTGGCGCCGGGACTTCCTGCTGCATCATTTCTCCGGGATCATCCTGAAGTGCCTGCCGATAGGCCCCATGGTATCCGTGCCCGGCAGACCAGGTCGACACCGCTGTCACAATCCGTTTAGTCCGCGCCAGACGGCCCCAGTTCACGTAACAGCATCGCCTGCTTGCGCGGCAGCCCCCAGCGGTAACCCCCGAGCACCCCGGTTTCACGAATGACCCGGTGACAGGGAATCAGCACCGCCACCGGATTGGCCCCCACCGCCTGCCCCACCGCCCGGGCCGCACCGGCCCGCCCGCTTTGTGCGGCCAGCCGGGCATAGCTGGTCAACTGCCCGGCGCGGGTCTCCAGCAGCGCCCGCCACACGCTGATCTGGAAGTTGGTGCCCTGCACATGCAGCGGCCAACGCGGCTCGCCAGCGTGCCCGGCCAGCGCCTCTGCCACCGCCCCGGTGCGCGCCGCGTCCAGACGAACCTCGGCCGCCGGCCAGCGCGCTCCGACCAGCTCCACTGCGTCCTGATCGGCAGCGGCGATAAAGTCGAGTGCGCAAATGCCGCGGGGCGTCATGGCAATCAGTGCCGGGCCATACAGGGTGTCGTGGATAGCAGTATCGATCACCAGCCCGGCACCGCCGCCACGCACTTCTCCGGGTGTCATCGCCTCCAGCGACACGAAATGATCATGCAGCCGCGAACCGCTGCTCAGGCCAACCGACTCGGACACCGCCAGCAGCGGCTGATCGGCCAGCAACGCACGGGCCCGCTGCACCGTCAGCAGCTGCAGGAACTGCTTCGGTGTCACCCCGGCCCAGCGGCGGAACAGACGCTGCAGATAAAACGGACTGAGGCCAAGGTGATCGGACAGCTGCGCCAGTGACGGCTGCTGTTCAGCGTGCTCGTTCAGAAACCGGATGGCCCGGGCTATGCGATCAAAATCCGACATCGGAACTCCCACTGGGCAGGAATCAGCGGATTGTGCGAGAAATTGATATCAACGGCGACCCGGATCTTGCCCGTTCAGCCGCGTGCCGGCAGGGTCAGCTGTAACCGGAAGCAGGTGCCCGTGGGCAGCCGGTTCTGCCAGCTGACCCGGGCGCCGATCTCCCCGGCACGAAAGCGGATATTGCCAAGCCCGGCACCGCGCCACTCGGATTCCGCCGGCATACCGCGGCCGTTATCCATGACCGTGATGGTCAGATTGTCATGATCCAGCGCGCAGTCGAGTTCAACGGCACCACGACCGACATGCTTGATAATGTTACTGGTCACCTCGCGCAGGATACGGCTCAACTGATAGCCCAGTGCCGGATCAATCTCCCGCTCCGGCAAGGTCTCCACGCCGGCTTGCCGGAAGGCAATATCCGCGCCCACCAGCCGGACCTCCATTTCCGTGACGATCGCCGTCATCAGCGCCGACAGCTGCCGATACTCGTAGCGGCTTTGCGACACCGCCTCGCGCAATGACGCCAGTGCCTCGCGCGCCAGCTCGGTTTGCCGGCCGCTGGCCTGAGCATGAAGAATCGACACCAGCTTGGCGCCGACATCATCATGCAGATCGCGATAGATGTTCTGCCGCTCCTGCTGCGCGGTGGTGTAAAGCTCCAGCGCCCGGTTCTCGGCATAGCTGCGCTCCAGCGACGCAGACACCTCACGCACCCGCGCCTCAAGCTGGGCATTGAGCCGCTCGCTATCATCCAGCGCTTCGACAAAGGTGCGGATCAGGTAGGCAAACATCAGCACCAGCAATATGCCAAAGCCATACTGCATCCAGGTGCCCTCCGGCAACTTGCCAGGCGCCTGCACCGCCAACCAGAACGCATGGATATCGTGGGCCACCAGTGCCGCAATCAACAGAAACCCGGGCATAAACCAGAGCATGCCCCGGCTCTGGCTACGCAGCGCCCGTACCGCACCGATGGCCAGCAGATAAAGCACCAGCGCCAGATGCACACCATGGGCCAGCGTCATCACCAGCGCATGGTCCCTGATATCCATGCTGAACAACGCCACGCCCGACCCCAACACCGCCAGTACCGCCAGACGTTTTAGCCGTGGCGCATCAAGCTGCATCAGGTGGTACAGAAACATGAACAGGAAAAAGCCGGCCAGGTCGACACAGTAATAAGAGAAACGCAGCCAGCTGCCGTGCGGCAACGGTGCAAATGGCGAAGCCATGTAAAACATCACCACCGCCCAGCTCAGACACAACAAGGCAAAGTGCAGATACAGGGGGTCTTCACGGCGCAGCAGCCAGATAAAAAAAGTAAACCCGCCCATGATCAGGCAGGCAATCATGCTCCACTCGGCAACGGTCACCTGCTGGAACGTCTTGGCCCGGTGCAGCTCGGCAAGCTCCAGAGCATCGCCGAAAACCAGCGCAGACAACATCGCGTTGGGCTCACCGCTGCGAATACTGACCAGTAATTCATTGCCGTGGTCACGCCACAACGGCGCCGGAATCGCCTGATAGTAAGGCTGGTTCCAGCCGGTGGATTCCAGCCCGTCGGCACGGGTGGTTCCGCCTATGCGTGTACCGTTCAGGAACAGCTCCAGATCAAACACATGATTCTGAATAAACAGGGCTCCGCGATGCGGCTCCGGGACAGCGTCAGGATCCAGCCGGAACCAGAACTGGCCGAGGGCCTCGTCCGGCGTGCCGGAGAATGGCAGCGTCACCGGCTGCCAGAGGTCGGACACTGGCGGAGTAGCAGAGCGCTGCTGCGCAAAGGCGATCTCGCCACTGGCGAGTCTGGTGAAATCCATCTCGCTGGCCGCCACCTGAACGGCCAGCGCGCCCGGCAAGGTCAAAACAAAAAGCAGCACAAGGCAGCGGAACATGATGGCCAGCCGGGATCGAAGACAAAATGCACCTTAACCGCTGCGCCAGAGGGTAACAATACATTGAGCCGGCAGCGCAACATCAGCAGCAATCGCGGCTGCTGCCAGAAGCAGGGACAGTAAAGCAGGGTAAACACGGGAAAGTGGGCGCCATTTAAGCAGGCCCCAGGGGCAAACAGTCAATTTTGATGACACTACACCACGCATTTCCCGGCTGTAGTTCCTTTCTCGACACCGCGCTCGACAAGCGCGAGAACATCCGCATTATTCACTGTCGACAAGAGCTTCTCCACCAGCTTGTCCACCACAAAGGGCGAGGAATGGTCGACCAGACAACCGTAAGCGTTGGCAATATGGCCCTCCACATCCGCCACTGCAGCCGGATCATTAAGGTCTACATTCAAGGCGCCCTGAACCGACTGGAGCAAAGCATTGGCTCGCTCCGTGGCGGCTCCGAACTGCTCTATGTTCAGATTCTCCGGATCCAGCAAGGCCAGGTTTTCCTGAACGCTATCAATGACCTGATTGGCCGCTTCCTGCGCTTTACTGATCGCCACAGACGCGTCCTCACAACCGGACAGAAGCACTGCGAACGCCATTACCACCATGTAACGTTTCACGTGAATACCCTTTTTGGCTGGCCGGATGATTGTCAAATACCAGCCAATCTAGCACCTGGTGGTGAAGCGCGGATGAAGACCGATAGCTCCGCCCCGGAAAGCTCCTTTCCGCGATTGTTAACTTCCCGCGGCGAGCATAGGCTAATCCATGGACTTATCACTGGGGAAAGTGGACATGACATGGAAAACAGGTTTGGTCGTGGCGCTGGTCGCCGTCAATCTTTCCCTCGTCGGGCAAGCTGCCCACGCAGAGACATCGGCGAAGGATGTGCGCGCAGACAGCGAGGCATGCTATGCAAATAATGACGGAGCGGCCTGCGAGCGTGCTTATGATGGGCTAACCGAGCTATCCAAAAGTGCAAGGAAGAAAAAAGCCGCAGCGATGCTTGTTGAGCAAAATCGCCTGGCTGATGTCGGATGCGCCGCAAATAATGGCTGGCTCTGCAATGCCATTGGCGACAGTTATCGCAAAGGCAGTGATGGTCGCTCTCAGGATTACGCGGCCGCGCTGAGCTATTATGACAAGGCCTGCAGCATTGAATTCTGGACCGGCTGCGCACGCGGCGCGGTGGCACGCGAACTCGGAGAAGGAACGCCACGCGACATCGAGGCCGCACGCGCGCTCTATCTGAAAAGCTGTGCCGGCAAGTCACTCAACGGCTGCACCTGGTATGCCGACTTCCTGCTCGCTGAGGCAGCGCGCGCCGAAACCAGCACCCAAAACGCGGAACAGGCCGCGGCGCGTTGTGCCGACACCGCACTGCACGGGCCGTCGTGCCTTGCCGCCGGGGTTGGCTATTATCTCGGCATTAACGGCGTTGACCGCGATGCCGACAAAGCCAAGCAGTACTTCAGCAAGGGCTGTGGCCGTGCGCGATATGCCGCCTCCTGCTATATGAGTGGGCTGAGAGCGTTCAGCAGTGCCGAAACGCTCGACTGGCGCGACGCCACCAACAAGACTGGCGCGGGGTTACTCGAAAATGGTTGCAAGCTGGGGGATGCCCGCGCATGCGAGTTCCTGTTCTATGCTGGCCAGCCCCACGCCTGGAACAACGAGTGGTATCTGACCCTCGGCCACTATGGTCGCTGCCGCGACAACCCGACCCAGAAGGATTGTGACATTGCTGGAGACACGCTGTGGAGCGGCACGTACCCCGGGCCAAACGGGCCGGTCAAGATCGGCGGCACCGACCATGCCATGGCGTACGAGAGCCTTCTGACCGATTGTCGCCTGTTCAACTCTCGCTGCATCGAAGTCGCGGATCGCCATCTGCAAAGTCAGGCCAAGGCGTCAATGCCTTCCCCGAATCTCGCCATCGGCATTCTGGAATCGTCGTGCGAACGAGGTAATGACGCAGCCTGCGCGCGCAAGGATGCGGTGGTAGCCGAAACCGGCGGAGTGGTGGGCAGCTATATCGACCCGATGCTGCCGCTGGACGAACGCTTTCTGTTGGCACGATTTGATATGGAAAGCGGCGATTTACAACGCGGGCGCGAGACCATGCAGTGGCTGGCAGCGCTCGGCCATACCGGTGCCGAGATGGAGCTGGCGCTGGCCTATGAAGCCGGTCTTCCAGTCGAACCCAAACCGACTGCCGAGCGCCCTGGCGCCCGCTTCCCACCCGACCGGAAGGATGCGATGTGGGAATTATTCGAAAGCGCCGCGAGCAAAGGGGTGGCCGATGCCGCAATCCGGATTGCATACCAGAAATTGCGCGCCAACCAGATGACCGGTGTCATGAGCTATCCGCAAGCAATTGGCCGTGCACTTTATCTTGGCGCTAACGGAGCGCAGGAACTGGATGATGCGGTCAAGGCGAATCAGAAGGAGCGCGCGGAGGCCAGTCATCGCGCCATGGTGGCGATGAACAACCGCAACATCGAAGCACGCGACAATATGGACCGCCAGACAGTACAACGCGCGTGGGACCAGTATGCCCAGCGGCAAAAGGAGCAAGCCGAACTCGAAGGTGGCCAAGTCTGCGGAACGGTGTACGGACCTGGCAATTCCACCTACCGAACCTGTATGTCACGCAAGACTGCCAACAAATATTATCGCGGTAATTATTGAATGAGTGAAAAGGCAATAAGAACAAACATAATCATGTAGCCCCCGATTTCGTGGACATCTTCTCGGTTAGGAGATGGTGTCCGCTAAATCGGGGGAACTACATTATCCGGTGCAGCTGATTGTTAGGGCCAAAGATTGCCGAGGTCTACATCTGGAGATCTTGGGTTCTCTATAATTGAAACTAAAGCACCACGGCATTCCGTTACAATATCAATTTTCGGCCTTCGCCAGCTACCTGGGAAAAAAACTCCTTCTTCGAAATCTCCGGATACGGATATTATTTTCCCTACCCTGTTCGTATCACGTTCAATTAATTTTATGAAACAAACCTCGTCATCTTGGGCAACGCCGTGAATGCGCATCGTCCCATCACAGCCCGCTAGGGGAATAATCATAACCAGAAGCTTCAGTTCTCGGATCATTCGTTGCGCGCCCTAACGCGTTACTCAACCGGCGTGATCTGCTACCACTTTCGTGGACA